>CACESU010000006.1 GCA_902562285.1 uncultured Alphaproteobacteria bacterium | reverse complement strand
GTGTTTTGACAGTGAAGATAATCTTATTCACGCTCTCCCTATTTATCATACTCATGGTCTTTTTGTAGCAACAAATGTTATTTTATTGTCATCTGCAAATATGATTTTTCTAGAAAAATTTGAATTAGAAACAATAACTAATAATTTACCTTATGCAACAGTACTTATGGGTGTACCTACTTATTATTCAAGATTATTGGAATCCAAGAAGTTAACAAAACTACTTGTAAAAAATATTCGACTTTTTATTTCTGGAAGTGCCCCTTTAACTAAAGAAACTAATGATAGATTTTTTAAAGCAACAGGTAAGAGGATACTTGAAAGATATGGTATGACGGAAACTAATATGATTTGCTCAAATCCTTACAAAGGCTACAGAATTTCAGGTAAAGTTGGTTTTCCTTTGCCTGGTATAGATGTTAGAATTGTTGATCAAGTATCGGGACAATTATTATCCCACGGTCAAGTTGGTGAAATTCAAGTAAAAGGAAAAAATGTTTTTTCTGGATATTGGAAAATGCCAAGTAAAACAGCTGATTCATTTACTAAAGACAATTATTTCAAAACCGAGGATTTAGGAAAATTTGATAATAATGGATATTTAGAAATAGTTGGAAGATTGAAAGATCTTATCATTTCAGGTGGATTTAATGTATATCCAAAAGAAATTGAAGATGTAATTAATAGTATTGAAGGGATTCAAGAAAATGCAGTAATAGGAGTTCCCCATAAAGATCTAGGCGAATCAGTCCTTTCTATTATAATAAAGGAAGAAAGTATCCAAATTAATTCTAAAAAAATTTCAGAAATATTAACAAAAAAACTATCTAAATATAAATGTCCAAAAGGATACATTTTTGTAAATTCTTTTCCTAGGAACAGTTTGGGAAAAATTTTAAAAAATAAACTTAGGGAAGAATATAAAAATTACTTTAACTAATGAAAAATAATGAGTTTAGAAAAAATATTGTCAAAAGTTGAGATTGCTAAAGAGGAGGCAGGACGTCTAAAGGATGAGATTAATGTCATAGCAGTTTCAAAAGTTCAGCCACTTGCAAGAATAAAAAAAGTTTTAGAACAAGGACACCGCGTTTTTGGAGAGAATAGGGTTCAAGAGAGTTTAGAGAAATGGCCTAAATTGATTAATGAGTATGGTGAAGTTGAATTACACTTGGTAGGTGCTTTACAAACAAATAAAGTAAAAGAAGCTATGAAGTTATTCAATGTTATTCATAGTATTGATCGTGAAAAATTAATTTTAAAAATTTCAAATGAATCACAAAAGTTAGGTTTTTGTCCTGAATTATTTATACAAGTTAATACAGGTAATGAAAATCAAAAAACTGGTGTTAAAATCGATGAAGTAGACTACATATTAGAGTTAGCTAGAGTCAAACATTCGTTGCCTATTGTTGGATTAATGTGTTTGCCCCCAATACATGATTCTCCTTTAAATCATTTCAAAATATTATATGAAATCGCAAAGAAAAATGAGCTTCCTAGAGTGTCCATGGGTATGAGTAATGATTTTGTAGATGCTATCAAATTAGGAGCAACAGATGTTAGAATTGGTTCAGCTATTTTTGGACAACGAGGATAAATATTATCAAAAAAAGTGACCACTTTTATCTTTTTTGGTCTTAATATATAATCTGTTTTCCTTAGTCTCTTTAGATAAAATTGGTAAACGTTTCAACACTTTAATTCCTGAGTCTTCAAAAGCTTTTATTTTTGAAGGATTATTAGTTAGTAGTTTAATTTTATTAATTCCAAGCTTTTTCAAAATTCTTGATCCAATTGATAAGTCTCTTTCATCATCATTAAAACCAAGCCTTTGATTTGCTTCAAAAGTATCTAGGCCAGAATCTTGTAGTTTATACGCCCTCATTTTATTTGCTAATCCTATGCCCCTTCCTTCTTGATTTAAATAAATAATAACACCGCTTTTCTCTATTTGAATTTTGTTAATAGTTGCGGATAATTGTTCTCCACAGTCACATTTTAATGAATGAAGAATGTCTCCAGTAAAACAAGCTGAATGCAGTCTAGTTAAAATTGGTTGGGATAAATCTAAACACCCTATTTCAATTGCATAATGTTCTATTAGACTGTTCAAATCTCTAAAGACCGAAACTTTTGAATTCAACCCCCCTGGGATAGGTACTCTGCCAGAACTAATTAGAGATAAATTATCACTAGATCTTTTAGTATCAAAATTTTTACTTATTTCTTGGTAAATAAATCCTGATTTTTTTAATTCTTTTAGTTCCTTTGAATTAATTGGCACAATAAGTGCTGCGGGCAATAGTTCTGCCTTTTTACAAAAATTAATAGCAACTTTTGAAATATTACTATTTCCTTCACGCAAACTGAAATATGGCCCTTTAAGTGGATATTCAAAATCTTCAGAAGGATCAGCTGTTGATTTTATCCAATTAAAAGAAATTGGAGTTGGTAGTTTTAATCTTGCAATATTTCCGTCATAAACTCTAGCTTTTAAAAAATTAGCTCTGTTTTTGGTAATTGCTAGATAAGGTTCTAAATCAGATGAGTTATTATATTCTAATATTTTTTGAAAAGTTTCTTCATTTAGAGGCTCAATCGCAATAATCATTTCATAAGTACCATTACTTCCTAAGATTATAGGAATTCCAAATCTAAGATCACTTATTTGTCTAGTAGTGTTTAATTCATTGCTAAAATATGAAATCATCTTAAACTTTCAAAATAAAGAAATAGATATTATAATCAAATTCTTAAAATTATATACAATACAAGTGTTTTAAAAATTATATTTAAATTACAGATATAATGATAAAAGAAAATAATCAAATGTATAAAATCGCTATTATAGATAATGAAACAGAGTTATTTTCAATTTTGGATGAGCAAAAAGATGTTTATAAAGATTATAGTTGGTTTCATTTTAAAAGTATAAATAAACTAATTGATACTGAGTTTGAAGAAAACTTTAGTCTTTATGTTATAAACGATACAATTATTAATCATGAATCTTTCAAAATTAATTATTTAAATAATTTTAAAGAACTTATTCCTCGATTATTCATCTTATCATTAGATAATAGGTATAGGGATCGCCTATTAAAAAATCGATTAATGACAAAAATTTTAAATAAACCATTTCGGTTAAATTTTTTTGTTAAAATAGTTAATGAAATTTTAAAATCTCAGGATAAAAAAAAGTTAAGTTATATAAAAATAGGTTCATATATCCTCAAACCATCTGAAAAAAAAATAATTAGTAAGTCTAAAATAAAAATTTTATTGACTGATATTGAATTAAAAATATTAGTTAAATTAGGCCAACATGATGGTGAATATGTAAAAAAGGAAGAGTTATCTAAAAAAGTTTGGGGAATAAAAAATTCTGATCATACACACACATTACAAACACATATTTATAGATTAAGAAAAAAACTATTATCAAAATTTGGTGATAAGCTTTTGATAAAAAGTAAAATTGGAAAATATTCATTAAAATACTAATAATTTGGAACTTTATGAAAATTATAACTTGGAATGTTAACTCAATCAGATTAAGAAGTCACTTGATATACAAAATTTTAGAATTGGAAAATCCTGAGATTTTGTGTCTCCAAGAATGCAAAAGTCCAACTGAAAATATGCCTTTTGATATTTTTAAACCCTTAGGTTATAAATATTCAGCTTGTTGGGGTCAAAAAAGTTATAATGGTGTAGCATTTATATCTAAAATCCCTCTAGATAAAATAGAAAAGAAAGATTTTCTTAGATGTGGGGAAGCAAGGCATATATCGATTGTAACAAGAGATTTAACTATACACAATTTTTACTTTCCAGCAGGGGGTGATATTCCAGATACTAAATTGAACAAAAAATTTCATTTTAAACTGGAATATATAAAAGAGGTAGAAAATTACTTTAATAAAAAAAAACCCAGTAGGTCTATACTTGTAGGTGATTTAAATATTGCACCTGAAAGCGATGATGTGTGGGATCACAAAAAATTATTAAATGTTGTTAGTCATACCCCAATAGAAGTTAATCAATTAAAGAATCTTCAAAAAACTGGAGATTGGGTAGATGTATTCAGAAAACATAATCCTAAGGGAAAGTATTTTTCATGGTGGTCGTATAGGTCTAAAGATTGGAAATTATCAAATAAAGGTAGGAGGTTAGATCATATCTGGATTTCAGCAGACATAAAAAATAGTACAAATTGTTACATACTTAGATCTGTTAGAGATTGGGATAAAACTTCAGATCATGCTCCTTTAGTGGCTGAGTTAAAGATATGAGGGAAATTATATTTAGCCATAATAATAAAATTGCTACTATCAGTTTAAATAAAGCGTCAACAAAAAATTCACTAAATAGAAATGATTTAAAGCAAATAACTGAATTTTTAAAAAAAATTAAGAATATGAATCTAATTTGTTTAATTATATCTTCATCTGGAGATACGTTTAGTTCAGGAATGAATTTTAAGGATTTATCAATTGGTGATTGGAGTAAAAATCCTATTTCAGAAGTTTGTGATAAAATAGAAAAACTACCTTTTATTTCAATATGCAAAATAAATGGAGCTATATATGGTGGAAGTGTTGAACTTGCAATATCTACTGACTTTAGAATTGGATCAAAAAATTGTAAAATTCACATTCCGGCAAGTAAATTTGGAATACATTATGGTTATAAAGGAATTAAAAGATGTCTTGATTTTTTTGGTTTACAAATTACTAAAAGGCTCCTTCTTCTTGGAGAAGTATTAAATTTTGAGGAACTTAAAGTTATGAATTTTTTTGATTTTTACTGTGATAAACCAAGCAATATAGATACAATTTTAAAAAGCAAAATTAAGCAATTATCTCAACTATCTCCAGACGCAATAAAAAAAATGAAAGACTCGATAAATGATTGCAAAAATAATGATATAAATGTCAAAATTGAAAAAGAAAGATTTAAATCAGGATTTGAAAGTGGATTAATTTTGGACAAAATTAGACAATTGAAAATAAAATGAATAAGTTTTATTTCTTAGAATTTTTGAATTTCATAATTTCAGCAGCAATATAAAATAAGTCATCATCTAAACTTTTGTTGAATTTGGGTTGGATTAAGACTATTTCGGTAGTTTCTATCTCACTAATTGGTATTTCCCAACCTACAATTTTTATAGGATCTGTCTGGAACTTTAAAATTATTTTCCCGAGTCCAATTGTTGGTTTTTTTTCTTTTATTTCTAATTTGATAAAATTTATATTTTTTTTTAATTTTGAAACTATGCTTTTATCATTTAGATTTATGTCATTCTCACTTAAGAATTTTAATGGTGTTCCTTTTATTGGATATCTTAATGGTTCGGAGTTTGAATTATAGTCAATTATTGCTATAATTCCATTACTTCCAACTATTAGATGATCAGATTTGTGATTAAAATATTCTATTCTTAGTTTGCCAGGTTTTTTAAGTTTAATGGATCCTACTATTTCATTTCCATTTTGATCTATTTGGATTATTTCTGAGTTCAAAGTTTCTATCTTGTTTAAATAAATTTCTATATCTTTAAGGTTTATTTCTTTTGAAAAAACAAAGTTTTTATTATAATTAATCGATACTAGAAAAATAATAAAAAATTTAAAACTTAAGATTTTAAGATTATTCAACTTGATTATCCAATTATATATCAGAAATTAAAATTTCTCTTTTACCTACATGGTTTGCTGATGAAACAACTCCTTGTTCCTCCATTGCTTCAACAATTTTTGCTGCTTTATTATATCCGATTGAAAGTCTTCGTTGTATATAAGAAGTAGAACATTTTCTATCTCTTGCTACAATAGCTACTGCTTGGTCATAAAGTGCATTTTCAGAACTATTTTCTGAAGAAGAAAGACCCATTGCTTTATCAATTCTATTTTGTGTTTCTTCGTCAGGTCCGTTAATGATTCCTGAAACATACTCTGGATTACCTTGTTTTTTTAAATGGTTAACCACTTCTTCGACTTCTTCATCAGAAACATATGGTCCATGTACTCTAGTTATTTTTCCACCATTGGCCATATACAGCATATCACCCATTCCAAGCAATTGCTCTGCTCCCATTTCTCCTAAAATTGTTCTACTATCAATCTTTGAAGTAACTTGAAATGATATTCTAGTAGGAAAGTTAGCTTTTATTGTTCCGGTTATTACGTCAACAGATGGCCTTTGCGTGGCCATAATTAAATGAATACCTGCAGCCCTTGCCATTTGTGCTAACCTTTGAATACAAGCTTCAATATCCTTTCCTGAAACCATCATCAGGTCTGCCATTTCGTCTACGATAATTACAATAAAAGGTAAATATTCAGGTTGAATTGACTGTTCTTCAAATTTTGGTTCTCCTGTTTCTTCGTCAAAGCCAATTTGAACTGTTCTTGTAAAATTTTCATTATTTTTTATTGCTTCTTTAACTCGTAAATTAAAACTCTCAATGTTTCTGACACCCATTTTAGACATTTTTCTATATCTTTCTTCCATTTCTGCTACAGCCCATTTAAGTGCTACAACAGCTTTTTTGGGGTCAGTAACTACTGGGCTAAGAAGATGTGGGATCCCGTCATAAACTGATAACTCTAACATTTTTGGATCAATCATTATTAGTTTGCATTGATCGGGTGAAAGTTTGTAAAGAAGGGATAAAATCATTGTATTTATTCCGACTGATTTACCAGAACCCGTTGTACCAGCAATAAGTAGGTGCGGCATTCTCGCTAAATTTGCTACTATAGGTTCACCACCAATATTTTTACCCAATGCCAATGGTAATTGATAATTAGAGTCACCATAAGCTTTTGATGATAAAATTTCTCTTAATAACACTTTTTCTCTTAAATCATTTGGTAATTCAATACCAATTACGGATCTTCCTGGTATAGTAGAAACGCGAGTAGCGAGTGCCGACATAGATCTAGCTATATCGTCTGCTAAACTAATTACTCTACTTGCTTTTAGTCCCGCTGCTGGTTCTAATTCATATAATGTAACTACTGGACCTGGTTTTACTGATAATATTTCACCTCTAACACCATAGTCATCTAAAACATTTTCAAGCATTCTTGCATTTTCATTAAGAGCATCATCTGAAAGTATGTTTTTGTTAGAAGACACAGTATTCTGAAGCAAGGATAATTGTGGAAGGTAGTAATCCTCCATTTCATCTTGAAAAAGAGATAGCGTAGGTTGTTCTTCTTGTTTTGCTCTTTTACTTTTAATAGGTTTTTTTTTGTTGGGATATTGAACTTTTGAAAAGTAACTAATATTCAAATTTTTTGTTTCTGATGACAGATCCCCATTAAATGATTGTTGTACTGGATCACCATTATTAAAATCCTGTTCTTTATTTATTCCCGTAATTGAAGGAGTTACATTTTCCTCGTGGTAATATTGATTTTGATTAGATAATATAGGCTCTACTTTTATCTTGTTATTATCATTTGTTGTGGGGTATCTACAAATTTTTAAAATTCTTTTTGATTTAGTTATTATATTAACAATTCGGAATATTAATTTTATCCCATCTATCAAAGATGAAAATAAAATTGTTGTAATTTTATAAAATTCTTTTTTATTTACTGCAGAAATTTGAAAAATAAAAAATAAGGAAAGGATACCAAAAATAAGTGAAGTAAATCTCAAAGTTTCATTTATTTCAAATGTTGTATTTTCTAAAATAAATTTTAAAATTGTATCACCAAAAATACCTCCCATTCCATAAGAAAAAATCCAGTCATTAGAAGGTGGATATGTACTGAGTAAAATGGATGTTGTCGCAACAGGTATTGGAATGAAAAAAAAACGACTTAAAATTTTATCTTTATTCACATCAAATATTAAACGCCAACTCCAAATTAATAAAATAAGAATAATTACTAAATAAGAAATTCCTAAACTTAAATGCAGTGGATCAGCAATATTACTTCCAAAAGAACCTAATAGGTTATTTATATTATTACTAGTTGAAGATCTAAAGGAAGGATCCCTAGCGTCATAGCTTAACATAATTAATAAAATCATGAATGCGAATAATAAAATAGCAAATCCAAAAAATTTAAATAAAAGCTGCCTCATAAAATTTAAAAAGAAACTAGAGAATATTGGCTTTCTTGTATTTTCGTGATTAGCTACTGACATATTAAATCTCTTTTAATTTTTTATTTATAGAAAATTGATTTTTAAATATTCAAAATATTGTCAATGTAGATATAAAATTTATTAATAAGAAAAAACAACTCATTATCAATAAATGAATTGCTGAAAAAAAAAGTAAATTTTCGGATATTGAAACCACTCTACTATTAACATTTTTGCCTCAAATTCGGAATCTATGCTCCGTTATTCATATAATAGTCATAGATTGCTTTAAGGTCTAGTATTTTAATATAAAAAAAATATTCTATTTATTATTTTTAAAACATTGCTCTATCATATGAGCAGTTTCCAATAAATTTATTTCATCATTTGGTTTTGATAAAAGCATTAATCCACAACAATTTATTTCAGTCGGCAAGCTAATAGATGTTAGACCAAAAAGATTTGCAACTCTTGTATTTCTTAAAGAAAGCAGATTTGATTTTGTAAAAAATTCATCATCTTCTAACAATTTTTGAACTAATGGAGGTGTAATTGGACAGGTAGGAGATATTACTGCATCATATTTATGTATTTTAAGTAAAAAGATTTTTCTAATATTTTTTAATTCATTCCAAGCCTCTAAGTAATCATTATAGCTAATGCTGATGCCACCCCTAAATCTTTCTAAAACTGGTGGGTGCATTTTTTCTGGATTAGCTTCTATAATTTTTTTCCAACTATTATATGCTTCATAAGGAAATAGTTTTTTTGCAATTTCTGTTGCTTTAGAAATTTCATTCAAATCAATTTCTTTTATATTGGCTCCTGATTTAATTATTCTTTTAATTGATAATTGAAAACTTTTGCTAACTTCATCACAAACATTTTGAATCAAAAAAGAAGTATCTATGAGGAAAGATTTATTTTTGAGTGTATTATTTCCAATAGTATTTAAACTTTCTCCTTTTAAAATTTTATATAAATAAAAACTATCTTCTACAGTTTTTGTTATAGGTCCAACTGTATCAAAATTCGGGCATAATTTTAGTACTCCATTTAAACTCAATTTTCCATGAGTAGGCTTGAATCCAACAAGATTATTCCATGCAGCAGGAATTCGAACTGATCCACCGGTATCTGACCCAACGCCAGCTGATGATAAATTTAGTGCGGTGGCAACAGCTGCGCCTGAGGAAGATCCTCCTGGTGCTACAAATTGTTTTATTGAATTTGGAGGAGTTTCTGTTTTAGGATTCACTCCAAGTCCAGAAAAAGCAAATTCTGTAAGATGTGTTTTACCTATTGTTATAAGTCCAGAGCTTGTGGCATTTTTATAAACATCAGCATCAATTTTAGACATTCTACCAGCTAATAATTGAGTTCCTCCCTCACATTTTTTTTTGTTGATATCAAATAGATCTTTCCAGTTTAATATAATTCCATCAAAAAAACTTTTTCTTTTATTATTTTTTTGTCGTTTTTCAGATTTTTTTGCTTCATTTAAAGTGTCATTAAAGTAAATTTCAGTAAAAATTTGATTAGTTTTCTTTTCATTAGTAATATTTTTAAAAAATTCTTCTGCAAGTTTTACTGGTGAAATTAAATCTTTTTGAATGGCAATTGCTTGCCCAGTCATACTTTTAAAGCTATAATTATTCATTATAATATCCATCTATAATTTGCTTAAAATAATAAATTAAAATTTATGCATACCATAAAACAAATTTTACTATTTTTTTATAAATGAAACAAAAGAAAATTAATGTTGCTATAGTTGGTGGTGGTATAGTTGGTAGTCTCTTAGCTCTTATTTTGGGCTTGAATGGATTCAGAGTTTCTATAATCGATCGACAAAAAAAAGAAAACTATTTCTCAAATTTTCATAATGTAAAATCATATGCATTAAATGAAGGTTCTTGCCATTTACTGAGTGTTTTGGAAATTTGGGACATAGTTAAACAAAAATCTCAGCCTATTACCAAAATATTATTACAACAGGGTTCAAGCATATCTAGTATTCAGCCGTTTGAATTAGAATTTTCTGCTGATCTAAAAACAAATGATCATATTTTTAATATGGTTGAAGAAATTTATCTAAAAAAAGTAATAAGAGAAAAAATTGATAAATGTTCAAATATTGAATGTTTGTATTCAAGCAAAGTAATTGAACAAAATATTGATAATTTTACTATAAAATTAGTACTTGATAATGGTCAAATAATTAATTCTGATTTATTAGTTGGTTCTGATGGTTACCCATCATTATCTGCTAAAGAGGCAAAAATTAAACACTTTAATTATGAATATAATCAGTCAAGTATAGTAGGTATTTTTAAACACGAAATTCAGCACGAAAGCGAAGCTGTTCAAATTTTTCTTCCTTCTGGTCCATTAGCAATTTTACCACTTTTTGGTAATAGATCTTCTTTTGTTTGGACTATGGATAGCAATGATGCCAATAGAATATTTAAGTTAAGTGATTCATTATTTTTAAAAAATTTAAATACAGCTTTCCAGAACAGGAGAGGAAAGATAGAATTTGAAAGCAATAGAAACATATTTCCAATTTCTTTAGCTTTTTCAAAAAAATTAGTAAAAGAAAAATTTGTAATTATAGGTGATGCTGCCCATAAAATTCATCCAATAGCAGGTCAAGGTCTAAATTTAGGAATAAGGGATGTCGCTGCACTGGCAGAGATTTTAATTTTGTCAAAAAGATTAGGAGAAGATATTGGAAGTAGATTAGTTTTAGAAAGATATGCCAAGTGGAGAAACTTAGATATCCTAAGCATCGTTTTTTTTACAGATTTTGCGAATAGATTTTTTTCAAATAAAAACTATTTAAAAAAATTTAGCAGTGGTATAGCTTTCAAATTATTGAACAATTCAAAAGTTATCAAAAAATATCTTATGAGAGAAGCATCTGGTCTAAATGGTAACATACCAAAATTATTGAAAGGTGAGAAAATTTAGAAATTATCTTGGACTTCTTTTAGCTAAGATTCTTTGTAAAGTTCTTCTATGCATACTAAGTCTTCTAGCAGTTTCTGAAACGTTTCTGTTGCATAACTCAAAAACTCGCTGAATGTGTTCCCATTTAACTCTATCTGCTGACATTGGATTTTCTGGAGGTGGTGGTTTATTTTCTTTAGTAGATAGCAGAGCATTAACAATATCATTAGCATCAGCAGGTTTAGCTAAATAGTCAACAGCTCCAATTTTAACTGCAGCAACAGCTGTTGCAATTGCTCCGTAACCTGTTAAAACAACAATAGATGACTCAGGTCTTTTACTTCTAATGGCTTCTACAATATCTAAGCCGTTTCCATCTTCTAATCTTAGGTCTATAATTGCATAAGCTGGTGGGGATTTACGTACATATTCAAAACCACTTTTGACACTTAAAAGTGTTTTAACTTCAAAACCACGCCTTTCCATTGCACGACCGAGTGTTCTAGTAAAAGGTTCATCATCATCTAAAATTAATAGCGATGTATCATTACCTAGATCATAATTAATAATATTATTCATGTCTGCGATATATGAACTAACAATTATTTTTCAAGTATAAATTTTTTTAAGATTTTAAATTTTTCATAATACATTTAACAGTTTCTGAAATTTTTTTAACATTATCTTTTCTAGTAAAGTAAGTTGCTAATCCAATTTCTGGTAAGACGAAATAAGTAAAAGTACTATGATTTACAATATAATCATCTGATAAATCATTTGGCATCTGAGAATATACCATAAAAATATCTTTAATTTTTTTTATATCTTTTTCTGAGCCAGTAAGTCCAATCATATCTTTATGATGAAAGTCAGTATATTCTTTAAGAGTTTGTAGGGTATCTCTCTTAGGGTCTATAGATATGAATATCGGTTTTAATTTTATGTTCTCATTTTTTAATAGTTCTACTACTTCTGCATTTCTCATTAAATCAAAAGGGCAAATATCTGGACAATAAGTATATCCAAAATATATAAGTGATGGTTGATCAATTAATTGTTTCCTTGAAATCAAAAACCCATCTTCATGTGTAAGATTAAAATCGTCATTAAATTTTTCGAATAAATTAATAGAGGTGTTTATACCACAGTCTGCTAATTCTAAATTTTTATTAGTGTCAAAATATTTTACAAAGATTACAGATATTGAAAAAATAAATAGAATTATCGGTAGAAGAGCAATATTATTAAGTTTTTTTATATCATATTTAAATAGCATTCTTTTAATTCTTAAAAAATTTATTTTATAGTATATTAAAAGCTACATAACATTAAAGTTTATCAAGGTAAAATTATACATGAATAAAATTTCTAATACCTCTCAAAAAAAATCTGATAGAGGGGGATGGGTAAGATTATTTACATTAACATATTTACGTTGGATGGCTGTAATTGGACAAACTTTTGCTGTAATAATAAGTTATTTTTTTTTGAAACTTGAATTTTCCATTTTTGGCTGTTTGTCTCTAATTCTGTTATCCTCATTTTTAAATTTAATAAGTAGTTTTTATTTTCCTAAAACTAAAAGGTTATCAGAATTTCAAAATATGCTTTTATTACTGTATGATTTGTTGCAGTTAGGTTTAATGCTTTATTTCACTGGCGGGTTGACAAATCCATTTGCTGTTTTCATTTTAGGTCCAGTTATAATATCTGCTACTGTTTTAAATTTAAGATTTACAAGTATATTGGGAACAATAGCAATTTTAGTAGTAATAATTTTATCTTTTTTATTCCATCCCATAACGTATGTTGGAGGTGAAATATTAGAACCTCCTAGGTTAATTTTAATTGGGAATTTGGTGGCTATTTCAATAGCAATTGTATTTATCGCACTATATTCACGTAGGGTAGCAAATGAAACCTTCTCAATGTCTCAAGCACTTCAAGCTATGCAAATGACTTTGGAAAGGGAACGAAGACTATCTTCTTTAGGCGGAATAGTTGCTGCAGCTGCACATGAAATGGGTACACCATTGGCTACAATAAAATTAATATCAACAGAATTAAAACATGGTTATGATAATAAGAACGAACTTCAACAAGATTTAAGTTTAATTAGTTCTCAGGTAGATAGGTGCAAAGATATATTAAGAAACATTGGCAGAAAAGGAAAAGAGGACATTTTTTTAAAAAACATGCCAATAATGGTAATTATTCAAGAAGCATGTAGTCCAATTTTTAATTCAAAAAAGAAGGATATAAATTTCTCTTTAAATGACAAATTTGGAAAAGACATTGGTGATTTTACTGAATTTAACCAGCCAATTTTGTCCAGAAAACCAGAATTGATCTATGGATTAAGAAACATTATTCAAAATGCAATTGAATTTTCAAACAGTAACGTTTGGATAGATGTAACATATAATATAAAAAACATAAATATTTATATTTCAGACGATGGAAGTGGTTATCCGTCCAATTTATTAAAAAAAATAGGAGAACCCTTTTTGAATGAAAATAACTTTAAAAAAAATTTTGAAAATATTAGACCCCATTATGAGGGTATGGGATTAGGTCTTTTTATTTCAAAGACACTTCTTGAAAATTTAGAAGCAAAAGTAACTTTTAGTAATAAAAAAAATAGGAAAAATGAGAAGGGTGCTATAGTACATATTATATTTGATAGAGCAAAAATTGAGGTAAATACTGATGATAAAATTATAAAAGTATGATCGAAAAAAATGAAACTAATTAAAAATGATTTACTCATTGAAAGTCAAAGTTACAAAGATGTAACTTTAATTGCGAAAAGGTTATCTGAAATTTTAGAAATTGGGGATATTTTGTTTTTAAAGGGATCTATTGGAGCTGGTAAATCTTTTTTTGCACGCTGTATAATTAGAGAGTATTTAAATAATTCTGGAGTGTATGAGGATATTCCTTCCCCTTCATTTAGTCTTGTTCAAACCTACGACAATATTAAACCAAAAGTTTGTCATGTTGATTTATATAGAATGTCATTCTCAAGTGAAATAGAAGAAATAGGTTTGGATGATATTTATAAAAATTTTCTTACGATTATTGAGTGGCCTGAAAGACTTGGTAAAAACAAACCAGATAGTTTCATACAAATTGAGTTTATAAATTGTCAGAGAATTGATGAAGATAGACATCTGAAAATAAGCTTAAAGGGTATAAACAGAAATGATATTAGCTTATTTCTAAAAGAATTAAAAAATGATTTTGGAGAACTGGATTGAAATTTATATTTTATGATTTTGAAACTACTGGTCGGAATTATAATTGGGATCAAATTATTCAAGTAGGTGCAGTATTAACAAATGAAAAACTAGAGGAAATTGATAACTTTGAGTGTTCTTGTATATTAAAACCAGGTATAGTCCCAGAGCCTGCAGCTTTATTAATTAATAAAAGAATTCCTGGTGAGCATACAAATTTATCACATTATAATTTAGTAAAATTGATGTGGAAAAAATTTAACTATTGGATTGAAGAATTCGGTCCATTAGCATTTTTAGGATATAATTCAATAAATTTTGATGAAGAATTTTTAAGAAGAACATTTTATAAAAATCTTTTCCCACCCTTTTTAACTAGTTCAAATAATTATGGTACATCAAACAAAAGAGGAGATATTATTAACCTAGCTAGAACTGCAAATTATTTTTACCCTGGTACTTTAAAGACTTCCTTTAATGAAAAGGGTAAAGAAATCTTTAAATTGGAACAACTTGCTAGTGATAACATTGAATCTGTAAAAGGAGATAATTTAACATTTCATGATGCATTAGATGATACTAGAGCAACTATTGGAATAGCTAAAATAATAAAAAACAAAGCACCTATTTTATGGAAATCAAGTTTAAAAACTATGAATAAGTTAGATGCACATGATTTCATTAAGGATGAAGAATTTGTAATTTCAGCTGAATTTTATTTTGGAGTAACGCGCTTCTATGTAGTTTCATATATTGGTGAAGATAAAAATGGAAATGTTAAAGCTTTTGATTTAAGGAATGATCCTAATCAACTAATGAGATTAGATCATGATGAGTTTAAAGAAATTATTATTAATTCTACTCCTAAAATATTGAGAACAGTAATAAAAAATAAACATCCAATTTTAATGAAAGGTGATTTTGCAAATGCTATTATTGGATATGAAACTATAGGCTTTGAAGAATTAAAAAGAAGAGCTAAATTTCTTAGTGAGAATGATGAGATTTTATCTAAAATGAAAAGAATTATTTTGGATGATCAAAAAGATTTTGAAATAAATCAGGCGAGTCAAGAGCCTGAAGAAACCATATATTCATATGGGTTTGCTAATCAATCACAAAAATTTTTAATGCAAGAGTTTCATGAAGTAAATTGGGATAAAAAACTTGAGATTTCAAAAAAATTTATAGATGTTTCAACTCAAGATTTTAATTCAAAACAAAGAGGGAAGATTTACAGTGAATTTTCAAAGATATTATTATATGAAGAAAATCAAAATATTTTAGATAAAAATGAAAAGATAAGAATTAAAAAAAAATTAGCAGAAAGAGTTTTTTATCCTGATACTGATACAGTTAAATCACCATGGAATAACATCAATAGAGCGTTTATGGAAATAGAAAATCTTGGAGCCAAAATGGAAGATGAAGGAAATGCAGAAGATTTGAGATTTTTATATAAGATTAAAGATCTTTTAGAAAAGATTGAAAATGAATTTAAATGAACTTATTATAATATCATAAAACAATGAAATTTAGGAAAATATTATGGCAATTACACATGTAACAGATAAAAATTTTGATGATAAGGTGATTGGATCAAAATTACCGGTAGTAGTTGATTTTTGGGCGGAATGGTGTGGACCTTGCAAACAAATAGCTCCTGCCTTGGAAGAATTAGCATCTGAGTATGAAGGAGAAATCACAATAGCTAAAGTGAATGTAGATGAAAATCCAGTATCACCTAGTAAATTTGGAGTACGTGGGATACCAGCTTTATTTTTATTTAAAAATGGAGAAATGGTATCTTCTAAAATTGGTGCATCTCCTAAATCATCTTTGCAAAGTTGGATTGAAGAAAATAAATGATGGTTATCAGCTTATTTATTTTTTTCTATAAAGGAACCTACTAAATAAAGTGATCCCGTGATCAGTATTTTCTTCGGAAGCGATTGTTTATCTAAGCTTATTATTTTTAAAGCATTTTCTAAACTATCAGTGAATTCAGAATTAATATCAAGAGACATAGATTTTTTAAAAATATCTTTGGCATCATATGAATTTTTCTGCTGAGGTATTTTAATTGCTATTAATTTATAAATATATGGTTTGATTGGCTTAAGAAATCCCTCAATATTCTTATTGTTCATCATTCCTATTATGATATAAAGTTTGATGTTTTTAAAATTTTTTACCCATAGTGACAATGCTATTCCCGCTGAATTATTATGACCACCATCTAAAAATATTTCTCCATTCAGTCCTGAATTTTTAGGAATTAACTTACCATTTTCTACTTTCTGTAATCTTCCAGGCCAAGAAACCTTGATTAATGAATCAATTAGATTTTTTTTTCTACATTTTAATTCTTTAAGTGCTGCAATTGAAACTGCAGCATTCTCTATTTGGTGGATACCTTCAAGCACAGGTAATGGGAGTATTATTTTTTTCTTTTTCTCCTTAAATAAAAAAGAGCTGTTACATTTTTTTGCTTCAAAATCATTTCCATAAGTAGATGTTCTACAATTAAATTGTTTTGCTATTTTTTTTAAAACTTTTAAGGCAGTATTTTGTTGTTTGGCAATAATTACTCTCGATTTTTTTTTGATAATGCCACTCTTTTCAATTGCAATTTTTTTTATGCTATTTCCTAAAAATTCCTGATGATCCAAAGAAATTGGTGTTATTATACTTAAATATGGGTTCTTTATAACATTAGTAGAATCTAATCTACCTCCTAACCCAACTTCTAAAATAGTCCAATTTGCCTTATTTTTTGAGAATGCTAAGAAAGCAATTGCTGTTATAAGTTCAAAAAAACTTAGTTCATTGTTACCATTAGCTTCTACACATTTATCTAGTAAGTAATTGAAGTATTTTTTTTTAATTTTTTTACCAGCTATTAAAATTCTTTCTGTAACATCTACTAAATGTGGTGAAGTAAATACGTGTACTTTGTCACCTCTAGATTCTAGCCCTGCTTTTAAAAATGCTATTGTTGAGCCCTTTCCATTTGTACCAGCAATATGAATTACAGGAGGTAAGGATTCATGTGGGTTCCCAAGTTCGGCTAAAAGCCTTAAAATTCTTAGATTATTTAAACCTAATCTTTTTGGGAATTTATTTAAGGTTCCTTTGAAATCTTTTTTTTCTTTTACATTGACTAGTGGTGACAGTTTATAAAATTCCTTTTTTCTTAAAAAAAATATTAAGAATTAACATTATATTCGTCTTTTTTGATATCACCTTTTATTGCTCGGGGTTTTTTCATTAGTATATGCAGTGAAATTATAAGTTCATCCCTAATTTTATCCCTACTAGTAACCATATCAATCATACCATGATCTAGTAAATATTCAGATTTTTGAAAACCATCTGGTAATTTTTCACCTATAGTTTGTTCAATTACTCTAGGACCAGCAAAGCATATCAAAGCGTTTGGTTCTGCAATAGTTATATCCCCTAGCATAGCATATGAGGCAGTTACTCCTCCAGTAGTTGGATTAGTTAAGACTACAATATAGGGTAATTTAGCTTCTCTTAATGATTGAATAGCCACAGTGGACCTTGGCATTTGCATTAGTGAAAGAATACTTTCTTGCATCCGTGCTCCACCTGCTGCTGCAAACATAACAAAAGGTGTTTTGAATTTTAAACTGTTATTAACTCCTGCAATTATACTATTACCTACTGACATACCCATTGATCCGCCCATAAATAAAAAATTTTGAACAGCCACTGTAACTTTTAATCTACCTATATCTCCAACAGCTAGTAGCATGGCATCCTTTTCGCCAGTTTTCTTCCTTGTTTCTTTAATTCTATCAGTATATTTTTTTGTATCTCTAAAATTTAATGGATCTTCAATAACATCCTCATAATCAATTCTTGAATAAATACCACCATCAAATAGATTTAATAGCCTTTCCTTTGGAGAAATTAGCATGTGGTGCCCACAACCATTGCATACACTAAGGGCATCTTTTATTTCTCTATGGAAAAGCATCATTCCACAATTCGGACATTTTTGCCACAGATTTTCTGGAGTATCTTTTTTTGAAAAAATAGCATTAATCCTAGGCCGAACGTAGTTTGAGATCCAATTCATTTTCTTCTTTCAAAAATAATTTTTATATAAATTTATAGAATAATTTAAAAACGTATATACATTTAATAAATCGATCAATAATAATTAGTTAGACATATATTGCATATAACTATTATATACCAACTTAATAATAAAAAAAAGGGTGTAAAAGTTTTACATACATACCATGCTTTTTAAAATTATAAAAAACTTTCTACCTATGAGCTTTTTATTGGTTTCATGTGTTAATAATCAAGTAAGTGATATTCAAAAATCTGCTGTTTATAATTTAGACGATTATCAAATAAGTATTAAATCTACCAAGGAATTTTGTATTAACAGTGATTTAACCCAAGAAAAAAATAAAATTTTGGTATTAATTATTACAGAATGTATTAAAAACCAAAATACAAATCAATTGGTTAGAAGGCCTATATCGTCTATAATTACGGTACGATTTCAGCAGGAATCTGGTTTGAGTTCGTATTCAAAAATTTCAGACTTTATTAAAAGTAGTGATTCTAAACTTAATAATATTTTTAATTTAAGAGGCCACAAAATTATTAAATCTTATCAAAAAGAAAATACTCTTTACATGTCTTTGTCCACAAAAAACATAAGTAATTTAATAAATACGGGCAGTAAGTTTTGGAAAGCATTAAGTCTTTATGATGATATTTTGATTTCAACAAGTGCATATGGATTTTCTAAAAAAAATAGTAATCACTCATCATACAGAGAACTTGAAGAAAAGCTAAAGTCGGTAGTTAATTCGATCAAAATAATTAGAATCAATAAAAAATCTTCAGTTTAACAATTTAAAAGCAAATAAAAACAATGAATACATATCCAAACATTTTTAAAAAACTTGATCTAGGTTTTATAGAATTAAAGAATAGAATTATAATGGGTTCAATGCATACTGGTCTAGAGGAAATTGGTGATTGGAAACGTATTTCAGAATTTTATGCATCAAGGGCTAGAGGTCAAGTTGCACTAATAATTACAGGTGGTATTGGTCCTAATAAAGAAGGATCAGTGTTGCCTGGTGCATCAATGATGATGACTGATGACGATGTAAAAAATCATATGATTTCTACAAAAGCTGTTCATGAGGAAGGTGGTAAAATTGTTATGCAAATTTTGCATGCTGGGAGATATGCATATAACGATAAAGCTGTAGCTCCAAGTCCAATTAAAGCACCCATTTCACCTTTTACACCAAGGGAATTGGATGAGGAAGGAATTGAAAAACAAATATCAGATATTGCTCAATCTGCATTTTTGGCAAAATGTGCAGGATATGACGGTGTTGAGATAATGGGTTCAGAAGGGTATCTTATAAATCAATTTTTGGTTAACCATACTAATAAAAGAAAAGATAGTTGGGGTGGCTCCTATAAAAATAGAATTAGATTTCCTTTAGAAATAGTAAAAAGAATCAGAGAAAAAGTAGGAAAAAATTTTTTACTCATTTATAGATTATCTGTTATTGATTTAATACCAAATGGGTCATCTTGGGAAGAAGTAATTCTTCTTGCAAAAGAAATTGAAAAAGCGGGAGTAAATATTCTTAATTCAGGTATAGGATGGCATGAAGCTAGAATACCAACCATTGCTACTTCTGTTCCTAAAAGAGCATTTTCATGGGTTACAAAAAAACTATATGGAAATGTTAGTATACCAATTATCGCATCTAATAGAATTAATTCACCAAAAATTGCCGAAGATGTTCTTTCTGATAAATGTGCGGATCTAGTATCTTTGGCTCGACCATTTTTAGCCGACTCAGAATTTGTTAGAAAAGCATTCGAAAATAAAGCAAATGAAATTGTACCCTGTATAGCTTGTAACCAGGCATGTTTAGATCATACTTTTTCAATGAAACTAACTAGTTGCTTAGTAAATCCTAGAGCGTGTAGAGAAACTGAATTAAATTATGAAAAAGTTATTAAATCAAAAAAGATTGCAGTTGTTGGTGCTGGACCTGCTGGGATTTCTTTTTCAATAACAGCAGCTCAGCGGGGGCATTTAATATCACTATTCGAGGAAAATAGTGAAATAGGAGGACAATTAAATTTTGCTAAGATGATACCTGGAAAAGAAGAATTTTATGGACTTCTTAATTACTATGAAAATGAAATTAAAAGACTTAAAATTAATTTGATAACAGATCATAAAGTAGAAATGGCTGACCTTATAAATTTTGATGAAGTTATTATAGCAACGGGAGTAGTTCCTAGGAAAATTGATATTCAAGGGCAGGCTAAAGTAAATTTTGTATATAACTATCAAGATGTCTTTAGTGATAAAATTACAATAGGAAATAGGATTGCAATTATAGGCGCTGGAGGAATTGGGTTTGATATTGCTGAGTATATTTCTAGATCAGATATTAGTCCTACATTAGATATAAATAAATGGATGAAAATATGGGGTGTAACAGATCCTGAAATCGAAAGAGGAGGAGTCATACAAAAAAATGATTTAATAGAGAATGGTTCTTCAAAAGAAATATTTTTACTTCAAAGGAAAAATGAAAAAGTAGGTAAAAGATTAGGTAAAACTACAGGATGGATACACAGGAAGTCTTTAGAAAAAAAGAATGTAAAAATGTTGGCAGGTGTTAATTATGAAAAGATTACTCCAGAAGGTTTATTAATTTCATTTGGAGAAGAGAAAAGAAATATTAAAATGTTAAAAGTTGATACAATAATAGTTTGTGCGGGGCAAACATCTGAAATATCCTTAGCTGAAGCTTTAAGTCCCAGTAACATAAATTATCATATAATTGGAGGTGCTAAAAAAGCCAATGAATTAGATGCTAAAAGTGCAATAGATAATGGATGTAGATTAGCAGCTCAATTATAATTTTTAAATTTTTCTGTTGCCTTAATGAGCTCCTCTGAAATTTTTGGATCGGACATTGCGTGACCAGAAAAATCTATTATGTTCAATTCTGAATTCGGCCAAGCATCATTTAATCTACTGGCAGAGTTTGGTGGACAGACCATATCATACCTTCCTTGAATTATTATTCCAGGAATGTGATTAAATTTTTCAATGTTATTTATTATATAATTATCACTTTTTAAAAAACCTCTATTATAAAAATAATGATTTTCAATTCTTGAAAATGCCAATGCATAATTAACAGGTGGGGTGCTACTTATAATCGATTTATGCATTGAAGCAAGGGCATTTTCCCACTTTAACCAAGAAATTGAAAACTTTTCTCTTATTTCTTTTGATTCATGAAACAATCTTTTGTGATATGCTTCAATTATATTACTTTGTTCACTTTGTGGTATCATTTCAACAAATTCCTTCCATCTTTCAGGCCAAAATAAGCTAGCTCCTCCATCTTTATAAAACCAATCTAACTCTTTAATTGTCATCAAAAATACACCACGTAAAACCATTCCAATTACATTTTCGGGGAAATTGATGGAGTATATTAATCCCAGTGTTGATCCCCAACTCCCACCAAAAATTAGAAATTTTTTTAGATTAAGTTTAATTCTGATTTTTTCAATATCATCTATTAAGTGCCAAGTCGTATTATTTGAGATTGAAGCATGTGGAAGGCTTTTGCCACACCCTCTTTGATCAAACAATATAATTCTATAAAATTTTGGATCAAAATATCTTCTCATGTTTGGATTGCATCCTGCTCCAGGACCACCATGTATAACTATAACAGGTAATCCGTCTGGATTCCCGCACTCTTCGAAATAAATTTTATAACCGTCATTCGTTTTGATATAACTATTTGAGTAAGGTTGAATATTTGGAAATAGAGAGTAAGTAAAATCTAATTTTTTTTCTTTTTTAAATAAAGCCATGGTTGATGATTTATAATAAAATATTAGATTAATAAAGTATCTTAGGAATATAATATGAAAAAAAATGCTGAAGTAGACAAGGAAGAAATTTTAAAATTTGAAGCTATGGCCACTGAATGGTGGGATCCTCAGGGTAAATTTAAACCTTTGCATATGCTCAATCCATGTCGTCTAGAATATATCGTAGATCAAATAAAAATACATTTTAATTGTGACTATAATAATCTTGAGCCTTTTAAAGAGTTAAGAATTTTAGATATTGGTTGTGGCGGTGGCTTATTGACAGAACCAATGGCTCGTTTAGGTGCATCTGTAGTTGGTGTGGATCCAGTTGAAAAAAATGTCAAAGTTGCAAAATTGCATTCTGAAAAATCTGGTTTAAATATAGATTATAGGATTTCTACAGCAGAACAACTTTTAGCTAAAAAAGAGATTTTTGATGTAATTTTAAATATGGAAGTTGTTGAGCATGTTCCTGATCCTCAAAGTTATCTTCAAACATGTTCTAAGTTACTAAAGAAAAATGGTTTAATGACTTGTTCTACAATAAATAGAAATTATAAAAGCTATTTGTGGGCAATAATTGGAGCTGAATATATAATGAAATGGCTACCCAAAAAGACTCATGAATGGAATAAATTTATCAAACCAGAAGAGTTATCCAATTACATTGAAAAATCCAATTTAAGTGTAGTTGATAAGAGAGGGTTTGTTTTTAATTTTTTGAATTGGGATTGGAAACTATCTAATCAAGATTTTTCTGTAAATTTTGTTATTTCCTCTATTAAAAATTAGATTTAAAATTTACTACTTAATTGTAGACAACCATAAATCATCAATTATCTTAATTTCGTTTTGATCAAACCTATCCATTTTTTTCCAATATTTACCATCAGGCACAAAATAACCAGTTTTTTTTTCTTTTCTGAGTGCCAAACTGATTTTTTCTTTTTTAAACTTGTTGGAATAGATTTTAGAGTCATTATCTAGGTCATTAACATTTACTTTATGAAAAGTAAGTTTGCTTTCTGATATATTTGATAAGTTAAAAATTTTACACTTATTTAAAAATGCAATTGCTTCTAATCTAGCCGATTTAGCTAATAAATTATTTAGTGTTTTATCTTTCCTAAGAGGATCTGCACTGCCCTTTCCATAAAAATGAGTTTTGTCACCTTTGTAAACCATATCACAACCAACATAACATATTATTTGTGGTTTAAATTTATATAAAGCCCAATATCCAGCCGTAAAAGCCATAGTACCCCCAGCATATACAAAACCTCCAAAGTTATTTTGTGCTTCTACATATTCTTCCGAAGAATGTAGAGTTTGTGTTTTACTAGCTTTTGGTCTTTTATCTATTGGAAAATCATCTGGATAAATACAATTGGTCCAATCTTTTCTTATTTTCCAAGCATTATTTATAGAAACAATGTTATCAAATGAAAGATTTTTCCATTCTGTTGCATTTACAGAATCTGGAGCACTTCCAATAATAAGTATTTTTTTTTTATTACTAATCATTTACTTAATCAAAATATTTCTAAGTTCTCTAATTATAGGTAAAACTGAATCTGCTTTTTCTTTACCAAGCTTAATGATTACTTTACTCAAAATTGGTGTAATTGATTTTATAGCCTTACGTTGAGCTTCTACTCCAGCTTTAGAAATTCTAACTTGTTTTTTTCTAGCATCATTCCAGTCCGGTCTTATATTGATATATCCAGATGTCTCTAATTTGGAAAGGGTATTTGTCATAGCACCTTTTGTAACATGAAAACTTTTAGCTAATTGCATTGGTGTCTTTTCGTTTTGTATAGAAGATAAATGGTTTAGTACGGATAAATGAGATATAGCCATATTATTAGGTAATATTTTTGAAATTTGGGCTCTTATTAATTGGTCAATAGTTGAAATTTCAGAAAATAAAATTAAAGGAGCCAAATTATTTGATTTTTTTTTCATTTACATAATTTGAAATCATTACCTATTTCATAGGCTATAATATCTTTGAAAATTTGCAACATTTAATCATTTTTTAATCTAAGTACACGATAGCCTGCATAGTTTCCTAAATCACAAAGTATTTTTCCATTAGGGTCTATAATTAATGAGTGACCCCATGTTTTTCGTGTGGAGGTATTTTGTCCACATTGAGCTGGTGCAATAATAAAAATATTATTTTCTATAGCACGCGCTTTAACTAGGGTCTCCCAATGATCTTTTCCAGTTTTAATAGTAAAAGCAGATGGAATACAAATTATATCTGCACCACTTTTTTTTAGTTTGCTAAATAAGTATGGAAATCTTATATCATAACATATTGTAAGGCCAATATTAGCAAATGGTGTTTTTGCCATTACTGCATCTCTACCGGGTTTAAATTTTTTTGATTCTCTATAAGTTTCTTTGCTATTGATAACTACATCAAACATATGAATTTTGTCGTATCTTGCGACAATTCTACCATTTGGATTTACTAAAATAGATCTATTAACAAATTTTTCTTTATCACATTTTTTTATTTTTAATACCACTGAACCAATTAATGACCAAACTTTAAATTTACTACATGATTTTTTTACTTTTTTAATAATAAGATCTTCTTTCTCATTTTTTATATATTTTTTTTTAATTTCATTATCTGTTGATATAAAATTTGAAACTTCGGGACTTAAAATAAAATTAGCACCTTCTTTTGAGCATTGATTGAAATAGTAATCCAATTGATTACAGTTATCTTGTATATTATCATTTGAAGTTAATTGTATTATTCCTATTTTTATATCTGGATCCATTTTAAAAAACTACTTAATGTTATTCTTTATTTTGCTAAATTTTTATAGGTTATCATCTTATGATTAATCAACAAAATATTTTTGATGAAAACCTAATTAATATTAGGAAAAAAAGGATCATAAATAAATTTTCTCCTTTTTTACATAGCTTAGCTATTAATGATTTAAAAGATAGATTAGTAGAAATAGAAGATGAATTTTTTGAAACATTAGTAGTTGGTCCTTTTGCAAAACACTGGGCTCATAATATTAGTCAAAAAAAAGCAAACACTATTGATGATAAGAAATTTCTAAAAATTATTCCAAGTTCTCAAGATTTTATTATTAGTGCTTTACACCTTCACAGTGTTAACGATCCAATTTCAAAATTAGTACAAATGAGGTTTGGATTAAAAAAAAATGGAATTTTTATTGGATATGCTTTTGGGGAGAAAAGTCTATATGAATTAAGAAAATCATTGGAATATGCTGAGTTAAAAAATTTTGGAGGAATTTCTCCAAGAGTACATCCTATGATAGATACTCCCACCTATGGTTCATTACTGAATAGGTCTGGTTTTAAATTTTGTGTTACTGATAAGCTCCATTTTGAAATTGAATATAAAGATCCCTGGGATTTAATTATAGATTTAAAAAGTATAGGAGAGACTAATTGTTTGTTAAAAAGAAGTAAAAAGCCCTTAACAAAAATTTTTTTAAACGATTTTCTAAATTTTTATAAACAAAATTTTTCATCTAATAAAAAACATAACAGGTTTATCGCTACATTTGACATAATTTGTCTAACAGGTTGGAATACAAAACCTAAGTCATTTTTATAAATACATTTAAAGTTTTCTTTATGTGTTATTGAAAAAAAAATAGATAGACTTAACTATCCTATATATCTCACTAACATACTAAAACTCTATAAATCAGGATGGACAGTTGAAATTAGAAAAACCGGGAGAAGGAAGGTTAATATTTGCGGGTAAAGATCATCCCCAATTACCTTCGGCCAAAATTGGGATTCTTATTGTGAATTTAGGAACACCCGACAATACAGATTACTGGTCAATGCGACGATATTTAAGTGAGTTCTTGTCTGATCAAAGAGTTATAGATTATCCAAAATGGCTTTGGCAGCCACTGCTACAACTCGTTATCTTATCAAAACGACCATTCTCTTCTGGAGAAGCATATAAAAGTATTTGGAATAAAAAAGAAAATGAAAGTCCTCTACTTACTACTACTAAGCTTCAATTAAAGAAATTAACTAGTTATTTTAAAAAAAAACATGGGAATAAAGTTATTTTGGATTTTTGCATGAGATATGGGAATCCTTCAACAGAAAAGGCTATAAAAAATCTACAGACTTTAGGTTGTGAGAAAATAATTTTTTTTCCTTTATATCCACAGTATGCAGGCCCAACAACTGCTACAGCAAACGATCAAGCCTTTAGAGCTTTAATGAAGATGAAGTGGCAACCAGCATTTAGAACTGTACCAGCATATTTTGATAATAATCTTTATTTGGATTCTTTAGCTAACTCTATTAAAGAAGCATATGCTAAAGCTAAACTTAAGCCTCAGCATTTAGTTGTTTCTTATCATGGTGTCCCAGAAAGATATTTAATGGCAGGTGATCCCTATCACTGCCAATGCCAAAAAACAACAAGATTACTAGCAGAAAGACTTAAATGGGATAAATCCCATTTTACAACAACTTTTCAATCAAAATTTGGGCCTGAAAAGTGGGTTGGCCCTTCTACCGTAGATTTTGTGGCTGAATTAGCAAATAAAGGTAAAATAAATATAGCAGTCGTAGCACCAGCATTTTCTTCTGATTGTGTTGAAACCTTAGAAGAAATAAATGAAGAAATAGCCGAGAGTTTTTCTGAAGCTGGAGGAAAAGACTTTTTATATATTCCATGTTTAAATGATAGAGATGATCATATAAAAGCTCTAACAAATATTTTAGAGAATGAATTATCTGGTTGGCTTTAAAGACAACCTAAGGTTATATTTTATAATAAACATTATTTTATTTAGTTAGGATTTTATCATATCTATCACTCACAGTTCTAAAGACGACAAAAGAAATTCAAAAATTAAAATAAATATTTCTGGTAAATTATTGTATAGAGATGAAGCTAAGGTATCGGTTTTTGACAGTGGTTTTCTTTTAGGTGACGGGATTTGGGAGGGTTTAAGACTTCACAAAAAAAGATGGACATTTTTTGAAGATCATATGGAAAGATTTTTTGAGGCTTTAAAGCTTGTTGAGATTAAATTTAATCTTTCAGTACACCAAATTTATGAAGAACTAGAAAAAACAAGACTTTCTAATAATATGAGTACTGATGTTTATGCAAGATTTATGGTTACTAGGGGAAAAAAAATCAAACCATTTCAGCACCCTGAATTTTCTATTTATGGACCTACATATGTTATAATTATGGAACATTCTACTCCAGATCTGAAAAATAACAAAAAGGGTGTTAAGCTAATAACAGTTCCTCAAGTAAGAGCACTTCCTATGATACAAGATCCTAAGTTAAATAGTCATTCAAAACTTAATTGTGTATTAGCTTGTATTCAAGCAAGCCGTGTAGGAGGAGATGAAGCATTAATGTTGGATCCCTACGGTTTTGTAAATACAACTAATTCCTGTAATTTATTTATAGTAAAGGGAAAAGAAGTTTGGACCTCTACCGGTGATTATTGTATGAACGGTGTTACTAGGAAAAAAGTGATTAATCTTTGCAGAGATTTAAATATACCTATCTTCGAAAAAAACTTTACTTTGTTAGATACTTACTCAGCAGATGAAATTTTCTTAACCGGTACTTTTGGAGGTTTAGTAAGAGTAGAATCTTTAGACGGCCATAAAATTCAATTTAAAAATAAAGATTCTATTTTGAATAAACTTAGAAATTCATATGAGGATTTAATTGAAAAATATTAAACGTATAGCCGTATGGTCAGGACCTAGAAATTTATCAACTGCACTTATGAGGAGTTTTGGAACAAGAAGCGATTTTGAAATTCTAGATGAGCCATTTTATGCTGCCTATTTAAAAAAGACTGGAGTTCAACACCCTATGTTTGATGAAATCATAAGTAGTCAAATATCTGATTATAAAGAAGTTGCAGATTATTGTATTAATGGTTTAGTAGATAAACCATATCAATATCAAAAGCATATGACACATCATATGATAGAAAACTATTATGAAGATTTCATTTTATCTCTTAAGAATGTTATTTTGATTAGAAAACCAGAGTTAGTTTTAAATTCTTATAAGAAAAAAAATAAAAGCTATGAATTTAAGGATTTAGGGTTTCAGCAACTTTATGCGATATATGAATTTATCTTTAATAGATTAGGTCATTTTCCAACAGTAATCGATTCGGACGATTTGCAAAACGATCCTGAGCTTACCTTAAGAAAGCTTTGTAATAGTCTAGAGATACCTTTTTTTATATCAATGCTTAATTGGAGCTCAGGTTCAAAAAAATATGATGGAATTTGGGGGGTTCATTGGTACAAAGAAATTAATAAGACAACAAGTTTTGGTAAAAGTACTATAGACAAGCTAGATAAAATCAATAAAAAAATGTCTCAAAAAGACAAAAACATAATACAAAGAGCAAATGAATTTTACCTTAAAATCTTAGAAAAAAAAATATAGTTAATTATTTTTAATTAATATTATGATTTATTTTATGTTACTTCTTTTCCTGTTTTTTGATCAACTGTTTTCATAGATAAACGAACTTTCCCCCTATCATCAAAACCAATCAATTTTACTTTAACTTCCTGACCTTCTTTAAGCAGATCTTTTGGATGTGCAACTCTTTCAGTTGAAATCTGACTCACATGTACTAATCCATCTTTTTTACCAAAGAAATTTACAAAAGCTCCAAACTCCATAAGTTTTACAATCTTACCTTTATAGATTTTACCAACTTCTGGTTCATCAACTATAGATTTAATTAACTCTATAGCTTTATTAATTTTTTCAGAATCATTTGAAGCAATTTTTATTACTCCTTCATCATTTATATCTACTTTTGCGCCTGAAACTTCAACAATCTCTCTAATCATCTTTCCTCCTGACCCAATTACTTCTCTTATTTTATCAGTAGCTATTTTTAGCGTCTCAATTTTAGGAGCATATTTCGAAAAATCTCCAGGTTTACTAATTGATTTTGACATTTCATCTAGTATATGAAGTCTTCCTTCTTTAGCCTGTTCTAATGCTTTTTCCATTATTTCAGGGGTAATTCCAGCAACTTTTATATCCATTTGTAAAGATGTTATTCCTTCGGATGTTCCAGCAACTTTAAAATCCATATCTCCCAAGTGGTCTTCATCACCCAAAATATCTGTAAGAACTGCATATTCTTTTCCTTCTAAAATAAGACCCATTGCTACTCCCGCTACAGCAGATTTCAATGGTACGCCAGCATCCATCATAGATAAAGATCCACCACATACAGAGGCCATTGAAGACGAGCCATTAGACTCTGTGATTTCAGACACGATGCGAATTGTATATGGAAAATCAGAACTTTTTGGTAGAACAGCTTGTAATGCTCGCCACGCCAATTTTCCATGGCCTATTTCTCTTCTACCTGGTCCTGCAGCCCTTCCTGTTTCTCCTACTGAATAAGGAGGAAAGTTATAATGAAGTAAAAATTTTGATCTTCCTTCTTTGTGAAGAGCGTCAATTATCTGCTCATCCTCACCAGTACCAAGAGTAGTTACAACTATCGCTTGAGTTTCACCTCTTGTAAACAAAGCAGAACCATGTGTTCTTGGGAGAAATCTCGTTTCACTCTCAATTTGTCGAACTTTATCAAGTTTTCTTCCATCAATTCTTTTTCCTTTTTTGAGGATATTAGATCTTACAATTTCGGATTCAATTTTTTTAAAGCAATAATCTAGCTCTTCATTTTCTAATTCTTCGTCTGAAAGGTTATCTAAAACATTTTGTTTAGCATCGCTTAATGAGTTTTGTCTCTCTTGTTTGTCAGCAATTGAAAATGCTTTACTGATATTTTTTTCACCAAGTGATTTTATTTTATTTATTAATTCTTTATTATCTGTAGGAATAAAGTTATAAGGTTCTTTTGCTGTTTTTTCTGCTAAACTAATAATTAGATCTATAACTTTTTGCATTTGATCATGACCAAATTTAACAGCACCTAGCATTTCTTTTTCACTAAGTTCATAAGCTTCGGATTCAACCATCATAACTGCATCTTGTGTCCCTGCTACTACAAGATCAAGTCTTTGTTTAGAATTTTCTCTTATATTATCCATATCTTCTATTGATGGATTAAGAACGTAAGAGTCTTCGACAAACCCAACCCTAGCGGCTCCAATTGGACCTAAAAAGGGTGCACCAGAAAGTGTAAGTGCAGTAGATGCTGCTATCATTGAAACTATATCTGGGTCATTTTCTCCATCATGACTCAAGACTGTACAAGTCACCTGTACTTCATTTTTAAAACCCTCAACAAATAAGGGTCTTATCGGTCGATCTATAAGACGGCTAGTAAGAGTTTCTTTTTCAGTAGGTCTTGCCTCTCTTTTAAAAAAACCACCTGGAATTTTACCTGCTGCGTAATATTTTTCTTGATAATTAACTGTTAATGGAAAAAAATCTTGACCCGCTTTGGCCTCCTTCGCAAACACCACATTAGCCATTACTACAGTTTCACCATAAGTGGCTATAACTGATGAATCAGCTTGTCGTGCTATTTTTCCTGTTTCAAGTGTAAGTTTCTCATGACCCCAAGTTATTGATTTTTTTATAGACTTTAACATATCCATCCTTTTATAATTTTAATAAAATACCCGTTTGATATTTTATGTACACGTATAACTTTTTTGAATTTAATCTTATTTTTTTATCAGAATTATTAATGTTTATATTATCTTCTAATTCCAAGTTGTTCTATTAAAGTCTTATAACGACTTTCGTCTTTAGACTTAATATAGTCTAGAATTTTCCTTCTTTGTGATACAAGTTTTAAGAGCCCTCGTCTTGAATGATTATCTTTTTTGTGAGTTTTAAAATGTTCAGACAGGTTTGTAATTCTAGTAGTTAATATTGCTACTTGAACTTCTGGTGATCCAGTGTCGTTTTCTTTTCTGGCAAACTTTTTAATTAAATCCTGTTTCGATTTTGTATCAATCGACATCTTTATCTCCTTTACATAAATTAAAACTGCCAGGATGTCGTCCAGTCAGTATACTTGTAATGCATATATCCTTTTTTTTAAAATTTGAAAAGTCTTTTTAAAACCATTTAGTTAGAATTTTATTATAACTTATATATAAAAGATGCTTTGGTTGATTATTTTTTGTTAAGCCAAAATGAAAGGAAGGCGTTTTATATTTTTTTATTAATTGAATAACCTCTAAATCTCTTTCTTTTAAGATACCAAATCTTCCCCATGAACATATTATTTTATCTGACCATTTTATACTGTTTTTTAAAATTTCATTATTGTATGGACCAATAGGGTCAGAAACTTTTTGAAGTTCTTTCGGTTTGGTTGCTCTGTAGGCAAATAAATTACAAACTCTAAATTTATAAACACAAGAGTAAATAGCTCTTTTTTTACAACGAAGAAGTGTAGGGTCATATACTTTCTCTGTTGCAGTAGATGGGTTCAAAAGAATAAATAGTAATTTTCCTCTCCCTGAGTTGAATTTATTGGTAATTGAGTATCTAAACTTCAAGCATTTTGAAAAAACTGCTTTAGAAGTAACCTCATTATTTTTAAACTCTTTAGAAATAACATCCAGCATTTATGATTTTATCAATTGATGATATTTTTATATAAATTTAGAACTCTAAAGGGATAGAAAACAGAATTTTTTATTTTTCCAATTGCTAGTGGAATATTTTTATGATGCGTCCAGGCCAAATTATAATCTCCATTTTTCATATTAATTATTTTAATAGGATTTCCATTTGAAACAATATTTAAATCTTCAGTCGTACATTCAAAGTTAGGGTAATCTTTTAACAAAATATTTATTGTAAAAATATTAGCTTCTAGATCGTCATCTTTAAAATATTCTAAAGCATCAAGATGTATACATTTTTTTAAATTAAAAGGACCGTATTCTGTTCGTCTTATGTTTTTAGCATGAGCAAAACAACCTAATTCATTTCCCAGATCTCTTGCTAACGATCTTACATAACATCCCTTTCCACATATAATTTTGAGATTAATATTCTCATTATCTATTCTTTCAATTATTTCAATTTCACTAATAAAAATTGTTCTTGGGGACAATTGAAATTCTAATCCTTCACGGAATAGATCGTAAGCTCTCCTTCCATTAAACTTTATTGCAGATAATTTTGGTGGTAATTGTTGAATCTCTCCTTTAAATTTTTTTAATGCTTGTTTTACACTAATAATGCCAGGTCTTTTTTCAGATATTCCAAGTACCTTCCCCGATGAATCGTCTGTATCTGTACAAGAACCAAATGTAACTGTGAATTCATACGTTTTTAATAAATTTTCAGTAAAACGTATGGTTTTTGTAGCCTCACCAATTGCAATGGGAAGTAAGCCAGTTGCATCGGGATCCAGAGTTCCCCCATGTCCTACTTTCATTGATGGAATTTTTTTCTTAACTAAATTTACTATATTAGTAGAGCCTATTCCGCTTGGTTTATCAATGACTAGCCAGCCGTTTATATTAGGCAATTGAAAATTTTGATCCATAACAGTAAGATTTATATTTCTCTTTTGCTTTTTGATAATTTTTCAAGTATTTCAGAAGTTTTTTGAAAAGCATCAAAACTGTTGTCTTTAATAAATCTTAATTCTGGAATATACTTCAAATGTATTTTTTTACCAAGATATTTTCTAATTTCTTTTTTTCTACTATTAATTGCCTTTTCTATTGATTGAGAATTTTTCATTCCTGTTGGAACATAATAAATTTTTGCAATTCTTATATCTTTGCTACACTCTACATCAGTTAAGGTCAAATTAAGATTTTTTATGCCTTGTTCCTCCCATTCCATACCTTGTAAAAGCGAGGAAAGTTCTCTTTTAATTAGTTCATTTACTCTAAGTAGCCTATGAGAGTTATTGTTAAAATCTTTATTCATCTTATTTGAAATAAATTATTTTTATAATTATTGACTTATACTGTTTGTACATACATAACTCAAGAATGAGTACTTTGTCGATATGATTTAATTTTTAAATGAGACTAACAATTTGAATAATAAGGTACATAAATTAAGCATTATTGGTGCAACTGGTAGGATGGGGCAGATGTTGGTTCGTGCAGCTCAAGAAAGAAAAGACTTTCAGTTAGTTGGATTACTTGAGGTAAATGGTCATGACTTAATTGGAACAAAAGCTAGTGAGTTTTTTCCAAGTTTAGAAAAAAATTTAGTCATTTCAGATTCTTTAGATAAAATATTAAAAATTTCTGATGTAGTTATTGATTTTACTAATCCAGAAAATTCTGTAAAAGTTGCTGAGGAAGCAGCACAATATAAAGTTGTTGATGTTATTGGAACAACAGGTTTTTCAAAATCACAGATTAAAAAAATTCAAAATGTTTCAAAAAATACTACAATCATTAGAGCAGGTAACATGAGTTTGGGAGTCAATATTCTAACTGGTATTTCTGCGAAAGTTGCAGAAGCATTAGATTCTGATTTTGACATTGAAATTGTTGAAATGCATCACGATAAAAAAGTAGACGCACCCTCCGGAACGGCACTAATGCTAGGAGATTCAATAGCAAAAACGAAAGGAAAAAAGTTAGATAATTTAAAAGATATTCAACGAGATGGTATAATTGGACCAAGAAAAAAAGGAAAAATAGGATTTTCTGCGATACGGGGTGGTGATATTGTAGGTAATCATTCAGTAATTTTTGCGGGACCAGGTGAACAGATTATCATAAAGCATAATGCTACTGATAGAATGATATTTGCACGTGGGGCTCTTAAAGCTGCAAAATGGGGTATGACTGCAAAAAAAGGAGAGTATTCAATGCAAGATGTTCTTAACTTAAATTAAATAATCGATTTCATGCTCCAATTTTATTTTATTTTAAAAAATATTTTTTTTATTTTTTTATTTTTTTTTATTCAAGGTAATTACTTATTTGCTGATAAACTTTTAGTAAATTGTGGGGGAGATTTTAACACATTTTTGAGAAATATAGGTGAAGTTGCTATCAATCAAGGAATTGATAAAAATGATGTGTTTCTTGTTTTAAAAAAAACTCAAAGGTCGAAAAAAGTGCTTTCTTTTGATAGAAAGCAAAGTACCTTTAGATTAAGTTTTACAGACTTTTCAAAAAAAGCAATTAATTCTTATCGATTAAAAAATGGTAAAAAAAATATTGAAAAATATAGAGATCTATTTTTATTTGTAAAATCAAAATATGGGATTCCCCCAGAAGTTATAACCGCTTTTTGGGCTATGGAAACAGATTTTGGTGCAGTTCAAGGTAATTTCCATACAATAAGCGCTCTAGCAACTCTAGCACATGATTGCAGAAGACCTGAAATGTTCCAACAAGAATATATTGCAGCCATTCATTTATTTTCTAAAAGTGTTATTGATCTAAAAACAACTGGTGCATGGGCTGGAGAGGTTGGTCAAGTTCAAATGTTGCCTTCTGATATTTTAAGATTTGGGTCAGATGGTAATAAGGATGGAATTATAGACCTTAAGAAAAGTCCAGAAGATTCAATATTAACGGCTGCAGCACTTATTTCAGAACTAGGTTGGAAACCTAACCAACCTTGGATTGAAGAAGTTATAATTAATGATATTAACTTTCCTTGGCAAGAAGCTGGTTTTGGACGTAACCGGACAGTATCTTCATGGCAAAAACTTGGTATCATTTCAAGGAATAAAAAATTTATGGCATCAGATAAAACTATTGCAACACTTTTGTTACCACAAGGTCTAAAGGGTCCTAAGTTTTTAGCATATCCAAATTATAATATATATTTAAAATGGAACGATAGTTTTATATATACCGTCACAGCAGCTCACCTTGCTTCTAGATTAGGCGGACAAAAAAAATTTTTAAGTAGTAAACCAGAAAAAATACTATCTGTTGAAGAGATGTTAAAATTACAAAAAATATTACAATCAATGGGTTATGATGTTGGAAAAGTTGATGGTATATTGGGTCGAAAAACTAGGCAAAGCGTTAGAAGTATCCAGATGAAGCTGGGGTTCCCTGCAGATAGTTGGCCAACAGCTGATCTTTTTAACACCTTAAATTAGCCTATAATCCAAAGTAATTTTTAACAAAAATACGATCGCCAGGACTTTCCAGTAAACACACCGCTTCTCTAGGCTTCATTAAGAGAGCTTTATGTCCTTTTTCCAAAGGAGATGTTAGATTATATAAACCTTTACATATATAAATATGGCAAACTTTTTGGGCCCACTTACTATACTCTGGCATGTAAACAAATCTATGAAAAAAACCTAATCTTTTAACTGGTTGTATTTTCCACCCAGTTTCTTCAAATGTTTCTCTTACTAGAGCTGAGATATATTGTTCTCCTTGATCTATACCACCTCCTGGAAGTTGAATTTCTTCTTCATTTTGTTCAGTTAGTAAGATATTATTATTAACAATAATTATACCATATATGCCTGGTCTATAGTGATATTTTATATTTTTTTTTACTGATTCACCTATTCTAAACATTCATTTCACTTGTTTTATATTTATATAATTAATAACAGATACAAGAATATAATTTTTAAAAACTATCATGACTAATAACAAAAAAACAGAATACGATAAAGTTATGTCTTTTCAATTTGAAGATTTACCAATAAGGGGAAGAATCTGTCAAATGTCTAAATCTCTCAATAAAATTATATTCCAGCATAGTTATCCAGATGAAATATCAAAAATATTAGGAGAAACTATGGTTTTAAATGTATTAATGGCTAATTCTATAAAACTTAAACACAAGCTATCCCTTCAAGTTCATGGAAATAAAGATTTAAAATTAATAGCATCGGATTATATAATTCCAAAAAAACCTGAAACTATTTCATTAATAAGGGGTTACGCCAAATTTAACAGAGAACTAAACTTTTATTCAAAAAAATTTAATGATCTTTTAGGTAATGGCTACTTTGCTACGATTCTTGATCAAGGCGATGGTAACTTACCCTATAAAGGAATTTCTAGCTTGAATGAAAATAGTCTAACAAATTCAGCTGAAGATTTTTTTAAAAACTCAGAACAATTAGATACAAAGTTTAATGTATTAATTAAAAAAACTTTGAATAAAAAAGAAAAGGTAATTTTCAAAGGTATTGGTATTATGTTGCAAATTTTACCACAGGATAAAAAATCAAATAATATAAATAATGATAAACAGAAAATTAATGAATTATCAAATTTAGCAAAAGAAAAAATTTTTAATAACATAGATGAATGGAATAAGATGTCGTCTATTTTTGAAAACTATTTATGCTCAGAAAATAATAATTTAAAAAATAAATTTTCGGATTTATTATTACAGTTTTTTAAAGAAAAAGATATTAGAGTTTTTGAAGAAAAAGAATTTGATTTTGGATGTGGGTGCAGTATAGACAAAGTCAAGCAGACTATGTCAATATATTCTATGAAAGAAATTGAAGTAATGACTAATGATTTAGGTAAGGTAACAGCTGACTGTCAGTTTTGTGGGACTCAATACATATTAAGTCCATCTGAATTAGTAAAAAATATCTAATTTATATATTAAGGTTATCATTTGAAAAATATTTCAATTTTAAAGAAAATCAAACGTTGTCTTAGAAAAAAAAACCATGATAAGAAATTTAATTTTCCACAAATTAAATTTACTACAGATTTTCATTGTTTGTATATAGATCAATTCAGATACGAACATCAATACTATAAAAAGGCATCAGTTTTTGTTCTCTTAAAAGAATTAGAGCAAAACTTATATGTTGTTTTTACCAAAAGGTCAAAAAACCTATCTTCCCATCCAGGTCAGATATCTTTTCCTGGTGGAAGAGTAGACAAAAAAGATAACTCTATACTACATGCTGCATTTAGAGAAGTGGAAGAAGAGATAGGTGTTAAAAAAGATAGCATAAAAACTCTTGGCTTATTACCTCCACATGAAACTATAAGTCAGTTTATAATTTATCCATTTGTTGGATTTATCAAAAAACCTATCAAATTTTTTATAAATAAAAATGAGGTCGAAGAATTATTTTTAGTTCCATTTGACTTTTTTCTAGACACTAAAAATATACAATATCATAAATTTATCATAAGTGAAGAAGACAGAGGTTATTTTGCTGCACCCTATGGATCCTATTATATTTGGGGAGCAACTGCTAGAATTATAAAAAGCTTTGTTGAAAAATATCAGAATTAGAAAAAATGAAACCATATCAAAAGATTAACAAATTCAAAGCCCCTTTTGATATTTCTTGGTTATTTAAAAAAGATATTTTAAAAATAACAAAAATTTTAACTTCAAAAGGTGCAGATGTTTATGTAGTAGGAGGAAGTGTTAGAAACTCATATTGGCAAGAAGAATTTGATAATATAGATTTTTCAATAAGTATAAATCCAAACGAAGTTAAAGAATTATTTAAGAACATTAAATGCACAATAATTGAAACTGGAATTGAGTACGGAACCTTATCAGTAGTATTCAACAAAAAATTATTTGAGATTACAAGTTTTAGACAAGATATTAAAACATTCGGAAGAAAAGCTATCGTTAAATATACAAGTAGTATAGAGGATGATGCCAGGAGAAGAGATTTTACTTTTAATGCTGTCTATTTAAATATGAAGGGTGAAATATTAGACCCTTTGGGTAATTTTTCTGATTTGGTAAATGGGAAAGTAAGATTTGTAGGTCAACCAATAAAAAGAATTGAAGAAGATCATCTCAGAATTTTAAGGTTTTTTCGTTTTATAAGTAAATACCCTTCCCAAAATAGAAGTATAAATTTGAAAACCCTAGCAGCGATTAAGCAAAGTAAGCATTTATTGAAAAAACTGAGCAAAGACAGAATATGGAAGGAGTTTAAACTTATACTGTCTAGTAACGGAGTTTGCTTAGCACTAAGGTTTATGAAAGAAACAGGGGTATTAAATATTTTGTTTTCAAGCATATCCTTGAAAAATATTGGAAATCTTGTTGAGCTAGAAAAAAAAATTATTTCTGAATTTTTAGGTAAACACTACTTCAATACTTTTGAACTTAAAGATCCTATATTGAGATTGAGCATATTATTAGATCCTAAAGAAAAATATTTAGAAAGAGTACTTAGTTTAAAAAAAAGTGAAATTAAGTTGTTAAAATTTTATAATAAATTTGACGTATTTCCACAAAATTTTAAATCACTTGGTTTTAATTATGGTTTAGAAAAAGGATTAAATTTATTATTATTATATATAGCAAAGAAAAAAAACTTCGATACTTATATAAATTCAAAAAAATTTGAAATAGAATTTCAATTGCATTGCAAAGATATTATAGAAGGTGCAAAAGCTGTTAAAAAATTTCCTATTACTGGTATTGATTTACTACAAAGAGGTTATTCAGGTAAAAAATTAGGAGAAATTCTAGAGAAATTAAAAAAAGTTTGGATAAACTCAGAATTCAAATTAAATAAAAAACAATTGCTTTCAAAATCTTAAGACTATGGCCATTTTGCTATAGGTGGCATACTCATTAACACTGCCTCAGGATTGTGACCTGTTTGCAGGCCAAATTGTGTTCCTCTATCATATACAAGATTAAATTCAGCATATCTTCCTCTTTTTATAAGTTGCCATTCGCGTTCTTCTGGAGACCAAGTTTTTTTCATATGATTTTTAGTAATTTTAGAAAATGCTTCAAGAAAAGCCTTTCCTACATTTTTAACAAAAGTAAAATCATTTTCCCAATTTTCAGTATTTAAATCATCAAAAAAAATACCACCTACGCCTCTCGCTTCATTCCAATGCTTTATCATAAAGTATTCATCTGCCCATTTTTTAAATTTGGGATAATAATCTTTATCAGCTATATCACACACTTTTTTTAGTTCATTATGAAAGTATCTAGTATCTTCTTCATTTTCCACCATCGGATTTAGGTCTGAGCCACCTCCAAACCAACTCAAACTTTTAGTCCAAAACATTCGCGTATTCATATGGACTGCAGGAGTTTTTGGTGATTGCATATGTGCAACTAGGCTTATTCCAGAAGCCCAAAACTGAGGATCCTCTTTAAGACCCGGAATGTTATGCCTGGATGATAAACTTTTCTGGGCTAAAGGTTCTAAAGTACCATACACTGTTGAGATATTAACACCAACCTTTTCAAAAACTCGTCCATCTCTCATCACAGACATAATACCACCTCCGCCATCTTCACCATTTTTACTTTTTCTAAAAGTTTGCTTTCTTTTGAATTTGCCTGGTGGTTTTTTACAAAAATTGGCTGAATTTTGTAGCATTTCAATTTTTTCAAATTCTTCACATATAATATTTCTCAATTCCTCAAACCATTCTTTTACAACCTTCTTTTCGTCGTCCCCTACAGTTAAATTTTTTTTCATGTTGATGTCCTTTGAAAAATATTAACTTTTAATTATATATCCATAATAGTACTTAACTTTTTATTCATTCAAAAGAAATAACTTATTTTTATGAACAAAATAAATTTAAAAAGTGCTGACAAAAGTTTTAGGTTAGATTCAATGGTTTTTAATTTGGGTTTATCAGAAAGTAGAGCAAAAGCTAGCGATCTTATAAAAGAAGGAAAGGTATTAGTTAATTCTAAAACTATATCAAAACCTTCTTATTTAGTTAAAGTTGATGATGAAATTTTCATTGAAGAGAATTCAAAGCAATGGGTAAGTCGTGGTGCTATAAAATTATTATTTGCAATAAATAGCTTTGAATTAGATGTGGCAGAAAAGGTTGTATATGATATAGGAGCGTCTGCTGGTGGATTTACTCAGGTTTGCTTAGAAAAAGGTGCTAAATTAGTTTATTCAATTGATGTAGGAACTGATCAATTACATGAAAAATTAAAAAATGATAAAAGAGTTTTTGACATTTCTTCAACAGATATAAGAGCAATACGCAATCTAAATATACCCACTCCAGATTTGTTGGTAGTGGATTTATCTTTTATATCATTAACGGTAGCATTACCAATATTAATGTTAACAGTGCCTTCTAAAACAAAAATGATTTGCTTAATTAAACCACAATTTGAATTATCTAAAAAAAGTTTAAATAAAAATGGTGTTGTAAAAAAAGATGAGTATATTGAAGAAGTGATTAATAAAATTGAGGATTTTATGAAAGCAATTAAATGGCAAGTGATTGGAATAAAGAATAGCCCAATACGGGGAAGATCAGGCAATAAGGAATTTTTACTATATGCTAGTAAGGAAATATAATTTAACCTATTTGTCCTCTATTTATTAAATATTGATCTAATAAGACGCAAGCAAGCATGGCCTCACCCACTGGTACAGCTCTAATACCTACACAAGGATCGTGTCTCCCAGTAGTTTGAATTTGTACATTCTTATAGTCTTTATCAATAGTATTTTTTGGTTTAAGAATAGAAGAAGTTGGTTTTACTGCAAATCTAGTTATTATATCTTGCCCAGTAGAAATTCCTCCTAAAATTCCTCCTGATTTATTTGATTTGTAAATAGTATTTTTTTTACTGTTAGATCTAATTTCATCAGCATTTTCATTTCCAGTAAGAGTTGCAGCATTCATACCTTCTCCAATTTCAACTCCTTTTACCGCATTAATTGACATCATAGCTGAAGCAATCTGAGTATCTAATTTATTATAAATTGGAGCTCCAATACCAGCAGGAAGATTTTTTGCAATTACTTCTATTATTGCACCAATAGAGTTACCATCCTTTCGTATTTTGCTTAAATATAGTGACCAATCTTCAACTATTTCTTTGTCAGGGCACCAGAATGGATTTTTAGAAATTTGTCTTTTATCAAAATGATTCCAATTAATTTTTTTATTTCCTATCTGTACTAAGTAACCTAGGATTTCTAATCTGGGTAAAATTTTTTTTAACGCAAGCCTAGCCACAGCTCCAGCTGCTACTCTTGCTGCAGTTTCTCTTGCAGACGATCTTCCACCACCTCTATAATCTCTAATGCCATATTTTTGGAAATAAGTTATATCTGCATGGCCTGGTCTGAAAGAAGTAGAAATTTTTGAATAATCTTTTGACCTTTGATCTAAATTTTTTATCATTAACTGAATTGGAGTACCTGTAGTTTTCCCCTCAAAAACTCCTGATAAGATTTCCACGGTGTCGGGTTCTTTTCTTTGAGTAGTGAACCTACTTTGTCCAGGTTTTCTTTTATCTAAAAATTTTTGTATTTTTTTTTCAGTTAAATCAACTTTTGGAGGACAACCATCAATAGTAACACCAATTGCTTTTCCATGACTTTCTCCCCATGTGGTGAAACGATAAAGATGACCAAAGCTATTCATAGACATAGGAATTACTCTCTTCAAAATAATAGAGGCATTAAATAAATAATCATAATATTATAGTTACTATTACAGCAATAAAAAAAAACTAAACTTGTTTTCTTTTTACATTTGCCCAAATTTTCTTATTTGTAAAATATAATAATAAAGCTAATACAATTAAATATGATGCGGCTGTAAATCCAAATTCTTTTCTAGCATTTAACTTTGGTTCAGCAGCCCACATTAAAAAGGCTGCAACATCTTTTGCTTGTTGTTCAATTGTAGCTTCAGTGCCGTCAATGTATTCTACATCATCACCCCACAAAGGCTGGGCCATTCCAATCCATTTGCCTGGATAATATTTATTTTCATATAAAGTTACACCAGCTTGCTCTTTTTCCTCACCAGTAAAACCTGCTAACAAATTTACAATGTACTCTGGGCCACCCATCCCTTTTATTAACTGATTAATACCAGTTCCATAAGGACCATGAAATCCAGCCCTGGCTTTAGCAATAAGACTTAAATCAGGCGCGTTTTCTACACCTGAAACTGGAAATTTGTCTGAAGGCTTTCCATCTCTATAGTCATCAGTTTCAGAATCGTAAATTTCATACTGAGCTGCATAAGCTTTTACTTGTTTCGGTTCTAATTCGGGTCCACCAGGGTCTCCTAATGTTCTAAAAGCAACTTGTTTCATGCCGTGGCAACCGGCGCATACTTCAGTATAAACTTGAAGACCTCTTTGTAGTTGATTTCTATCATAAGTACCAAAGGGTCCTTCAAAAGAAAACTCAAAATCTTTTATTTTTTCTGCTTCACCAGCAGAGTAGGATGGGTTAACAAAAATGAAAAAGTAACAGCATATTAAAAAAGTAGAAATAAATTTATCCATAATGTGTTTCTTCTTTAAAAAGTGAATCATAAATTACTCCGCTGGAACTGAACTGCCATCAATATTAGGAGATTCTGAAGTTTTCTTTTTTTTAGCCAATTTTACAGCTTCTTCAATAGTTTCTGGCTGTTTATCTGGTGTTTCTATAACACCTAATATTGGTAATATAATTAAAAAATACGCAAACCAGTAAGCTGAGCCTATCAAAGCGATAGTTGCGTAGGGTTCTTCGGCAGGCATTGCACCGCACCACATCAAAACTATAAAATCAATTACTAAAATAGCAAACCACCATTTGAATTGAGGCCTATATCTCCCAGACCTTACTGAAGAAGTATCTAGCCATGGCGCAAGAGCCATCACAACAATTGCTCCAAACATTGCAATTACACCAAAAAGCTTAGCAGTAACTATACCTCCAGTTATAAAAGTAGCAAATTGTACAACCCAAACGTCTGCTGTAAAAGCTCTTAAAATAGCATAAAAGGGTAACAAATACCATTCAGGAACAATGTGGGCGGGTGTCACCAGTGCATTTGCTTCAATATAATTATCAGGATGACCCAGATAATTTGGCATAAAAGCTACAACTGAAACAAAAGCTATTAAGATGAGAACTAACGCAAACATATCCTTAATTACATAGTATGGCCAAAAAGGAACAGTATCCTTTTCAGCATCTTCTTTTGAAGTTCTTCTTACTTCAACACCTGTTGGATTATTGTTACCAGTTGTGTGAAATGCCCATATGTGTAAGATAACTAATCCTAATATTACAAAAGGTAACAAGTAATGAAGACTAAAGAATCTATTTAATGTTGCATTATCTACTGCTGGTCCACCTAATAGCCAAGTTTGAAAGGGCTCTCCAATAACTGGAATTGCTCCAAAGAGACTAGTAATTACAGTTGCTCCCCAAAATGACATTTGGCCCCAAGGTAAGACATACCCTAAAAAGACTGTAGCCATCATTGCCACGTATATAAGCATTCCTAAAATCCAAGTAATTTCACGTGGTTCTTTGTATGATCCATAATACAATCCTCTGAAAATATGCATATATACTGCTATGAAAAATAAAGATGCGCCATTGGCATGGATATACCTAATTGCCCATCCAGCATTTACATTTCTCATGATATGTTCAACACTGTTGAACGCATTATCAACATGTGGTGTGTAATGCATTACCAAAACTATCCCAGTAATAATTTGTAAAACGAGACAAAAAGTTAGAACAACACCCCAAATCCACATCCAATTCAAATTTTTTGGAGTAGGAATCATTAAAGTATCATACATCAACCCAAAAATTGGTAGTCTTTTATGCATCCATGCCTGAAATCCTGGCCTTGGTTTATAATGATCGTGAGGAATACCACTCATAATTTTTTCCTTTTAACCGAGTTTAATTATCAAATCTTCTACAAATTTTGCAGTAGGTACGGGCAAGTTCTTTGGTGCAGGTCCCTTCCTAATTCTACCTGCAGTATCATAATGGGAACCATGACAAGGACAAAACCAACCATTGTAGTCTCCTGCTTCTGATAAAGGTACACATCCTAGATGTGTACAAACACCAACCATTACAAGCCACTCGCCTGATTCATCTAAGGTTCTATTTATATCGCTGGCATCAGTGTCTGGTTTATTCTCATTAAAAGATAAAGGGTCAGGTAAAGTCGAGATATCCACACTCCTTGCTTCATCTATTTCTTCTTGAGTTCTTCTTCTAATGAAAACAGGTTTACCAAGCCATTTCACAGTTATCTGAGATCCAGGTTCTACATCAGCTACATCAACTTCTATAGATGACAAAGCTTGGACGTCTGCTGAAGGATTCATTTGATCAATTAATGGCCATATAGCTGCTGCTCCAGTAACAGCACCAGCTGCAGCTGTTGCTACATAGATAAAATCTCTTCTAGATGGCTCTTTCGAATTAGAATCAGACACTATCTTCTCCTTGAAAAATAGATAATAATTAAAAATATATCTTCAACTGTTTTGAATTCATATATATCTTAAAATCTAATTAGTCTAGCAGACTTTCGGACGCAGGTTTATTTAATGTTTAAACAAGATATAAGATTAGCGATATATGAACCAGATATACCTCAAAATCTTGGTGCTATGATAAGATTATGTGCTTGTTTTGGAGTTGATATAGATTTAATTGAACCTTGTGGATTTCCTTTTTCCTTAAAGGCTTTAAAGAGAACAGCTATGGATTATATTGATTTAGTCCAAATTGATTGTCATGATGATTTTGATTCTTTTATAAATAGATATCAATATAAAAGAAGACTTATTCTACTTACTGTAAAATCATCAGAAACTATTTGGGATTTTAAATTTAAATCAAATGATATATTAATTGTTGGAAGTGAAAGTAAGGGAGTTCCTTATAATGTAAGGGATTCAGTATCATTTAACGTAAAAATTCCAATATTATCTCATACGAGATGCTTAAATGTTACTACGGCTGCCTCAATTGGTCTGTCTGAGGCTGTTAGACAAAACAGTAAATAGTTTTACAAATTTATATCTTAAGAACTTGCCATTTTGAGAACACTTTTATATCTTAATATATAAGAAATTTCTTTTGAAATTGGGGTTTAAATGGACAAAATTATAGAAAACAAAAAATTATTATCAATGCTGTCTGATCCATCGTTATTAAAGGATAAGGCATTTATTGCAGGGGAATGGGTAAATTCCGCCAATGGCGATACTTTTGATATAATAAACCCAGCCAACTTGGAAGTTATAAGTAAAGTACCTGATCTAGGATTGGAAGAAACTAAGAAGGCAATCGATGCTGCATATGATGCTCAAAAATTATGGTCCTTAAAAACAGGTAAAGAAAGATCATCTATTCTAAAAAAGTTTTACGAATTAATGATGGTAAATGCTGATGACCTAGCAATGATTATTACTGCAGAAATGGGTAAGCCATTAGCTGAAGCCAAAGGTGAAATTGCATATGGTGCTAGTTTTATTGAATTTTTTGCTGAAGAAGCCAAAAGGATTTATGGTGAAACAATTCCTGGTTATCAAGCAGATAAGAAAATATTAGTAATTAAACAGCCAATTGGTGTAGTAACTTCAATTACACCATGGAATTTTCCTAACGCTATGATTACTAGAAAATTAGGACCTGCTCTTGCAGCAGGTTGTTCTTTTGTTGCCAAACCAGCTGAAGATACACCTTTATCAGCTTTAGCTATTGCTGTAATTGCAGAAAGAGCTGGAATACCAAAAGGCGTTTTGTCTATTATTACTTCTAATAAATCACATGTTATTGGCGAAGAATTCTGTTCTAATTCTAAAGTTCGAAAGCTTACATTTACTGGATCAACAGAAGTTGGAAAAATTCTTCTTAAACAGGGTTCTTCTCAAGTCTTGAAAATGTCCATGGAGTTAGGTGGTAACGCTCCTTTTATTGTTTTTGATGATGCTGATTTGGATGCAGCCGTAGAAGGAGCAATTCTTTCTAAATATAGAAATAATGGCCAGACATGTGTATGTGCAAATAGATTATACGTCCAGGAGAAGGTTTATGATGAATTTGCACAAAAGTTATCTAATGCAGTAAGTAAATTTGAAGTTGGTGATGGTTTTAATGAAAAAGTAACTCTAGGACCCTTAATAACTGAGGATGCAGTTTTAAAAGTAGAAAATCACATAAATGATGCTTTATCAAAGGGCGCAAAGTTAATTACCGGAGGCAGCCGACATAAATTGGGTGGGAATTTTTTTGAACCTACACTTCTTACAGAAGTTACAAAGAATATGATAGTCTCTACTAATGAAACATTTGGTCCTGTTGCACCTCTATTTAGATTTAAAGACGAAGATGATGTAATCAATCAAGCTAATGACACTATTTTTGGTCTTGCAGCATATTTCTATTCCAAAGATTTATCAAGAGTATGGAAAGTTTCAGAGGCACTTGAATATGGAATGGTTGGGGTAAATGCTGGAGTAATTTCAACTGAGTTAGCGCCTTTTGGTGGCGTTAAACAATCAGGTTTAGGTAGAGAAGGTTCTAAACATGGAATAGAAGAATTTCTAGAAATGAAATATATTTGTATGTCTGTTTGAAAATGATTTAATTTATTGGAATCCCTAAAAGCTCGTTGTTAGATTGCTTTTTTATTCTCATTTCTATTATTTTTCCTATTTCTGGACCTTGACGAAAAGAGACTTTGCTATAGTCTTCTGTAAATCCCTTCGCATTTCTTTCTACTAAAACCTTCTGGATACTTCCAATTTTGTTTTTTAAATGTTTTTGTAATCTTTCATTACTAATTTTTCTAAGTATTTCAGCTCTTTTTTCAATTTCTTCTTTTGGGATTTGTGGCATCTTGCTTGCTGGAGTTCCTATGCGTGAAGAGTAAGGAAAAACATGTATCCAATCAATTTTACATTCATCAATAATTGAAATTGTGTTTTTGAACATTTCTACAGTCTCAGTTGGAAAACCAACTATTATATCAGCACTAAATGTAATTTCAGGCCTAATTTTTTTTAGGGTTGAGCAGAATTTAATAGAGTCTTCTCTAAGATGTCTTCTCTTCATCCTTTTTAAAATCATATTATCGCCCGATTGAAGAGAAAGATGTAAATGGGGCATTAACCTACTATCGTGACATATCAAATCCATTAATTTGGGGTCAATTTCAATGCTATCGATTGAAGAAATTCTCAATCTTTGAAGTGAAGGAATAGACTCCAAAATAAATTCAATTAGGTCACCCAATCTTTCTTTATTTTTAAAATCTAATCCCCAAGATGTTATATCTACACCAGTCAAAACTATTTCCTTTACTCCACTTAGTACCAGTGCTTTAATTTGGTTTTTTATTTCCACTTTTGGAATAGATCTAGAATTACCTCGAGCATATGGAATAATACAAAAAGTACACCTATGATCACATCCATTTTGTATACCAATAAAAGAACGTGTATTTGATTTTGATGGATTTATTTTATTAAATGGAAGAGTATTTTTTTCCATAATATTTGATACTATTTTGGAATTATGTTTCTTGTTTTTATTTTCTAAAATAGAATTGATTTTTGACCAGTTTTTGCTCATTAACTTTTCTTGGTTTCCTAAAACTAAATCTACTTCATTCATCTGTTCAAATGATTCTGGTTTTAATTGAGATGCACAGCCAGTAACTATAAGAAAAGAATTCTTATTATTATTTTTGATTTTTTTTATTTCACGCTGTGCTTTTCTTGCTGCTTCTTTTGTAACAGCACAAGTATTAAGAACAGAAACATTTTTAATTTTATTCTTAGCTATAAAATTTTTAATAACTTCAGTTTCAAAAATATTTAATCGACACCCAAATGTTTTTATAATGTTATTCATTAATTATTCCGATTTATCAAAAAAAAGAGAAGAAATTTTACCAGAAAAAACATATTCAATATTACCTGATATCCAAACTCCATCCTCTTGGCATTTAACATTTACTGATCCGCCATCCAAAATTATTCGGACTTCATCTCTTATGAGATTTAATCTTTTTGCAGAAAATGCAACTGCGCAAGCTGATGATCCAGAAGCCATTGTTATACCACTTCCCCTCTCCCAAACTTTTACTTTAATTGTACTATCGTCAATAACTTGTGCAATTTGTACATTTGTCTTTTGGGGGAAAAGTGGGTTTATTTCTGTTTCTTTACCTATTTCAGAGATTGAGAATTTATTCAAATCCTCAACAAAGAAAGTACAATGCGGATTTCCAAAAGATGTAGCAATCGGATGGCCTTTTATTGGTAATTTACTTGTATCACATTCAACTGACAGCGGGATATCCTTCCATTTAATTTTAGGAATACCTAAATTGGTAGAAATTTGGCCATTTTTCAATTTTGTGCATTTGATTATTCCTGCACTTGTCGAAATATTGACTGTATCCATTCCTGTCTCAACCATAACTATATCTGCAACACAACGAGTTGCATTTCCACAAGTCGAAGATATTGAACCATCCGAATTCCAAAACTTTAAATTGGTTTGGACATCATCTTTATCTGATTTATACATTAAAACAAATTGATCAAAACCGATACCTAGATTTCTATTTCCTAATAATTTAATTTGATTATCCGAAAACTTATAATTTTTTCCTCTACAATCTATTATTACAAAATCATTTCCCAACCCATGCATTTTAATGAATGGTATATTAAATTTATGGTTTATTTTTTCCATGCAGATTTATAACTCAGTGTAATTTTTTCTGCTAGTGTAAAATTTTTAACCAATTTCATATAAAAATTTAAATTAAACTTGACCATTTTTAATTGAAATAATACACAAAAACTAGTGGGCCCGTAGCTCAGTTGGTAGAGCAACTGACTTTTAATCAGTGGGTCACAGGTTCGAATCCTGTCGGGCTCACCATAAACGCATTTAAACTATACTATTATTGTATATTATTTACTTACCAGACTTTATTAAGTTCAAAAGAGCTTTGGGAATAGAATTAGTCTTTTTCTTCTATATAAACTGTTCACAATTTCATTTGCTATGAATTACATCAAGACACATTTCTGGTAGATCATCCATGGTATAATCTCTAGCACCTTTTTTCTTTTTTTTAGGAGTTTTCTTTTTTTTGGGGTCTTTTGGTTCCAAAGCTGTTGTAACCCACCAATATAAAGTTTCATCACATCCAGTTAAGCTTTTTGAAATTTGAGAAACAGTTGGTCTTTGTTTAATACAATCTTTAGAATCTTTTGGGCATTTTAGTCTTACATGAAAATGAGAATGATGACCCCATATTGGTCTTATTTTCTGCAGCCATTTTTTTGAACCCTGAATATTTTCACACATCCAAATTTTAGCAGGTGCGTTTATAAATATTCTGTCTACACGATTATCTAATGCGGCTTCTCTTAATATTTTCGCATGTATCAAAGTCCAATTCTTATTTACTTCTTTTAAGTTTTTTTTCCTTACAGATAGTGCTTTAATATTATCTCTTTCTTTTTTTGTAAGTCTTAGGCTTTTTGGTGGTGTAAGCCAAATATCAACATCTAGGCCGGTTTGATGGGATTGATGCCCATATGGCATTGGACCACCCCTAGGTGCAGCTATATCACCTATATAAAGACCTTTCCATCCAACCTTTTTTGCTGACTCACTTAAATCTTTTATATAGTTTATTACATCAGGATGTCCCCAATTTCTATTTCTACTAGGTCTCATAACTTGCCAAGTAGGTCCAGTATCTTTTAATTTTACTCCCCCACTAAGGCATCCTTTTGCATAAAAACCTATTGGTTTACTTTCACCAAAGGTGGGAAGATTAAATTTTTCAAAAATTTTATTAGCTTGTAAATTTTGATTTGGGTCATGCCCAAAGCTAGGATTTATTTTTAATAAAAAAATAAATATAACTGATATTAGTTTAGTATAAAACACAAGATTTATTACCATTTTTTTCTATAGTGCACCAAAAAAAATCATTATCGTATTCTATAACAAGATGTTTATGGTCCTCTTCCTTTATGGTTTCTTGAATTAAACCTGATTTAATGATTCGATCAGCTTCTTTTCCTTCATAGAAATATTCACCAGATAAAGCACTAAAAACTGTTGTCGTAAAAAAAACATTAATCAGTATAAAAATTTTTAATATTCGAAATATTCTAGTAATAAAATTTAATTTAAATTTTTTCATGTATCTCCCTGATATGCTTTTCCAAAACCTTCAACAAAAATTTTCTTTTGCTCTTTAAAAGCATAGAAATTAAAATCAGTAAACATACCCCACATTTTTGAACCTGGTTCAACTTTATTATAATTTTGTAGTAGTATTTGAAAGCTAGGATCATCCTTTTTTAATTCTAACTTTTCAAATTTTCCTTGAAGTGTAAGTCTAGGATTATTGGATTTTATTTTATGAGTTTCTTCTTGGGCAAAATAAAGTGATGCATTTGGATTTATATTTAAATTTTTTGTATGTTCACTTAAATCACTGATCAGAAGGTAAATTATATTATTATAATTCATTGGAATTACTTTTGTTACAATGGGTAACCCTTTATCATCAATAGTACCTAAGGCTGCTTGTTGATAATTACCATTAATAATTTTTTTTATTTTAATTGCAACATCATCGGTTATTGCATGAGTAAGAGGCTTTTTTTCTTTCATTTTTATATAATAAAAAAAGAATTAGAGTTAAACAACTTCAAATTGTTCAATTTGAAAATAAATCGTTATGTGGAGATTTTTCTAGTTTTTTACCTAATTTTTTTTCCTCCTCGTCTGAGTAACTAAAAAACTTTCCAAGCAGAGATTTCCTTTTTTTTAGGCTAATTAACCTAATTTCAGAAACAGCAGACTGTTGAATATTCTCCAAGTGGGCTTTGGCTGGTACAGCAACATGTGGTTCTATATATTCTCTCTCTAATGCTGCTTTAATTCTTTGGATTGCGTCACTTTTAATTCTAGCTATCCTTGAAATTGCTGATCTTTCAATTCGTTTAGTCTCACCTGCAAATTCATTTAGTTGATTTTGGGTTGGCTCGGGTATTTTTATTATAATGTGAGTTGAATCTTTTACCCTATTTACTTGTTTGAAACCATTTTGTTTAATGATAGATATTACATCTTCTATTAAATTTTCACGAAAAACATTTATTTTAAAGCTATCTTCTAATTTATTATTTTTATCATCATCATCATCATCATCATCATTAATTATTTCAGAAAAGTCAGATAACCTACGATTTTTTCCTTCTACTATTAGTCTGACACCGTAGAGAATATTTTTGAATGCATCTTTAGAACCAACAACATTTAGATCATCCACTAAAAAACCCAATATATCTTCTGTTCTTGCCATAGCAGCTAAAGAATAAGAATCTAGTGGAGTATCTGTATCTAATTTCATAAATAACTGCTCATTATTATCAATTTCAAAGAAATTTGTATTGAACAGAAATTTTATAGAATTAAAATACTAAAAAAAAAATAAAATAATAAAATAATAAAAATTTAATATTCTGCCTAAAAAAAAAGCAAACATAATAAACATAATAAACATAATATAGTTAGTTAACAAATTAGATTATTAATAAAATATATTTGAAATTTATCGTATTTTTTATAATGGAGAAAACTCTTATTGAAATTTAAAAATAATAAAAAAACAGGTGGTCAGATTTTAATTGAATGCCTTATTAAACATTCAATTGACAGAGTATTTTGCGTTCCAGGTGAAAGCTATTTGGCTGCATTAGATGCTTTTTATGATTTTAGAAAAAAGATAAAATTAATAAATGCAAAACACGAAGCCACTGCTTCTAATATGGCAGAAGCGTATGGCAAATTGACTGGAAAACCTGGAGTCGCTTTTGTAACAAGGGGTCCAGGAGCATGCCATGCATCAATAGGAGTACACATTGCAAAGCAAGATAGTACTCCAATGGTTTTATTTGTAGGACAGGTAGCAACCAAAATGTATGGAAAGGAGTCTTTTCAGGAAATAGATTATGTAAGTATGTTTTCTAAAGTTGCTAAAAAAAGTTTTCAAATATCTAAGGTAGAAAGTATTGAAAAATTAATTCATAAGGCTTTCCAAATTTCTAATTCGGGTCGTAAAGGACCTGTCGTAATTGCATTACCAGAAGATATTTTAGTAAAAACTACAGTGCAGCAAAACTTGTCAGTATTCCATATAAAAAAAGCTATGGTTAATAAGGATCAAATTCTTAAAATTAAGTCTTTATTAGAATTATCAAAAAAACCGCTTATAATTTTAGGTGGAACTAATTGGTCTGAAAATTCTAAGAAAAATATAAAAATTTTTGTTAAAAAAAACCATCTTCCAGTGGTAACTAGCTTCCGTCGTCAAGATTTAATTGATAATAGGTGTAAAAATTATGTTGGTACTTTAGGAACCTCAGTTTCTCCAAAACTTTTGTCAGCTTTCAAGGAAGCAGATCTCATTTTGTCTATTGGATCTAGATTAAGTGATATGTCTACGAATAGTTTTAAATTATTTAATAAATCATCAGAAAAAACAAAATTAATACAAATTTATCCTAATTTTAAAGAAATAGAAAAAGTTTTTAAGGCTGAATTATATATAGAAACTGACATTAATTATTTTGCTAGTAAAATATTTAAGTTTGACTGGTTCAATAGTGAAAAATGGGGAAATTGGTTAAAAAGATTAAGAAAAGAATACATAGATGATATTCTAATAAAAGAAGATTACAATAAGCACTCATTGGCAACTATTTGTAGTAAAATCAATAGATATTTTAATGATGAAACCATAATCACTTTAGATGCAGGCAATCACACAGGTTGGCCACAACGTTATATAAAATATAATTCAAAATGTAAGCAAATAGGATCAACATGTGGAAGCATGGGTTATTCAATTCCTTCTGCTATATCTTCTTCTTTTGTTTTTCCTAAAAAAAAGGTTATTTCTTTTGTTGGTGACGGAGGCTTTTTGATGTCTGGTCTTGAGATATCAACTGCTGTTGAATATGGACTAAATATTATATTTATCATCATCAATAACTCTTCTTATGGTACTATTAGAATGCATCAAGAAAAATATTATCCCAAAAGAGTTGTTGGAACTGATTTAAAAAATCCTGATTTTGTTAGCTTTTCAAAATCAATGGGAGCGAATGCAAAAAGAGTAAAAAGAGTAGATGATTTTTTTCTAGTACTTAAAAGGTATTTAAAATCAAGAAAGGTATCAGTTATCGAGTTGATTACAGATATTGAAAATATATCGTCAAGATCAAGTCTATCTGAGGTAAGAAAAACTTAAAATAACTTTATCAATTATGAAATTAAGTAAAAAGATAAATAAAATTTTGCCATCTAACACTGTAATATTAGGGCAGAAAGCCAGAGAATTAATTTCTTTAGGAAAGGATATTATTCAGCTTGGAGAAGGTGAACCTGATTTTAATACCCCAGATCATATCATTAATGCGGCATTAGATGCTATGAATAAAGGTAAAACTAAATATACGAATGTTGCGGGTACGCAAGAGCTAAGAAAAGTTATAAAAAAATATTTTGAAGATGAATATCAACTTTATTACCAGGAGGATCAAATTGTAGTAGGAAATGGTGGAAAACAATTAATATTTAATGCTCTATTAGCTTCAATAGATCCTGGTGAAGAAGTAATTATTCCATCGCCGTATTGGGTGAGTTATCCACAGATGGTAAGTTTTGCGGATGGTACTCCAATTTTAGTAAAGTGCCCTACATATAATAATTTTAAAATTACTCCAAAGCTACTTAAGAATCATATAAACAAAAAAACCATTTGGTTAATTTTAAATTCTCCAGGGAATCCAACTGGTTCTGTATATTCTGAAAAAGAACTTATTGATTTGGCTAAAGTCTTGAGAGATTATCCATATATAAACGTTATTTGCGACGATATTTATAGTAAGATTATTTATGATAATGAAAGTTTTGTTTCTTTAGCACAAGTAGCTCCGGATTTGAAAGATAGGGTATTAACAGTAAATGGGTTGTCTAAATCGTATGCGATGACAGGTTGGCGCATTGGTTATGCTGCTGGAAATAGGTCTTTAATTAATGCAATGATAAAGTTACAAGGTCAATCAACTACTAATGCTTCATCAATTAGTCAAGCTGCAGCAGTTGCGGCACTAAGTGGAAGTAAAGAATTTCTAGATGATTGGATTCAAAAATACCATCATAGAAGAAACTTTACATTTGATATTTTAAATAGAAATTTTCCAAAATTTAAGATTAAGCCAAAAGGTGCTTTTTATCATTTTATAAATTGTGAATGTTTTTTGGGAAAAATTTATAATAGTGAAAAAAAAATAAATGATGATATAGATTTTTGTAAATATCTACTCGAATATTTCGGTGTTTCAGTTGTTCCTGGGTCCTCTTTTGGATGCTCTGGTTACTTTAGACTTTGTTATGCAAAATCTGAAACAGATCTTAAAAAAGCCTGTGAGCGAATTAACAAATTTGTTTCATTTATAAAGTAATTAATTTGTAATTCCTCTCAGTCTCTCAGATCTTCTTCTTAATAATTCTACTACAGTTAAGAGTATAATTGAAATTATTACTAGAATTGTTGCAACAGCTAAAATTGTTGGACTAATTTGTTCTCTGATACCAGAAAACATTTGTCGTGGTATTGTTCTTTGCCTAACATCTGCTAATTGTAAAACTACGACAACCTCGTCAAAGGATGTTATAAATGCAAATAAAGCTCCAGAAATTACCCCAGGCAATATTAGTGGCATTTGTATTTTAAAAAAAGTATTAACTGGTCCTGCTCCTAAGCTACCTGCAGCCCTGGTTAAACTTCTATCAAAACCAACTAATGTAGCCGTTACTGTGATAATAACATAAGGTGTCCCAAGTACGGCATGCGCTAATATTACACCAATATATGTTTTAGCAATACCAACATCTGAAAAAAAGAAAAATAATCCAGAAGCAATTATTACTAAAGGTACTATCATCGGTGAAATTAAAAGTGCCATTATAGGTCGCCTATAGGGCATTTCACTTCTTGATAAACCTATTGCAGCAAGAGTTCCAATTGAAGTTGCTATTAAAGTAGAAAAAATACCAATTATAAAACTATTTCTGATAGACCTTATCCATTGAGCATTAGCCCAAAGATCAGACCACCATCCTTGGATTTCCATAGGATTAACCATTCCATTATAAAGAATATCTTTATACCACCTAAGAGAATATGCCTCTGGTTCAAAATTAAGCATTCCCTCAGTAAAACTAAAATAGGGTTCAATATTAAAACTTAGTGGAAAAACTACTAGTATTGGAGCAATTAAGAAAAGAAAAATTAGGCCACAAATAAATCTAAACCCATAAAACCATAAAACTTCAATTGAAGTAGCATAGGGTGGAAGACCTAAACGATAACTACCAGAAGAAAGCCATAAAATAATTTTCCCTAACATCCATCCTATTAATGCTAAAACTATTGAGTAAGTAAGACCAAAATAAATTAGAGAACTGAAAAATAAAATTGTACAACAAAAAATTGAAGAATATAAACTCTCTTTTAAAATTTTAACACACACATAAGAGAGTATAGCAAAAATAGATAAGCCTAGAATGGCATAAATTAGCATTAGATCTTTTTGGCCCGTTGCAGTCAAAAAACCTAAAATTGCTCCAAAAATGCCTGGCCATATAAGATTAAACCACATAGGTGGTTTAGGTGGTATATATTGAAATGGTTTATGCAAAGGTTATCCTAATTTCATATTATCTATTCCTACGACGCGATCATAAACCCAGTATAAAAATAATATTATAACCAGAAGTACTCCTCCCATTGCGGCTGCTAGAGACCAATTAAGAGATTTTCTCATATGATAATCAATAAAATTTGAAATCATGGTTCCATCCTGACCCCCAACCAAGGCAGGAGTTATGTAAAAACTTATAGCTAAAATAAAAACCAATATAGCACCAGCACCTATGCCGGGTATTGTTTGAGGAAAATATATACGCCAAAAAGCAGTCCAATTCGTTGCTCCCATTGATTTTGCAGCTCTTACGTAAGAAGGAGGTATTGTTTTCATAACTGAATATATTGGTAATATCATGAATGGTAGTAAAATGTGCGTCATTGAAATTAATGTACCGGCTTTGTTATAAATCAAAGTAAATCTGTCTTGATCAGTTGCTATTCCAAAAACAACGAACAAATCGTTCAATACTCCTTGACCCTGTAGCATAGCAATCCAAGCTGTTGTCCTTACAAGTAATGACGTCCAAAAAGGTAATAATACTAAAATAAGAAGCAAATTAGATATTCTAATTGGGAGGTTAGCTAGTAGGAATGCTACTGGGTAGCCCAAAATTAATCCTGCAATCACTACAACTAGAGATATTTCCAAGGTTCTTATAAATAGCTTTACATGGATACGTCTTTCCGGAGATTTTTGTACAATAGTTCCATCTGCTGTATATTTCATATCTAAAGCAGATGCTAAAAAAACAGGAGAAAGGGATTGAGATGTAACCTTCATTGCACGCCATGTCTCAAGTTTCGCCCACTTTTTTTTCACTTTAGTTAAAGATTCTTTAAATGGTGCTTCTAGTTTTTTGGCTTTTCTTGCTGAACTTGTAAATAAAGATCGAGACCCAGAAAGTTCTCGATTCATACGACTTGCTACTTTTCCTATATTTTTAGTTTCTTTTAACCATACTAAATCTAAAACCAAAGCTTCATACATATCTTCAGTTGGCTCAGATTTTCCATCCCATTCCGAAAGTATAGGTGTGAGATTAACCATGTATTTTTCAAAAGTATCGTTATAAACACCACGAGTCAAAAAAACAATAATTGGAAAAACAAAACCAATAGAGATTAATAAAAGTAAAGGAGTAACTAAACCAAAGGCTCTTAATCTACTTCGAAATAGTGCTTTAGATAACTTTTTTTTAAGTGGGATTCCATCAGTTGTTAGCACCTTTTGATTGTTATTATTTTGTGATGCCAGCATATTTTTCTCAATTTAAGCTATTGTTTTCAAAAAAAAGCACATAGGGAATAATCCCTATGTGCTTGAAAGTTTAAAGGCTTTTAGTTAGCTAACCAAGCATTAAATCTTTCATTAAGTTCTTCACCATTATCTGCCCAGAACTCAAAATCATTTTGAAGTGCATTCTTCAATGCAGCTTCAGTAGTAGGCATATGATCTATCATCTTTATGGAAGGGTCACTATGGTAACTCCCAATTAAAGGAATGGATGAGGCTCTAACAGGTCCATAATTGATCCAGCTGGCTTGATCAGCCAATCTTTGAGTATCTGTTGAAAATCGAATAAAATCTAAAGCAGCTTCCTTATTTTTACTTCCTTTTGGAATAACAAATAAATCAAGATCATAAACTTGACCATCCCATACTAAGCCAAAAGGTTGTCCTTCAGCAGCAATAGCATTAAATATTCTTCCGTTCCAAACGATAGTCATTGTTACTTCACCATCTGCTAAAAGCTGAGGTGGCTGCGCCCCAGCTTCCCACCAAACAACATGATCTTTTATGGTATCAAGTTTGGCAAATGCTCTTTGAACACCTGCTTCTGTACCTAAAAGGTCATACACTTCTTCAGCTGGAACACCATCTCCCATCAAAGCCATTTCTAGCATTGCTTTACCCAACTTTCGCATGCCACGTTTACCAGGAAATTTTTCTACATTAAAAAAATCAGCCATTGTGGTTGGTGGTGTGCTGAATTTTGTTTTGTCATATGCATAAATTGTAGACCAAACAATATTTCCTACAGCACATTCCTGTAATGCACCATCCATAAAATCTTTTGCTGCTGGTGTTCCATCAGGTGCAGCAGGAAGGGTTGATGGATCAATTGTTTCCAAAATACCTTCGTCACAACCTTGAAGAGCATCAGAAAGCTCAACATCAACAACATCCCAAGTAACATTACCTGATTCAACCTGGGCTTTTACCTCAGCCAATCCTCCACTATAATCCTCTGATACAACTTGGTTTCCAGTTTTATTTTGCCAAGGTTTATGATAGGCTTCAACTTGAGATTTAGTGTAAGCACCTCCCCAAGAAACTACTGTAATTGAGTCCGCATTTACTACAGAAGCAAATAATAAGGTGCTTGCTGAAGCAAATAATAATTTAAAAAATTTCATTTTTATCTCCCATTAATTAACGATTCGCTATTTATAAAAACGAACTAAAACTCATCATATATCATTAGATCAATCTATCAAGTGCCCTACAGTCAACAGTTGACCAACTAACTTGAGTTTTTAATCCTATTTTTAAATCTGATATTTTTTTTGCGTTAGGTATCTTAACAATGAAATTTTCATCACCTTCTACCAGCATTCTACATCTTATGTGATCCCCAATATAAATTAATTCAAGAACTTTTGCATCAGATGTGTTTTCTCCTTTAGAACCTACCTTAATACGCTCGGGTCTAATTGATAATGTTGTTTTTGAACCAACTTTGTCACAATTCACTTTTTTACTTTTTAATAAATTACCTTCAGATGTTTTTGCAGTAACCACAGAACCTTTTACATCGACTACTTCAGCCATTATTTTATTATTTTCCCCAATGAATTGAGCCACAAATGCATTTTCAGGTTGTTCGTATAAATCGGGGGGTGATGCTAATTGCTGTATCACACCATCATTAAATACTGCTACTCTATCTGACATTGTCAATGCCTCAGACTGATCATGTGTAACGTAAACTACAGTAACACCTAATCGCTCATGCAGATGTTTGATTTCATATTGCATATGCTCTCTAAGCTGTTTATCTAGTGCACCTAAGGGTTCATCCATTAAAACTAAGTCAGGTTCAAAGACTAAAGATCTGGCCAGAGCTATTCTTTGCTGCTGCCCTCCAGATAGCTGTGCAGGTCTTCTGTTTCCAAATTCTCTCATTTGTACCATATCAAGAGCTCGTTTGATTTTTTCTTCCCTTACAGCTTTAGATAATTTTCTTACTTCTAATGGGAAAGAAAGATTTTCATAAACAGTCATATGAGGGAAAAGGGCATAATTTTGAAAAACCATACCAATACCCCTTTTATGAGGGGGTATATTATTTATAGGATTACCACCTAATGAAATTATTCCATGAGTTGCAGTTTCAAAGCCGGCTAACATCATTAGGCATGTAGTTTTCCCTGAACCAGAAGGCCCCAACATAGTCAAGAATTCACCTTTAGGAATCTCAAGATTCAGATCTTTAACGACTAGGACCTCTCCATCATAGCTTTTCTGAACATTTTCAAATTTTACGAACGATTTTTTAGTCATTGTGTAAAAAAACAAGTTAATCATAAAAATTAAATATAACCTAGACCAGTAAGTGAGATAATTCAAACCATAAAAAAAGAAATTCATCTTGGTCTAAATTCTAATTACCAAATAAAAATGGTATTTTAGCTGTTCCAACAGCAGCTTCTACATTTTTCCCAGATGAAATTTGTGTTTTAATTATCCTCATTCTAATTTTTTCCCATACTAAATTTTTTGAACCACCTCCAACTGTAATGATATGGTCTGGAAAACTCCCACCAAGCTGATGAATAGCCTCGTAAGACTTTTTTTCTATTTTTGCCATACCTTCTAACAAACCATGAAGAAATAGAGTTTCATCTTTTGGTCGAGGAATTAGTTGTGGTTTGCGTTCTGGATTATTTTCTGGAAAACGTTCTCCAATATTTGCTAGAGGATAGTATTCCAGTCCACTAGAGTTATTTGGATTTATTTCTTTACTTAGATTGATTATTTGATTTTTAGAGAAATATTTTTTAAGCACTTTTCCACCTGTATTAGATGCCCCACCAACTAGCCAATACTTTCCTAATTTGTGAGAATAAACACCAATATTTGAATCTTCAATTTGAATTTCCGATAGTACTTTTACTGTCAAAGTACTTCCTAAAGAAGTTACTGCTGATCCTATTTTAAATGTTGAAGATGCTAAAAATCCTGCATTGCTATCAGTAGTTCCAGCATAAATATCAGTTTTTTCATTCAAACCAAGTTCCTTTGCGATTATCTCATCTATTTTTCCAAGATGAGTTCCAACAGGATATACTTTAGGTAACAATTTTTTTTTCAATCCTGTCTTCATGATCCACTCAGGCCAGCCGTTTTTATTAATACCATATCCTAACTTAAGAGTATTGTTTTCATCTGATAATCCACCTTTTTTTAATAAATTGGCTACTATAAAGTCTGCCTGGTGCATCAAATATTTTGCATTTCTATTTTTATCTTCATTTATTAATCTTAAAGCTCTGGCAAGAGTTGAGTTTTGACCTTTTGCAATATGATATTCAGGAGAATATTTTTCAATTATTCTTGCTTCTTTAACAAAACCTGTTGCATTATACATTAGAGCTCTAGTTACAGGTTGTAAGTTTTCATCAGCAAGCAAGACAGTTCCAGAAGTTCCGTCTACAGCTAACTTTTCTATTTTAATAAAATTTATTCTCTTTTTTTTTAGATAAATAAGGTTTAGTTTGATAGCTTTTTTTACCGTTTCCCACCAAATAGACGGATTAATTTTATCTGAATTTTGATATATATGTTTAATGCTAGAAGTACTAAGTACTTCACCTCCAGTATTTAAGGTTGCTGTTTTTACACCAGAAGTACCAATATCTATTCCTAAAGAAAGTATCATTTAATTAGTATTCTGAGATTACTTTAATTTTTATCCAATTCAAACAACTTAAAATCATCTTTCTACTTAAGAACAAAGCCTATAATCCATAGGAAAATTACGATAACAATAGATATCTAATAAAGCATGGATTTTAAAATTTGTATAGGTTTTGATTTAATTTTGAAATAAATTTCAGCGAAATATTTTAGTTTTATTTTAAAGGTATTCTTCTATGAAGAGAAAAATTTTTTAGATATAGGACTTAAGATTACAATTAGTTTTCTAGTGTTGAGGGAATTTACTAATTGATCAGAACATATTAGGATGTTTGAGCCATACTATTTTGTTAAAAAAATCAATATTATTATGATTATTAAAGGAATATCAAATGGTTAAAAAATTATATCTTGGAGTTGATATTGGAACATATGAAACAAAAGGTGTCTTGGTTGACCATGAAGGAAATATTTATAATCAAGCATCTATAAAGCATGAAATGATCGTGCCAAAGCCTGGTTGGGCCGAACACTCACCTAAAGATGTTTGGTGGGGAGATTTTGTAAAGATAACAAAACAACTTTTAAAGAAAAAAGATATTTTTCCTGAGCAAATAAAATGTGTTGCAGTAAGTGCAATTGGTCCATGTATGTTACCAATTGATAATAAAACAGAACCATTGTATTCGGGTGTCTTATATGGGGTTGATACAAGGGCGACTAATGAGATTAACTATTTAAATAATACATTAGGTAATGAAAAAATTTTTAATTTTGGTGGAAATGCCTTAACCTCTCAATCAATTGGTCCAAAAATTCTTTGGCTTAAGACCCATCATCCTGATATTTATAAAAAAGCAGAAAAAATAGTAACATCTACAACTTTTATAGTTCAAAAACTTACAGATCAATGTGTTATAGATCATTATACTGCTGCCAACTTTACGCCTCTTTATGATAAAATGAATCTTAAGTGGAGTAGTGAACTTTCAAAAGATATTATTGATATATCAAAACTCCCTGAATTAAAGTGGTCAACAGAGATTGCTGGATATATTACAAAGCAAGCTTCATTAGAAACTACTTTGCAACAAGGGACGCCCGTTACTGTGGGAACAATAGACGCTGCAGCAGAAGCTATAAGTGTAGGGGTAAAGGATGCTGGCGATATTATGATTATGTATGGATCTACAATGTTTTTTATTGGTCTGACAAATGGTAATAAGTCAAATGAAACATTATGGTCTGCTCCATGGTTATTTAAAAATGAATTTGCTTTAATGGCAGGTACTTCTACAAGCGGAACCGTAACACAATGGTTTAAAAAAGAATTTGCAAAAGATCTTAACTCAGAAAATGCTTTTAATGAGTTATCAAGAATGGCAGAAAAAAGCCCAATTGGATCAAAAAATTTAATAACACTTCCATATTTTTCGGGTGAAAGGACACCAATTCAAAATCCTGATGCATGTGGAATAATTTTTGGTTTAAATTTAACACATAAGAGAGAAGATATTTACAGATCTATAATTGAGGGGATTAGTTATGGAGCAAATCATATTCTAGAAACATTTACAGAATCTGGTTTTAAACCAAAAACACTTTTTGCAGTGGGAGGAGGTGTGAAAAATAATATTTGGTCAAGCACAATTTCTAATATTTCTGGTTTCAATCAAGAAGTAAAAAAAATTACTGTAGGTGCAGCATATGGCAATTCATTTCTTGCAGCACTTGCCATAGGTGATGTATTAAGAAAAGATATTTTTAATTGGAATCCTTTGGACTGTGTTATTAAATCATATCCAGATCCTTTATATCTTAAGCAGTTTGAGTTATTCAAAAATTTATATAAAAATACATCTACTTTACTAAAAAAATAAAACTTATAAATTATTTCTCAATATAAACGGTTATAATAAAATTTATAAAAAAAGCATGATCTAAAAGGTTAATAAAAATTAAGAAATAAATATAAATATCTGCCTTAGATTTATTATAAAAATATCAAGAGAGTACTAGGATGAAAATATTGATTATTGGTGCAGGAGGTATGGTTGGTCAAAAATTAGTTTATAAACTTCTTGAACCAAACTTTAATGCTTTCAATATTGATGAAATATGTCTTTTTGATCTATATTTACCAAAATATAAAGACACTAGGATAAGGCGTGTAATAGGTACAGTTGAGAATAGTGAGATACTAAAAGAATTCTCATCTGAAAGATTTGGTTTAATTTTTTATCTAGCATCTGTTGTCTCTGGTGAGGCAGAAGAAAATTTTGAGAAGGGTTGGAATGTAAATCTTTTCTCAATGTGGAATTTTTTATCTGCTTTAAAAGTAGAACATCTAAATAGTTCTAGAAAGTATATTCCAAAAGTAATTTTTACATCATCAATAGCTGTATTTGGCTCTCCGTTCCCAGATAAGATAGATGACGAATTTCTTTGTTCTCCACAGACTAGTTATGGAGCACAAAAAGCTTCAATAGAAATTTTGATTTCTGATTTCAGTAGGAAAGGCTTTATCAATGGAATTTCCCTTAGACTACCAACTATTTGTGTTAGACCAGGAACACCCAATAAAGCTACTTCAGGTTTTTTTTCAAATATTATTAGGGAACCTTTAAATGGTAAAAAAGCATATTTACCTGTTGATCCATCAGTCCGACATTGGCATGCATCTCCAAGATCTGCAGTAAATTTTTTGATTCATGCAGTATCACTAGAAACTTTCCAACTAGAAAATAGGAGATCATTAAACCTTCCTGGAGTAAGTTGTACAGTAGAAGAACAAATTGAGTCATTAAGATCTATAGCTGGACAAAAAGCAGTTGATCTGATTGTTCCAAAAAAAGATTTATCAATACAAAATATGGTTAAAGGATGGCCTAAAAATTTCTCACATCTTAAAGCATCACAGTTAGGATTTAAATCTGAAAATAATTTTAACGAAATTATTAAGATATTTATTGAAGACGATCTTAATTGATTGTTTTAAATTATTATTCACGACAATCTCAAAAAGGGATTTAGTGGAGCCAAGGGGGTGCTTAACCTATTTAACTCTCCTTTATTATTACACATATATAACTTATTGTTTATAAACATCAAATAAGAAAAATAACTTATTTCAAAAGAAATTCAAATAAATAATTGTATACCCTAATGGAGTACCCTTTTTCTAGAATATATAGTTTATTCATTTTACTCATTATTGATTTAGCAATAATAAATGGAACAAATTTTGCAAGATTATGCTTGGAAACTTAATTTAAATGTTTGATTAAATATATTAAATTAAAATTAATAACAACTTAGGTCTTTAGAATAACATGCTAATTAATAATAAACTTAAATAATAATAATAGATTATAAAAAAATGGTTGATCAATATATTCAAAATAAAGTTGAAAATTTTCCGCCAGTAAGGTTAGAAGTTGGTCATTTTAATATTGATGAAGAAAAATTTATAAAAGGTTTAAGCCTAATTAAGGAATCTTTAGGGGAATTTGCTAAAACCATCTATTCCTCAGATAATATGATTTGTTGGAACAGAAATTATGGTTTTTTAAGAGATCCCTTTTATATAAATATTTTGAACGATAAAGAATTAAGTTTGACTGATAAAGCAGTAGTATGGAGAACATATATATTAGTTTATTTTGCAAAAATTTGTACAAAATTAGTGGGCGATTATCTTGAACTAGGGACATACGAAGGTCATACGGCTCAAGTCTTAACAGAAAAAATTGATTTTAATCGTTTAGAAAAGGATTATTTTTTATATGATCTTTTTGAATGGAAAGAAGGTGATGATCATTCTCCTTTAGATGGACTTTTTAACAAAAATTTATATCTCGAAGTATGTAAAAAATTCAATAAAAATAAAAATGTTAAGATTATAAAAGGGCGTGTACCTGATACTCTGGAAGATACTATTCCTGATCAAATTGCCTTTGCACATATTGATATGAATCATTGGGTTCCTGAAACTGCAGCACTGGAAATGATATTACCTAAAATGCCAATTGGTGCCGTTATAATTTTTGATGATTATGGGTGGTACTGCTATCATAGTCAAAAAGTTGCATTAGATCCAATTGCTAATAAATATGGACAAGAAATATTAGAATTACCAACTGGGCAAGGCATACTAATAAAAGTTTAAATGATTTTTACAGAAAATGAATATATGGTGGAGCCAAGGGGGTGCTTAACCTTTTTTAATTCTCTTTTATTATTACTCATACCTAAATCATTGTTAATAAACATTAATAATGGATTTTATCCAAATTAAATACAAATGTAAATAGATATTTGTGTACCCTAATTGTGTACCCTTTTACGGGTGATTTTCCGTGTATTTAGATTAATTTTGCATATAACTATATGGTATAATGAAAGCATAAGGTTGAATAAGTCAGTCTTACCACCTTTGAAAGAATAAGGTGATTCCATTATCAAAAGAAATCAAATGTTATTGCCACTCTTATATTAGACCCAATCAACATTTCTACTTCTTTAATTGTTAATTAAAAAATAATTTTAAGGAGATAGTTATGTATCATATATTTACCTTCTACCAATCAATTAGAATTAAAAAATAATTCTTAAATCACACATCTTTTATTCGGTAAGAGATGTATTCTAGTTACTTAGAATTAGGCAAGGATAAATTCCTTAATGATTTTATTAATGATTAAAGGTAACATTACAAATGATTTTAGATAAAAAAGGACAAGCCTTTCAAAGGTAGAATGATTATTCTGAACCAAATAAATTATGCAAATCATATTCATTCAATTCGGTGAAAGAACATGCATAATCTTTTAAGAATTTTTTTGATTCATCGGAAATTTTATTTCCTCTTCCAGTTATTCCCTTATTAAATCGAGTCTGAATATTTTCATGATTATCAAACGTTTTATTTAGATTTTTAATTTCTATTTCGTCTAAATTTAAAAAATTAGAAATATTTTTTTCTAAATTTTTATAGTTTAATATAGCATTTTCATAAGTAATCCAACAAAAACTATTATTTAAATATTTCAAATATCTTTTCCAATGAAGATAAAATTGAACATACCAAATGCCGTAAGATTTTGTTAAAAAATCAAGCCTTTTTTTAGAGCTTAATTCAATGTAGTTTTGTGGGACTACCTCACGTCCATTTATTAAAAAATTTGAGTAATTATTTTCTTTTGCATGACGATGATTTTTTACAATAAAATCATCATTGGAGACTAAGGAATCAAATATATTACGGGTTAATATAATTGGTTTAATATTAAAATAATTTATTTGGTTAACTAGGTATGAATTTGCCTTTGTATGGTGTTGAGCTATAAAACCACCGTTATTGGAAGATCTAAATACTGATTTGAGCAAAGATAGTTCACATAATTCTTGTTCTCTATTATTTATTCCAAAGTTCGTTGGTCTATATGAAAAAGTATTTAAATTTTGAATGTCTAAGTTAAGTGTTTTAGCAATGATATTTGTTAAAAATGTTGATCCCGATTTTGGCTGACAAAAAACTACAATTTTTTTTGATTGATCTCTTTTCGCTTTTAATCTCAATAATGATAAATTTAAACAATCATCTAATTTATCCGCTGCCTTTTCCTTTATTCCAGTTTCTTTTGAGGGATATGATTTGTTTAAAAATTCAATTAATTCTAAAGATAAAAACGGATGATATTCTATTAATATTTTTTTAACTTTTTGAACAATGAATTTAGGTGATATATCAACATATTGCTGAAATATTTCTTTTTGCTTGTTGTGGGGGCAAATGGATAATTTTAATAATAAATCATTAATTATAGTATTGAAAGTATCTACATTCATTTTTTCTAAAAATTTGTTTAATGAGAATTGTTTTAGCAATTATTATACCATTTATGTAGAACACCATTTTTTCCACATGGCCTGATAGGCTCCTTCGAGCTCACGAACAAATCCTTTCTGATCCATGAGAGGGGAAGCTTCCATTTCTGCTCTTAAGTTCTGCCGAATGATAGATAGCTTTTGGGGGTCAGAGGCTAAGGCAACAGCTTTGTCGACATACTCTTCCTCAGAGGTGGCTATCCATTCGGGATGACCTAATGTTGTAAGGATACTAGCACCAATCTTTCCTACACTTGGTCGATTAGAATAGGTAATAAAGGGATTACCCATATAAAGGTGTTCTAAAAGGGTTGTTCCAGAATTATGTGGAAAGCAATCCAAGGCTATATCGATCTGGCGCATACTATTCCAGGGAGGTGTTTTATAATAAAAATCTAATCGGCTTTCAGAAATTCCGTGGTTTTTAAACTTATTTTTGATTTCAATAATGGTCTCTGAA
>CACESU010000005.1 GCA_902562285.1 uncultured Alphaproteobacteria bacterium | reverse complement strand
GACGTTTTGACTGCTACTTTTGCTCCAGATTCTGAAATAGCTAAAATATTAGTTTCAAAAGGTGTTTGTAGTTTATTATTTAATGCCTTTTCTCATGACTTTGATATAGTTTTTAATGTTTTTAAGTTGGAAAAATCAGAATTTTTATATCATTCTACAATTTCGCATAACCAGCTTTTTAATGTAAATATCCATCCTGAAACTATTGTTTTAAGTTTTAATCCACAATGGAATGATTGTTAAAGTGAAAACTGCAACTAAATAATTGACTTTTAAAGAAATATTTAACACTATTTTAGTGGGGGAAATATTATGAGTATGAAAGTTGGAATAATTGGAGCTGGTCCCTCAGGACTTTCTCAACTCAGATCATTTGAAAGAGCTCAAAATAAAGGTCTTGAAATACCAGAAATAGTTTGTTTTGAAAAACAATCTGATTGGGGTGGTTTGTGGAATTATAATTGGCGTACTGGAGTTGACGAGGCAGGAGATCCTTGTCATGGATCAATGTATAGATATCTATGGTCAAATGGTCCAAAAGAAGGTCTTGAATTTGCAGACTATACCTTTAAAGAGCATTTTGGAAAAGATATTGCCTCATATCCACCAAGAGCAGTACTGTTTGATTATATCAAAGGTCGATTAGAAAAAACCAGTTTCCGCGATAAAATTCGTTTTAATACTAATGTAAGGGATGTTCGATTCCATCATGATACAAACCAATTTGAAGTTATTTCTAGGAATAATCAACAAGATACTGAAAATACCGATTTTTTTGATTACTTAGTTGTTGCTACAGGACATTTTTCTACACCTAATGTTCCGTATTACGAAGGTTTTGATAGTTTTAATGGAAGGATTCTTCATGCCCACGATTTTAGAGATGCTAGAGAATTTACTAGTAAAAATATTTTAATATTGGGCACTAGTTATTCTGCAGAAGATATAGGTTCACAATGTTGGAAATATGGATGTAATTCAGTGACTGTTGCTCACAGAACTGCCCCAATGGGTTTTGATTGGCCTGAAAACTGGCAAGAAGTTCCTGCGCTATTAAAAACAAAAGGTAACACTGCTTTTTTCAAAGATGGAACAAAGAAAGAAATTGATGCAATTATTTTATGTACAGGATATAAACATCATTTCCCTTTTTTACCAGATGATTTAAGGCTTAAAACTGCTAATAGGTTAGCAACTGCAGATTTATATAAAGGTATAGTTTGGATACGAAATCCTAAATTATTTTATTTGGGAATGCAGGACCAATGGTATACTTTCAATATGTTTGATGCTCAAGCTTGGTATGCAAGAGATATAATACTTGGGAAAATTAAAGTGCCAGATATTTCTGTTTTGAATTCTGACCCTCTTGATAGAGAAAAAAGAGAAGATGCTTTGGAGGATGATTACGCTTGTATTAGATACCAGGGTGATTATGTCCGTGAACTTATAGCTGAAACAGACTATCCTGATTTTGATGTTGATGCAGCTAATGAGGCCTTTTTCTTGTGGAAAAAACATAAAAAGAAAAACATTATGACTTTTAGAGATCAGGGAGGATTTATTTCACCAATGGATCGATCTGTCTCACCAGCTTATAATAAACCATGGAGAGAGGAACTAGACGATAGAATGGAAGTTTATTTGAAATGAGGTTAGATTTAAATATTGGCATTAGGAAAATTGAGCAGATAAATAATTTAGAAAATTAACTTAAGAGAAAATTAAGCAATAGGAGAAGAAAATGAAAAATATTTTTTTAGTACTTAGGGCCAAATTTTTAGCTTTAAGCGTTTGTTTTGCAGCACTATGCACTGTATCAGCTAATGCAGATAGTAGTGGTGTGATAAAGATACCAACTCATAATTGGTCTAGCCAATTAGTAGGTGCAGAGGTTGTAGGCGAGCTTTTTAAAATGGTTGGTGAGAAAGTTGAATATGTTTCAATGGATAGTCAAACTGTATATCAGGCCATGGCTGACGGAGATATAGATATAGTTCATGAAGTTTGGGAAGGCGCTTTTGGAGCATCATTTGATAAAGCTGTCGCAACTGGTGGGGTTATAGACTTACTCACTCATGATGCAGTAACTCGTGAAGATTGGTGGTATCCTGTATATATTGAAGAAGTTTGTCCTGGATTACCTGATTGGGAAGCTTTGGCTAAATGCTCTGACATGTTTGCAAGAGCAGATTCAAGTGGAAAAGGCGTCTTTATAGGAGGACCAGTTGACTGGTTAAAGCATGATGCAGAAAAGGTGGAAGCTTTAGGCATGAATTTTGTTGTTAGGAATGCTGGTTCAGCTGGTGCCATCTGGGCAGAATTAGATGCAGCAGTAGCACAAAAAAAACCAGTAGTTATATTCAATTGGTCTCCAAATTTTATCGGAGCAAAGTATGAAGGTAAGTTTGTTGAGTTTCCAAAGCATGATCCAAAATGTACAACTGATGCTTCTTGGGGAGTAAATCCTAATGCTCTTTATGACTGTGGTAATCCTGCGAGTGGTTATTTAAAAATTGGGGTAAATAAGGATTTCGAAAAAAATCATCCGAAGGCATTTAACATTGCTAAACAAATGAATTTTTCAGGCCCAGATATTGATAAAATGGCCAACTATGTAGATACTGATGGTATGGAAATCGCTGAAGCTGCACAGCAGTGGTTGAAAGATCATAAGTCTAAATGGGAGAAATGGATTAAATAAGTTTAGTTTATTTTTAAAATATTAATCAGCCGATTGGCCATAAAGGCCAATCGGTATTCGTTAATCAGTTAACAGTAGTAAGATGCCAAAAAACTCCGTAACAATCTCTTGTAAAAATGTTTGGAAGCTTTACGGATCTAATCCTTTAAAATATCTAGCAAGCAAAAATTTTAGTCCTTCTATAGCTGAATTGAAGGAATCTCAATATATTCCTGCAGTTTTTGATGCTTCTATTGATGTCTTTGAGGGAGAAATTCTAGTAATCATGGGGCTAAGCGGATCAGGTAAATCGAGTTTAGTTAGATGCATGACAAGACTTATTGAACCTACAAGTGGTGAGATCTATTTTGAGGGATCTGATTTACTAAAAGCAACTGAAAAAGAATTAATTGAAATAAGACGACATAAGATGGGTATGGTTTTTCAGAATTTTGCATTAATGCCCCATAGAAATGTATTAGACAACATAGCTTTTCCTTTAGAAGTCCAAGGTGTTAATAGAGATCAAAGAGAAAAAAGAGCTTTAGAAATAATAGATTTAGTTGGTCTTAGTGGAAGAGAAAAATACTATCCAAGAGAATTGTCTGGTGGCCAGCAACAAAGAGTTGGATTAGCAAGATCTTTGGCAGTTGAGCCCAATATTTGGTTTTTAGATGAACCTTTTTCTGCACTTGATCCCTTAATAAGAAAGGAGATGCAGAATGAATTTATTAGACTTCAAAATCTTCTAAATAAAACAATTGTTTTTATAACGCATGATTTTGATGAGGCAATTAGACTCGCGGATAGAATAGCAATTATGTATGAGGGTAGAATTGTACAAATTGGTAGTGCAGAAGAATTAATTACAAATCCTGCTAATGATTATGTTGCAGAATTTACCAAAGATATTCCTAGAGCTAAGCTTTTATCAGTTGGGTCAATTATGAAACCAACAAAAAAAATTAAAAAAAGTGGTTTTACCATAAGAAAAAAAGATAAGATTTCATCAGTGGCACCCAAAATAATCTCATCAAATTCTATAGCAACTGTTTTAGATGATAGTGGCAAGATATGTGGAGAATTAACTAAGGATCAAATTATAGATATCCTTTTTATTGATAAAGAAAATAATGCATAGTTCAACTTGGGATAGGATTAAAAATTATTGGTTTATTTATCCTTTCTTTTTGTTATGGGGAATTACTCCAATACTACCAAATTGGGGAGTAATACCCCCAAAAAGTTGTTTAGGAGGATGTGGAACTATTGAGGGAATGATACCTTTTGTTCAATGGGTCAATAATCTTATAGATATCTTGAGAAATTATGAAATCTTTGGTTTTTTTACTTTCCGTGAATTTACCCGTTCAATTGCAAATTTAATTGATATCCCATTAGATTTTACTGAGGCATTACTTTACAAAGGTTTTAATACGATACCTTTAGGTCCAATGCCCTGGGTTATGATCTTAGGTTTAGTAATTATTTTAGGTTTATACCTTCGAGGAGTTAACTTAGCAATTTTAGGAGGGGCTTGTGTATTATATTTAGCGATATTTAGTCTAAGGGGAATTTGGACATTATCTATGAAAACATTAGCTGCAATTGCAGTATCTGTACCCTTGGCAGTTATAATAGGAATTTTATTAGGTATACTTGGTGCAAAATTTAAAGTTGTAGAAAAAATATTAAATCCTATCCTCAACATTTTACAGTCTTTACCACATTTCTCTTATCTAATTTTAGTTGCTATATTTTGTGGAGTAGGGGCAAAAGCTGGTGTTATAGCTACAATTATTTTTGCCTTTCCACCAATGACAAGATTAACCATTTTAGGTTTAAAAGAACTTTCTTCTGAAATAATTGAGGCAGGAAGAATGAACGGGTGTAATTACTGGCAAATGCTATTTAAAGTAGAATTACCAGGTGCGCGATCTTCTCTAATGCTAGGTATTAATCAAGTAATTATGCAATGTTTAGCAATGGTAGTAATTGCCTCTTTTATAGGTCAGCCAGGTTTAGGGCATGACCTTCTTGCTCGCCTTCAAAATTTGAGATTAGGTCAAGCATTTGAAATAGGAGTTGCGGTTGTATTTATTGCAATAACCTTAGATCGTTATAGTCAAGCATTAGTTCTTAAAGAGCCTGAAAGAACTAAAGAGGGTGCCTTTTGGATAAGAAATCCCTACCTTTTTAGTGCTTTAATTATTGTAATTTTATCAATTTTTTTAACTTTTCTATCTTCAGCTGCAATTCAATTACCAAAAGAATATACTATTTCAATTTCAGGGTATTTAGACTGGGGAATAAAGTTTATAACTACTTCTCTTTTTGTACCTTTAGGAATTTTTAGAGACTTTTTGCTAGTTTACTTTTTCATGCCTACTAAAGCAATGTTCCAGTCTATGCCTTGGATTTCTGTAATAGTATTAGTAGGTTGTGCTGGCTGGAGGCTAGGTAAATTTAAATTAGCATTGACTGTTATGTTTTTTGTCTTTCTCATTGCTGCATCGGGATATTGGGTAAGAGCTATGATCACTTTATACATGGTGTCCGTAGCTATGGTTATAAGTATTGGATTTGGAGTTCCTATTGCGATTTGGGCTTCTAGAAAATTGAGTACAACAAAACTTATCCTTAATATATGTGATACTTTTCAAACTTTTCCATCCTTTATTTACTTATTACCAGCAGTTATGCTATTCCAAATTAGTGATGTTTCAGCTATTTTTGCAATTGTTGTTTATGCAAGTATTCCAATTACTAGATATACAATCTTTGGTTTGAGGAATGTACCAGCCCAAATTATAGAAGCTGCAAAAATGTCTGGATGTAGTGAAGGTCAGATTTTATGGAAAGTTAGAATGCCTTTAGCTTTCCCTGAAATATTATTAGGAATAAATCAAACTTTAATGTTTGCACTCTTTATGGTAATGATTGCCGGGTTTATTGGTACAGTTGATTTATCACAGGAAATTTTTAGAGCGCTATCTTTTAATGATGGTGGTAAAGGTTTGGTCATTGGTTTATGTGTTTCTTTAATTGGATTAACAGCTGATAGATTATTAGTAGAATGGTCTAACATTAAAAAAAGAGAATTTGGATTAATAAAGTAGTTTAATTTTCTCAAGGAAAACTTGAATTATGAATAAATTGAACAACCTAAGAAAAGTAGCAAATATTAAAAACTTAAATTGGGAAGTTCTTGATCAACCAGGATTACCAGGAGAAGATGTTTGGTGGTTCAATTTAAGCTATGATCCTAAAACAGGCCAAGGTTCATATCTTTATAAAATGGGTCCTAAAGCTCGATCTAACCCCCACGAACACGAGGGTCCTGAAGAATTTTTTATACTAGAAGGGGATTTAGTTGACCATGATGGATATATTTACAAAGAGGGAGATTTTGTATCCTTAAATGGTGGGTCTAGGCATTATAGTCATTCACCATCAGGATGTACAATTGTAGTAACCCATCGAGGAAAAGTAATAGATCTTGATGAGGATGAAATATAATGGGTTTGTTAGAAATAATTGAAAAACCTACTATTTCTGGTTCAAATAAATTCCCAGGTCTTCCATTATTACCGCATGGTGTAGAAAGGTATATAATACCTGGTGCTGGTAGTCGGGGAATCGCTATAAGTAAGGGCGATGAAATAACGATAGTCGATAGAGAAGGTTTGCAAATTGGAGAATTAGTTTTTTTTGATCCTAAAGGAAGGTCAGATGCATCTATGTTAGGTGCACAGGGATCAGGAAAACCAGATTTCTTAATTAGGCTTCTATCTAAAGGTGATAAATCAGGTCTAAAAGTTCTTGACGCGCTTTCTAAATCAAATTTCGATATAAATAACGCAGATGCAATTCATGTATTTAAAGATGGCTCAAAACAAGGGGATTCAGAGGAATTTATTGCTTGTTCTGATGGTTTAATAATTATAGCGGCTCCAGGTGAACATATGTTACCTGAGGCTCAGAATGTTCCTACTGAGTTAGTAGTTTACATTAAAAGACTAAATCCTGGATTAGCTAAGGGAGGTTTGCTACCACCTGATCCACTTGCAGATCCATTAATTGATAAAAATATTTTACCTGGTGAGGCAAAATCATATATTGTCAAAGAAGGTCAGTATATTCAAATATTAGACGTGCAAGGAAGAGAATGCTCTGATTTTCAAGCTTTTAGCCTTCGTCAATTAGATAAAGGAATTGAACGTGACATTGATCCCACTACTACTAGGAGTCTAATGGGCTCTCTTTATCCGACTCCAGGTATTTTTTCTAAATATTGGACTTTGGATCATGAACCCCTAGTAGAAATTATTCAAGATACTTGCGGAAGGCATGATACATTTGGTCTTGCTTGTACCGCCAGATATTATGAAGACCTAGGATATCCTGGGCACGTAAATTGTTCAGATAATATGAATTTAGATTTATCAAAATATAGTATCAAGCCTAGAGGTGGTTGGCCAGCAATCAACTTTTTCTTTAATACTATGCTTGATGATATAAATAATCTTGGTATGGATGAACCATGGTCAAGGCCAGGTGATTTTGTACTTCTAAAGGCATTGAGTGATCTTGTTTGTATTTCAACTGCTTGTCCTTGTGATGTTGATCCGGCAAACGGATGGAATCCTACTGATATTCAAATAAGAACATATTCCAAAGATTTACATTTTAAAAAATCTATTGGTTGGAGAAAAACAACGGAGGCAGATATGGAACAAACAAAACAGACTGGTTTCCATTCTTCTTTTTCAAATCATACAAGAAACTTTGTTGAGTATAGTGGTTATTGGCTACCAAATAATATGACAAATCATGGAGTCATAAGTGAATATTGGGCCTGTAGAGAAAAAGCAGCTATTATGGACCTATCACCTCTCAGGAAATATGAAGTTACAGGACCTGGCGCAAAAGATTTAATGCAAAAATGTGTTACAAGGGATATGGATAAACTTTCAGTTGGTCAAGTTGTTTACACAGCCATGTGTTACGAGCATGGTGGAATGATTGATGATGGTACAGTATTTCGTCTAGGCGAAAATAATTTTAGATGGGTAGGTGGTAATGATTTGAGCGGTATATGGCTACAGGAACAAGCAAACAAAATGAAAATTGATGCATGGGTTAGGAACTCAACAGATCATTTATGTAATATTGCAATTCAAGGACCAAGGAGCAGGGAAATTCTTGAGCAAGTTATTTGGACTGCTCCAACACAACCGAATATAAATGAATTACAGTGGTTTCGTTTTTCAGTAGCCCGTCTTACTGACTTTCATGGTCCCTCTTGTGTAGTAAGTAGAACTGGATATTCTGGAGAGCTTGGATATGAAGTTTTTTGTCACCCTAAAGATGCCAATTTAATTTTTGACAAGATCTATGAAGCTGGAAAACAATTTGGATTAACTCCTTTAGGTCTTGAGGCATTGAATATCTTAAGAATTGAAGCTGGTTTGATTTTTGCTGGTTATGAATTTAGTGATCAAATTGATCCTTTTGAAGCAGGAATTGGATTTACAGTCCCACTTAAAACCCAAAAAGCAGATTTTATCGGGAGAGGCGCTTTAGAAAAAAGAAAAACTAATCCTCAAAAAAAATTAGTTGGTCTAGATATCGAAGGTGGTTTAGTACCAAGCAGCGGAGATTGTATTAGAATTGGTAGAGCACAAGTAGGAGAGATAACTTCAGCTACAAAATCACCTTATTTAAACAAAACTATTGCTCTTGCAAGAATAGTAGATGAACATTCTGAATTAGGAACAGATTTGGAAGTTGGACAGTTGGATGGCCATCAAAAAAGAATACCTGCTAAAATAGTTAGGTTTCCTCATTTTGATCCAGAAAAATTGAGAGTTCGAGGTACCTACAAATAAAAAAGCGAGGCTAAATTTATTAGCCTCGCTTTTTAAGAAAGAAACTTCTTCTTACTTATTATACTTATCACTTTCTATCATTTGTCCGTAAATTAAAAATACAATACAAATAATAATTGCAATAATAGTATAAAAGAATGGCATTGAAGAACCTGCTCCCATGAACATCGCTCCATCAACAACACTCCAGTCTGCTTTATCGTAAGGAAATCCCATTTTAATATCCTTTCTTTTCTAATTAAAATTATTCAGCTGGTTGAGCTGATGCAGGTATACCTTCTGGAAAGGCTTGTGCAGGTACTTTTGTAGTATCTAAACCAGCAATTTCTGCAGCTTCAGGAGTTCTTAACATTCCAAGGCCACTTAAGCCTAGTGAAAGAAGATATCCAGGTATAAATCCACATAGTGAAGTCACAATTGCTCCAACCAGTTGCCCTAAAATTGATACTGTAGGTGCATTTTCAATAAATAATGCCGGATATCCTTGAGCAAAAATTCCAAACACTACCATTCCATAAACGCCTATTGTTCCGTGAACAGTAACTGCACCTACCGCATCATCTATACCAAAAGATTCTAACATCTTTGCTGCAGGTCTTAATAAAAGGCCAGCTACGATAGCTACAATAAATGCTAATGCAGGGAAATAAATATCTAATCCCGAGGCTACTGAAATAATACCAGCGAGAGCTCCTGACATCATCCAAAAAGGATCTCTATTCAAAAGCCAAGCCCCTATAATTCCACCAGCAATACCCATTAAAATATTGAAGGATAAAGCAGACAAATTCATTGGTGTACCGTAAATCGTAGTACCAGTATTTGCAGTCCAGCTCCAACCTTCTCCTGGTAATATCATACACGCCATTAAAAAGCCCCAAAAGCCAACAATAATCAGCATTAAACCAGTTGCTGTAAAAGGCATATTATGACCTGAAATATCATTAGCTGTACCATCTGCATTGAATTTACCTATTCTTGGGCCAAGATTAATAAGCACACCTAATGCAAAGAAACCAGCAACAGCATGTACTACACCAGCAGCACCGAAGTCATGAAAACCAAATCCAGTTACTAACCAACCATCTGCGTGCCATCCCCAAGCAGCTGCTACTACCCAAGCAAAGGCTCCTAGTACAACAGCTAAAATTACAAATCCAACAGTTTGAATTCTTTCTATTACAGATCCAGACATGATGGATGCTGTAGTTGCCGCAAACAGAGCAAAAGCACCCCAAAATACTCCAGATGCATTGTCTGCAACATTAGGTCCCATAAATTGAGCAGATTCTCCCCAACCCCAAGCTATCGCGTCAGCGTACTCTTTTCCTGAAATTTCCATAGGACCTGTGGATAGGCTTATTCCTGTTGGAAAGGCCCAATAAACCCACCAACCAAAGAAATAAAAAGCAGGTATAACAAAAGCAAAAGCTAGAATATTTTTTACTCCAGATGATAGAACATTTTTTACCCTTGTAGCGCCCATTTCATAAGCAAGAAATCCTGCATGAATAAGTACCATAAGTGGTATAGTTAAATAATAATATGTTTCTGCAAACATAGTATTTGTGACTTGTGAGCTTGCCTCGAGCTCAGCAATTTTAGCTGTTAATTCAGCAATTTTTTCTTCCATTCTATTCCCCCCTTCAATTTGTTGTCTGTATGAAATATGAATGTATGTGGATTAAATCATTTTTTTTAAAAAAAGGTACATAAAAATGATAATAATATACCAAAGTAATACCAATATTTCCTTTTAAATTAACTTATCTCTACATATTTATATTAAAACCATCCTTTTTACAAAAATTATAGAAAAATGTTAGTAAGTTAAGAACTACAGGATATTATACTCAAAATTTTATTTAAACTTTTTTGTTCAGAATTTTTACCAAATGATAGAAATTGGAATTGGATTTATAGCAGCAATATTTTGGGGTATTCACGACTTTTTAGTTCGGTTTATAGTAAAGAATGTAAATATTATTACAGCACTTATATGTACAAATATTTTTGGAGCATTATTTCTTTTATTTTTTTTCTTTTTTTCTACCCAAGGTATATCTTTTGAAAAAAAAATTATTGTTTTTTCTATAATTTATGGTCTTCTGTTCTTATCCGCAACATACTGTTTATATAAGGCCTTTGACCTAGGTCCTGTTTTCGTTGCTGCTCCAATAATTTGTTCATATCCTATTTTATCTCTGTTCTATGCATCAATTTTAAATAATTCACCTGCATTATATCAGTGGATATTAAGTATTACTGTGATTTTGGGTATTTTCTTAACTATTTACTCAAAATCCGAAAATTACAAAACTTTCAAATTAAAAATATCAAAAACTATTTTTTGGTCTATTGGTTCAGCAATATTTTTTTCTTTATCCTTTCAATTAGGTCAACATCCAATTATTAACTCTTTTGAAGTTTTATCAAATCTATTTGCAAGAGTTTCCTCTGTGATAGTTTTAGGTGCGTTATTTTTTTATAAAATTAATGTTAAATTAATCAATCTTAATTATATCTTTATACTTATGCTTATGGGTGTTGCAGATACTTTTGCACTACTTATTATGGTTTATTCTGGTAATTTCGAAGAACCTGAATTTTCCTCAGTTTCAGCTTCTACTTTTGGTTTAATTACAATTCTTTTAGTTTGTTTTTTCTATAAAGAAAAACTTAGTAGAATTCAAATTCTTGGAATCTTTTTAGTTTTTAGCTCTGTTGCAATTCTGTCTTTTGGATAGAATTAAATTCTTATTGATGGAAATCTATTTTATGAATAGGTTGAGAAAAAGGAATAAAAATTGATAAGTAATAATATTCGCATATTAAATAAAATTTACCGGCATCCGATAAAAAGTATTGGTTCGGAGCTTTTAAAAAGGATTACTCTTTTTTCCGGCAAAACTATGCCAGGTGATAGAGTTTGGGCCTTAGCACATGATAAAACAAGGATTCCTGATACTAAAAAAGATTGGATACCTTGTAGTTCTTTTTTACGAGGTTCGATTGCACCATCTTTTATGGCAATTTCATCTATATATAATGAAGAAAGTGAAACCATTACACTAATACATCCTGATCAAGATAAAATAACTTTTAATCCTGATAATAAGAAGGATTTAAATTTATTTTTAGAGTGGATAAAGCCTTTATGCCCATTAAATGGACCTAGTCCTTGTGAACTTTACAAAATAGGTGATAGGGGATTAACTGATACCGAGTATCCATCCGTTTCGTTACTATCACTTGAATCCTTGAATGAGTTATCAACCAAGATTGGTTTTGATTTAGATCCTAGAAGATTTAGAGGTAATTTATGGTTGAGTGGAGGTAAACCATTTGAAGAATTTGACTGGCTGGGTCAAGAGATAATTTTAGGTAGTTCAAAATTAAAAGTTATTGAGCCAATCGAGAGGTGTAATGCCACAAAAGTCAATCCAATCAGTGGTGAAAAGGATATAGATACCTTAAATGCTCTTAATACTTATTATGGACACCAGGATTTTGGTGTTTATTGCGAAATTTTGACAGACGGAACAGTTGAAAAAGGTAATCAGCTTATATTTTGCTAGCATTAAGTTTTTTTAAATATCCATAGTGTTATCAATTTCCCATGAAGATAAATGATTGTTGAATTTATCCCACTCTTCGTTTTTTAATTTAATAAATGCTTTTGAAAATTCTGAACCTAGTTTATTTCTTAATTCAGAATTCTTTGAAAATTCCCTGATTGCATCAAGCAGATTTAAAGGTAATTTCTCAACTTTATTCTCTGTTATTTTGTCAGTATAAATATCATTGTCATATCTTTTCCCAGGATTTAATTTTTTTTCAATGCCAATAATTCCTGCACCAATTATAACTGCTTGAAGTAGATATGGATTTGTAGCTCCATCAGGTAATCTCAATTCAAATCTTCCTGGACCAGGAATTCTTACCATATGAGTTCTATTATTACCGCTCCAGGTGATTGTGTTTGGTGCCCAAGTTGCGCCAGATTGCGTAATTGGAGCATTAATTCTTTTATATGAATTTACTGTTGGATTAGTAATGGCAACTAATGATTTTGCATTTGTCATCAGTCCACCAAGGAAATGAATTCCATTACCTGATAAACCAAGATCAGCTTTTTTGTCCTCAAATATATTCTTCTTCCCTGATAAGTCCCAAACCGAGATGTGTGCATGACAACCATTTCCTGTAAGATTGGAAAAAGGTTTAGGCATAAAAGTTGCTCTTAATCCGTGTTTTTCTGCTATTGATTTCACCATAAATTTAAAAAATGAATGTTTATCAGCAGTTGCAAGTGCATCGTCATATTCAAAATTCATTTCGAATTGACCATTAGCATCTTCATGGTCATTTTGGTATGGTCCCCATCCTAATTTAAGCATTGAGTCACAAATTTCTTTAATTACATCGTATTTTCTCATAACTGCTTGTTGATCATAACAAGGTTTCTCAGCATTGTCATATTCATCTGAAATTGCTGAACCGTCTCTTCTAATTAGAAAAAATTCTGCCTCTATTCCAGTTTTGACTCTAAATTTCTTTGTTTTTGCTTCACTTATTAACTTTCTCAATACATTTCTTGGAGCTTGGGAAACCTCTTTGTCTTCCATGACTAAATCTGATGCTAACCAAGCTACGTCAGGTTGCCACGGAAGTTGAATTACACTTTTGGGGTCAGGTATAGCTAACATATCTGGGTGGGCAGGTGTCATGTCTAGCCAAGTCGCAAAACCCGCAAAACCTGCACCTTCTTTTTCCATTTCAGAAATAACTTGAGCAGGTACTAATTTTGCTCTTTGTGCACCAAAAATATCTGTGAATGAAATCATAAAATACTTTATTTTATTTTTTTTAGCATATTCTTTTAATGATTTTCCCATTTTCTTATCTCCATACACTATTGAATTTTTACTTTATTTGACTAATTCTAATTATTTTAGAATCAACTAACCTATATTAATAATCCATAAAGAACTAAGGTTTTCAATGGCTGAAAAAAATTTAGTATTAATCGGTGGTGGGCACTCACATATTTTATTACTAAAAAAATTGGGAATGAAGCCTATTAAAGGTTTAAATATTACTTTAGTTACGCCTGACCCTGAATTAGTATATACTGGTATGTTACCAGCTGCAATTTTAGGTGCTTACAGTTTTGATCAAATCAAAATTGATTTAATCAAACTATCAAAATTTGCAAAATCTAGAATTGTATTTTCATACGTAAATAAGATTAATTTACATCGCAAAGAAATACATTTGGGTGAGAGAACTCCCTTAGATTTTGATATTTTGTCGATAGACATCGGTATTAATTATCAATTAAACAATATTTCTGGTTCAGAAAAATTTTCAATTCCAGTAAAACCTTTTGATAACTTTATACACAAATGGAACAAATTTGTTTTAAACTTAAAAGCGTCAGTAAATATTCCTAAATTATCAATTATTGGTGCCGGAGCAGCAGGATGTGAACTAGCACTTTGTATAAATTATAAAATCAAATCATTAGGATTGAAGCCAATAATTAATTTAATTGACAAAAATGATATTGCAGGAAATTTACCATTTAAGGCAAAAAATAAAATATTAAAACTACTTAACAAAAATAATATCACATTACGAGATAATATAAATATTTCCTCTATCACCAAAGGTAAAATACATTGTGAGGATGGTGAAATAATTTCAAGTGATTTGATATTGAGTGCAGCTGGTGGAAAACCTCAAAATTGGTTATCAGAAACAGGTTTATATCTTGAAGAAGGCTTCATAAGTATCAATCAATGCTTACAGAGTACATCACATGATTTTGTATTTGCCGCAGGAGATTGTGCATCCATAGTTAATAATCCAAAACAAAAAGCAGGTGTATTTGCAGTAAGAGCGGCACCTTTTCTTTATCAAAATATTAGGAATTATATTTCTTCAAAAAAATTAACAAAATACAATCCACAAAAATTTTTTTTACAAGCCTTAACCATTGATAATAAAAAAGCTCTTTTGTTTTTGGGAAATTTTTTTTTCTATGGAATCTTTCCTTGGATATTTAAAGATTTTGTTGATAGATCCTTTGTAAAGAAATTTTCTATTAAGTATTCAATGAATTCTTTATCTGAAGAAAAAAATATGGAGCAAAACCAGGATTTATGTGGAGCATGTGGTGCAAAAATTGGAAATGAAGTATTAAAAAATGCTTTATTAAAGTTGCCAAAAAAAGCAAACGGAATGCTGAATGAAATTGGTGATGATGCAGCAATTATTAGCTTAAAGCAGGGAAATCATGTATTGACTACTGATCATTTGAGAGAATTCTGTTCAGATCCTTGGACGATGTCTAGGATTACAGCAATTCATTCTTTAGGTGATGTATGGGCAATGGGATCGGTTCCTTCATTAGTACTTAGTCATATTACAATTCCAGATTTACCTCTTATTAATCAACAAAAATATCTTAGCGATATTATAGATGCTGCAAATTCTGTATTCAAAAAAGAGGGCGCTAGCATAATAGGAGGTCACACATCAAAGGGTAAAGAGTTAACTATTGGTTTTACAATTTTGGGACAGACTAACAAACATCCAATCACCATTGATGGAGCTAAGCAAGGTGATTTAATTATCTTAACAAAACCTATAGGGTCAGGTACTATTTTAGCTGGGGAAATGCAGGGTTTAGCAAAAGGTTTATGGATTAAGAATGCACATGACTGGATGATGAAATCTCAAGGTTTAATTTCAAAATTTTTAACCAACAAAGTTACTTCAATGACAGATGTAACTGGATTTGGATTATATGGTCATTTGAAAAATATATGTCAGTCTTCAAATGTCTCAGCAGTTTTGAGCATAGACGAAATCCCAATTCTTGAAGGTGCTTTGGATTTATCTTTAAAGGGAGTGAGATCAACAATATTTGAAGATAACCTTCGTCAAGCTAATATTGACCAGATAAACTCAGATAATAAAAAATGGCCATTATTATTTGATCCTCAGACTTCTGGAGGATTATTAGCTTCAGTTCCGAAAAAACATATAGAAGAAGTTCAAAGTAAACTTAAAATCTTAGGTCTATCTAATTCTGTAATAGGAAAATTTGTTAAGGGTGGTACTACAATATCTTATTAGCATTTTCTAAAATTAAATTAGCTATTTCAGCGACATTTTTTTTTATATTCGGATCTAGGTGTATTTCTTGGATCTTGGATGTTTCTCTATAGTTTGTTGAATTTTTATATTTAGGGTCATAATGTATTTCGATTAAACCTTTAGCGAGTGTGAAAAAATCTCTTTTTTCTATTAAATTTCTCCAACTATTAATAATTTCACTCCTATGGAATTCTTCTAATAAATCGATTTTATTCAATAGCTTATTGGTATCGTTATATAATTCAGGATATTGAGTTGATAAAAATTTAGCTCGTAAATCATTCTCAGAAGTAAGCTCAAAATGTGGTGAATGCTTCATTTTTTTCCATAATGCAGGTGGAATTTTTAAATAACCTATTTTACTAGACTCAGACTCTATAAAAATTGGAAGATGGTTATTAAAATTTTTTAACAAATGGTGTATTCTACCTTCGAATTTCTTTTGGGAAGGTTGTCCGTTAGGTTGTGACCCAAAAATTGAACCTTTATGATTTGCCAATTTTTCTAAATCAATCACTTGAGCACCTAATTTGCTTAATTGATCAAGCATTAATGTTTTTCCAGTTCCAGTATATCCAGAAATTATAAAAATATTTTGAAATAATGCATCTTCATATAGATTTTTTACTACATTTTTTCTGTAGGATTTATATCCACCTTCTAAAATATTTATATCCCATCCTATTTCATGTAAAACAATTCCTAGTGACTTTGATCTTTGACCCCCTCTCCAACAATAAATTAAAGCTTTCCAATTATTTTTTTTATTTGAGAGCAGTCCATCCAAGTGCTTAGATATATTTTCTGATATATATTTTGCTCCAATTTTTTTAGCTTCGAATTGGCTTTGTTGTGTATACATTTTTCCAACAACTTCTCTTTCAAAATCAGACAATACTGGAAGATTTATTGAGTTAGGAATATGATCTTCATTATATTCTGTAGGTGATCTTACATCAATTATTGTATCAAAATTGACTTTACTGATGTTTTCAAATTTACAATTTTTTAATTCCATTTTCAAAAAAAATACTGAATCAGTGAAACTTATTATGATTTACACTATGATATATAAAAATTAAAACTGATAATATGAATATATTAAACCAAAAGATTGTTTTCATCTCTGGTTCTAGATCAGGGATCGGTAGATCTACAGCCATACTCATGGCAAAAAAAGGTGCTCGTCTTTTACTACATTGTAGGAAAAAGGGCGATACTCTTGATCTAATAGAGGAAATAAAACAATATGGGGGGCAAGCAAAAGAGATATCTGGTGATCTATCAAAACTTTCAAATATTACTAAATTAGCTAAATCAATTACTGAGGTTTGGGGAGGAGTAGATATTATGATTAATAATGCTGCAACTATTTCACCAATGTCGATGTTAGGAAATTTGGACATAATTGAATTAGAAAAATCAATGAATGTAAATTTAACTGCTCAATTAGCATTAATTTCTGAGTTATGGACAATACTATCCAACTCTAAGGCCAGGATTATAAATATACTGTCAGGAGCTTCAAAAAATCCAAGGAAAGGTTGGTCCATTTATTGTACTAGTAAAGCTGCATTTCATATGCTTACGAAACAGATTAATTTAGAAGGAAAGGAAGAAGGTATTAAATGTTTTGGTTTTTCTCCTGGTCTTGTCAGAACAAATATGCAGATAGAAATTAGAAAATCTAAAATCAATGAAATTTCATTTTTACCTGAGAATAATATGATTGATCCTGTTGAACCTGCAAAATGTATTTTATCAATTGCCTCTGGTGAATTTGATAATTTTGATGGAGATTTTATGGATATAAGAGATGGAATATTTAATAAAATTATATCTCATAACCTTTTTAACTAAATAGTGGAAAAAAGTAATGCAAATTGAAAAAGTAATATTAGCTAAAAGACCTATTGGTGAACCTACATTTGATAATTTCAATCTTGAAATTTTTAATTTCTCTAAGATTAAAACTGGAGAAATTTTTGTAAAAGTAAAATGGCTTTCATTAGATCCCTATATGCGAGGTAGAATGGATAATGCTAAGTCTTATGCTTCACCTGTAAAAATTGGTGAAGCCATGGAAGGTGAATGTATAGGAGAAATAATAGATACCAAGAATGAAAAATTTGAAGTTGGTGAATTAGTTATAGGAAAATTTGGTTGGGTTTCACATGCCGTTTCAAATGGTTATGGATTGAGAAAATTAGAGAGAACAAATATTCCAGAACAATTTTTTTTAGGTGTTTTGGGAATGCCGGGTCATACTGCATGGACTGGGCTGAATAAAATAGCAAATGCAAAAAAAGAGGAAACGTTAGTAATTTCTGCAGCTTCTGGTGCGGTGGGCAGTTTGGCAGGACAGCTTGCCAAAAAAAAGGGGTTGAAAGTTCTTGGTATAGCTGGAAGTGATGAGAAATGTTCGTATGTAACTAATGAATTAGGGTTTGATGCTTGTATTAACCACAATAAAATTAAAGATAATATGGAATTTAGAAATTTAATTAAATCATATTGTCCTAATGGGGTTGATATTTATTTTGAAAATGTAGCTGGAAAAACACTAGAAGCGATAATTCCAAATATGAATGATTTTGGTCGGATTGCTGTTTGTGGTATGATTTCTTGGTATTCTGGAAAAGGCATTAATGAAGCAATGGCTCTTCCAAAATTATGGCGAACAATTTTAGTTAAAAGATTAAAAGTTAATGGATTTATTATTTTTGATCACAAAGAAACATATCCCCAATTTATAGAAGAAGTAACACCTTTTATTCAAAAACAGCAAATAATTTATAAGGAAGACATAAGGATAGGCTTGTCTAATGCACCATCAGCGTTCATTGATTTATTAAATGGCCGCAATTTTGGGAAAATGTTAGTAAAAGTAGGAGACTGATTTTTAAGCAAACTCTGGCATTACTTCTTCGATAAATAATTTTAAGGATTTTTTTTGTTCTTTATGTCCTAAACCCATGCTTGCATAATAAATGAATTCATCGACACCTAAATTTTGATATAATTTAAGCTTTTCAATAATTTCTTCAGGTGTGCCAAATAAAAGGTTTTTTGTAAGCATATTTGGGTCATACTGTTCTCTACCCTCTAATTCATTTAATGGAATTTGTTTTGTAAATCCATTTTCAACATCACCAAGATTTTTGAATAAATTTTCGAATTGTCCTAGTACAGTTCTAATTGAATTCAGAGCTTTCTGCTTGTCTGAATCATTAGTATATACTGCTGCATGCCGCATCATTGCAAATATAGGTTTAAAACTCGATTTATGATTTGCAATGGCATCATCTAATTGTTTTTTATAGAGTTCTGCTTCTGAAAATGGTCTAGTTAGTGGCCATGACATAACATTACATTTATTTTTTATGGCATAATCATAAGTAATTGGTGAACGTGCTGCCACCCAAACTGGTGGATGAGGTTTTTGTACTGGTTTAGGGCAAGAAGTTGAGGAAGGAAATTCCCAGAACTCCCCTTTATGCTCTACATCTCCAGACCATAATTGTTTTAATAATGGTAGCATTTCTTGCATATAACGCCAGCCATCTTGCTGTTTGACATTTGGTTTCATTCTATCAAATTCTCTTTGATAAGCGCCTGATCCAATACCAAACTCTAAACGACCGCCACTAATCAAATCTGTAAAAGCTGCTTCTCCAGCAAGATTTATAGGGTGCCAATATGCAGCGTTTACTACTGCGGTACCAAGTCTAATTTTTTCAGTATGATTAGCCCACCAAGTTAATATTTGAAAAGGATTTGGGGCTATAGTCATTTCTATAGCGTGATGTTCAGCTGCCCAAACAATGTTGAACCCACCTTGATCGGCCATTTTAACCATTTCAAGGGTATGGTTCTTAACATTTTCCATATCAACGCTATTATCCATGCGTTCTAAATTTACAGCTAATTGGAATTTCATTAAATATTTCCCCCAAAAAATTTGAAATTCAATCTCATGGTATAATATTAAACTAATTGTGCAATCAGTTTTTTTATTATACTCCTGCGGGATTATCCTCTGTTCTTCCTAAAGAATTTAAATCAGAATAGCGATCTCCAATTCTATGATGAGGTCTTCCACTGGTTGCTGCTCCAAGTGCTGCGATTAATTCATTTCCAGCTGGAGCATCATTTATTGAAAATTGCACCGTTAAGTAATGTGATCGTCTTCCTGTATCATTTTTATCCATTAAGGGAATATAAACTTGAGTATTTGCAGGTCCTCTGACGTTTGTGAAGCCAAGATAAGATTTAGCTTTAGCGGCTTCTCTAAGATAGTTTCCGAATTTTAATGTATGTATTAAAGCCGAAGCATGTTCGATTTCAGAATCTATTCCTGCGACTGCCGCTTTGCCATATGCTTCTATTTTGTCTCCAGATCCAACAATTGCCACTAATTTTTCAGTAAGTAATTTTCCAATTATTGGTGAAATTCTATTTATTTCAGGTGCTAAATCTTCAGTAAAGTTTTGACCATACCAAGGATTTTTTAAAACAGCAGCAACTCCAATCAACTTAAGATCGTTTGACGCTTTTTTCCCACCTTCAACATTAATTGTTTCTTCATAAGTGACTATTTTTCTAATATCTTCAATCATTTATTCCCCCACATAAAAATAATATTAATAAACTTTTTTCACTTTACCTTTTTTTTCGTTTCCTTGATAAATACCAAATTGTCCATGATGATACTCTTCATGGTATCTCTTCATCATAGTTTTTTCAGCATAATTAATAATTTTCTCATACGGGATTTCATTGATATCAAATGTCACAGTAGTATTATTCCCATTTCCAGAAAATTTGCCATGATAAAAAATCATATGTGAATTTATTTCCTTATCTTCATAAACCGAATATAAGAAATCAAGTTTAAATTTTAAGTTCAGACTATTTAAGTAATCTTCCAACCCTTTTAAATTTTTTTGACTATTTAAGGATTTTGGTAGGGTAAGATTTTTGTCTTTATCAAGAATAAAAAGTATTCTATTTTTATTCTCTAAAATAGCTCCAAAATGAGTATTTCTGTCATTATTAACCATATCTATCAGTGACTTTTCAAAACCTATTGAAAAATAATCACCATCAAAATATCCTAACGGTTTACCATTCCTTAATCCAAAATCTTTAATACTACCAATAATAATTGCATGATCCCCAGCTTCCTGAAAATTTGTCTTTTCACATGAGAAATATGATAAAGCTGAGTCTATTATTGGTAATTCTTTAAAACCTTTTTTCCATTTAGTAATTTTAAATTTCTCAGAGCTCTGTGATGAAAATAATCCTGCAGTAGATCTCTGGCTTTCGCTTAATACATTCACTGCAAAATATTTACTATCTCTAAAAGTTGAATAACTTTGTGCATTTTTTGATATGCAAACTAATAGTAAAGGTGGGTCTAGGGATACTGAAGTGAAAGAATTGGCCGTGAAGCCTCTTGGTGTACCATTTTCTTGTCTAGTTGTAACCAAAGTTACGCCAGTTGCAAAAGAACCAAAAGCTTTACGCAACTTTGAACTTTTGGATTTCTTAAATATCTCTGACTTATGTTCGAATATATTGTCTTTATTATTTTCACCTAAAGAAGGGGCAGATTTAAAATCAGGTTGAGGGAATTCACTAAAATTTAGAGGATTACCAGCTACTCTCCATGGCTTAATTTTGTCGTTAAAAGGGATTTCAACTTTTCTTATCATAGAACGTTTTTTAACATGAGAATCTTTAAATATTTCCTCAGCAGAATTTAGAGGACCAAAGGGAACATATCCACCAAGTAAACATCCCAATTCTTTATTAGTTTTGGTTTTTGTCCAACTTTCTATAATTGAATTGAGCGATTTAGCATTATGTTGTCTAGATTCTATTGTTTTATATTTTTGATTCTCTGTTAATTCTTTATTCCCAATAATATTAGTTAAAACTTTCCAGAAAGAATTATCAACGATACCTAATGCAATATGTCCATCTTTACTTTTATATATACCGAATGGAACTAGTAAGGGGTGTCCGTTGCCTTCAGGCTTAGGTATGGTTTTATCAAAGTCATATTGATAAATTATTCTTTCACAAAGACTTAAAACAGCATCATACATAGACAGATCAATAAATTGTCCCTTAGATGTTTTTTCAGCTATACGTATGGCAGAGATAATCCCAAATGACATCATTAGCCCAGAAAAAATGTCTCCAACACCTGGGCCAACTTTTGTTGGAGTATTTTTATCTGGGCCAGTAATGCCAATAATTCCACCCATAGCTTGGGCAACAACATCATAGGAAGGCCAATAAGTGTAAGGACTTTTTCCAAATTGGGGATTTCCAAAACCACTTATTGCAGCATAAACAAGTTTGCTGTTTATTTCCTTAAGTTTATTAAAGCTAAGTCCCAATTTATCCATCACACCTGGTCTAAAGTTTTCAACTAAAACATCAGCTTTTTCTACAAGGTTAAAAAATTTTTTTTTCCCATCTTCAGATTTTAAATCTATGACAATGCTTTTTTTATTTCTATTCAGGCTTACAAAATATCCTGACCATTTTTTTTCATAATCTTCAATTTTGAAAGGACCTGTTTTCCTACTTGTATCGCCTGTAGGACTTTCAATTTTTATGACTTCAGCTCCATGGTCTGCAAGCATCATTGTACAATATGGACCAGAAAGCATCCTACTTAAATCTAATACTTTTAAACCTGAAAGAATACCTTTTTTCATATTATTATTTTTTTCTATCTAAGAATTGGTTTAAAAAATTCTCTAAAATTTTTCCAAATTGTTTTGGGTCTTCGACTAGTCCCATATGCCTTAGATTTTTCATAATTACTAATTTACTATTCAGGCTTTCTGCACAAATTTTTTTACTCATATCTGGATTGTTACCAAAATCTTGATCTCCTGTAACTACTAAAGTTGGGCATGAAATTTTTTTTACAGGATTTATAATTTCATTGATATCATAAGCTAAAACTTTATATATCTTTGAGTAAATAGAAGGATTATTATTTAATATCCAATTTTTTATAAGCTTTATCTTTTTTGGTTTTGATAAAATATATTCATCAGAGAACCATCTTTTTATTGCATCATTTACAGTAGATTGTGGCCCTTTATTTTCAGCTTTTTTAACTCTTTTATCAATAGAATTTTGTTGTATTAGTGTTCTTTTATGAGGTGAATTTAAAATAATAAGCCCCTCCAAATTTTTTTCAAACAGGTGTGCAAATTTACGTACTATCATTCCACCAAGAGAAAAGCCTACTAGAATAGCTTTTTTATATCCAAGCTTTCTAATTAGAGCTTTTATCTGATTTGCGAACATTTCTAATGATGGGGTAGAAGGAGGATTTATACTTTTCCCATGTCCATACAAGTCAAATTTAAGGATATCAAATTTATTGTAAACATTACTTGGTAACCATTGCCACATTTGACAATTCAAACCAAAACCATGAACAAATATTACTAGTGTCCTATTTAAATTTCCTTTAAATTCAAAATAAGTTCCTTTGGCTTTATATTTTTTTTCTAACAATGGTATAAACTTCTCATTCAGGCTTGTAAGCTATTACTTCAATTTCAACTTTTACATTTACTAGAAGTTCATTAACGACTGCTGATCTTGCGGGAGGATCACTTTTGAAATAACGGCTATAAACTTCGTTAAACCCAGGAAAATCATTTTTATTCCTTAACCATACCATTGATTTGACAACATCATTAAGTGTGCAATCAGCTAAACTTAGTGTTTTCTGAATGTCTTGGATAACAGCAATTGTTTGTTCTTCAATTGTCCCAGATGTCATAACTTTACCATCTTTCATAGGAACTTGTCCCGTACAAAAGATATAATCTCCAGCTTTCACTGCCCTCGAAAGTGAAAGTTTTCTGCCGTTTATAATGATTGGATCTCCAAGAACTATTTTTTTTGTCATTTTTTTATCCGACAATATTTAATTTATTTAACTCAAATCCATTTCTGAATTATAGTCAGTTTATTGATAAATCCAAATAAGAATCAATTTAAATTTTATATTAGAGGTTTTATAATGACTGAAATAAAAAAATATAAAATGCTTATCAATGGTAATTGGACTTCAGGTTCCGAAAATCAATTTTTTGAGAGTTTAAATCCTTACACTGGAGAAACCTGGTCAAGCATACCATCTGCTAGTGTAAGTGATGTTAATTCTGCAGTTGAGGCTGCACATTATGCATTTTCTGAAGGGCCTTGGTCAAAAATGACGCCCACTCAGCGAGGTAATTGTTTAAGGAAATTAGCTGAGCTTTTAAGCGAAAAGTCCGAACCACTAGGAAAAACAGAAACCATTGATACAGGTAAAATGCTTAAGGAAACACGTTGGCAAGCTAAATATATTTCTGAATTCTTTCAATTTTATGCAGGTTGTGCAGATAAAATAAGTGGTGAAACTTTACCAATTGATAAACCTGATTTATTGGTTTTAACCGAAAGGGAACCTCTTGGGGTAATAGCAGCGATTGTTCCATGGAATTCCCAATTGTTCCTAGTTGCAGTCAAACTTGGTCCAGCTCTTGCCGCTGGAAATACAGTAGTATTAAAAGCTTCAGAGCATGCTTCTGCAGCTATGTTAGAGTTTGGTCAATTAATTGCAATGGCTGGTTTCCCTCCAGGTGTTGTAAATATTATTACAGGGCATGGTGATCCTTGCGGAAAAGAATTAACTTCTCATCCGCTCATAGCGCGTGTTTCATTTACAGGTGGTTCAAAATCAGCCCAAAATATAATAAATAATAGTGCTAACAATTTTGCTGAAGTATCATTAGAGTTAGGTGGAAAATCTCCTTTCATTGTCTTCGATGATGCAAATATTGAAAGTGCGGTAAATGGATCTATAGCAGGCATATTTGGAGCATCTGGCCAGAGTTGTGTTGCAGGTTCTAGACTTTATCTTCATGAAAAAATTGCAGATGAATTTCTGCATAAGATGATGAATGTGGTTAATTCAATAAAACTTGGTGATCCATTAGAAGAAGATACTCAAATGGGACCTCTATGTACTTTAAATCAAATTGACAATATTGAAAGAGAAATTGCTTTTGCAAGATCTGAGGGTGCTGAAATTTTATGTGGTGGGAAAAGACCGTCAAACCTCCAAGGCTTTTTCTTTAAGCCAACAATTATTTCGTGTCCAAAACAAACATTAAAAATCGTAGATACAGAGCTTTTTGGGCCGGTTCTCAGTGTTCTAACCTTTAAAGATGAGCAAGAAGTAATTAAACTTGCAAATGACACGAAACATGGTTTAGCAGCAGGGATTTTTACTGAAAATAGTGCTCGTTCTCTTAGGGTTGCAAGATCCGTAAGAGCCGGAATAGTCTGGGTAAATACTTATAGAGTAGTATCTCCAATAGCTGAGTTTGGAGGATTTAAAGGATCTGGTTATGGTAGGGAAAGTGGATTTCAAGCAATGTATGATTACACGCGTCCAAAAACTATTTGGCTAAATACTTCTAATGAATCCATGAATAACCCATTTGTAATGAGATAAATTAAACAAAATTAAGTAGGAGTGTATTGTGTCTAGTGGAGTGGAAGTCAAAAAAAATGGTAGAATTTTAGAAGTTTGTTTAAACAAACCAAAGGTAAATGCAATAAATGTAGAAATGAGTCAGGAATTAGGTAAAGCATTTGCAGAATTAAGAGATAACAAAGATCTTTGGGTAGGAATATTAACTGCAAAAGGTGAAAAAATATTTTCTGCTGGGTGGGATTTGAAAGCAGTAAATTCTGGTGAAATGTCATTAGAAAATTGGTGGGAAAATGCAGATTATGGTGATGGAGGTTTTGCAGGATTAACTGAAAATTGGAATTTGAATAAGCCTGTCATTGGAGCCTTAAATGGATTAGTCATTGGTGGAGGATTTGAATTAGCATTAGGGTGTGACTTATTAATTGCTTCTGAACATGTTGAGTTTGGATTACCTGAAATGCCACTAGGAATAGTACCTGATGCTGGAGCTTTACAAAGACTTCCAAGATGTATCCCCTACAATGTGGCAATGGAAATGTTTCTTTTGGGGAGGAGAATGTCTGCAGTTGAAGCAAAACATTATGGATTGGTAAATAAAATTGTAAAACATGAAAATTTGCTTGATCAAGCTTACGAATGGGCAGAAAAAATTGCAACTTCAGCCCCTTTGGCTATGCAAAGTGTAAAAGAAGTTTTGAGATCAATAGAATGTGTGCCTTTAGAAAAAGCATTTTTTAAAATGAGAAATGATGATTTAAAAATATATAAGAAGATGCTTAGTTCCAATGATGCTAAAGAAGGTATAGCCGCATTCGTTGAAAGAAGAGAACCAAATTTTAAAGGTGAATAATGGATCTTATCAACAAAAATGATGTAAAGACCGTTGGAAGTATTGGAGCTGGACCAATTGGAGCTGGATGGGTTGCCTATTTTTTATCACAAGGATTATCTGTAAAGGCATATCTTCACAATGAATCTGAAGAAAATAATTTTTATGCAATGCTAAGAACTGCATGGGTTTCACTTAAGAAACTTTACAATGTAAAAGAATTAGAAGAAACCAATCTTGAGATTTTTTTTAATTTATCTGAATGCATTAAAAAAGTTGATTTTATTCAAGAAAGTGCACCTGAAATCCTTACATTAAAACAAAATTTATATAAAAGATTAGGTGAAATTGTTCCAAAAAATGTAATTATTTGTTCTTCAACATCTGGCATGAAAATGACAGATATCCAGACTTTATGCAAAACACCTGAGAGAACAGTAGTAGCTCATCCATTTAATCCACCATATTTATTACCATTGGTGGAGATTGTAGGAGGAAAAAAAACTAAGGATGAAGCTGTTAATTGGGTTCATGATTTTTTTATTAAAATAGGTAAATCTCCATTAGTCTTAAAAAAAGAAATTCCTGGTTTTGTTGCTACGAGACTACAGGAAGCTTTATGGCGTGAAGCTTTACATATGGTTGATAATAATGAAGCAACGCCTGAACAAATTGATATTGCCTTGATAAACGGTCCAGCTCCAAGGATGGCAATACAGGGCCAATGCTTAGCTTTTCATGTAGCCTGTGGAGAAGGAGGTATGGCCACGAATTTAGATCAATTTGGACCAGCATTGGAATTACCCTGGACTAGACTAAAGGCTCCTGAACTGACAAAAAAACTAAGAAACAAAATGGTAGATGGTTGTGAAAAAATTGTAAAAGACCAAAAATTTCAAGATCTTGCTTCAGAAAGAGATAAAAAAATTGTTGAAATTATCAAAATTCAAAGAAAATAAATACCAAATAGAATTTAATTCGGAGGGAAAAAAATGAACTTTGAAGTTGTTCTTACTTGTGCTGTTACGGGGGCAGGAGACACAGTAGGTAAAAGTGATAAGGTGCCCGTTTCAGCTAAAGAAATAGCTGATGATGCAATAGAATCCGCACAAGCTGGTGCTACTTCAGTTCATATACATGTAAGAGATCCAATAAGCGGCAAAGGTTCAAGAGACCCAAAATTATTTAAAGAGGTGGTAGAAAGGATAAGAAATTCTTCACAGGATGTAGTCATTAATTTAACTGCAGGTATGGGAGGAGATTGGGTGGTTAATGACGGTGATTTAAATACACCTGGATCAGGTACAGATATGATTAGTGCGGAAGAAAGGTTAGCTCACGTAAAGGAATGTTTGCCAGAAATTTGTTCATTAGATTGTGGAACTATGAATTTTGGTAATGGTAATGAAATATATATTTCAACACCACCTTTTTTAAGAGAGATGGCAGCTCTGACAAAAAAATGGGAAGTGAAACCTGAATTAGAAGTTTTTGATCTTGGTCATATAAGGTTTGCAAAGGAAATGATAAAAGAGGGTTTAATAGATAATCCGCCATTATTTCAAATTTGTCTTGGTATTCCATGGGGGGCAGAACAAACTGTAGATACCATGAAAGTTATGAAAGATCATTTGCCATTAAATTGTTATTGGGCGAGTTTTGGAATTTCTCGTATGCAAATGCCAATGGTAGCGGCTTCTGTTGCCATGGGTGGTAATGTTAGAGTAGGTCTAGAAGATAATTTATATTTAAAAAAAGGTGTGTTAGCTACAAATGCAGATCTAGTATCAAGAGCAAAAGAAATCATTGAGCTAATGGGAGCACGTATACTAAGCCCAAATGAGGCAAGAACCAAATATAATCTTAAAAAGAAATAAACTTAAGCAATTTATAAAGGAAGTAAAATTGGATCAAATTACAAGTCAAGAAAGTTCTCTTATTTTAAATACTGCTAGAAAGTTTTTGGAAGAGGAAATTTATCCATACGAAGAAACAGTAGACAAAATTGGCGAAGTACCAATCGAATTAGGTAAACAAATAGAGGAAAAAGCAAAAGAAGCAGGACTTTTTGCAGCAAATCTTCCTGTAGAAGTAGGTGGGGGTGGTCTTGATTATAGATCTATGAGTATTCTTGAAAGAGAGTATGGTAAAACAACACACGCTTTGCATTCTTGGATAGCAAGACCGACAGAAATTCTATTGGCATGTAATGATGAGCAAAAAGAGGAATATTTGTATCCATGCGTTAATGGAGATAAAAGAGAACTATTTGCCTTAACAGAACCTGAGGCTGGTTCGGATGTAATGGGAATGAAATCTAATGCTGTGAAAAAAGGTAATGATTGGATTTTAAATGGATCAAAGCATTTTATTTCTGGGCCTTGTTTGCCTGATTTTGCAATAGTTTTTGCTGCAACAGGTGAGGATAAAACATCTAGAGGGACAAGAAAAAGAATAACAGCTTTTTTAGTAAACCGAGGTCTAAAGGGATTTGATATTAGAGAGGGAACTAAATGTGTTAGTTATAGGGGATATAAGACATTTGCTTTGAATTTTAATGATGTAAAACTCTCATCCAAAATGATTTTAGGTGAGGAAGGAAAAGGCTTAGAATTATCTGGAAAATGGCTAGGTATGGGAAGAATATGGGTTGGTGCCTCTTGCTGTGGAAAAGCAGAGAGGATGATGCAACTTTCAAGTGAATGGGCAGCTTCAAGAAAACAATTTGGGCAACCAATAGGAAAATTCCAGGCGGTGAGTTTCAAGCTTGCAGATATGGCTCTTGGATTAAGAGCAGCAGATTTGTTGGTAAAAGATGCAGTAGAAAAAGCAGAGAGAAGTATCATGAAGGATGAAGATGCAGCAATGGTAAAACTTTTTTGTTCTGAAATGGTTAATAAAGTTGCTGATGAAACGGTGCAAATTTATGGAGGGATGGGGCTAATGGAAGAAATGCCAATTCAGCGCTTGTGGAGAGATAGTCGATTAGAGAGGATATGGGACGGAACATCTGAAATTCAAAGGCACATAATTTCTAGATCAATTCTCAGACCCCTTGGGGCATGAAAGAAATAAGATATAAAAATATTAATCGTCTGATAAACCCTTCCCAAATTGCATTCATAGGAGGGGGTGATGCTGAAGTTGCCATAAATGAAGCTAAGCGTAGGGGTTTTAAAGGTTCAATTTGGCCTGTGAATCCAAAAAGAGATAGTATTGCTGGGTATAAATGTTTTAGGTCAGTTCTTGATCTTCCAAAGGGCCCAGATGCTGTATTTTTAGCTATCCCTTCTACTCAAATTATAAGAACTGTTAATGAACTAAACCATATAAATGCTGGAGGTATAGTTTGTTATTCAGCAGGTTTTAAAGAAATTGGAAAGAAGGGTATTTCCCTTGAACGGCAATTAGTTAAATCTTTAAAAAACATGGTTTTGGTAGGGCCAAATTGTTATGGACTAATTAATTATTTAGGAAACAGTGCTCTCTGGCCATTTGCTCATGGTGGATTTTGTCCAGGTTTCGGAGCAGCAATTATTACACAAAGTGGAATGTTGTCATCAGACATAACTATGAACCAACGTTCTTTACCACTTACACACATGATTTCTCTCGGTAATCAAGCATCTTTAAAAAATACTGATTTTATAAATTATTTGATCAATAAAAAAGAAGTTAGGGCATTTGGTCTTCATATTGAAGGTATTGAAAATATTTCAGATTTTGAGTCAGCTGCAAAAAAGGCACTAGAAGCACAAAAACCTATAGTAGTTTTAAAAACAGGAAAATCCAGTATTGGCGCCACCTTAACAAAAAGTCATACTGGATCAGTTGCTGGTTCTCAAAAGATTTATAATTCATTTTTTAAAAAACTAGGCATCATTACTGTTGATACGCCTTCTGAAATGATAGAAACTTTGAAGTTTATATGCATTGCTGGTATTCCAAAAGGTAGAGAATGCGCCGCATTTACTTGTTCGGGTGGTGGTGCAACAATGGTTGCTGATATTGGTGAAACGCTAAATTTAAAATTTTCAAAAATTCCCAAGAGAAACATTAAAGCTATATCCTCTTTTTTACCTAATATTGCAACTATTTCAAATCCTTTAGATTATACAACTCCAATTTGGGGACAGCCAAAAATTACAAAACCATTATTTCAAGAAGTAATAAAATCTCTTAAGCCTGATTTTTCTATTTTAATTCAGGATTATCCCTTAATGGGCATAGATGAAACAAAGATTTATTATTTAAACGATGCAATTGGTTTTTCAGAAGTAATTAATGAACAAAAAATACCAGGAGCAATAATATCAACTATTTCTGAAAATATAGATAGAGAAACTAGAGAACAATTAATAGCGCGTGGAGTAGCACCGTTACAAGGAATCGGGGATGGTTTAGCAGCCATAAAGAATGTTGTTGAATGGTTTAAAAATAAGAAAAATATAAATAAAAAATCAATATTTAATTCAAAAAAAACTATAGAAATTCGTAATAGTAATTATTTAAACGAATCTGAGGCAAAAAAAATCTTAACTTCAAAAAAATTGCCAATTCCTAATTCAATTAATTCTTCCATTGTAGATATTATAAAAAAATCTAAGGAAATAGGTTTTCCGATTGTATTAAAAGCGTTGCACAAAGACTTAATACATAAGACTGAGCATGGTGCAGTTAAAATTGATATAAAAAATGAAATTCAATTAAAAGTAGAACTAGATAATATGAAATCTAATCTAGACAAGAATTTTCCAAATCTTAATATTAATAATTTTCTTATAGAAAGAATGGAACCTGAACCTATCTGTGAATTAGTTATTGGAATGAAAAGAGATAAAGTTTTTGGAATAGTTGTTACAATTGGTGCTGGTGGTATTTTTGTTGATTTATTTAAAGATTTTAAAATTATGGTAGCCCCTTTAACTCAAAAAGAAATTATTGACCAATTAATGTCACTTAAAATTAGTCAAATGTTAACCGGATATAGAGGATCTAAAGTGGCAAAAATAAAAAATATTGTTCAATTTATAAATACCTTATTGTTATTAATGGATGATACAGAACTAAAAATTGCAGAAATTGAAATTAATCCGTTATTTGTTTATGAAAACCAAGTTAAAGCTATTGATGCAGTGATTGCAGTTGGTAATTGAAAATAGATTGCAAAATAAATTGATTAAATTTTTTGTTGGTACTACCATGGTTATATCCTAAACTACTTTTGAAGGTTTTTATTTTTGGAATTAAATGAGACCATTTGAAGGAATTAGAATTCTTGACTTGACCCACGTTTTTGCTGGTCCTTTTTGTACATTTCAATTGGCAGTTATGGGAGCTGAAGTCATTAAAATAGAGTCCCCTGATACTCCTGATATGATGAGAGATGAAGGTAATTTTGATGATCTTAATGAATTAGGTTTGAGCAATTTTTATATATGCCAAAATAGTGAAAAGAAATCATTATGCTTAGATTTAAAAGTAGAAAAAGATAAAATTTTTTTTTTAAAACTATTAGAAACAGCTGATGTTTTAGTACAAAACTACTCGGGTAATTCTATAGCTGATTTGGGTCTATCCTATAAAAAGTTAAAAAAAATTAATCCTCGATTGATCTATTGTTCAATGACAGGTTTTGGCAGAACTGGACCAAAATCAGAACATCCAGCCTATGATTCAGTAATACAAGCGTATTCAGGATTAATGGAATTAAATGGATTGAAGTCTACAGGACCTCTACGTGTTGGACCTGCCGTTGTAGATTATGGAACAGGAATACATGCAGCTTTTGCTATATCTTCGGCGCTTTATAGAAGGCAAATAACTGGTAAAGGCCTTGAAATTGATGTGTCAATGCTTGATTCAGCACTAATGCTTATGACCTCCACAGTTTCAGAAACAATTGCAACAGGACTATCTAAGCCTAACTATGGTAATGATCATCCCGATTATGCTGGGTATGGTGCCTTCAAAGCAAATGACAGAGATTTTGTAATTGGTGCTTTCACAAAAAAACAAATGCAAAATTTGTTCAGGGCACTCGATTTAGACGATATAGCAAATGAAATCTCATATATGAGTAAAAAAGAATTAAAAAAAAATAAAAAAAGGTTTAAGAAAATGATATCTCAGGTTGTGATTAACAACACAGCTGATTATTGGGAGGAAGTTTTAAATAGATATCATGTTCCGGCTTCAAAAATTCGAACTCTCACAGAAGCACTTAATAGCGAACAAATTAAGTCAAGGTCAGTACTTCAAAATTCTTTGTTGAATAATGATTTAAATTCAAAAAAACTTCCCACAGCAGCTTTTGATTATTCAAGTGGTTCTCCAAAAATTACAAAACCTGCTCAAAAACTTGGCAAAAGTAATAAAGAAATGAGAAAACTTGTTATTTAATTTATGAAAATTTAAACTAAATCATAGTCTAAGTTATTGTTTTTGAATATATTTTAAATTAAAATCAAAAAAAAAACCTTTTTACTGTTGTCATTTTGGGTATGAGCGATTTACAATAGGCCTATGAATTAAACTTTTGCTATATGATAGCAATATTAATCTATTTGGAGGATGATTAATGAGTCTAAGAAAGAAAGGCCCAAAAATAATGGGTGATTTTGAATTTTCAGATTTGAATCTGCACCAACAGCAAGAAATTGTAAAGGCTGTTAGTAAAGGAGCAACAAGAAGAGATATTATGACTTGGATGATGGCAGCGGGAGCTACCGCTACCACTGGTGGAGCCATTTTTTCAAGTGCTTCAGCAGTTTGGGCGAGTACACCTAAGAGAGGTGGTAGACTTGTATGTGCTGGAGATCAGCATGGACCAGCTGATACACTAGATCCAATTTTATGTACTGCTTCAGTTGATTACTGGAGAGGCCGTATGTTTTATGGAAAATTAGTTCGTCTAAAAGCAGATTTAAGTTGGGAACCTGAATTAGCAGAAGAGGTTCTTGTGAATGCTGATGCAACGAAGTGGACTTTCAAAATTAGAAAGGGTGTTGAATTTCATAATGGACATACGCTGAACGCAGACGATGTTATATACACTTTATCTAGGCATCTTGGCCCTGACACTAAATCTATTGGTAAATCACAAATGGATATGGTTAAAGATCTCAAAAAGATAAATGAGCATGAAGTTGAAGTAAACTTGGAAACACCAAATGCTGACTTAGTAAACTCTTTAGGTACTTTCCATTTTAATGTTCTTCAAGATGGAACCGAAGATTTTTCAACTGCCAATGGAACAGGACCTTACAGATGTAAAGAATTCAAACCAGGTGTTAGAACTGTAGGTACTCCTTATGAAAATTGCTGGCATGGGCCAGGTTATCTTGACGAAATGGAGCATTTTGGAATTGGAGACCCAGTTGCAAGATTGAACGCTTTCATGGCAGGTGATGTTGATATGATGGTTAACCTTCCTGGTAAAGCTGTTAAAGAAGTTGAAGCTGCCGCGGGTAAAGAAGTTTGGTCAGTTGAGTCTGGACGTTACACATCTATTGTTGCACATCAGGGTGTTTCTCCTTCCAACAATAGAGACCTTGTAAGAGCTATGCAACTTTGTATGGATAGAACCCGTGTTGTTAAAGGAGAACTCAAAGGCTTAGGTAGTGTTGGTAATGATCAGCCTATTAATAAAGCATATTTTGATTTTAGTCCTGATATACCACAAAGACCAATGGATTTAGATAAAGCAAAATATCATTTCCAAAAGTCAGGTATTGGATCAACAACAATTCCGATTATTGCCGCAGAAGTTTCGCAAGCTGCTACATTTCAATGTTTAGCTCTTCAGAGAGAAGCTAAAAAAATTGGCATGAATATTGATGTTCAGAAAGTTACTACTGATGGATACTGGGGTGCTGTTTGGATGCAAGGTTCACCATTTAATGTTACAACTTGGAATATGAGACCAACGGCTAATATCATGATGACCTTAGCTTATAAAAGTGATTCAAACTGGAATGAAACTTTTTGGAAAAGTGAAAAGTTTGATAAAACGCTTGTTGAAGTTCGAGGAGTTACAGATGCTGCTAAGAGGAAGCAAATGTATCATGATCTACAAATGGATATCCATGAAAATGGCGGATCTATTACTCCTGCTCACCTTAACTACACAGATGCTCGTGCATCACACGTTAAGGGTATAACAATGGTGCCATTAAATAACTGGGGTGGTGCTGAAGCTCCTCCATATATTTATAGAGACGACGCTTAAATAAAAGTTGAATTTGAGGGAGTAAAACATTTTCTCCCTCTTTTTTTTTATTTAATACATTACTATTTTTTACATAAAACTAATGAACATTAAATTATGTATAGAATTATACTAACCAAAATTGGTGCAGGCCTTCTAACTACCCTAGGGGTATCTATAGTAATATTTCTCGGTACAAACGCTCTTCCAGGTGATGCTGCACAAATAAGATTAGGACAAGCTGCTACAGAGGACTCTCTAAAAGCTTTAAGAGAAGAATTAGGTCTCAATTTACCATTGTACCAACAATATTTCAGGTGGTTGTTTAATTTTTTGCAAGGAGAATTTGGAACATCTTTGGCAAGTGGGAATGTTACTATCGCACAACTTATTTCCGATAGGTATGAAAACACTTTAATTGTAAGTACTTTAACTGCAATGATTGGAGTCCCTATTTCTGTAGGACTTGGAATTATGGCAGCAATGTTTCCTGGGACAATTTATGATAGATTTTTAACCTTAGGATCAGTTACTTTGGTCGCAGCTCCAGAATTTTTTACTGCTACTTTGATGGTGTTATTTGTTGTTTTTTTTCTTGGTATTGGAAATGCGGTCGTTGTTGGTTCAATTGATGACAAAAATTTAGTAGAATTAATCACTCATTTTATCTTACCTATTGCAACATTATGTCTTGTTATAGCAGCTCAGCTTATTAGAATGACAAGAGCTGCAGTTTTAAATGTTATGAATTCTCCTTACATCGAGATGGCAATTTTAAAAGGTATTCCAAGAAGAAGAGTAGTGATGAGACATGCTTTACTCAACGCTATTGGTCCTATTGTAAATGTGATTGCAATTAATCTTGCTTATGTTGTTACAGGGGTTATAGTCATAGAAGTATATTTTGGATATGCTGGTTTAGCTACTTTAATCGTTCAAGGTGTTCAAACAAGAGATTATATTCTCATCCAAACATTGGGTATGATTTTTTGTGCAACTTATGTAATTCTGATGATGATTGCAGATCTAGCATCCATTTTATCAAATCCTAGGTTGAGACATCCAAAATGAGTAATAATAAAAATAATGAAGATAAACATTATGTTGCTCCGTTTAGTAATGAAGTTAGTTTTGATGAACTTCAAGATGCTCCACCCAGTGGGAAATTTAGATTATCTATAACCGGAAAACTAGGTGTTATAGTTGTAGCTTTTTGGTTATTTATAGCTATCTTTGGACAGTTTTTAGCACCTTATGAAGAAAATGATCTGCCTTTTCCAGATGATTATTCCGAATTTCAAAAACCTAGACCAGGTGCTTGGTTAGGAACTGACGTAGATGATCGAGATATTCTTTCCCGAATTATGTATGGGGCAGGACGAACAATTGGTATTTCATTAGCAGGAGTTTTGATAGCTTATGTAATTGGAGTTACATTAGGAATTGGATCTTCTATAGCTGGTTCTAGAATTGATCAAGTATTAACTCAATTTTTTAACATTTTATTGGCTATACCTACAATTATGTTTGGTTTAGTAGTTGTTGCAGCGGTTGGTTCATCTATACCTGTTTTAATTATTACAGCAGGTGCTATTTTTTCTCCTGTTGTTTTCAGGCTTTCAAGAGCATTAGGTATGGAAATAATGGTCATGGATTTTGTTGAAGCTGCAAAAGTCAGAGGTGAAGGATATCGATGGATAATTTTCAAAGAAATATGGCCTAATGCAGCCATGCCTTTAATTTCAGATTTTGGATTAAGATTTATATATGTTATTCTTTTTGTTTCGAGTTTGAGTTTTCTAGGGCTAGGTGTACAACCACCATTAGCTGACTGGGGCTCGATGGTAAGAGAAAACCTAGGAGCACTTCAATATGGTGAATCCGTAATACCAATTTTAGCTCCAGCAATAGCTATTGCTTCTCTAACAGTTGCAATCAATCTCATTGTAGATGATGTTTCTGCCCATGCTGGTGGAAAATTGTCTGGGAGACTTTAAATTGAATAAAAAAGTAGTATTCGAAGCTAAAAATCTTTGCATTAATGCTGTAAGAGACGATGGAAGTGAATTACCCATTGTAAGAGACGCTAATTTTAAGGTCAGAGAAGGTGAGGTTGTTGCTCTTATAGGTGAGTCTGGATCTGGAAAAACTACAATAGCTCTTTCTTCCTTAGGTTATTGTAAACCAGGCCTTAAAATAAGTAATGGAACAACATCTTTATTTGATCAAGATTTAACAAATATGGGTATAGAGGAACTTAGACAAATAAGAGGTGAAAAAGTTGCCTATCTTGCTCAAAGTGCTATTGCCACTTTCAATCCTGCTTTAAAAATAAATGAGCAAGTAACAGAATCAGCAGTGATTCATGGTTCTAAAACGCAAAATGAAGCCAATGAATTTGCTAAAGGACTATACCACTCTTTAGATTTACCCAATCCAGATCTTATTGGGGCTAGATATCCTCATCAAGTTTCAGGTGGGCAGTTACAAAGATTAATGGCAGCGATGGCATTATGTGGAGAACCTTCTCTACTTGTTTTGGATGAACCAACAACAGCATTAGATGTTACGACTCAAATAGAGGTATTAAAAGCTTTTAAAAAAGTCATAAGAGAACGAGGAGCAGCTGCAATCTATGTTACTCACGATTTAGCAGTTGTAGCACAAATTGCAGACAGAATAGTGGTCTTATATAATGGTGATATTCAAGAAAAAGGTACAGCAAACGAAGTTATTTCTAAACCAAGACATCCTTATACAAAAAGATTGATGCAAGCGGTAAGGCCTTTGCCTGCTGCTGGTAAAAAAACTAAATTAAATAAAACAGATAAAGTGATAGAAATTAAGGGTGTTTTTGCAGGTTATGGTGGGGATGTGATGTCTAAACCCAAAGAAATAATTCTTAAAGATATGAACCTTGAACTTTCAAGAGGAGAAGTTCTTGGAGTAATAGGTGAGTCTGGCTCTGGAAAGTCAACGCTTGCAAGAGTCATTGCTGGTTTGCTACCTTCTTTTAAAGGTGAAATTCTCTTAGACGGACAACAATTAAAGCCAAGGCTTGAAGATAGACCTAGATCAGAGTTAAGAAAAATTCAGTTTGTTTATCAGATGGCTGATACTGCTATAAACCCCAAACAAACTATTGGGAATATTTTAGGACGACCCTTAGAGTTTTATCTAAATATGTATGGGCAAAAGCAAAAAGATAGAGTTTTAGAATTATTAGATATGGTCGAGCTACCAAAGGAATTTTTCACTAGGTATCCACATGAATTATCAGGAGGTCAGAAACAAAGAATAAATTTAGCAAGAGCTTTAGCAGCTGAACCAGAGGTTTTATTATGTGACGAAGTAACATCTGCTCTTGATAGTATTGTCGGAGCAAATGTTATTGAGTTACTGAGAGGGTTAAGAAAAAATTTAGGGGTTTCTTTTGTTTTTATCAGTCATGATTTATCTACTGTTTCAGCTTTTGCTGATAGTATTGCAGTTATGTATAAAGGTATCATTGCTGAAACAGGATCTGTCCATAAAGTACTTTCTCCACCATCCCATCCATACACTGATTTGCTAATTTCGTCAGTTCCTGAATTGAGGGTAGGTTGGCTAGAGGATGCTGATAAAAATATCCAAAAAGCTAAAAACCTTCTAGAAAAAGAAAATATAAGCTAGTAATAACCAGAAGACTTACAAATTTTCATTTTCATTTTTTTTGAGGAAAAATTAAAATAACTTTTAATAATAGTCAGTATCAAAGTGTCATTTTATTGATAAGTGGTGGGTTTTTATTAGCCTTTCAAGATTCTTTAGTTAAATATGCAGCTGAATGGACTTCATTTTGGCAATTTCAAACTTTAAGGTCTATTTTTAATTTATTTTTGTTGGTTATCGTACCACCTTTATTTGGCATAAAATTATCAAAATTATTACCAAAAAACATAATTACGGTTATATTAAGAACCTTATTTTTGGTTTTATGTATGTTTTTCTTCTTTTGTGCTGCTCCTAAACTAAGCGTCGCCGAGATGGCAACGGGATTATATACTTATCCAATTTTTGTTGTCATTTTTGCTTTTTTATTTTTAAAGGAGAGCATAACTTTTATTAAATTTTCAGCCTTAGTTTTTGGCGTAGTTGGTGCTTTGTTAGTTTTAAAACCTTGGAGTACTAATTTTTCAGTTTTTCAAATTTTTCCAGTCTTGGCAGGTTTTTTTTACGCTTGTAATTTATTTGTTTTAAGAAAATTTTGTTCAAATGAAAGTCCTCTAGCTATGACAGCTACAGTTGCTGTGTTTTTTATATTTTCTGGAGGGTTTGGGATAATTATTACTGATTATTTTATTATTGATCAAAGTATAAAAGAAAAAATGCCGTATATAGCTATTGGATGGCCAGAACTTACCACCTTTGCTTTTTGCATTATTGTTATTGCTTCTTTTTTTAATTTAACTGGCAATTTATGTTTAGTTAGAGCTTACCAATCTTCAGAAAGTTCATTCCTTGCTCCGCTTGATTTTTTATATTTAATTTTTGCAATATTTTGGGGAAAAATTATCTTCGATACTTTACCTGATTTATTAGGATTTTTTGGGATCTTTCTTATACTTATTTGTGGAATTTTGGTCACAATTCAAGCTAATAGATTAAAAAATAAGGTGGTTTGATATCTAAAAATGTCTATTATTTATTGAATTCAGATCTAAGTTTCTTACCATTTTCATCTATTGATGGTACTTTTATTGATAATTTACTGGAAGTTTTTATAGGCAATGCAGCAAGGCAAACATACTCATTATTAATAAAGGCATTTTCATTTTTTAGTAGTTTGTGATCAGATAGATCTGAAGTGTTATTAAGAAAAGCATTTGCAATACCACCAGTGTCTAATTTTTTTTGAAGCTCTTCTTTGGTATATTTTAAAAAGCAGCTATTAATTATCTTATCTAATTCATGTCTATTTTTATACCTATTTGGATTATCTTGAAATTTTGGATTTTTGAACAAATTTTGGTTTTTAAGTATTTTTTTGCAAAAAACTTCAAATTCTCTATTATTTTGGATTGATATCAATATTTCGTCATTATTTTTACATTTAAATGTTCCGTAAGGTGCAATAAAAGAATGTTTCATTCCATTCCTTTTGGGGGTGCCTCCCATATATCTATGAGCTAACAAAGGCATATTCATCCAATCAGCCATAACATCGAACATTGATATTGAAATTGAAATACCTTTCTTTGTTTTACTTCTTTTAATTATTCCTCTTAAAATAGCGGAGTAAGCAGTAAGACCAGTTGATAAATCAGTAATTGATATACCAACTTTTGATGGGTATTTCTCTGTCCCAGTAACTGAACATAAACCACTTTCTGCTTGAATTAAAAAATCATATGCCTTTTTTGAATTTGCCAATTTAGAATTACCATATCCAGTAATTTCACAAAATATTAGTTTTGGATTTAAGGCTTTAACTTGTTTATAATCTAGTTCTAGTTTCTCTAATGAACCAGGAGTTAAGTTTGATAAAAATACATCAGCCTTTTTAAGCATATTTTTAAATATCTTTTTGTCAGTTTTATTTTTTAGGTCTAAAGATATTGATTCTTTACCCCTATTTAGCCATGCAAATATTGCACTTTTCCCATTTATACTATTATCGTAAGAACGGGCAAAATCACCTTCGGGTCTTTCAACTTTTATTACTCTAGCACCAGCTGAAGCCAATAGAAGTCCACAGTATGGCGCAGCTACTGCTTGCTCAAGTGAAATTATCAATAAATCTGAAAGCTCATCATCTAAGGACATATATTGATATTTACCATATAAAAAAAATAGTTGTATTAAAATTTAAATAGTAAATAAAAAAATGTCCAAATAAGAAAGGGAGGGACTATTTGGACATTTAGTAATATGTAGGAGAAGAATTATCTTCATAGTTATATTTAAAAATATTTTATTTTATTTGTAAAAATAAAATAAAATACAAATATCCCAAAATTTAAAATTGATTAAATATTGAACAAAAATTTTTAATTTGACTAATTTATATTATAAAAACTTATAAAATTTTGATTAAAATAATAAGTAAAAAATTAACTATTTTTTTTTATTGAAAGACCATTTTCTTGAAAAATTTTACCAAAGCCTACTAATTTATCCTTAATACCTGCACGCCTTAAACAACTCCAAAATTGTGCTTGATTCGAGGTTATTACTGGCTTACCGGTTAATTTTTCAATTTGATGAGCAACTTCTAAAGAACGAATTCCTCCGCAAGATAGAAATATAGCTTCAGCATCGGGACGATCTAGTTGCAGTGCAAATTTTTTCCAGTAGTTTGGTGTTACTCGACCAAATTCAATTCCAGTTTTTAAATTAAGGCCTTGAATATCAAGAACTTCAAAACCTTTATTAATTAGAAATTTAGATTCAGCAGAATTGATTTCATCAAGGTAAGGTGTTCCAACAACCAATTTTTTGATTTTAAGCTCTCGTAATGCATCTACAACTCCTGAAACTAAACACATCGGTTCTGCCCATGGTGCACCCTTCTTAATTTCATCATAAATTTTTTTTTCTCCAATGACAATTGATCCACTTGTACAGCTGTAACTTATAACATTTGGTTTAGTATCAGGCTGAATACGTGACGCAGCTTCGGCCATATGGTCAATATGTCGGGATAAAGTTTCATTTGTAGTAAAGTCTTCAGTTTTTAACCTAGTGATATGAACACCAACTCCTTCAGGAGCCATTTCAAAAAAGTCACTTTCGGATGCAAGATCAGTTGACATAAGAATAAATCCAATTCTCGCACGATAGTGCTTACCCTCATCCATCTCAGGTAAATATTTTTTTGACATTACAAAATTCTTACTTTTAGACATCATATGATCACTTCTGTTACTTTTTTTGGGTGATGTGTTATAATTTCATACCCATCTTTTGTTATAACAATACTATCTCCAATTTGTGCTCGAAAATTATCATCAGTTACCGATCCATCTATTGCCAATACCATTCCTGGTTTAAGTATAGTTTTATCTCCTGTAACAAGTTGAGGTTTTTCAAGAAAACTAAATCCAGTAGCCCTACCACACCTAAATGGATAATCATAACCATTGTCACTAATTATTTTTGCATACTCTTTATGAACGCTTTCAGCAGTCACTCCTGGAGTAATGGCATTAAGAGCTGCTTCTTGACTAGTAAGGGCTACATTATAGATCTTTTCCTGTAATGGGTCTATTATTTCTCCTAACCAAAATGTACGATCAAAACCAAGTTTAAACCTGTGAAAATTTGTCATACCACAAAAGCATAAAAAAACAGGTTCTCCGTATCGTATAATTTTGGTTGAAGCTCTATGATGAGTTTTAGTAATTGTATTTCCAGAAGCCATAATCTGTAAGAAATGTGTATTAGGCGACATATCTTTGTCTTTATAGTATTTTGTAAGTAATTCAGCTGCTTTTTTTGTTCCAGCTTCTGCAATAGCCAAGGCAACTTCATACTCTGCAACACCATCTCTTATTGTTTCCCTACCTGCTGACATCATAGCATCAGCAACTTGTCCTGCGTGTCTGGCTAATTGAATTTCATAATTAGACTTTATCATTCTAATTTCTGATAAAATAGGGGTGAGATTTTGTAGAATTTGATTTTCTTTAATTTTTTCAATGTAGGTTTTAACTACTTGAGGTATAGAATTTAGTTCAATTCCTACAGTATTGTTATGCAAAAAACTAGGAAACTCAACTCGCCATTCATCGCCTAAACCATCATTCCAAGCAACTATTCTGTCTACTTGAGCTTCGCTTTTAGCCATATTTTCATCTATGGAAGGTGTTATTAGTAAAGTTCCTTTCTTTTGTGAAACGAGAAGTATGGTAGGTCTTCCAAATTCCATATGTAGATAGTCATAGTAACCACTAAAATAATAAACATTATCTTCATCAGTTATTATTGCCACATCCAAATTTTCTTCTGACATTTTTTTTAGTAGTTTGTTTATTCTTTGGGAAAATATATTCATGGTTATGGCTTCTTTTTTTTTGGCAAACGATCTTCAACTAACGATACCCAAAACTTACTTCCAATTTCTAATAACTCATCATTAAAGTCATAATCACTAGAATGAAGTGGTTTGCTAAAAGGTTCTTTTTCACCATTTCCTAGAAGAAAAAAACAACCTGGAAAACGATTACTTAAATGTGCAAAATCTTCGGAAAAACTCATAGGATTTCTATTTGGTATAACCTTCAGTCCAACCCTTTCTGCTAATTTTACAATAGCCTCTGTTGGTTTTTTTGCATTGAGTGTTTCAATGAACTCTGTTTTAAAATTTACATTTATTGATACTTCATTAGCTAATGCCACACCATTTGAAATCTGTCTTATAAACTTCTCAATGTAGACTCTGTCTTCTTTACTTCTTGCTCTAGCATCACCTTTTAAAATAACATTACCTGCTAGTACGTTACGAGTGCCATTAGAAATAAATTCAGTCACAGATATTACAATTCCAGAATTAGAGGATATTTTTCTTGAGACAATTTTCTGCAAATTTTGTATTAGTTCAGAAGCTATTAATATTGAATCCTTACCCATTTGTGGCATTGAGGCATGACAACTTTGACCTTTAATTTCTATTTCAAATAAACTTTCTGATGAACATATTAATCCTTCCCTTGTTGATAGTTGTCCTAAAGGTTCACCTGGAAGATTATGTATAGCATATATTTCCTCTATAGGTAGATTTGAAAGAATACCTTCATTTAGCATAGCCTTAGCACCTAAACCATTTTCTTCATTTGGTTGAAAAATGAAAACTACTGTACCATCAAAATCTTTTTTAGATGCTAATATATCAGCAGCTCCAATTAACATAGCTGTATGTCCGTCGTGTCCACAAGCATGCATTACTCCTAAATTTTTGGATCGATAGCTATAATTTGTAGTCTCAGTAATTGGGAGTGCATCAATATCTGTACGAATAGCTATCATTTTTTTACTATTTCCTGATTTTAAAATCCCCAAAATTCCTAAACCTTCATGAACTTCTATATTTAGTTTATATAAGATTTTACAGATTTTTGATTTAGTACGTTTTTCCATAAATCCTAACTCTGGGAATTTATGGAGATCCTGCCTAAACCTAATCAATGCTTTCTTGTCAAAAATCAAAATAACTCCAGAGTCTATTGAATAATTTTAAAATATAAGAGATGCGACAATTCAACTTATTCTATATTTGATTTTACAGCTCATATCTATATTTTGAAAGGATAATAATCATGGATATACTTATTTGGACAATTTTCTTAATCACAGGTATTATCGCATTCACTTTACTAGTAAAGACAAATGTAAAAATAAACAAAATTGTTTCTAATAAGGAATTCTTTCCTAAAGATCCTCAAGTCAAGTATTTTACAAATAAAAATAAAAAATAATTTTTATTTCTTTGAACTTTAATATTTAGATATTAAGTAACCAGCTGTATTAAATACGTTTAAACTTTAAATTTTATTTTGAAAATTCCTTACTGAAGATTTGATAGCATGGGAGGGACTTGAACCCCCAACACAATGATTATGGTTCCTTGTGTTAGTAAAATAAATCAGATAAAGGCAACAAGTTATTAGTGTTTCTAGGGTAGGTGTATACCTTTTATTTCTTTACACTTTTTTATATTTTTTCTAATTTATATTTTTTCTAAAGGATTGTATTTTTTCAATAATCCTTTCATCCCATATGAATATTAAATGATGTGAATATCACATTCTGTTACACCCCAAATTATAAAATCAGAGGTGTTTTTTTACAGACAAGTTTAACCAACTTTTAGTCAGTTTTTAAGTTGGTGTATAACTTTCTGTATCTTTAAGATTTCGTAATTAATAGAGAGTTGAGAGATTAAAACCTCTTGTTAAGGGACATAAACTTGAGTGGAATGATATGAAAATTAAGTCGTAGTTAAATCTTCAAATTAAGTGTACCATTTTATTCAGACATTTCGGACATGGTATAGATTTTATAAACACATCCATTGTCGCTGTCCCATTTGATTTCTTCATCAGTACTTAGAAAAGCGCCCATACCTTCCATATCAGTAATATGACCCAACCATACAAAACCATTATTTCCTGTATCAGCGAGTGTCCATTCAGAACAAAATTCGCTGGCACCACGTTCCATATTATATTGAACTCTCGCTCTTAAAGTTTCTACTCCAGAAGCAATAGTTCCGTGAATACACATATTCATTAGTTCTTCCTTTCTTTGATATTTTCAGAATTAAAAATTTAAGTTATTTTTATTTTTTGTTGATTAATAATCACCTAATTGAATGATATATGTCGCCTCCTAAACTAATCGCTTTTCCATAAGTACCAAGAAACTCTGCAAATTTTTCAAAATATTGATTATTTGAAGCGTTTTCAATATGTCGTTCAATACTTTTCATCGATGTAAATTTTTCATTAATTGTAAAGACGATATTTCCAGTAAACCCTTTTGTTGGGTCTGTTGGGTCTACAAATTCTTGTGCCTTTGTAAAATATGCACTTATTAAATGCTCTTTGCCTTCATTCTCTTCTGAATAAAATTCTGTCATCCACGAAGCATGTTTCTTAAATATGTTTTCAACATCACCAGCATTATCTGATGAAACAACATAACTTAAATTTATACATTTGATTTCTGACATATTTCACTCCTTAAAAAAAATTATGTATATTAAATAATTTGAGAATGATTTGGATCCAAATTCAACTATAATAAAGGATATTAGATGTAAGTTGTAAGGTTTGAAGTAAAATGGATTAAAGATTGTGCATAATCTTTTAATATTCATAATCAATCTTATATAAATGTCATGAAAACAATTTATTTTATAACCAATTATCTAATTCAACTATTCTTTACTTTGGTATTTCATACGCAAGTTCAAGAAATGCATTTGAAACAAGTAAAGATTAAATCAAAGAATAGACCTCACCGATAATTTTTTACTAGGGAAGTGTATTCAACTCTTCGTCAGTTTTGCGGGGGGTAATTCATTTCTGTATCTTTATTTTTATTTTTAGATTAGAAAACCTTTCTCAGTTTTAAGTGGGGTGTTATGTTTAATATGTCCTATCTGATTCACATTTGGTTTCTGTTATGTGAATTTCGAGCAGTAGATAGGATTTTAAAAATATTAAAAAAGAATAACGAATGAAGAACTGGAAATCAGAGTTTCAGATTAACTATCATGTGAACTTCTTAATGGAAGATGCGACTATGATTACAAAACACGAAGGAATAGTCATTGAAGCAGAAAATGAGAAACAAGTTCAAGATTTAGTGCTGAGTTGTTTCAAAACTAATCCAGAAAGTTTTGTGGAGTCTCCAGAAGATATGATTAGTAAAGTTGCGAGACTGGAGCTGATTGTAGATAAAGTAAAGAAAGTCTGGAAACATTAGACTATTACAATGATACTTAATATTATAATCTTTTATTATTAAATAGATAATGTTGAAAAAAAGAGGAATTAATGAAAAATAATCCAAAGTTAATTAATTTTACTACACAAGATTTTATGTCAGAAAAAGAATTAGAACTTGCAAGTTTGAGGTGGGATCAAGTAAAGGAATCTTATTATACAAGATTAAAAAAATTAGGGTTATTACGTTTTGTGAGTTTAAAAATTTGGAACAAAGAAAAAATAGCAAGATTAGGTTTTGTTTTTGAATATAAAGATGAAAAAGCATTTAAAGCGTGCCTTCCTGTTTGGAAAGAAATTGATGCTATGGAAAGTGAAGACATGATCATTAAGACTGTGAGTAATAGGGGTATAGTTCTTGAAGAAACTATTCTAGGTTAAAAATTTACTTCTAAGGAAAAGATAATATATGGAACTGAAAAAAAACTTTTATAAAATATTAATTTTTAAAGCAATGTTATTTTTTCTAATTGTTATTTGGGGTGGATATAACCAAATAGTTACCAGTAAAATTGAAAATAATTTTTCTTTCCTAGATATAGGTGGTTTAGGATTTTTAATTTTTTCTATCTTTTACTTATGGAGTTGTTATTCTCTATATAAATTAAAAAAAAATAGCAGAGTGTTTTTTTTATCTTTAGTTTTTTTATTTTTGATTTTTGGATTTTTAGCAGAATTAATAAACCCCATGCAAATAAATCATGACTTTTTTTATATTTTTGTTTTTTATATAGTCTCTCCTTTATTTTTTATACTACAGGGTATAATCCTTACTTTAATTTATTTTACTGATTTGAAATTAAATTTTGTAAAATAAAATGTAGTATTTAGGTTTACCCACATCAAATAATTCTCTGGCATTTTTACTATTGTATTTAAGAGATATAAACCTTTTTCTATAACTTTGGTGTTAAACTCAAAAGAGGGATGAACTCTTTGTTCATCTCTCTTATAAAGTATTGATTTTATTGGTAATTTTGGTAGCGAAAGAGAGACCCTTTTATAAATAAAATCAGATACTTAAGTCAAATTTTTGGTGTCAGTTGTGACAAAATTTTAGTTTTTGTCTTTAAAAAACTACTTTTATAAATTTTTGAGAGAGCACTTATATAAAAAATTCTTAATCTGAACAATATTTTAATATAATTTTTATATCCACTAAATACTTACAGCCTTTTTGATTTTTTCTTTATCTAAATCTTGTTTTTTTCCTGAAATAACAAATTTACCTTGTTTCATTACATATACTTGATCTGAGAGTTTGTAAGCAAAATCAAAATATTGCTCAATTATTACAATTGCTATATTTTTTCTTTTTTTTAATGCTTCAATAACTCTTCCAATTTGTTTAATAATGCTAGGTTGGATACCCTCAGTGGGTTCATCTAAAAGTAAGAGTTTTGGTTTTGTTATTAAAGCTCTAGCAATAGCAAGTTGCTGTTGTTGTCCTCCTGAAAGATCTCCTCCTCTTCTTTTTAACATATGTTTTAGAACCGGAAACATCTCATAAATAAAATCAGGTATAAATTGATCGTTTTTTTTTAAACAAATAAAACCAATTTCTAAATTTTCTTTTACAGTTAATAAAGGAAAAATTTCTCTTCCTTGTGGAACATATGCTACTCCTTTCAAGGCTAATTCGTGGCTATTAAAATTTGATATATCATTTCCAAATTCGTAGTATGTACCGCTTGAAAGGGGATGTGTTCCAGACAGCAATCTTAATAAAGAGGTTTTACCTACTCCATTTGGTCCAATTACTGTAGTAATTTCACCAACTTTTGCTTTAAATGAAATATTATATAGTATTTGAGATTTAGAATAATGAAGACTCGCATTTTTTAAAGAAAACAAATTTATCTCCCAAGATATACTTCTATTACTTTATTATCTTTTGAAACATGATCTAAGTTTCCTTCTGCTAATACTGAACCTTCATGTAGCACTGTAACTTTACAATTTAATTGCCTTATAAAATCCATATCATGTTCTACAACCACAACAGATCTTGTTTTAGATAATTCTTTAAGAAGGGTAGCAGTGTTAGTTCTTTCTGAATTTGTCATTCCTGCAGCAGGTTCATCTACTAAAAGTAAACTTGGATCTTGTGCCAAAAGCATCCCTATTTCTAACCATTGCTTTTGACCATGACTTAGTTCCCCTGCTATTTTGTTTAATATTTTGTTAAGTTTTATTAATTTTGCTACCTCATTTACCCTTGTAAATTCTTCCTCAGTATATTTATAAATTAAAGTTTGAATGAACCCCCTACTATTTTTTAATGAGATCATTAGATTTTCTTCTACAGTTTGATATTCCAGAACTGTAGGTTTTTGAAATTTTCGACCTACACCCAATTGAGCAATTTGAGTTTCTGATTTTTTAATTAAAGAAATATTATTTTTTCCCCATCGGATATCTCCTATATCTGGTTTTGTTTTACCAGTAATAATATCCATTAAAGTGGTTTTCCCCGCACCATTAGGACCAATTATTGCTCTAAGTTCATTTTGTCCTATAGAAAAACTTAGATTATTAATTGCTTTAAAACCATCAAAAGAAACAGAAATTCCTCTTACTTCTAAAATATCACTCATCTTTCAAAAGACCTTTTATAGATATTCTCAAAAGCACTTATTAATCCACCTGGAGTGAATAATGTAACTATTACAAAAGATAATCCTAGAATAATAAGCCACCAATCGACCCACGAAATTATTATAAAACCAAGATTTAAATCTGGTATTTGTCCACTTGTGAAGAAACTAGATATTAATGAGACGAAAGCTGCCCCAATTACAGCGCCAATTAATTTTCCCCTTCCCCCAATAGAAACCCATACAGCTAAGTAAATTGAAGCAATTGGAGCTAACTCAGAAGGGTTTACAATTCCCGCTTGAGGATAATAAAGTGCACCAGCTATAGCTGCCATTATTGCCGATATTACAAATACAAATAACTTATATGTCTCTACATTGTATCCTAAAAACCTAATTCTATCTTCATCATCTCTTATTCCTTGTATAAGCTTACCTAATTTAGACTTTGTTATAAAAGTAGCTATTATGAACCCTAAAATAAGTGCTAAAGTCGATGCCCATAAAAAAAGAATTGAGATTATACTCTGTGGAAAACTTGTAAAGCCTGGAATATTTTGAAGACCTGAAAGACCATTATTTCCTCTCAATCCACTATCATTTTGAAGTAGATATAAGGAAAGAGCTAAGGTCATAGCTTGAGTTAGTATTGAAAGATATACACCTGTAACTCTAGATCTAAATGCTAGCCATCCAAAAATTAATGCTAAAAGGCCTGGTATAAATATTATGAGAAATAAATGTATAAATAAGTAATCAGCAAATATCCATATTGAAGGAATTTCTGACCCACCAACAACTCCAAATATCTGAATTCCAATGGCTTCTTTTATTTCTGAAGGGGTAGGGGGTAAGAGTTGTTCTGCAAAGGCTTGAATAATAATTTCTTTAGTTCTTTCATACATCAGCCACATTCCAATTAGGTAGCCTCCTAATGCAAAGAAAGCAAAATGACCAAGAGATAGAATACCGCAATATCCCCAAACCAGATCTAGTGCTATTGCAGCCAAGCAAAGCATTAATGTTTTACCTAAAACTTTTACAAAATTTGTAGAAATACTTCCAAATATTAAATCACTTAATAAGGTTATAATTAGCGAAAATAGAATAAAGAATAAGCAAAAGCATATAGTTTTAAAATCCATTGTTTTAATTAATTTTAACATTAGTCTTTAATCCCCAGCTGCTCGCCCTTTTAATGCAATAATCCCTTTAGGACGAAATTGAATAAAAATTATTATAAAAATTATCATGTAGGTTTGAGCTGCTAAAGTGTTTGAAGGGTTAAACCATTCAATCCCTTTTTGAAGAAAACCTATCAAAGTTGCTCCAGCAAGAGTGCCCCATATGCTCCCCACTCCGCCTACAACTACGGTCATAAAACTTTGAACAATATAATCAGCACCTAGTTCAGAAGTTACTTTTGCATAAAGACCTATTCCAACACCAGCTATACCTGCTATTCCTGAACCAAGACCGAAAGTTAACATATTAATTCTTTCTGGATTTACTCCCATGCTTGCTGCCATTTTAGGATTTTGTGTAACTGCTCTTGTTTCAAGACCAAAGCGAGTTTTATTTAAGATAAGAACTAATATGAGCGTGAAAATAATACTTAAAAAGAGAATAGCTACTCTAATCCAACTTATTGATATAATTTCATTTATAACGAGAGAACCATCTAACCATGAGGGAGAAGTTAAAGGTCTTGCTTGAGTCCCAAAAATTAATTTTGCAAGTTGTTGAAGAGCTATGCTTATCCCAAATGTAGCTAAAAGAGTTTCGAGAGGTCGTTTGTATAATTTTCTAATAACTAGCCTTTCCATTATTACACCAGCAAAAAAGGTAATCAAAAAAGCTATTGGAATAGATATGAGAATAGAAATAGTGTAATTTGTAATAAATTGTTGAACAACATAGCCAGAATATGCTCCCATCATAATGAATTCACCATGAGCCATGTTAATAACTCTCATTACTCCAAATGTTATAGCTAGACCAATAGCGGCAAGAAAATAAATTGAAGCCAAACTGATACCTTCTATAGTAAGATCTATAAATTGAAAAACCCCCACTCTTTTATTTATTGAATTTAGAGTGATTGAAACGGTATCGGTTATCTCTTTTGATGGTTCAAGATATTCATAAAAATACTTATATTGTTTTACCAATAAGGTCATTTCTTCAATGCTTATTCCTTTTTCTACTATTCCTTCTCTTACAAGCTCATTAAAAACTTTTAATCTTCCATTTAACGAATTAAGAGTTTTTATTTCTTCTAAATCAATAAACCCCTGTTCAAGTTGAGAAGATAAAATTTCTTTAATTTTATCATTAGATATTGGGGCTGGCGCGATGTTTTTGTTAACAAGTATTCCATATGCATCAGTATCAGTAAATTTGGATTTTTTTTGATCATCTATAAAGGTTTTAAAATTTTCTATCGATTTTTTTAAATATCCAAATTCTGGGATTAGTATTTGGGATACATTAGTACCCTCTGGAATTTCTTTCTTAACAACTAGTCTAGTTTCTAGTAATTGGTTTAGAGCTCCTCTTACATCAATACCAAGATCATTTTTAAAAGAAAAAATTGCATCTATTCTTTTTTTAATATCTTTTTCAAATTTAACCGTAAGTAGTTTCTCAAATCTTTCCATTTTCTCTCTTAAGGTTGGATCAACTTCATTAATAATTGCCTCTCTTAAGGGTATTCTAAATTTTTCTTTTGGATTTCTAGCTAAGTTTTCAAAAGTTTTTTTTCTTATTTGTAGGTCTTTATTTTGTAATTGAAATTTCACTAAAGCAGATGAAATTATAGCTCTTACTCCACTGTTAGGTTTTATTTGTTTTATTTCTTTCTTACCTACATTACCAATAATTTTATTGGTGAAGAAATCTACAATTTCATAATTTTTTTTATCTTTGGTAGAAACTTTTATAATCTTTCCATCTTCCTTTAAGTACCAAAGCTTTTTCTCTCTCCAAGTAGTCAGAAAATCTTCCACTTTGATTGAATTAAATTTTGATATTTCATCAATAATAGGAGTAATCGTTTTTGCTGAACTTTTATGAATAAAAGATTTGTTTTCTGAAATAAATTTTTTAAATTCTTCATCACTTGAAAATGCAATAATAGGAAGTGATAGAAAAAATAAAATTGTATATATTTTTGTAAAAAATTTCATTTAGCATAAGCTCTAAATTTAGGGAGGTGATATCCTCCCTAAATTATTCTGTAATATTAATAATTTGACTTTAATTGAATGCAGGTACTAGTTTCCTTATTGTACATACCACATCCTAAATCTTTCCAATCGGATATAAGAGGAGCAGATTCTGATAGGAAATCTGTCCAAGCGTCTCCTGGAACTTCAGTTGTTTGACTAATTATATCAAATTGACCATCTGCTTGAATTTCACCAATCAGCACTGGTTTGGATAAATGATGATTTGGAAGCATTTCAGCCATACCACCAGTCATATTTGGAACTTTAATTCCATACATGGCTGCTCTGACAGCATCAACGTCAGTAGTGCCGGCTTTTTCTACGGCCTTTACATACATGTTAAAGCCAATAACATGAGCCTCCATCGGATCATTAGTAACTCTTTCTGTGCCCATTACACTTTTCCATTCAGCAACAAATTCGTCATTTAGGTCAGATTCTGCTGATTGAAAATAATTCCAAGCAGCAAGATGACCTACAAGATTAGTTGTGTCTAATCCTGAAAGTTCTTCCTCTCCAACAGAAAATGCCACAACTGGGATATCATCTGCTGAAACGCCTGCAGCAGCTAACTCTTTATAAAAGCCTATGTTAGCATCTCCATTTATTGTAGATATAACACCCACTTTTTTTCCATCTGCACCAAGCGCTACAACATCTGAAACTATTTTTGACCAATCTGAATGGCCAAAAGGGGTATAGTTTACAAATATATCAGATTCAGGAATTCCTTTATCAATAAGATATTGATTAAGAATTTTATTTGTCGTTCTAGGATAGACATAATCAGTTCCTAAAAGTGCAAATTTTTCAACTCCTAATTCTTCTAAATAATAATCTGTTGCTGGTATTGCTTGCTGGTTAGGAGCAGCCCCAGTATAAAATACATTCTTTGAGCTTTCTTCACCTTCATATTGTACAGGGTAAAAAAGTAAGCCATTTAGTTCTTCAATCACAGGAAGTACTGACTTTCTTGATACAGAAGTCCAACATCCAAACATTACATCTACTTTTTGAACTGTAAGTAGTTCTCTAGCCTTTTCAGCAAATAGTGGCCAATCAGAGGCAGGATCTACCACAACAGGAACTAATTTTTCCCCATTAATACCACCTTTTGCATTTTGTTTATCTATTAAATAAAGCATTGTATCTTTTAGAGTAGTTTCTGAAATTGCAAGTGTTCCTGATAAAGAATGAAGAATTCCAATTTTTATATCTGCTATACTTGGAAAAGAAGAAGATACAAAAAAAATACTTGCTAAGGCTATTTTTGTAAAATTTATAATTTTTTTCATTTCGCTTTCCTTTTTGAAAGCTGAAGTAAGCAAATAATTTTTATTTGGATAATTTATTAAAATATATTAACGTACTCCAGCACTGTTGTGTGTTTGCGCGCTCTATGCTTGTAGGGATAAAGCGCGCATTCTTTTAGATCCTTAAGGATCTGTTTAATTTTTTAGTTTATTTTGCTTTTAATTTTTAAAAAAAAAAAAATTACCTAAAGTCAATTGAGGATTTTGTGTTTATTATCTTAACAGATATCAAATATTGACCTATATTTAAGCAAAAAATTAAATGTTAAAAAAATGATTTTGATTATAAATTGGATAAATATAGAACTTATATCCAGAAAAAGAATCATTTTAATAATTTTAATTTTTTTTGTATTTATAAATACATATTTCAGTTATTTAAAAAAAATAAGAGGTGCAAAACATCATCCAGACTTTATAAATGTTTTTGCTTTGTTATGAAAAAATTTTCAGAGGTATTAGCCAATATAATAGATTGATATCTCTTAATATTTCACTGACACCGATTTTCTCTTGTAAGTCATTGATTTTAAACGCTTTTAGTGGTAGCGAAGGAGGGACTTGAACCCCCGACACAAGGATTATGATTCCTCTGCTCTAACCGCCTGAGCTACTTCGCCAAATATATGGTTTTTTAATTTAAGCTTTCAATTAAGTCAAGTTATAGGAAGTAATCTTTTTTCATAAGATTATATAAAAAATTCTCTTTTTCCTATAGATACAGCACCTTTTAGTGCATCCCCTTTTGGTTCAATACAGGACCTGACAAAAACATCTCTTAAAAAAGGTAAAAATAATTTACCAAGTCCTCCAATTAGACAGAAAGGATTTTCTTCCCTAAAACCTGCAGCAATAAGTGATTTTTCTATAAGTACAACCTCACATTCTATTAATTTTCTCGCATTGCTGTCTTGGCAACGCATTGCTGAAAAAATTTGAGGTGCATACTGAGCATAATCTATTGGCTTAAAAGACTTTGCGCATTCAACCATTTCTTTTATATCACTATTAAAATTTTTCAAAAAATCTATTGTTAGATCAGAATGATTTTCTAAACCATCATGACATTTTATTGATAATTTCATAAGTTCTTTTCCAAGTTTAGCTCCAGACCCATCATCTCCTAAATTAAAACCCCAACCACCAGTAAGTTTTACAATTCCTCTTTTTCTGCCAACAAAAACTGAGCCAGTCCCTAAAGCTCCAATACATCCATCAACTGGTCCAATGGCTCCTTCCAAAGTGATTTCACCATCATTTAATATTTTATTTTTTGCAAATGGCAAATCATTAGACAACTTTGAAGCATAATTACCAAGATTAGATCCTGCTAAACCCAATATAGCATATGAACTCTTAAAGTTGTTTTCAGACAAATTTGCTACTTTAAAAGCAGTCATGCATGCATTTATTATATTATCTCTAGCTTTAGAAAATGATGTTTCTATATTTGCAGGTCCACCCTTGGCTTTCCCCAAAATTTTTCCATCAGTTGATGTCAAAACTACTCTGCAACCAGATCCTCCTCCATCAACTCCAAATAAATAGTTCATTTCGAATTACTATAAAAGTTCATAATGAAAGATTTTACTTCATCCTATAAACTTGATGACAGCTTTGACAATTATTAGTGATTTTTGCGAACATGGGTTTGAAATCATCCAAATTTTCTGGTTCGGCGTTTAATGCAAATTCTATATCATCTATGAATTTATTTACACTTTGGTTAAAGCCAGATCTATCTGTCCAAATGGTTTCAGCAGCCTCTGAGTGAGCTACTGCCTCTTGTTCAATTGAGAAATAGCTTGCATAGGGTTTTGCAGCATTTAGCATCTGGTCAAGCATTGAAATTACTACAAAATCATCATAATCGGTTTTACCTTTTGCCATTGGAAATAAAACTTTAGTAGCTTCTCTTACTTGTTGCATAGCATTTTGACGTTTTTTTACATTATCACTTGAAGCATAAACGAACACTATTGAAAATGCGTATATCAAAAAAAACATAATAATTTTTTTCATAACTCTTCCTTAAAATAATTGGGTCATTATACCAAAAATTTAAAAATGTCTAACTTAAAAATTCTTCTAGCCTCCAGTGTGGCTCATGAATCTTGACATTTGGCCTGAAATTTTTTTGCGAGAATAGTCAAAGTCATGACCCTTTGGTTTTCTATCTACTGCTTGCATTATTCTTTTTCTTAATAAATGGTCATTATCTGATCCATCTCTTAGAGCTGATCTAAGATCTGCATCTTCCTCCTGTCCTAGGCACATAAACAATTGCCCTGTACAAGTCATACGTACTCTATTACAGGATTCACAGAAGTTATGGGTAAGTGGAGTTATAAATCCTACTTTTTGACCTGTTTCAGAAATTTCAGAATATCTAGCCGGCCCACCAGTAGTTAATGATAAGTCTTTTAAGGTCCATTTTTTATCTAATTCTTCTCTTAGATCTTTTAATGACCAAAATTGATCTAATCTATCTTCTTCACCAAAATCTCCCATTGGCATTACTTCAATAAAAGTAAGATCAAACCCTTCATCACCACACCATTGTATGAATTTGTTCAATTCATCTTGATTAGTTTTTTTCAAAGCAACTTTATTTATTTTTATGGCTAGACCTGCTTCTTTTGCTTCCTTAATACCGTCAAGCACTTGATCTAATTTTCCCCATCTTGTAATTTTTTTGAATTTTTCAGGATTTAATGTATCTAAAGAAACATTTACTCTTTTAACTCCTAAATCAAACAATGGTCTTGCAAACTTTTTCAATTGGCTCCCATTAGTTGTAAGTGTTAGTTCTTTTAAATCCCCCGTAATTAAATGCCTAGAAATACTTTTAAAAAAACTAAGTATATTTCTCCTTACTAAAGGTTCACCACCTGTAATTCGCAATTTTGTAATGCCCATTTCTATAAATACAGAGCAAATTTTATCTAATTCTTCTAAAGTTAATAAATCTTTTTTAGGAAGAAATTGCATTTTCTCTGACATACAATAAACACAACGAAAGTCACATCGATCTGTAACTGAAACTCTTAGATAGTTGATTTTTCGGTTAAATGGGTCAATAAGCGGCGGATATTTTGTCATTGAGCTAACTTATGTTTCTTTTCCAATTTTTAAAGTTACATTTTATTTTAAAATTATTCAATTGATTTAAATAAATTTCTATTTCTTTCTTTTTTTATTTATCTGTCTCGTTCTTCCTAATGAAAGTTCATTATTTCTAATATCATTAGTTATTGTTGAACCCGCGCCAATAACCACATTATTTCCAATTTTTAATGGTGCAACCAATGATACATTTGAACCTACAAAAGTATCGTTAGAAATAGTTATTTCATTTTTGGAGTAGCCGTCATAATTACAGAATATTGTTCCAGCACCAATATTTGAATTTTCACCAATTTTTCCATCACCTATATATGCTAAGTGATTTACTTTAACATTTTGAGAAAGGTGTGACTGTTTTACTTCAACAAAATTACCTACTTTTACTCCCTTATCTAAAATAGTTTTTGGTCTTATTCTGGCAAACGGTCCCAAAGTGACATTAGGGTTAACTTCACATCCCTCAAGGTAGGAAAAAGATTTTATAACTACATCATTTTTAATTTTTACACCAGTTCCAAAATTAACATTTGGTTCGATAATTGTATCTTTTCCAATTTCAGTATCGTAAGAAAAATAAGTTGATGATGGGTCTTTAAGAGTTACACCATTTGATAATGCTTCTATTCGTTTATTTACTTGGAACTGATTTTCTACTTCAGATAAATCCTTACGGTTATTAACACCCTGTGCTTCGAGCTCGCTACAATTCACATATTGTACATTGAGACCTTCTTTATTTGCATTATATACAATATCAGTTAAATAAAATTCTTGGGCTGAGTTATTATTCCTAATTTGGTTTAGTAACGAGAATAAAATTCTGTTATTAGCGATCATAACTCCTGAATTACACAATTTTATCCCCAATTCATCTTTAGTAGCATCTTTGAATTCAATTATTTTTTTTAAATTATTATTATCATCGACAGCCAAACGTCCATATTGTTTGGGATTATCAGCAAAAAAGCCTAATACTGCAATATCAGCTCCTTTTTTTCTTGCAGTGATAAGATTATTCAATGAGTCAATAGAAATTAAGGGACAATCCCCATATAGAATAATTACATCCCCTGTTTTTTTTTCAAACTTCTTTGCTGACAAAATAGCATGTCCTGTACCAAGTTGTTTTGACTGAACAATTAGATCAATTTTGTTAGACAACCGTTTTATAAAATTTCTAATTTCGACAGCATTTTCAGATATTACTACCCCTATATTTGTTGCATTTAATTTTTGAGCTAAATCAATTGAATAGTAAATCATAGGTATATTACCTACGTTATGTAGAACTTTGGGATAATTAGAATTCATTCTAGTTCCTTTACCAGCAGCTAGAATTAATACTGAAAGAGGCATTTTGACTTTCCTTAATAATCTAAATTCATTATCATTAATAATTATATATTAAAGAATAGGAATTTTCCATCATAGAAAAAGGACCAGATATGAACTCAGTCGCTATTTTTGATTTGGATGGAACATTAGCTGATACAGCTTTAGATCTTCTTAATGCAGGTAATCTAACTTTTGAAGAAATTGGTATTAATTACAGGTTAAAAGAAAATAGGGATGAGGGCATATCCTCAAAAGGGGGTAGAAGTACGATTAGACAAGGTTTACTGCAGGATAATGGTTTTATTGATGAACAATTAGTTGAAAACCTTTACCCAAAATTTTTAAAAAACTATGAAAAAGTAATTGATGATAATTCTGTTCTTTATGAAGGTACACTAGAAATGTTGGAATATTTTAAAAATAATAAAATCCAACTTGGAGTTTGTACAAATAAACCAAAAAAACAAGCTGATATTTTGCTAAATAAATTAGGTATCCATTCTTTTTTTGAAATTATAGTTGGTCCGGATACATATAATTGTGCTAAACCAAATCCTAAACCTTTGCTAAAAACTATAGATAATTTAGGTGCATCAATTAAGTCAACAGTTTTTGTTGGAGATACAAATACAGATTATATGACCAGTAAGTCTGCAAAAGTTCCTTTCATATTGTTATTATATGGTCATGGTGTTATTCATCAGAGTTTTGATACTTCTTGCACCCCATATCTGGCTAAATCAGCCTCAGAGATAATAGATATAACTATTAAAATTTTAAAAAAGTATTGAAATTTCTTTTAGAAGTTTTATGGTCTTTATTATTCATAAGCGGGTGTAGCTCAATGGTAGAGCAGCAGCCTTCCAAGCTGAATACGTGGGTTCGATTCCCATCACCCGCTCCATTTATACTGTAAATTAAAAAAAATTCTATAGTTTTATACTCTCAATGGACTTAATACAATTTCTGCTCCATTTGTGTATATCGAATTCATTTATTTGTTCAATCATTCTAATCCAGCGATGAAGTTTTTCTTCTGAGGACATTTTTAAACTTATGTTTATTGCTTCGGTTATAGCTTCGATATCATAAGGGTTTACTATAATTGCCCCATCCAATTCTTCAGCTGCGCCTGCAAATTGTGAAAGTATAAGCACTCCCGGATTAGAAGGGTCTTGAGCGGCAACATATTCTTTAGCAACTAAATTCATGCCATCTCTAAAAGGAGTTACTAAGCCAATCTGACTTCTTCTGAAAAATCCAGCAAGAATTTTTCTATTAAAACCTCTATTTAAATACCTAATTGGTGTCCAATCAAAGTCTGAATATAAACCGTTTATATGACCTGCTTCAGTTTCTAACTCTTGCCTAAGTTCCTTATATTGCCAAACTTCTCCTCTGGATATAGGAGCTATTTGCATGAGAGTACTATTTCTTTTATGTTCTGGATATTTTTCTAAAAGATTTTCATATGCTTTAAATCGGTTTATTATTCCTTTGGAGTAATCTAATCTATCTACACCAATAATCAAATTAGATTTTCCTAAACTTTCAACTAGCCTATTGACATGAGTTGATCCAACTGCATTTTTTGATAACTCTATAAATTTCTCAGTATCTATAGAAATTGGAAAATGTTGAACTTTTACTTTTTTACCTTTGGCAAAAACAAATCCATCGGTATCAATTGTTCCATTCATTTCTCTAATTATGTAATCTAGAAATGATAGAACATAGCTTTTTGTTTGAAAGCCAATGACATCATAATCTAAAAGAGATTCCACAATCTCTTTATGATCAGGTAGGGTCATCAAAACTTCTTTTGAGGGCCAAGGAACATGTAAGAAAAAACCCATTTTATTTATGCATTTTTTTTTCCTGAGTTCTCTTGCCAAAAGTATAAAGTGATAATCTTGTATCCAGATTATATCTTCTTTTAACAAGAAGGGGCTAATCAAATCTGAAAAAATGCTATTTACTCTTTGATATCCTGAGTATTTCTTCTTAGAATATTCAACTAAATCTAATCTATAATGCAATAGTGGCCATAAAGATGCATTTGAATAACCATTATAAAAATTTTCATAATTTTCTGGAGAAAGTTTAAGTGTTACATATGTAACATTGTCACTTTTTAAAACTTCAGGTTCTATATTTTTCTCATTTGATATTTCTCCACTCCAGCCAAACCAAACACCGCCATTCTTTTTTAATGACTCCTCTATTGCGATGCCTAAACCACCAGCCGATTCTTTATTATTCAAAGATGGTAACATTACCCTATTTGATATGACTATGAGACGGTTCAATTCTAACCTCTTATCTTATTTTGTAATATTAATGATTTGCACCTATTTTTTTTTGAGCAAAAATATACCAAATTTAAAAATCTAAGAACTGATATTGTATCTTTAATAAAAAAATTAGCTAATGTATTACTTTCATATCCAACCTTAATGGAATAACCACCTAAATTGTTTACTAATTCAAATCCATATTCGTCAGTGACATCGTCACCAATATAAATAGGGATTTTATGCAAAAAAGGGTGTTTATTCATAAAAAAATTTATAGCTTTTCCTTTGTTCGAACTTTTTGGTACTATTTCTAAAACCTTTTTGCCTTTTAATAATTTAAGATTACTACCTCTAACGAGATGATTAACAATACTTATAGCTTTTTTTTCTATTTCAGGTACATTACGATAATGCAATGCAACAGAAACATTCTTTTCTTCAAACATAGTCCCAGGGTGATTTTTTGAAAATTTATAAAGCTTTTCATATATATTTAATGGAATAGGTTCAGTATTATTTATCAAATATTCACCAAGATTATTAATATATTCTAAACCATGAATACCAGATATTGAGAGTTTTAAAGGACGAATAATATTGTGAATATCTTTGACCAATCTTCCACTAATCAAAGCTAGGGCCCCATCAAGTATATTTCTTAAATTGTAAAGTATGAATTTAAGATTTTTTGGGATTATGATATTATTTGGATGATCAGCATGTGGTATTAACGTTCCATCTATATCTAAAAAGATAGCAATTTTTTTTTGGGATAAAAGCTTAACTATTTTTGATTCAATACTATTTATATTTCGCATCACAGACATTCGAGATATTTATTTTTTTTTTTCTAAATTGTACATTTTATCTAGGGAAAAAAATATTTTTTCTGATATGATTGTTTAATTATTAATCAAAAACATTTAACTGCCTATAAAAAAAACAAAAGATAGTAATTAATTTGTAATTTTTATTTTCACACTTTCTGTATTAATTATTATTTTGTATTCATGGTAAAAGTTAAAAATATGTCAAAAGTAACAAAAGCAGTATTTCCAGTTGCGGGGTCGGGTACTAGATTTTTACCTGCTACCAAAGCTATGCCTAAAGAATTACTTCCAATAATTGACAAACCATTAATCCAGTATGCTGCAGAAGAAGCAGTTAAGGCTGGTATTGATACTTTGATATTTATTACAGGAAGAAATAAACGAGCCGTTGAGGACCATTTTGATAATAATCAAGAATTAGAAATGGCTCTAAGATCAAAAGGTAAAAACAAACAAGCAGACATGGTTAGGAATATATTGCCAGAAGGTATTGAATGTCTATTTGTCAGGCAACCAGCGCCTCTAGGTTTGGGACATGCGGTTTTGTGTGCTAAAAGAGCCGTTGGTAATGACCCTTTTGCTGTGCTTCTAGCTGATGATTTTATTGTAAGTGAAGAAAAAGGCGTGACTTCAGATTTAGTAAGTGCTTTTGAAAAAACTAGAAAAATTCAACTTTCAATTATGGATATTTTTGGTTCAGAAATTTCTAACTATGGGGTAGTCCAATTTAATTCAATAAACGGAAACGTTGAAGGTTTAGTTGAAAAACCAGAAGAAAATGCAGCCCCCTCTAATTCTGCTTCTATAGGTAGGTATGTACTAACTGCAGAAATTTTTGACATATTAGAAAACCAAACAGTTGGAAAAGGTGGAGAAATACAACTTGCTGATGCTATTAATTTTTTAGCAAAAGAAAATAAGGTTGAAACTGTTAAACTTAAAGGCCACAGATTTGATTGCGGATCAGTTAAAGGTTATTTGTCTGGAATAAATTTTGTTGCCAATAAATTAAAAATTAATAATTAAAATGAATAAAGAACTTACTTGTTTTAAAGCATATGACGTCCGCGGAGAACTAGGCGTGAATTTTGATAGTGACATTTGCTATACTATAGGTTGTGCTTTTGCAGAGATTATAAATCCTAAAGTTGTTATTTTGGGAAGAGATGTACGCGAATCTTCCCCAGAATTGTTTAATTCTTTATCAAAAGGATTAATGGATCAAGGTGTAAATGTTTATGATATAGGTATCGCTGGTACCGAGGAAGTATATTGGGCAACAACACATTTTAAAGCTTGTGGCGGGATTATGGTAACGGCTTCACATAATCCAATCTCTTTTAATGGCCTTAAGATGGTAAAATCTAAATCCCAACCTCTTGATGATTGTGAATTTGTTAAAATAAAAAAAACAGCTGAAAATAAAAATTTTGCAATAAAAGAAAAAAAAGGATTACTTTTTAATAAATGTTCTGAAAGTAAAATTGCTTACGTTAATAAGTTGCTTACATTTATAGATGTAAAACTTTTGCCTACTCTCAATATTGTGATTAATTCGGGAAATGGTGCTTTGGGTCCCACTTTTGATAGCTTTGAAAAAAAGTTATTAAAAAAAAATAAAAATTTAAATTTTATTAAATATCAGCATAATCCTGACCCTAGCTTTCCCAATGGGATACCCAATCCATTGCTTAAAGAAAACCATCAAATAAATAAAAATTTAGTGATTTCAAATAAAGCTGACCTTGGTATTGCGTTTGATGGCGATTTTGATCGTTGCTTCTTTTTTGATGAATTTGGAGTTTTTGTTCCAGGTGAATATATTGTTGGGTTATTAGCAGAAAGCTTCTTATTAAAAGAGCCTAGTTCTAAAATTATTCATGATGCAAGAGTGATTTGGAACATACAAGATATAGTAAAAAATAATAATGGATTATCTATTGTTTCTGTAACTGGTCATGCTTTTATTAAAAAATCAATGCGCGAAAATAATGCTATTTATGGTGGAGAAATGTCTGCACACCACTATTTTAGGGATTTTTCCTACTGTGATAGTGGTATGATACCATGGTTGCTTATAGTGGAGCTTATGGGTAAAACTGGAAAAAAACTTTCAGAATTAATTAAAGATAGAAAAGAAAAATTCCCCAGCTCTGGTGAGATTAATTTTACAATAAATCAACCAAAAAAAGTATTTGAAAAAGTTTTAAAATATTTTGATGGCCAGTATTTATCCTATGATGATTTTGATGGTCTTTCACTTGTGTTTGAAGATTGGAGATTTAATTTACGTAGTTCTAACACTGAACCTCTTGTAAGATTAAACGTGGAAGCAAAAAAAGGATCTGCATTTTTAAATCAACGTATTATTGAATTAACTGAAATATTGGTCAATTAGATAAATAATTACTTTAAATTGAAAATCATTGATTTCAATTCTTGACACTAATTACTTTCTTGAATTATCTGTTTCTATAAAATTTTGAGGTAAAGTGTTGGACTGGTTTTTTAAAAATTTTCTTATAGTATTTTTATCTATTTTTATAAACTTTGAGTTATTTGCAAATGAAAAAATAAAAGTAGTTACTACTTTTACCATAATTTCTGATATAACTAAAAATATAACGGGTGATGCCGCCGAGGTGGTTTCTATTACTAAGCCAGGTGCTGAAATTCACGGATATCAACCAACTCCAAAAGATCTGGTTAAAGCATATGATGCTGACTTAATTTTTTGGAATGGAATGAATTTAGAATTATGGTTTGAGCAATTTTTTTCTGGTCTTAATGATGATGTTCGTTCTATTATAGTTTCCAAAGGAATTGATAATATAAATATCAAATCAGGTGATTATTTAGGAAAACCAAATCCACATGCATGGATGGGGTTAAATGAGGCACTAGTTTATATAGATAATATTGTTAATGCGCTTTCAAAATATGATAATAAAAATGCAGAACTATATTCCAAAAATGCTTATCAATATAAACAAAAAATTATTTCAACCATTGAGCCTTTAAAAAAGAAAATATTAAACATTCCATTAAAACATAGATGGCTGGTTACTTGTGAAGGAGCATTTAGTTATCTTGCTAGGGATTTAAGCCTTCAGGAATTATACATTTGGCCAATGAATGCAGACGAAGTAGGAACACCAAAGCAAATTAAAAATGTGATTGATAAAATTGAAGAAAATGAAATCCCAACCATTTTTTGTGAGAGTACTGTAAATCAGACACCAGCTAAGCAAATTGCTAAAGAAACAGGAATAAATTTTGGTGGAATTCTTTACGTGGATTCATTGAGTGATAAAAATGGACCAGTTCCAACATACTTGGATTTATTGAGATCAACCTATGAAACAGTAGAAAAAGGGTTAAATTATTCAAAATAAATTAGATTTAAAATGAAAAAACTACCAATAAGTTTGTCAGTAAAAAATGTTACAGTTAGTTATAGTAATGGTCACAGAGCTTTATGGAATGCTAGTTTTGAAATTCCTTATAGCACAATTACTGCTCTAGTTGGTGTAAATGGTGCTGGAAAATCAACCCTTTTTAAAGCTATTATGGGGTTCTTGCCTATTTCTGAAGGTACTATAAATATTAACGGTAATAATGTTTCAGAAGCTCTTAAAACAAATTTAATATCCTATGTGCCTCAATCTGAAGAGGTGGATTGGTCTTTTCCAGTATTAGTAAAAGATGTAGTTATGATGGGTCGGTATGGCCATATGGGGTTTTTGAGGATTGCTAAAAAAAGTGATCATTTTGCTGTTGAAAAAGCATTATCCAGAGTGGGTATGTTAGAATATAGCAATAATCAAATTGGAGAATTATCAGGTGGTCAAAGAAAAAGAGTTTTTTTAGCCAGAGCAATAGCTCAAGAAGGTAGTATAATTCTTTTAGATGAACCCTTTACTGGAATAGATGTTAAAACTGAAGATCAGATTATCATTCTTCTAAATGAATTTCGTAAAGAAGGTAAAGTTATGTTAATTTCAACACACAATTTAGGCTCAGTTCCTGAATATTGTGATAGGTCAATTTTAATAAAAGGGACCATTTTAAAATATGGTTTAACAGAAAATGTTTTTACAAGAGAAAATTTAGAAAATGCCTTTGGTGGTGTTCTCAGACATTTTTCATTAGGTGGTACAGATCTACATGAGGATGGTGATAAAAGGGAAGTTTCTATTTTAACAGATGACGAACGTCCCTTTGTTCAATATGGTAATGTCCCCTTGAAAAAAGATAAAAAAAATGATTGATCAACTCATCGAACCCTTTAATTACAATTATATGATAAATGCAATGTGGGTTTCTACACTAGTAGGAATTGTTTGTGCATTTCTATCTTCTTTTTTAATGCTAAAGGGTTGGTCATTAATCGGTGACGCATTGTCACATTCTGTTGTTCCCGGTGTAGCTATCGCGTATGCCATAGGAATTCCTTTTGCCTTAGGAGCTTTTATTTCAGGCGGTTTAGCTGCAGGTACAATGCTTTTTCTTTCAGAACGTTCTGGTTTAAAAGTGGATGCTGTTATTGGGATAATTTTTACATCTTTTTTTGGATTGGGATTATTCATAATTTCTATTAACCCCATGTCTGTTTCTGTTCAGACAATCATAATGGGTAATATTCTGGCAATTTCTTTTGAAGATATAATTCAAGTTGGAATTATTGGATTTTTTTCTCTTTTGATATTATGCATTAAATGGAAAGATTTAATGGTTTCATTTTTTGATGAGAACCATACTAGAACAATAGGTATAAAACCGAGATTTATAAAAGCTTTATTTTTTACTTTATTATCTGCATCTATTGTGGCAGCTCTGCAAACAGTAGGAGCTTTCCTAGTTATTGCTCTAGTTATTATTCCAGGTGCTATTGGTTATTTAATATGTGATCGCTTTCAATATCTCATTATAGTATCTGTTTTAGTAGGAGCATCTACTTGTTTCTTTGGGGTATATTTAAGCTATTTTTTAGATGGTGCTACTGGTGGAATAATTGTAACCCTTCAATTTGTTCTGTTTTTATTATTTTTTATCATAGCCCCAAAGTATGGTCTTGCTTCTAAATTGAGGAAATCTAATATTATGTCTGGAAATCACTAATGCTTGATTTTAACATATTAGTTGAGCCATTTAAGTATAGTTTTATGATTAACGCTTTTATTATTTCGTTAATTATTTCAATACCAACTGCTCTCTTATCTTGTTTTTTAATATTAAAGGGATGGGCTCTTTTAGGTGATGCAATTAGTCATGCGATTTTACCAGGTATTATGATAGCCTTTATCTTAAATTTACCTCTTTTAATTGGAGCATTCATTAGTGGTTTATCATGTGCCGTCCTTACTGGTTATATCTCAAATAATTGTAGATTAAAGCCAGATACAGTTATGGGTGTTTTATTTTCTGGATTTTTTGGAATAGGGATGATCCTTTATTTTTTTGTTAATACGAACATTCATCTCGATCATATTTTATTTGGAAATTTGTTAGGTATTGAAAATCATGAAATGAAAACAATAGTACCTATATCTACTATAGTTTCCTTAATAATAATAATTAAGTGGAAGGATTTTTTGTTATATTCATTTGATTTGGTTCAGGCTAAGGCTTCTGGATTAAAGGTTAATGTTTTACATTACATCTTACTTTCAATTATTTCTTTAACAGTAGTTGTAACTCTCTCTGCAACAGGTCTGATTTTAGCTGTTGGTTTAATTATAACACCAGGTGCTATAGCTTTTCTTCTTACAAGAAAGTTCTCAAAAATGCTCTATGTTTCAGTGTTGATTTGTATGGTTTCAACGTGTTTTGGTACCTATTTAAGCTTTTATATAGATAGCTCACCTGCTCCAACAATAATATTAGTTTTAACAGCTTTATTTTTTATTTCATTTATATATCGAATTTTATTAAATCCTAAAAAATCAACATGATATTTTTAGATTATTTTAAAATGAACTTTTTGAACCATGATATATTTTTATCTTAATTCAGCGGCAGTATTTCCCCCGTCTACCGTTAGGATATGTCCTGTAGTTCTCTTCATTTGTGCTAGTGCTGTAAATCCTTGACCTACATGTTTAGCTTCTACTTCCTGCTGTAAAAGATTACCCTCCATATATAATTGTTCACTTATTCCTCTAGACTTTGAACGTTCTTTGATAAAATTGTCTGTTAGTAAACCTGACCTTATTCTATCAGCATTGATGCCATTAACTCTTATTTTATCATTTCCTAATTCTAAAGCAAGTTGACGCATTAAGAACATGGTGGTGGCTTTAGGAAGACCATATGCCCCCATTTTACTTCCAGGATTAATAGCTTGTTTAGATATATTGAATAAGATCTGACCTCCTCTTTTTTGTAGTTTCATAATTTTTGCAGCTTCGACTGCAAAAGATTTATGGGCAAAGAAATTTAATTCAAAAGCTTTTCTTAACTTCTTATCGTCAAGCTCTAACATTAGTCCACTTATGGCATTTCCAGCATTAGAGATCAATATGTCAATACCTCCAAAATTTAAAATTGCATTATGCATAACTTTTTCAGCTGATCCTTTTTTTGTAATATCACAAGCAAAAGCTCGGTCAAATTTTGTTAGTTGTTTTAAAGCATTTTCAAGAGCTTTTTGATCTTGATCAACTAACAAAATATTAGCTCCCAATTTTGAGAACTCCTTGGCTGTTGCAAGGCCAATAGTACCAGCTCCTCCAGTAACCACTAAAACATTACCTTGAAATATAGGTGCTACTCCTTTACCTAATTTAGCTTGTTCTAATGACCAATATTCACAGTCAAACATATCTTTTTCTTTTAAAGGATAAAATCCACCAAAATCTTCTCCGACTGCCCTTACTCTAAGATTTTGTTCAGCTAAATCTGCGGCTGCAGCAGCAGACTTTGCATTAATTCCAATACCTAGAATACCGAGATTCACAATCCAGGCATGTTTTGGATCAGCTTTTAAAATTGTTTTTGGTTCAATTGCTTTTTTTACTTGTCTATCAAAATATTTTTCATAGGAATTCTTAAAAGCAATCACCTTTTTTGATATGCCATTAAAGTTTAATTCTGATTTAGAAAGGTAAATAGGTTTTCCTTTTGTACGTAAAACATGATCTGGAGATGCCATACCTCTTTTTTCAAGAATATTAATATCTTTCCTCTTAAAAAAATTTAAAATATTTTTATTATTTCTTAAATCAAAGATAGGCATAGGTTCCTCCTTAGAACCATTATAATTAGCTATCATTCCTCTTAAAATTGGAAGAAAATGAATATTTTTTGTTTTATTTCTTTTTCCTATAGATGTTGGTTGTTTAAGTTTGAAATACTTGGCAACTTGGTTAGTATGCTCTACTATTTTTTGATAGCTTTTTTTAGCAGTCTCTCCAAAGGCAAAGTGACCATGATTTAAAAGTAACAATCCTTCAACTGCTGGATTTTTCTCATAGATTTCAGCAGCCTTTTTTGCAAGTGCAAAACCTGGCATGATATAGGGAACAATGGCTAATCTTTCTCCAAATATTTCTTTACATACTTCACGGGCATTTGGAAGGTTAGCTAAAATTAAAAAAGGAGTAGCATGAGTATGATCTACAAATTTATGTGGTAAAAATGCATGTAGTAAAGTTTCTACTGATGGATTAGGGGAAGTACTATCTAAAAGGTTGTTTCTTTGTATATTTACCATTTCTTCATCACGAAGCTTTGATAAATTCCTTAATTTACAGAGAGGATCAAGCCTTACACCGGGTAACCCGGGGGCTTGAAGAGTATCCAGATCCCAACCAGACCCTTTAACATGTAAAACGCGTTCTATTTCTCCAAAAATATTTTTTCTATTTACTTTGACAGAAGTATTTCCTCCACCATGCATAACTAGATCTGGATTCGAACCAATTAATCTTGATGTATATACCCTTTCCCCAAGGTCCTGGTCACATTCCAAGTTTCCATGATTGTCTCTCCATTTTTTTGCTTCTTTATTTTTGTATAAATCTTTAATCATCTACCATCTTTCTGATTATTTTTTGGAAAAAGTTTTTGCAGCCCATAAGAAGATGCTTCGCAAACACCTTTTTCAGTTATAAGACCTGTAATTAACTTAGCTGGAGTTACATCAAAAGCGGGATTTGATCCAATTGTTCCTTCTGGTGTAACTTTTAACTTGGATATGAAACCTGAGTTGTCTTTACCCTGTATCAATGAAACTTCACTTTCGCTTCTTTCTTCGATAGGAATTTCGTTTATACCATCTTCAATAGTCCAATCAATAGTAGGCGAGGGTAAGGCCACATAAAAAGGAATATTATTATCTTTTGCAGCAAGGGCTTTTAAATATGTTCCTATTTTATTACATACGTCACCTCTAGAGGTTGTTCTATCTGTTCCAACTATGACCATATCTACAAGGTCGTGCTGCATTAGATGACCTCCTGCATTATCAGTAATGTAATTATGACTAATTCCATGACTTTTCAATTCCCAAGCTGTAAGTGCTCCTTGATTCCTTGGTCTAGTTTCATCTACCCACACATGTATGGGAATATTTAAATCATGAGCTTGGTACATTGGACTAGTAGCTGTTCCCCAATCTACTGTTGCTAACCATCCTGCATTACAATGAGTTAATAACCTGGTGGGTTCACCTTTAGGTTTTTTCTTTGCAATAGATTTAATTATCTCAAGTCCGTTAAGACCTATTTTTTTGTTGATCTCAACGTCTTCATTGGCAATTTTAATTGCTAATTGCATAGCTTCATATCCCCTGTCTGTCAGAGGAATATTTAGCAGGTGGTTTCTACATCGGTTCAATGCCCATCTAAGATTTATTGCTGTTGGTCTTGTTTGATTTAATCTATCCCAACTTAAATCAAGATTTTTATTGGAGTGGTCCCTAAGCATTTGTCGAGCAATTCCAAATGCTGCAGTTGCACCAATTAAAGGAGCGCCTCTAACAGCCATATCCTTTATGGCATTCTCAAAATCTTCAAGAGTTTCAACTGTAATTATTTTAAACTCATAAGGTAACAGTCGTTGATCTATAATTTTTACCAGATCGAGATTTTTATCATACCAAATAGAATGGTAGTGATTTCCATTTACTTTCAAAGTATATTCCTTTCATTAAATTTTGAAGCTAAAGATGTAAGTTCTGATATATCTTTAATGCTATTTGAAAAAAGTATTAATTCTCTACCCAGTAACAAGTTTCTAGCTTCTAATTTTGCCCTTAATATTACATTTTCAATCTGTTCAAAATCTGCATTATGAGCAAGTGACAAACAGCGTCTATGCATTTCAATTCCACAAACTGAAATAGCATCATTAAAAATATGTTTTAATACTAAATTTAGTGCATAATCAGTACTTTGATCTTGATCCTCATATAAGCATTTTGGAAAAAGGATGCCTCGCCTACTATTATGCCAGAGATTTGTAAACTCCTCAAAAAAAGCGTTTACTGTTTCTTCAATAACTTTCAGTATCCATCTCTGAAATGATTTCATTTCATTTGGATTGTTTCTATGTGCTGGTTGACTTAAGAAAGCCATTAAATAGTTAGCAATATTCATACCTAAATCAAAACCCATAGGGCCGTAAAATGCAAATTCAGGATCAATCACTTTAGTATCATTTTCGGTGCACATAATTGATCCAGAATGTAGATCGCCATGACACATAGTTTCTGTATTACTTGTAAATTTTAGAAGCATATACTGAACTTTACTTTTCATTACTACATCTTCGCGAAGTGTTTTTACAATTGGGTCTAACCCTTCTGTATGATTATTCATTTCTGCTTCATAATATGGATCTGTAAAAACAAGATTCTCAGTTATTGACATTAATTCTAAATTATTTTGAAAAAGAGATACGTCATTTTTCTTATCTCTGGTTTGCATGAAAAAATCAGAACCTTTAAAGGCTAGACGAGCGCAATGTTTTCCAATTACTTCGCCTAAATTTGAAACCTTTTCTCCTGCAATTAATTTACCCCTTAGAATCTTATGACTATCTAAGCATTCCATTGCTATTATGCCTTGTTCTCGATCAAAATAATAAACTGATGGGGCAATTCCTGGATCTCTTTCTTCCTGGCGAACCAAGGCATTATATTCAAAGAAAGCTCTATCGAGTGTTAAAGGCCAACTATCACCTACTACTCTTACATATGGTAAAGCTTGTTTTATTACAATTTTTCCATTACTCCCAATCACTATAAAAACTAAGTTAAGATTTCCATCACCAACTTCTGTGACCTTCCATTCAGAAAAATCAGTCCCAATTTGGTCTGTTATAGCAGTTATGGAAGAAAGTCTCTTTGGAAGCTCATCTAAAGTTAAAGCTGAATAATTTTTGTTCATAATTAATTCTCCTAATTCGTTAGAATTTCGCTTTTGAATTCAACTTTGTCAATACGATTGACAATTCTTATTTCAATGATCAATATAAAAATTAAGTATTAATAAAAAAAGAGTTTTTATGAAAAAACTAGCCTGCGAAATAAGAGGCTTGGAGAAAGCTTTTGGTCCTAACAAAGTTTTAAGAAAGATTGATTTAGATCTTTTTCCAGGCGAAGTAACGGTATTGATGGGAGCTAATGGAGCGGGTAAATCTACACTAGTCAAAATATTATGTGGAGTACACCAATCAGATGGAGGCTCTATTAATCTATTCGGTAAGTTGTTTAGACCTAAAAAGCCAGTTGATGCATTTAATGAAGGTGTGGTCACTGTACATCAATCAATTAACGATGCAGTTGTTCCTGATTTAGATGTTGCCTCTAATCTAATGTTAGATCGATTAACTGATAAAAAAGCCGGTTTTTTTGTAAGTGAAAAAAATCTAAGAATTGAATCAGAAAAGATTGCTGAAATCATGGGATTATCTTTCGATAGTAAAAAACCGGTTTCGGAACTTGGTGTAGCAGACCGTCAGTTAATAGCTATAGCCAGGGCAATGTCAAGAAATCCTAAAGTTTTAATTCTTGACGAACCTACTTCATCACTTTCAGCAAAAGAGGCAGATAGGTTATTTAAGTTACTTGACAGATTAAGAAGCACAAATGTAGCGATATTATATATTTCACATAGAATGTCTGATATTAGACAAATTGCTGATAAGATAATCTGTATGAGAGATGGTTCTATATCAGGAACTTTTGATCAAAAACCATTAGATTATGAGGGTGCAGTTACAGCTATGATCGGTCATAAAATGACTGAAGTTAATTTTAAAGTTTCAGAAAAAGGAAAAGAAATTTTAAAACTATCTGGTCTTAAATTGGATAGTGACAGTGCTGACATTAATCTTAATATTTATCAAAACGAAGTAGTTGCCATTACTGGACTTTTAGGAAGTGGGAAAACACAATTAGCCTCAATACTTTTTGGAGTTAAAAAACAGTTTAGTGGTTCTATATTTTTAAATGGTAATAAGTATTCACCCTCTAATCCTATGGAAGCAATTAACTTAGGTGTCCATATGAGTCCTAAAGATAGATCTTCTAATGCCGTCATAAAAGATTTTGATATAGAAAAAAATTTGACAGTTCCTTTTTTAAATAATTATTCATGGGTCTCATTACTAAAATTTAATGCATTAAAAAATGTTGCTAAGGACACTATCAATGACTTGGGAATTGTTTGTCAATCAGAGAATGATGAAATAGAGACGCTCTCAGGAGGAAACCAACAAAAAGTGGTAGTTGGTCGTTGGTTATTAAGGCCTTGTAATCTACTTGTACTAGATGAACCATTTCAAGGAGTAGATATAAAAGCTAGAAGGGATATTGGGAATTACATTAGAGAAACCTCAATTAATAGAGCTACAATAGTTTTTGTAGCAGAACTGGATGAAGCTCTTGAAATTGCTGACAGAGTTTTAGTAATGAACGAAAAAAAATTAGTTGGTGAACATATGAATAAAAATGTTGATATAAATCAGATTTTGGTAGAAATAGCTGGTCAAAGTACTCTTAGTGAGCTTAGTAGGTGAAAAATGACGAGTGAATTTGGTTTAAGAGAATTTTCAATTAAATATGGATTTCTTGTTTTATTAGCAGGTTTGGTATTATTTTTTTCCATTTTTGCTAGTGGTTTTGCTGGAGCACGTTCGGCCGTATTTATTTTTCAGTCAGTTGCAATTACAGGAATATTGGCATTAGGTGTAACATGTACACTTGTAGTTGACGGATTTGACCTTTCTATTGGCTCAGTAGCTACTTCTTCACTGATGATGTCTGCATATATGTTGGTAATATTAGAGCAAAGTGCATTTGTTGCAATTATTGCCTGTTTATTAATGGGAGCTTTCGTTGGTCTTATTAATGGTTTATTGATTGTAAAAATGAAAGTTCCTGATTTGTTAGCTACTCTTGGAATGATGTTTTTATTAATTGGATTACAAAGAGTTCCCACAGAGGGAAGATCAATAGCTACAGGCATGCGATTACCTTCTGGGGAGGTTGCAGATGGAGTTTTTCCAGCAAGCTTTTTATGGATTGGCAGACATAGATTTGATGTTTTTTTGGAAAAATTAATTCCAGTGCCTGTAATCATTTTTTTGGTTGTAGCCCTTATTATTTGGATATTTTTAGAACTTACACGGCATGGACGATTGATGTATGCTATAGGGTCAAATGAACGAGCTGCTTCTTTAGCTGGAACAAATGTTAATTATTATAAAATTTTGGCATATGTAATTTCTGGTATTACAGCCTCAATTGGAGGGTTGCTTTTATCTGCACGTCTTGGAAGAGGGGACATTGCATCTGGGAATAATCTTTTGTTAGATAGTGTAGCAGCAGCACTTATAGGTTTTGCAGTATTAGGTGCAGCAAAACCTAACGCTTTAGGTACAGCAATAGGTGCACTTTTTGTTGGTGTTTTACTTCATGGTTTGACTATGATGAATGCACCATATTATACTCAAGACTTTGTAAAAGGAGGGGTTTTAGTTATTGCACTAGTTTTTACCTTTGCTCTTACATCAAGATCTCGCAAGGGAGGTCATTAACCAAAGTTTGTTTTTAAATTGAAGGGAGAATTATTTATGAACAAAATTTTAAAAAAAATTGTATCAGCTTTTGGAGGAGCTATATTATTATTAACTGGTTTTTCAACGGCATTTGCTGGTATGCCAGCTCCTTTAGACGATCCAGGAAAAGTAAAAATAGCACTAGTTCGTTTTTTGAGTACTGGTGATTTTTTTCAAGCTTATCTGGGTGGAGTAGAATCTCAAGCACAAGCCATTGGTGTTGATCTAAGAGTTTTTGATAGTCGGCAGGATGCTGCGTTACAAGCAGATATGGTTGATCAAGCAATAGCCTTAGGGGTAGATGGTATTATTATACAGCATGGACTTACTGAATCCATGAAAGATGCAGCACAAAGAGCTGTTGAGGCTGGAATTAAAGTTGTAGCATTTGATGTAAATGTAGAAAACCCTGCAATACCTCAAGTTGAACAATCTGATTATATGCTAGGTAAACTTGCTTTAGAGCAAGCTATTAAAGATAATGGAAACTCATTCAAAGCAGGTTATGTCTATGTGCCAGGAATTGCCCCATTGGATAGAAGAGATAAGGCTTGGCAAGAAGTTAAAGCTGCTAATCCAGGAATAGATGAAGTCGCTGTGTTTGGAACATTAGATAACCCGATTGCAAACTCTAATGCAAACCAAGCAAGATCAGTTTTACAAGCTAATTCTGATATTACAGTAATGTTTGCTCCTTATGATGAATTTGCCAAGGGAGTTAAACTTGCAGTTGATGAAGCTGGATTAACTGATCAAATAGACATATACTCTGCAGATGTTTCTACTGCTGACATTTCATTAATGAGAGAGCCTGGTTCAGCCTGGGCTGCAACAGTTGCAACTAATCCTGCAGTTGTAGGAGAAGTGTGTGTAAGGTCATTAGCAATAATGTTGACTGGTGGAGATCCTGGTAGGAGTGTTATTGTTCCACCTACTTTAATAACTCAGTCTTTTTTGAATGAGCAAGATATTAAAAATATGGAAGATTTAGGAAGTAAAATGCCACAATTTCAGCATGCAGATGTTGCAATGACAGATTGGATGCCATTACCTAAGAGGTAAAAAAAATAAAGGGTGGAGAGTTATCTCCACCCTTTATCATTTTTTTACTGTTTATATCGTCAAAAAGAAGATGTTTCCATGAAAAGGAACCACCTAATTTATTTAAAAATGATTGAATTATTGAAGGATGGTGCTTTTAATAGATCTAGTGGATATCATACTTTTGTTTTTTCTAGTTTAAGTTTAAAGGAAGTTCAAAGTAGATATGTAGTTCTTAGAGATTTTATTGAACAAAATCATAATTTAATTTTTTTTACAGATAAAAGAAGTCCTAAAGTAAAATCGATTATTAAAAATAACCGAACTGAATGTTTATTTTATGATAGGATCGAAAAAATTCAACTTAGGATAAGAACAAAATCTTTTATATTGAGAGACAATAAAGAAATTAAAAAATACTGGGATAAAGTTCCATTAATATCTAGAAAACCTTATTCAACAAAATTAGCACCATCTTCAACATTAGACTCTGTAAATATAGGTAATCAAGAAGCATTTTTATCAAATGAAAATGTTTTTTCAAATTTTTGTGTAGTTGAAAATTATATAAGAGAAGTTGATTTTTTATCTTTAATTTCAGATTCACATAAGCGTTTAAAAATAATTATTGAAAACAATCAAATTAAAATAAAGGAATTAATCCCATAAGAATGCTCTAAACTACTTCTATGCATTGAGAGCTATTATTTCTTGGTGAATTTACATGGTTTCCAACTCTATGACAATGAAACTCTTGAGATTGATTTAGGTTTTTGATTTCAAATTCGTTAATCCAGGACCTTCTTGCTTTTATACCCAGAATTAATGGTTGTCTATGATGTATGTTACATAGTTCTTGATTTGCCTCTTTAGTTACTATTGAACAGCCCTTATCATTATAAATTCCAGCAAAATAAATCAATTTATTATTGTTATGAATATAATAAGGTATTTTCCCAACAGTATTTGATTTTTTCCATTCAAACCAGCCGTCTGAAACTATAATACACGGTTTTGAGTTCTTAAAAGAAGGTTTTTCTTTTAGTGTTTCTATCCTGGCATTGATTAAATTCATAGGTTTGGTTGCCCATTCTGGAGTAAGTCCCCAATAAAGAAGAACCGGTTCTGGTATCAAAATAAGGATTAAATTAGAAGGTACAATATTATAATTTGGTGCTATATCAAATCCTATTTTTTCTTTTACCTTATTCGAATTATGTAGTGTAAATCTTCCGCACATATTTTAACTTAATTTCAATCGCCTTTTTTCATCAATAAAACCCAAAAACATTGCAACAGTAAGGGCTCCTAGATAGGAAGTTACATTTGTTCCAACATCCAATTTAGGATTAACCTCTACAAAATCAAATCCCACAATATTCATTTTATCATTTAGACTTTCTAATGCTTTTTTCAATTCATCAAAATAAAAGCCGTTAGGCTCAGCAGATACGCAACCTGGAACTAAGGACATATCATATGCATCAATATCAATAGTTACATAGCAATCTTCACCATTAGGCATGTGTTTCCAAATATTCTCAGCGCCTTTATCCCTTATTTCACTCATTTTTATAATACGGCTTCCATTATTTAGTGCATCATTTACATCTGACTTTTGATCTCTCATACTTCTTATCCCAACTTGACTCAGTGATTTTACATGATCCAATTCATGCAATAATCTGAATGAAGTTGAATTAGTATATGTCATACCTTCTTCTATTTTGGAGTAATCCATATGCGCATCGAATTGTACAATGTGTAGAGGTTTATTAAATCCTCTGACGACGGGATACGTGATGGTATGGTCGCCCCCAAGAACAATTGGTAATATTCCTTGATAAATTATTTTTTTTATAACAGTAGTTAATTTATCCATAGTTACGTCAGCTCGGCTTGGCGTAATATCTATATCACCAAGATCAGTTATTGCATTGTTAGATATAGCATCTCTTAAATATTCCTTGTTATTTTCAATGTCATAAATTGCACCACCACCAAATCTTAGAGAATGTTCCCTTACTGCTCTCGCGCAAAACCTTGATCCACCAACAAAAGGAGAACCTTCATCATAAGGAACGCCTAAAACTGCATAGGATGCGTTTATTGCATCTAAGTTTTCACAAATTTTTGATCTTAAAAATGTTGGTATTCCAGAATATCCTCTATTTGCATCAGATCCTGCAATTAAGCGATCAATTTTCATGAATACATCCTCCTATATTTTTGGGTTAATTCTTTCAATACCCCTTGCCAAAATTCTCTTGATTGTGCACCTGGCACAACATAATCGTTATTTATTATAAAAGTAGGGACCCCAGAAACACCTGCTTTTCTATATTTATTTTCAATATCCTGAACTATTTTTATTTCTTTGGTATTT
>CACESU010000004.1 GCA_902562285.1 uncultured Alphaproteobacteria bacterium | reverse complement strand
GAAAAATCATCAAATACAGAAAAAGAAATTTCTGAAGAAATAATTAATAATGAAGAAGAAAGTCCTGATGAAAAAGGTGATAAAAGTGAAAAGGCTTTAGAAGAACCACCAAAAGAGGCTGATACGAATGAAGTTAATGATAAAACCGACAAAGAAGTTGAAAAAGAATTAGGACTAAATGAGAATAAAAATGATACTAATGAAGAAGATGTTCAGAAAAAAAACGAAGAAGAAGAAATAGTTTCTGACGCAATTAAAGTTGATAATAATTTAAAAGATGAGGAAACTAAAGATAAATAAAATATCAATTAGTAAAATTAATATACTGTCGATAAATTGAGCATTAATAGTATAAAAAAAGATTGGGTTGTGGTTGGAAAAATTCAAAAAACTTACGGGACAAAGGGGCTTGTAAAAATTATTTCATTTTGCGACAAACCTTCTTCAATATTCAATTATGAGCCTATTATTTTAGAAAATACAAAAGAAAGAGTATATCTTGATTTAAATGATAAACAAAATAGTGTTTCAGAAAAAAAGATATTTATAGCTAAAATAGCTTCATCCAATAGTATTGAGAAATCAAAAAATTTAATTGGAGAAGAATTATTAGCAAACAAAAAAAAATTTAATGCTTGTAAAAAAAGTGATTTTTTTTATTCAGATCTAGAGGAATGCAATGTTGTGGATTTAAATAATAAATTAATTGGAAAAATAAGTGGAATATTTAATTTTGGAGCAGGAGATATCTTAGAAATAAAAAAATATGAAGATAATTCCACTATATTAATAAATTTTAGCAAAAAAAATTTTCCAAAAATTTCTATTAAAGAAAAATTTATTACTTTAAACATTACATAAGAAAAGATTAGAATTGAGAAAAAAGAATGTATGATAATCATACTTGGACAGCTAATGTTCTTACATTATTTCCAGAAATGTTTCCTGGAGCTTTGTCTTATTCTCTAATTGGTAAAGCACTTGAAAATGATTTATGGAGATTAAAAACTTTTAATCTGAGGGAATTTGCAAGTGACAAAAGAAAAACAATAGATGGTCCACCAGCTGGAGGGGGTGCTGGTCAAATTTTAAGGGCTGATATCTTAGACTATGCAATAAGAAGTATTATTAAAAAAAATTCAAATTATGAACGTGATGATTGGCCTATAATTGCATTATCACCTAGAGGAAGAATATTTAATCAAACTGAAGCATTGAAATTTTCAAAATGTAGAGGTATGACAATTATTTGTGGAAGATATGAGGGGTTTGATGAGAGAGTTTTAGAATTTCATAAAATACCTGAATTGTCTCTAGGGGATTTTATTTTGTCAGGAGGTGAAATTGCAGCTCAGGTCTTGATTGATTCCGTTGTTAGGCTTATACCACATGTAATTGGGAATCATAAATCACTTGAGGAAGAGAGTTTTGTAAATTATTTATTGGAATATCCACAGTATACTAAACCCAAATCATGGAAGAACATATTAATTCCTAAAGAGCTACTTTCTGGTCATCATCAGAATATAAAAAAATGGAGATTAAATAAGTCTGAAGAACTTACAAAAAAAAGACGACCCGATTTATGGAAAAGATATATATCAAAGGGAAAATGATAATTGAACGGAGTAATAAATGGACATCATTGAACAAATAAATAGTGAACAGATCGTTAAATTAGATAAAGATATACCAGATTTTTCACCAGGAGATACTTTGAGAGTAGGATACAAGGTAAGTGAAGGTACTAGAAGTAGAGTGCAAAATTATGAGGGAGTAGTTATCTCGAGAAAAGGAGGGTCTGGAATTTCAGCATCTTTCACCGTTAGAAAAGTTTCTTTTGGAGAGGGAGTTGAGAGAATTTTTCCATTATATTCCCCAAATATTGACAAAATTACAGTTGTAAGAAGAGGTAAGGTACGTAGAGCAAAATTATATTATCTAAGAGAGCGAAGTGGAAGATCAGCCAGAATTACTGAAAAAACAAACTATAAACCATTATCCAATGCGGAGAAGGATACAAAATGAAAAAAGAAACTCATCCAGACTACCATTTTGTTGAAGTAACTTTAACCTCGGGGGAAAGTTTTAAAACTAGATCAACGTATGGCAAAGAAGGGGATAAAATAAATCTTGATATTGATCCATCAACTCATCCTGCTTGGACTGGTGGTAAACAAAGACTGCTGGACACAGGTGGTAGAGTTTCGAAGTTTAAAAAGAAATATGAGGGCCTGGGTTTTTAAGTGAGCCTACAATTTATTATTTTTCATTAAACTGTTTATTAGATATCTCACAAAGTTCTCCTGAAGCTTTTAACTTTTCACAGGCTCTTAATGCACTTTTTTTGGAGAGTGGGTAAATGTTTATTCTAAAACCTTGTTTTTTCATGTAAACATCTTTTATAATTTGTGCATTAACTTTATCTGACAAGCTTGAGTCACTAAGAAGAATGCTAGGCAAATCTTGTTCTGCATTATATTTATTATAATAGAAACCTACCATTATACTATTTGTTTCTTTATCAATCTCATCATTACCCACTTTACTTAGATGGTTATAATCCTCTTTGGTTTCAAAAATATGCAAAGGACGAGTCAATGGTCTTTCAGAAAATTGAATTACTTTGTAAATCTGATTTGAAGAATTATTTAATTCAGAAATTAATTCATTTATTTTATTGTTAATAATATCTTCTTCATTAGAAGTGAATTCAACCATGTATTTTGATCTTTCTAAAGGCTTTTTACTTAGTGTTAAAAGACTATTTTTACCTAATCTGTTTATAATATTTGGGTATAAATATAGTTTTTCTAATTTATTAAAAGATACAGTTTGTTTGGAATTTGAAAAACCAATATCTAATAATTCAGCCATTCTTTTATTCCTAAGTGAAACCGAACTACTTCCAAAAACAATCCCTATTATTCTTTTATTTCCTCTCTTTGCAGAAGCTGCTAAATTGTAACCTGCAGAAGATGTAAAACCTGTTTTTATTCCGTCAGAACCTCTGTACAAAGACAAAAATTTTCTATTTGTATTGTACAAAGTTCTACCAATTACATTGACAGAGATTCTTCCAAAAAGATTATAATACTCAGGAAAATCATAAATAAGTCTTCTTGCTAAAATAGCCATATCTTTAGGAGTTGAAAGATGTTTTGAAGAGGTTAAACCGTGCGCATTTTGAAATGTGGTGTCTTTCATACCCATTGCTCTAGCGGTAATTGTCATATAATCTGAAAACTTACTTTCAGAGCCAGAGATAAATTCTCCTAGGGCAGTTGCAGCATCATTTGCAGATCTTATTGCAGCTCCTCTTATTAGATTTCTAACTGATATTTTTTGACCTTTTTTTAATCCTAATTTAGATGGCGGTTCACTCGCTGCATTTGAACTTATAGTCACAAGTTCATCCAATTTTATTCTATTATTCTTCAATTCGTTAAAAGCTAGATAAAGTGTCATCATTTTTGTAAGAGATGCAGGATGCAACCTTTTACTATAATTTTTACCATAAAGAAAATCACCACTCCTTGCATCTATTACATAAGTAGCAAATTCAAATGCCCCTGAACCTTGTGCAGATAATGCAAATATAAAAACTACATATAAAATAAAAAAATAATTAAAAAATGATTTTTTTTTTTGAAATAGAAAAGACTTTAAAATATTTATTCGTAACATTTTTTTTACACAATAAAGCATTTGAGGAAGTAAATACTATTGGCTGGACATAACTTTAAATATTAAATATTAACTTTTTTAAACAAAAAAAAATATAAACTTCAAGTTATAAATAATTATTCTGGAAAAAAACTTAAATAGGCATATATTTCTAAATATCATTAATATAAAATAATTTAAGAATTCTAAAAGATACTTACTGATATGACAGATAAGAAAGATACAAATAAAGACTCTTTGGTTTTAACTCAAGAAAAACCTAAAACCAAAAAACCATCTATGTATAAGGTTCTTCTTCTCAATGATGACTTTACACCCATGGAGTTTGTAGTTCATATTTTAGAAAGATTTTTCAATGTTGATCACCAGCAAGCTGTTTCCATTATGCTTACCATTCACCAAAAAGGATTGGCTGTAGTTGGGGTTTACCCTCATGAAATTGCTGAAACAAAGGTTGCACAAGTTATGGAGTTTTCAAGAAAAAATCAACATCCCCTTCAGTGTACGATGGAAAAAGAGTAAATTGCCTCATTGTACAACGACAACAAGATTACTTTTTGCAAAAAAAAAGGGGTTGGTTAATAATTTTAATTCTGAAGTTTGTGCAATGGGATTTTATGACCTTAATTGTTTTAAAAATTTAGATATAAAAAAACTGGCAATTTGTAATCCTGAAAAATCTGTTATTAAAAATGCATTAGAACTAAATTATTTAACATTTTTTGATATAGATGGATTTAAAAAAAAGAAAAAAAAGTCTTTTGATCATACTATTGTTAATATAACAAAAAGTAGAAAAGAAACTTTTTTTTATATCGCATTAGCATTTTTTATAACTAAAATAGAAGGAATGATCATTATTACGGGAGATAAAAAGTTAGGGATAGATTTTTATTTAAGAAAAATCAGATCTATAACAAATTTGATTTTTTTTTCTAAATCTCATGGGAAAATAAGCTTCATAGAAAAAAAGAAATTTATACCTGAAGAAATAAAAAATTGGAAAAATTATGGGAAATATAGAAAAATTTGTTCAAATTTTTATACACTTCCTGGATGTTTTTCTGAAAAAAAAATAGATGAGGGATCAAATTTATTAGCAAAAAGTTTTTCTAATAAACTATATGGTAATGTAGTTGATTTAGGTGCGGGGTGGGGATATCTATCTGCGAAAGCACTGGAAAATAACAACAAAATAAAACAAATTTCTCTGGTAGAATCTAATTTAAACTCTATAAAATGTGCAAAAATTAACGTTCCTAGTTGTAAAGCAAAATTTTATTGGAAAGATATTGAGGAAGAATGTTTAAGTATTAAAAACTGTGATCATGTTATTATGAATCCACCTTTTCATAAAGGTAAAGAATTTATTCATTCTCTTATTTTAGTTTTTTTAAAGACTGCAAAAGAAATCTTATCAAAAAAAGGTACCTTATGGATGGTACATAATAAGCAATTAATATATGAAAATTCCATAAATGAATTATTCCCAAATTATAAGTATATTGATATAAGTGAAAATTATAAAATTATAAAAGCAATAAAAAATAATTGAATAATATTTAAAAACAAATGGAATATTGATGAATTATAATTTATCTGGGAAAACAGCGATCGTTACTGGAGCAAGTAATGGTGTAGGATTATCAGTTGCACAACTTCTTTGCTCCGCAGGGGCAAATGTGGTTCTAGCAGACAAAAATGAAGAACCCTTAAATGAGGAAACAGAGCTTTTAAAAAAGAAGGGTTTTAAAGTAATTGCTTTCTCAGGTGATCTTACAAAAAAACTTACGTTGAATAATCTTGTAGCAACCACTGTTGACGAATTTGAAACTATTGAAATTCTTGTCAACGGTTTTAGACAAATTGATTTGTCAGAAGCCCTGAATCCAGAGAAAGACAATTTTCAAAAATTATTTGATCTAAATTTTATGGTTAGCTTTCGATTAAGTCAAATTGTTGCAAAGAAAATGATTAACCAAAAAGGTATGGAAGAGAGAAGAGATACAGGGTCTATAATTAACTTAAATTCTATTGCTGATAGGTTGATATTACCAGAAAGCTTTTCATACTCAATTTGTGCAGCTTCTCTCAATCAACTTACAAAGTCACTTGCTGTAACGCTTGCAGATAAAGGAATTCGTGTAAATGCTATAGCTATGGGTAGCATAATGAGTACAACTTTAAAAGAAATGATAAGGGAAGATTTAGATTCACACGATCAAGTTAAGCAGGCAACTCCATTAAAGCGAATTGGCGAAACTGGTGAAGCAGCATCCGCTGTTCTTTACCTTGCATCTACTATTTCAAGTTTCACAACTGGTCAAATAATAACTATAGATGGTGGGAGAACACTTACAGAAAATATACAAGTATCTGCATACTAAAGACAATCGAAACTATATATTCTAAATTTAATTATTTTCAGTCTTTTGAAAAATACTCTCTGCATTTTTCAACAAATCTTCTTGATCGATAGGTTTTTTTTCTAAATCACCCAAAGGTTTTGTATTATCAGAAGTACTGATTAAATTATCACTTTTTGTAATATCTGCAGGAATATTATTTGCAGAGTTTATTCTATCTATTTTTGTTAAAGCGGCATCTAATTCTACTTGTTTACATAAACCCAAAAGTACAGGGTCAGTAGGAACAATATTAGTAATATTCCAATGTGACCTTTCTCTAATAGCTTTTATAGTCGGTTTTGTTGTTCCAACTAGCTTTATTATTTGTGAATCTGCTATCTCAGGATAAAATTTTACAAGCCATGCAATTGCAGCTGGTTTATCCTGTCTCTTTGATAATGGTGTATATCTTGGTCCTCTTCTTTTAGTTTCACCAATAGTCGCAGGATTAACAATTAATTCTAATTTAGAATCTGGATTTAATTCACATCTTTTTATCTCTTCTAATGTAAGTTGATTACTTGTAATTGGATCCATTCCTCTAATGCCATTTGCTACTTCTCCATCAGCAATTCCGCTAACTTCTAACTCATGCAATCCACAAAAATTGGCAATTTGCATAAAAGTGAGCGATGTATTTTCAACCAACCAAACAGCTGTCGCTTTTCTCATTAGTGGTAATGCCATCAAAACTCCTTTGATTTAAAATTTTATTATACTATTCAATAATCTTCTATAATATGATGAAGCAAAATACTAGTAAATTCGAGGGAGTATTTTATTTTAATTTATAAAATAAATTTTAACGATTCTTAAATTTTTGAAAATCGAAATAATCAAATACTTGAGAATAGTTTGATTTAAATTTTCCAAAATTTTTTAAATCATCTAATCTAGTGCTAATAAATCTATATGTTTCCGTATGATTAGTAGAACTATCACCAAATAGAAATAATAAAGAGGTAAAATAAATTGACGCTAAAATTATTCTTTTGGTATACCAATCAAAACCTAAACTTTTGTCACTAACCTCTAGCCAAATCTTATCGCAGGTTGAAAAAACTAAATTTACTCCTTCAATTTGGTAAAAAGGTAAAGCATATAATGCCATACTTCTTCTGAAGGCTTCTTTATTTTTTACAATTATTTCAAACCTTTTTAATAGTGCTAATTCTATTTTTTTTAAATGCGATAAATTATTGAATTGAACTTCCCTTAACTGTGTTAAAAAAATATTATCCTCATATTCATGATAATATTTTACTAAATCTATTGCTCCTCTTGGAAAAACCTTTCTTACATCTTTTGAACTAATCCCATTAATTAAAGCAGCTTCAAATAAAGCTTTATCCGACCATCCATCAAAAACTACAATATCTAAAGAAGATAATAATATTTTTTCTTTTAAATTTTCGAAATCAATAGACATTAATATAAAAGAGATTATAAAAAACGGGTATAGACAATCTATTATAAGATTGATAAAAGTCCAACTGAAATAATGAGAGGATGTAATTTTGCAAGTTCATGTAAGAGATAATAATGTTGATCAAGCGCTAAGAGCACTTAAAAAGAAACTTCAAAGAGAAGGTGTTTTTAGGGAGATGAAACTTAAGCAACATTTTGAGAAACCTTCTGTTAGAAAAGCTAGAGAAAAAGCAGAGGCTATAAGAAGAGCTAGAAAACTTGCTAGAAAGAAAAATCAAAGAGATGTATATTAATATTATTAGGAATTGAAAATAGCTAAAAAAATAATTGCAGCAACCGATGCATAGAATAAATATAAACCAAAACTTATAAATCTTCTAAATGTTTCCTGCTGATCAGAAATATCCATTTTTCCATGTTCATGCTTATTATCTGACATAATCTAAATCACCTTTTATTTGTTTCTCTTCTTATATTTAAAATAAAATCATTTTACAAACAAATTTACTCCCTTTTTATCTATCACCTTTTTAATAATTCCATATTTTAAAAGATAATTTAAGTGTGCAACTGCCTCCCCCAATGCTAAAATCATTTCAGAATTTTTTATTTTTCTTTTAAAAAGTACCGGAAAGATGTCATAAGCACTTTTAGGATTTTGATTTATAAACTCTTCAATTCTTTTTAAAGCACTTTCATGATGATAAATTAATTGCTTAATTCTACAGTTTAGCCCATGAAAAGGTAAATTATGACCTGGAAGTACTAAATAATCTAAATCTTTAATTTGAAGTAATTTTTTACAACTTTCTAAATAATCGCCAAGTGGGTCTGCATTTGGTTCAGTTGGATAAACACTTATATTGGGAGAAATACCCGGTAATATTTGATCAGCTGAAATAAAAATTTTAATCTCTGGACAATACAATATTAATTGCTCTGGTGCATGACCATCAGTTAATTTAACAAACCATTTTTTATTTCCAATTATTAATACTTCATCTTCAATCACTCTTCTATAACCTAAAGGAATTTTTGTGACAAAATCTCCAAAATTAAAAGGTTTTTCTAAACACTTTTTTTCTAAAAGTGCAGAAGGCATTCCTGCATATGACCAGAAATTTTTATCTTCTTCAGACACTACTTTTTTGTTATCTAATGTTAACATCCTTCCAGTTAACCAAGAAGATCTACTAGTCAAAATTTCTGTATTGAAGTTTTCTTTAAACCAACCCATTAAACCCATATGATCAGGATGGTGATGAGTAACAATAACACGATTTATAGTTTTATTTTTAAAATCATTTCTGAGAATATTTCTCCAATGATCTATGCAAGAATCACAAAATAAACCAGTATCAATTATGGTAATTCCATCAGTATCATCTAATATATATACATTTACATGAGAAATCATTGAAGGTAGCAGTATTTTAACCCAATAAATACCTTCTTTAATTTTTAAAACTTTTTTATCATTAGGAAAAATTTCAAATGGAAATTTTATATTTTTCAAATTTTATGACCCTAAAAAATTGAATTTGCACTCTCATAAAGGTTATTAGCTCCAAATGTTGAAATAGATGATTCAACAATACAAAAAGGTAGCAAATTTTTTATATAAAAATTTGCAAGTTCATTTTTATCCTCCTGTTCTGTTATTAACAATGTTTTTACCATATAATTCCCACCAAGCATTAAAGCAAATGCTCTTAAAAAAGGGTCTGCACCTGAATATCTATCATTTAAGTCATTCTGTGAAATCATCCAATCAATAGCATTATTTAAACTAATTCTGGCTTTTTCAATGCTTTTTGCAACACTAGGTTTTATATGTCTAATAGCCTGTTCATTTTTTTCAATTTCTTGTAAAATTGCATAAGCAATATCTCCATTGCTTCCAAGCTTTCTACCTACAAAATCCATTGCCTGAATACCATTAGTTCCTTCATAAATAGAAGTAACCCTTGCATCCCTATATACTTGAGAAATACCAGTTTCTTCAATATAACCCATGCCTCCGTGAATTTGTATTGCTAAATCTGCAATCTTACTTCCCATTTCTGTGCAAAATGATTTAGCAATAGGAGTTAAAAAAGAGGCTTTTCTTTCTAGAAATGGATCATTTGTTATTTTTGATAAATCAATTGCTAATGCCGTATCAAAGCACAAGGCTCTAGAAATAAATGTCAAAGATTTCATAATCAATATATTACGTCTTACATCTGCATGATTGATGATCGGAGTACTTATATCTTCAGCCTTATTTAAATTACGCCCTTGCTTTCTATTTTTTGCAAACTCAATAGACTTTTGTGTAGCTAATTCGCTTTGAGAAAGACCCTGAACTGCTACCCCTAATCGAGCATTATTCATCATAGTAAACATTGCCATCATTCCTCTATTTTCTTGACCTATCAACCAAGCTTTTGAGTTTTGATATTCTAAGACAGCTGTTGGAGAACCATGTAAACCCATCTTATGTTCAAGGGATATTGTATTAATATTATTTTTTCCAATTAAATTACCTTTACTATCAGGTATATATTTTGGAACTAAAAATAAAGAAATGCCCTTAGTTCCATTTGGACTATTTGGTAATCTAGCTAGCACAAGATGACAAATATTTGAACTTAAAGAGTGGTCTCCCCAACTAATATATATTTTTTGCCCAGTTATATTATAAGAACCTTCTTTATCTTTCGTAGCAATGGTACGTATTGCACCCACGTCAGAACCTGCTTGTGGCTCGGTAAGATTCATAGTACCTGACCATTCACCAGAGTTAAGTTTAGGTAAAAATATCTTTTTTATGTCCTCACTAGCATGAGTCTCTATTGCATCAATTTGTCCTTGTGTCATTAATGGGTTTAGTGCAAGAGATAAACAAGCACTTGATAATAGTTCATTAACACATGTTGTAATTATTAAAGGTAAACCCAAACCACCATATTTTGTATCCCCAGATATCCCAATCCAACCACCTTCTGCAATAGATTTATATGCCTTAAAAAAACTGTTAGGCAAAATAACATTTCCATCTTTTAAAATCGCAGGTTTTATATCTCCATCTCTATTAATTGGAGAAATCAAATTTTCAGACAACTTTTTTACTTCTTCAAGTATTCCGTCCAAAGTCTCATTATCGAAAAAACTAGTTTCTTGATCTTTAAACAATTCATTTATTTTAAAGAAATCTTTTATTAAAAATTTAATTTCACTTATAGGAGCTTTATACAAGATATTTTGCCTTAATTATTAAACGATTAGGGTTGATGAAACAGTTTAAACTTATATATTTCTCAAAAAAGGAAAAAGTTCAATTGAATAATTCAAAAATAAAAAAAACTGAAATTCTATCAAATGACGATGTCGGAGTTGAAAGAGCATCAGATATAATAAAATCTGGTGGCTTAGTAGCTATACCTACAGAAACAGTATATGGACTTGGCGCAGACGCTACAAATCCTAAAGCAATAGATTTAATTTATAAAACTAAGGGTAGGCCTGCCATTAATCCTCTAATTATTCATATTTTTGATAATAATGATGTTTTCGAAATAGCTGATAAAAATGAACTTGCTGAAGATTTGTCAACAAAGTTTTGGCCTGGTCCACTTACTTTGATTTTAAATAAAAAAAATAATAGCAAAATAAAAATTGCTAAAAATGCACTTGCAGATTTATCAACAATAGCTCTAAGAGTACCTGCTCACCCAGTTTTTAGAAATTTATTAAAAAAATGTAATTTGCCAATTGCATGTCCCTCTGCAAATTTTTCAGGCAAATTAACCACAACTAGATTTGAAGACGTATTATCATCTTTTTCAGGAAGAATTGATGCTATCATCGACGGTGGACCCTGTCCCATTGGAGTGGAAAGCACAATAATAAAGATAAAAAATCAAAAATTAACTATTTTAAGGCCTGGTATTATAACAGAGGAAAGATTGAAAAAATGTAATTATTCATTACAAAAAAAAGAAAATAATAAAAATATAATAGCACCAGGTCAAATAACCTCTCACTATCGCCCAAATACTCCATTACGCTTAAATGTAAAAAAACCGAAAAAAAATGAACTGCTTTTATCATTTGGACCGCTTCCAAAAGGTACTAATGGAATCAGTCTATCAGAAGTATTTGACTTACATGAGGCAGCAATGAATCTTTATAGTTCTCTTGCTGATTTAGATGAATTAGCATTAATTAATAGTAATGATACTATAGCTATTAATACTATTCCCAATAAAGGAATTGGAATTGCCATTAATGATAGACTTAAACGTGCATGTAGCTAAAAATATAGAAATTAAGCCTTTCCACTACTACTTGAGAAAAAAGCATTTTCAATTCCTAAGACTTCTAAAGAAAGATTATATTTATCTGAGAAACTTTTATTAAAGACTAATTCTGGATCTGCGCTAGCAACTAACCATGAATCCTCTATTATTTCTTTCTCTAATTGACCTGGAGACCATCCAGCATAACCTAGCATAAAGAGGCTTGAAACAGGGCCCTTCCCTTCATACATATCAGTAATCGCTTTGGTATCGTTAGTTAAAGAAAAATGTTCGTTAATTTTTAATGTGGTGTTTTTAATTTGATATTCATTTGAGTGTAATAAGAAACCACTTTTATACTCTACAGGGCCACCAAACAAAACAATATTGTTTTTATTAGTATCAATGTTTTTTTTTGGTTCATTTACTCTGATAATATCACTTAAATTAATATTCTCAATTGGTTTATTTATAATAAACCCCATAGCACCTTTATCATTATGAGAAATTAAATAAATTACAGATCTATTAAACCTAGGATCTAAAATATCAGGTGTAGACACTAGAAGAGATCCAGCATAAAAACCATCAATAATTTTTGTATCAATAGTATCAGTAAGTTTGCTCTTTTCTTTTGACATTTTTTTTTTATTAAAATTAAAACAATACTTGATTTTATATAATTATTTTGAAATTTAATTTCAAAATAATTAATAAAAAAATAGGATATATCAAGATGCGTACTAATTATACTCAGCTTATGTTTTTACCAAAAACAAATACGATCTTCTTTTTACTTTTTATATTTATTTCTATCCTTTCAGCTCCATATGTATATGGAAATCAAAAATATAATAGCTTTAAGAGTGATGATGTTGAGATTTCTTTTATTAATGCGTGGGAAACAGAGGAAGGAAACCTATTTGCATTATTTATAAAAATGAAAGAAAATTGGAAAACATATTGGAGATATCCAGGTGACTCTGGCTTTGCTCCTGAATTAAAATTATTAAGTGATAAAAACTTAAAAAAAATAAAAATATATTGGCCAACCCCAAAAGTTTTTTATGAAAACGAAACCATTATAAATGGTTATAAAAAAGATTTAATATTACCCATACTTTTTTTAAAAAACAAAAATGAAAATCAAGTAGAGTTCGAGATTGAACTAAAAATGGGTTTTTGTGAAGATATATGTATACCAATAAAATTATTATTAAACAGTAAATATGCTTTTAAATCGTCTGAAAAACTTAATAAAATGATTTCACAGTCTTTAAAAAATACCCCAAAAGAACTTTTATCCTCAGAAAATTTAGTTACATGTGATGTAAAAAAAATTGAAAAAACGATGACACTTATTTCTAAATTTGATAATAATTTCTTTTCAAAAAAAAAATATATTGATCACTTAATATTAGAATATAAGGATGACCAAGTTTGGTTTTCAGAAACTAAAAAGTTAAGTAATAAAGATTATATTGCTCAAATTAAATCAATCGAAGAAGAAAATTTTTTACTTAATAAAAGTAAGATTAAATATACAATAATCACAAAGAGTGGTGGTTTTCAAATAAATGGTTGCAAATCAAATTATAATTAACGGATTTTTTTGTTTAATACTTTGGAAGGAAAGAAAAAAATTATAATACAAGTTAAAATAACTAATAATAATAAAGGGATAAATAAAAGGTAACTGGAAGTTTGAAAATTAAAAAAGTCAAAACTAGTACCTGAAAAAAATGAAACCACTAAAAAGAATATAAAAGAAAATAAAAATAAAGAAATTGAATAAACCATTTTGATAAAAATAGACGTTTTCTTTGTTAAAAAAATTCTTTTAAAAGACCCCACCAGATCAGCAAAGTCTCTTTGAATCAATAGAATAGATGGAACTAGAAAAAGTACTATCAACATACCAAAACCTAGACCATATACTAATGTAACAATAGTAGGTTTTAAAAATTGAGCATCTTTAGATGTCTCAAAAAGGAGTGGCGTTAAACCTAAAACAGTAGTTAAGGTTGTTAGCAAAACTGGCCTGAGTCTATCACATATAGCATCAACTATCGCAGGTTTAAGACCCCTATTTTTTGAATATTCATCTATAGTTGAAACTAAAACAATAGAATCATTGATGATTATACCTGTCATACCAATCAAACCAATAATCGAAAACATAGATAAATTAATACCCCATAAATAGTGACCCCAAAGGGTACCAATTAGACCAAACGGAATAATTGACATAACAACTATCGGACGCGCCCAGCTTGCAAATACCCATGCTAAGGCTAAATATATACCGATTAAGCATAGTAGAAATCCGATTAATGCATCATTTAAAAATTCTCTTTCTTGTTTAAATAAACCACTTAAATTAATATCTATGCCATACCTCTCCTTTACATCAGGAAGTATTTTTGATTTTATTAATTCCGTAATCTCGATTGCACGAGCTGAATCGTCTTCAGAAATTTCTCCAGTAATAGAAATTTTACGCAATCCATTTTCTCTTGAAACAGATGAAAAACCAAATTTAGATATTACAGAAACAATATCTGAGAGTCTAACATATTCACCTTGTGGACTAACTAGATTTACTTTTTCTAGAAAATCCGATTTTATCTCATCTTCTGGTAACTCTATAATTATTTTTGAGGAGCGATTTCGAAAAGGAAAACTAACAGCTTCAATACCATTAAGCTGTTGGTAAAGTTGTTTGCCAACATTATCTATATCAAAACCTAAAGCTACACCTCTAGCAGTCAGTTGTAAGATGAGCTCATTTTTGTCATAAGATTGTGTGTCTTCTAATCCTGTTATTTCAGGAAAGTTAATTATCTGATTTTGGAAATAGATTGATGCCTTTTTTAGATTTTCAACATCAAAACCTAGTAAATCAATTGAAAGGCTGTCACCTCCTGGTCCAGATGTCCAGTTCCTAAAGCTTAACGTTTCCAATAAAGGGTGTCTGATAATTTCATCCTGTATCCTACCTAATAAAGCATAAGACGAGTAAGGTCTCAAATCAGCATCAATAAGCTCTACTGAAACAGCACCTAACATTTCAGGATCCTTATTTTTAGCTCCGGAAATACCTCTACCTGAGTTCCCTCCAAGCTGGCTAATAGAAAATTTTAATGGATTTTGACCATACTGTTTTTCATATTCTAAAGAGACTGCATTTACTGCTCTTATCATTTCATCAAGCATTTCCTTAGTGTCTGATCTGCTAGAACCAGGTAACATTGCGATGTTACCAGTAAATCCTCCTCTCTCAGGCGCGTCAAAAAACCTCCACTTTACTTCACCTGATATCAAGAGAACCGTACTTATTAAAAATAGAAATATTGATATACTTAAAACAGGATATCGTAATTTCATTACGTATTTTGTAAAAGGTCGAAATAAACTTTCTCGAAAAATTCTAAATCCAATATTAAATTTATCTGATGGCCAATCGTACCATTTCTTCTTAGAAACCTTCTGTCTAAGTGCATGGGCCATATGATTGGGTAATACTAAAAAACATTCTAAAAGTGAGGCTATTAAAACTGCAATTACTGTAAATGGGATATCTGCTATTAAACTACCAAATCGGCCACCAACAGCAACTAAACCTGCAAAAGCTATTACAGTCGTAATGGTTGCGGTAAAAACAGGTAATGCCATTCTTGTAGCACCACGTTCTGCTGCCTCTTCAGGATTTTCTCCTAATCTTCTTAATCTAAAATCTGCATGCTCCCCAACAACAATAGCATCATCCACTACAATACCTAAGCAAATAATTAACGCAAAAAGAGAAATCATGTTTATAGTTAGTCCAGAGATATACATTATACCAATTGCGGCAAATAGAGCAGCTGGGATACCAGCGGCCACCCAAAATGCTGTTCTTGCACTTAGAAAAAAAAATAAAAGAATTAGGACTAAAGTTAAACCCTGTAGACCATTACGTAATAAAATTTCGAGGCGATTTGAAATGGCATCTGCTCTGGTTTTTGACAGAACTACCTCCACCCCATTGGGAAGGGAACTTTCAAATTCCTCTGTTATTTTTTCAACATTTCTTTGAATTTCTATAGCATCATCTTGAGCAAATCGATCAACCCTGACTACAATTGCTTTATTCCCATTAGAAAAATATTCTCGGTTTTGGGAAATATTATCGAAGTAAATATCAGATATGTCCCTTAAAAATATCTCTTTCTGAGAGTTTGGTAGCCTTATTACAATATTTCCAATATCTTCAATTGACCTCTTGGAAAATCCACTCCTCACCCTATTTGAATTTCCTACTTCACCAGAAGGATCAATATCTACTTCTGAAGCAATAACTTTTGCCAAGTGATTTAAGGGTAATTTATATTGAACCAAATTTATTGATGGAACACTAACTTTAATTATAGGAGCACTAACACCCATAATTTGAGTATTACTGATTCCTTCTCTATAGAGTTTACTGACATATTCATCAGCTAAAATAGCTAATTGTTCTAGCTCTAGAGGTCCTGAAATTACAACGTCAGAAACTCTATCACTCCAAGATATTTTTTTCATAGTTGGCATTTCAGAAGCTTCAGGTAGATTTTGAACGGAATCTAAAGCTGTTTGTACTTCCTCTTTTGCCTTCGACATATCAGTGCCAGGCTTAAAATCAAGGTAAATTCTAGCATTACCTTCAGTAGAAGAGGAAATAATTTGTTCAACACTATCTATTCCAAGCAATGGAGCCTCTAATAGAGATACCACTCCATCATCAATTTCTTCAGGACCAGCACCAGCCCACTTTACTCCAATATTTATCTTTTCTATTGCAACATCAGGAAAAAATTGAGACCTTATATTATTAATTGCAAATAACCCAAAAACTATCATTAAAACAAATATTAAGTTTGCAGCAGTATTATGCCTAGCAAAGTAACTTATATATTTAGAAGAAATTGATTTTTTTAAAACTTCCATTAGTTATTGCCTATATTTTTTTCTAACCTCTTTAAAGTTTTAGCTTTCATTTTTCCACTATTAATTTCTTCATATAATCGATCTTTTACACTCTTAGGCATACGATCCATATTATCTAAGAATTTTATAAGTTCCTTTTGTTTTTCGGGGCTTATTATCACTAAATCATTATTATTAGATAAACTTTTGGAATTGGAAATTTCTCTATCTTTTTTTCTTAAAGGTTTTACTTTTAAACCATTTCCTAACTGTGGAGATCTTTGCATCACATACTCTTTGTCAATTGGAGCACCAGATACAATTACTTTATCTCCTTGCCTGCGTAGAATATTCACTACTAACTCTTTTAATCTATTTTCGTCTTCAAGTATGAAAATCTTTCCATCAATAGTCACAGCTGTAGAAGGCAAAACTGTAACATTTTCAAGTGAGGGTTCCTGTATTTCAAGTACAACAAAATCACCAGGTCTTAATGTTTTATTTTCACCAAGGTTTATAGAAGCAAATAACTTTCTTCCACTACCAATATTAATAATTTCAGGATTTATACGTTCTATTTTTCCACTAAAAGGAATATCTTTACCAGATAACTTTAAATAAGCGGTAATATCTAAATTTAATAACTTTCCATCTTTATCAATTACCCTAGCAAATTCATTAGCAGATAAATTGAAATTTACCTCTAATGAATTTGGATCTACTAAAGTTCCTAATTTTTCATTTTTATTAATAACACTACCTGGTATTATATTTACAGAAGAAATTATTCCATTAAAAGGTGCTTTAAATTCAGTTTCATCTAAATTTCTTTTAGCTTTATCTATAGAAATCGACCTCCTTTTCAACTGAATTTGAAGTTTTTCAATTGAATTTTTTGAAGACTTAACTAAGTTTTGCTTATTTAAAAATTGTTGCTTGGATGATGAATAGGCTAGCTGCGTATTTTCTAATTGAGTACTAGTAATTAATCCTGATTCAGCTAATTCGGTTTGCCTATCTAAGGCATTTTTTCTCAATTTAAGTTGTGATTCAGAAACCTTAAATTCCATATTCGCAAATTCTAATCTTGAAATTGCTTCTGATAATTGTGCTTTAGTATCTTCTATATCAATTTCAGCTATTTCTAATTCGTTAAAAAAATCTTTTTGATTTAATCTAAATAAAATATCTCCCGATTTTACATAACCACCTTCAACAAACTTTTCTGATACATAATCTAATCTTCCAGAAACTAAAGGTCGAATTTCCAACATACGCTTAGAATATATTTCACCATATGAGGATATTTTAGGTCTAGCCGTTTGATTCTCTAAAGTTTCAACGTTTACTGCAAAAACTCTTTCTTTTTGAAAACGTCTATTATCTGATTTTTCAGAACGCTTTTTTAAGGCATCAAATAAAACGAAAGATCCAAAAATTAAAAAACCTAAAGTGATGCTTAGTATTATCAAGCCTAAGAAGCTTCTTAATAAAAATCTCATTATCTATACAATAAAAAATTAAAGTCTTTGATAATAAATAGATTTTTAAATAAATTAATCAAGTGATTAAATTAACATTCCAAATCTACTTAAAATCTATTTTTTAAGAAAAAATTATTTTCTTCTTTTATGTTCCTCTAACCTAGGTAAAATCTCAACAAAATTGCACGGTAAATTTCTATAATCAAACTGTTTGCATAATATTTTATCCCAAGCATCCTTGCATGCTGAAGGTGAACCAGGTAATGCAAAGAGAAACGTACCAGATACAACACCAGCACACGCTCTACTTTGTATAGCTGACATTCCAATTGTTTCCATAGATACTTTGGTAAAAAGAATTTCAAAAGCATTTATCCTTTTTTCATAAAGTTCACTATGAGCTTCGACGGTCACATCTCTTCCTGTGAGGCCCGTACCTCCTGTAGATATTATTACATCAAGATTTTTTTTTAAAATCCATTTTTTTAATACTTTTCTTATGGACACTTTATCATCTTTTACAATATCTCTTGAAATAATATAATGTCCTGAATTTAGAATTCTTTCTTGTAAAATATCACCCGACTTATCATTAGAAAATATTCTACTATCCGAAACTGTCAAAATACCAAACCCCATTGGGATGAAATGTCTTTCTTTGCTTTTAATGTTCATTTTCTTTATTTATTAGTTGTATAATTAACTTTAAATTATTCCATGTATTTCTTTTTTTTTCTGGATCATTAATCATAGATTTCATACCTTCGATTTCAACAGTAGGAATACCAAGATATTCCCCGATAAAACCTCCATTTATGCTGTCAAATTTTAGAAAATCAGTCAGACCTAAAATGCTTGCAGGCATTTTACTTATAAAAATTAAAAACTTTGGAGATATTAATTCTATATACTTTTTTAAAAATGGTCTCATCAATTCCAAATCAGAAATTTTATCATCTAAATTTTTAACAAGTCTGAAAGGGGTTGAAGGTATAACAAATATATTACAATTATTTTTATTCAAAGGAAATAATCCCATTGATTCAATAATTTTTTCAAACAATTCATTACTTTCTTCAACATACGGCTTTTGCTGTAATTCTTCTTCATAAGTAGGTGGTTCGGAAATGAAAAGAGTTTTTGATTTAGAATTACCAGCACCAAACAAAAGTTTATTGGATCCTTTTAATGAATGGAATTTTTTAAAATTAGTAATATTATTTTCAAGACTAGGGATATCTTTTGATGAGTCAGCCAAATTTTCTACTTCCAATATTAAATTATTATCCATTAAATTTTGATTTGTATTATCTGATAAGTGATTTCTTTGATTTTCAATTTTCTTATCGATTTGATATTCTAAATTTTTATGATCTATTATTTTTTCGGAACTTTGAATTGAGTTTGATTTAAAAAAATTAGTTAGCAATAATTTATCTTTATCGAAAGCTGGATCGAGTAAACCAGCTTGTTTATAATCCCAAATAGTAGCAAAAATTGTTTTTTTTAAGTAATCCAATATGTTTTCTTTTGTTAATTAATAGAATAAACTTTTTATCTTTAAAGGTTATTGTTGAATGTAATTAAATATATATAATAAAATATGTTATAAAGGGGTAGTATTAATTGTTAAATAATAAAGATTTGTTAAGCATTAATGAACTATCTGAAAGTGAAATTATATCTATCATTAATAATGCAAATAGTTATTACCATGATAATAAAATTACATCGAAAAAAAAAGTTTTAAATAATTTTACTCAAATAAATCTTTTTTTTGAAAATTCGACTAGAACACAAGTAAGTTTTGAAATTGCCGGAACTTTACTAGGTGCTAACGTTGTAAACTTTCCATTCAATAATAGTTCACAATCCAAAGGAGAAACACTTCTAGACCTAGCAGCTACTTTAAATTCTATGAACCCTGATATTTTAGTAATTAGACATCCAGATTCTGGTGCTGTTCAACTGATTTCAGAAAAGGTAGACTGCCCTGTTGTAAATGCAGGTGATGGAAATCATGAACATCCTACCCAGGCCTTACTAGATATTCTAACCATAAAGAAAAGAATAGGCAGGATTGACAATCTAAAAATAGCCATATGTGGGGATATTGCTCATAGCAGAGTAGCTAGATCTAATATTTTTTGCCATAAAAAATTAGGTAATAAAATAAGAGTAATTGGACCAAAAACACTTATACCAAAAGATATTGATAAGCTTGGCGTTCAAGTATTTTACAATATGATTGAAGGATTACGCGATGTAGATGTCGTTATGGTTTTAAGATTACAAAAAGAAAGGATGGATGGCGGATATTTTTCCTCTGAAAGAGAGTATTTTCATCTTTACGGTCTAGATGATAGAAAAATGAGATATGCTAAGCCTTCAGCAATTATCATGCACCCAGGTCCAATGAATAGAGGCATAGAAATTGATGGTGATCTTGCAGATAATTTGGATAAATCTGTTATAACTATGCAAGTTGAAGCAGGATTGGCTATTAGAATGTCTGTCTTAGAACTTCTTCTAAAAAAGAAAATTGAAAATGTCAAAAATTACCACATTAATTAATGCAATTTTAATTGATCCTAAGTCCCTTACCCAAACAAATGGTTCAATTACAATAGAAGAAGGTTTAATACAAAGAATTAACGGACCAGCAAAAGGTAATATTATTGATTGTAGGAAATATTGTTTAGCACCTGGAATTATTGATTTAGGGGTTCATATCTGTGAACCAGGTGAAAGACATAAAGAAAGCTTCAAATCAGCCAGTATGGCTGCTGCAGCTGGTGGAGTTACATCTATAGTCACCTTTCCGAATACAATACCAGTCATTGATAATCCAGAACTTCTTGAATTTTTTATGAAAAGGGCTCGAGAATCTAGTAAAGTTAGAATTTGGCCAACAGCTGCAATTACAAAAAAAGTTGAAGGAAAAGAAATTTCAGAACTAAGCTTTTTGCAAGATGCTGGAGCAGTAGCATTCACAAATGGGCTAAAATCTATACAAAACCCAAAAATTTTTTTGAGAGCCTTAAATTATGCCTCTTCTCTTGATAGTTTGTTTATAGGAAATTGTGAAGATTATTATTTTTCTGAAGGAGTTTCTGCAACTTCAAGTGCTTTTGCAACTAAAATGGGTTTATCATCTACTCCAAAAGAAGCTGAATTAATGGGCCTAGAGAGAGATTTTTTGTTAGCAGATTTATCTGAAGTAAATTATCATGCTGCTCAAATAACTACAAAGAAAAGTTTTCTCAAAATTAAAGAACTTAAATCTTTAGGAAAAAAAATAACTGCTGGAACATCAATTCACCACCTACTTTTTGATGAAACTGATATTAAAAACTACAGAACATTTTTTAAGTTAAGACCTCCACTAAGATCAAGCTCTGATAAATTATTTTTATTACAAAATATTAAAGATAGTACTTTAGATACGATTAGTTCTTTCCATTTACCACAAGATGAAGAAAGTAAAAGACTACCATACGAAAAAGCTGCCTTTGGCGCTATTGGATTACAAACCCTATTACCGGCATGTCTAAAATTAGTTAATGATAAAATCATAGATCTTCCTCACTTATTTAGAAAAATATCACTTAATCCTGCAAAAATATTAAATATTAAGTCTGGAATTTTAGAAGAAGGGTACTTTGCAGATTTAGTACTTTTTGATCCTGATAAACCATTACTAATTGATAGATTCAATCTTTTGTCAAAAGCTAAAAATACTCCATTTGATGGCTATCAATTGTTTGGTGAAGTATTAAAAACATTTGTTAGGGGCAAAGAAATTTACAAATCGAGGAATATAAATGATACCTGATATTTTAAGAATTTGGGGGGCAGCTCCCACATCTAATGTAGGTTTAATTTGGGTATTTAATATATTTTTGTTTTCTTATTTAATAGGTTCTATACCATTTGGAATTTTAATATCTAGAATTTTTAAATTAGGTAACATTAGAGATATTGGCTCTGGTAATATAGGTGCTACAAATGTTTTAAGAACAGGACATAAGAAAGCTGCTTTTTTTACTTTAATTATGGATATATCAAAGGGGATTGCAATCGTATATTTAGCTAAAGAATTTTTAGGAATTACAGCCTCACATTTTGCAGCTTTGGGAGTATTTTTTGGCCATCTTTTTTCTGTATTTTTGTTTTTTAAAGGTGGAAAAGGAGTTGCTACATTTGTAGGAATACAAATGGTTTTAAACTTTTATATAGGTATATTTATTTGTATTGTATGGATATCCCTTGCTATAATTACTAGATACTCTTCTTTATCTTCAATAATTTCATCTATTTTTTCTTTATTTATTTTAATTATAGTAAATGATTTAAGTTATATCTGGATACAGATAATATTTGTGTTTTCCATAATAACTAGTCACAGAGATAATATTGTAAAATTAATTTTAGGAAAAGAAAATAAAATTAAACTCACTTAATATTTATAAATTCTCAATATGAGTATTCACTATAAATTTGTGTAAGATCTTTTGACCAATCCTTATTATATCTAATAAGAATTTCATCTGCCAAAGAAATGCCCTGTTCCAAACTTGAAAATAAAGGCGATAAAAATTCACATTCGTTTTCCTTAGTATTATGAATATTAATTTTATTTCTATTTCTTAAACCATTCTCAGACAGCATAAGAATTTCATGAGCAAGTTTTTTCACTGACTTATTACGAATAGTAGCATCGAAGCCTAGTTTTGAAACATCTTTATATAGTTTAAATCTTTCCTCATTTGTCCAGTCTTTACAAATGTCCCACGCTGTGTCCAATGCTTGTTGGTCATAAATTATTCCTACCCAGAATGCTGGTAGAGCACAGATTCTAGACCACGGGCCTGCATCAGCGCCTCGCATTTCAATGAACTGTTTTAATCTAACTTCTGGGAAAATTGTAGTAAGATGATCAACCCAATCAGATAGTTTAGGTCTTTCATTTGGTAGTACTGACAATTTACCATTTAAAAAATCATTGAAGGATAAACCCATAGCATTGATATATTTATTATTCCTTTTAACAAAATACATTGGAACTTTTAATGCATAGTTTACCCAAGCCTCAAATCCATAGCCCTCATCAAAAACAAATGGAAGCATTCCCGTTCTTGATTTATCTGTATCATGCCAAATCCTAGACCTATAACTTTTAAATCCAGTAATCTTACCCTCAAAAAAAGGGGATGCTGCAAAGAGTGCCGTCGCAATTGGCTGTAAAGCCAATCCAACCCTCATTTTTTTTATCATATCTGTTTCTGAATCATAATCTAAATTGACTTGAACAGTACAAGTCCTAAACATCATTTTTGTTCCACTGGATCCCACTTTTTCCATATATGGAGCCATAAGTTTATATCTATCCTTAGGCATAATAGGCATTTCTTTGTGCTTCCACTCTGGTGCAGATCCAAGACCTATGAAACCAGCACCAATTCTATCAGCAATTGTTTTAACTTCTGCTAAGTGAGTGGCAACCTCCAAACAAGTTTCATGTACACTATCTAAAAGTGCACCAGATAGTTCTAATTGACCTCCTGGTTCTAAAGTAATATTTGCTGAATCCTTATTTAAGCCAATAATAAATTTATTTTCTTCAATAGGTTTCCATCCAAATGTGTCTATTAAGCCTTTTAAAACACTCAGAACAGAACAATCCCCTTGATAAGGAAGTGGTTTTAAATTTCTTTTAATAAACCCAAACTTTTCATGCTCTGTTCCAATTTTCCATGAGCTTTTTGGTTTGCAACCATCCTCAAAATATTGAATTAGTTGGTTTTTATTTTCAATTATTGAGTTCAATTTCGACATATTTGAGATCATCCTTATTTAAAAGCAATTTTATATTATGAAAAGGAAATAAATTAAATTAGTCATTTACCCATTTTCCAAAATAGCTTTGCCAAATACTCACTGCTGCAACCATTGCTGTTTCTGCCCTTAGGATTTGCTTGCCTAAACTTACTTTTTTAACAAAAGACAAGTTGTCCATAAATTCACTCTCTTTTTTAGAAAATCCTCCTTCTGGACCTACTAAAATTGCAGCCGGAAAGGGATCTAAATTATTAAACACTTTTAAAATTGGATCACCCTTTAATTTTTCATCACAAAAAAATAATATTCTTTCGGGATCCCAATCTTTTAAAACATTTTCAAGTTTATTTAAATCAAGCAAATTTGGCATCCATGTACTTCCACACTGTTGTAAAGAACTTATCATTACTTTTTTACTTCTTTTTTTATTAAAATTATGTATATCAGTATAATCTGAAACTATTGGAATTATTGTCTTAACACCTAATTCAACACACTTTTCAATAATTAAATCTGTTCTCGATTTTTTAATTGGTGAAAAAAGAACTATAAGGTCTGATGGAACTGCAGCTTCAGTTATTAAGTGATTAATTTTTAATCTAACCTTTTTTTTTGAAAACTGTATTATTTGACATCTAAATTCACCAGAGCGACCATCAATTAAATTTATTTGATCACTTTCTTTACTTCTTTTAACATCAACCAAATAATGTATTTGATCTTTTGTTAAATCATAATATCCTTTTGATTCATATAACTTGGCCAAATTAACTTCACAAAAAAGTCTTGTTATATTTTTGGTGACTTGTGGAGATCTAATTGAATTCATTAAAAAATAGTTTATTTAAAATTTCAGATTCCTCAGAAGGAAATTTTGTTGATCGTTATTTCCCAAATTGGAGTGTTCCTTATCTTCGCCTAAGCCGAGCAGATAGACCTACAGGAACTTGGCTTCTTTTATTACCTTGTTGGTTTGGAATATTACTAGCCTATAATGAAAAAAACACAAGTATTTCCTTTTACGAAATATGGTTATTAATTGCATGTGGATTAGGTGCATTTTTAATGCGCGGAGCTGGATGCACTTGGAATGATATTTTGGATAAAAAATATGATGCCAAAGTTGAGAGAACGAAAAACCGTCCAATACCATCTGGACAAGTTACAATATTAAAAGCTTTTATTTGGATGATTGTGCAGTCTTTATTAGCTTTTTTAATATTATTAACATTTAATAAGTTTAGTATTTTTATTGCATGCCTTTCTCTTTTTCTGGTCGCAATCTATCCCTTAGCAAAGAGAATTACCTGGTGGCCACAGATTTTTCTTGGATTAGCTTTTAATTGGGGTGTATTAGTAGGTTATTCAGCAAGTCTTGAAAAATTATCAATTCAAGTTTTCTTTATGTATTTTGCATGCATATTCTGGACACTTTTTTATGATACCATCTATGCATTACAAGATATTAAAGATGATAGCATAATTGGAGTAAAATCAACCGCTAGATTATTTGGTAATAATTTAAAATACTGGTTGTATCTTTTCATAATATTATTTTTAAGTCTTTTTATTTTAAGCACAGTGTCAATAATGACCGATCATAATTTTCTTAGATTAACTACTCTCTTCATTGGAACAAGCTTTTTATTTATTCATTTAACTCTTCAAGTAAAAAACTTAAACATTGATAGTACCAAATCTGCACTTAAAACCTTTAAGTCTAATCGAAATACTGGTTTGATTTTAGTCTTTACTCTAATTGGAATTTCAATTTAGTTTCAATTTTTACCAATCATTTAATATTAATTCATCTTCTTCTTTACTTTGAACCCATGAACTGTGTGTTCTGTAATGCTCTTTTTTCCAGATTGGTGCCCTACTTTTAAGAAAATCCATAATGAATTCAGCTGATTTAAATGCTTCTTTTCTATGAGCTGAGGCAGTGAGAACTAGTACTATATTATCTCCTGCAAATAGCCTTCCCACTCTATGAATGACTTTAATAAAATTTAAATTCCATCGTTTCTGAGCATCTTCACAAATGAGCATAATTGCCTTTTCAGTCATTCCTGGATAATGCTCAAGCTCTAGTGACACTAATTCTTCTTTTTCTCGACCTGAGTTTCTCACTACTCCAGTAAAATTAGCAATTCCACCAATAATTTTGTTGGATTTGATTTTTTTAATTTCTGAATTAATATCAAAATCAACCTTTTGAACGTTAACTGAGATATAGCATTTTTTTATGGTTTGATGCATTTTATCCACCAGTCATTGGAGGAAAAAAAGCCACTTCTCTTGCATTTTTTATGGAAACATTAAAATCTTGAATTATTTTCTGGTCAACAGCTACTCTTATTGACTTGATATCCTCGAAAGCTAATTCATACTTGTGATCCTGATTTATGAGCTCTTTTATTAAATCGCCTACAGTTTCTGATCTAACTTCTACTTCTTCAAATGGAACGCCTATTTTTTCCCTTAGCCAAGAAAAATATAAAATTTTCATTTTTTAATCTCTCAAAATAGTAAGTGATTTTTTAAAATAAACAACTGCAGTATATATCGAAATTAAAGCTGATATCCATAACAAAAAAATTCCTAAATAATAAAAATAATTTTTGTACATAATATCTTGTATAGATAAAAGCAAAACTATTATTGCTAGCATTTGGAAAGCCGTTTTATATTTTGACAAAACCAATACATCAAAAATATTATTTTTGGAGCCGAAAAACTCCCTAATACCTGAGACAAGAATTTCTCTTGTAATTATTAAAATACTTGGAATGCCTAAGAGAAATCCATATTTATTACTAAATACTAATGTAAAAAAACACAAAATCAAAATAACCAACAATTTATCAGCTATAGGATCTAACATTTTACCTAGTTCAGATGTTTGATTATACTTCCTTGCAATAAAGCCATCCAAAAAATCTGTAATTGAACAAAAAATAAAGATGATTAGAACAAAGAAACAACCAATTTCCTTAGAATCAATTAAAATAATCAAAGGAATTAATATAGCACCAATTACTCTAAAAGAAGTAAGAAAATTTGGAATATTAATCATTCTTCAATATAATTCATCTAATCATAATTATTAAAAAAATTATAAATTTGCTTAGCTAAATTACTAGATATTCCTTGAACCATTTGTAATTCATCTATTGAGGCTTTGGATACTTCTTTGGTTGAACCAAACTTCATAAGCAAATTTTTTCTTCTAACTCCACCTAAACCACTTATTTCATCTAATCTTGTACTCATAATAGATTTACTTCTTTTTTGTCTGTGAGCCCCAATTACAAACCTATGAACTTCATCTCTCAATCTTTGAAGAAAATATCTTAGAGCATGATCACTGGGAATTTCCAGTTGAATATTATTTTGATGATAAAACCTTTCTTGTCCAGAATTTCTTTTTGGGCCCTTTGCAATTGCGATTATAGGTATTTCACCATAGCCAATTTCAATAAGCAAATTCTGTATAACTGATAGTTGCCCTTTTCCTCCGTCTAAAACTATTACATCAGGAATTTTTAAGTCTTGTGATGGAGTTTTCTTCCTAAATCTTCTAGTTAATACATACTTCATCATAGAAGTATCATCCCTATTTTCAAGTTCTTCCATCATGATATTAAATTTACGATATTCCGATTTCATAAGACCATCTGGTCCAGAAACTACCATAGCACCAACAGCATAAGCACCTTGAATATGTGAATTATCATAAACTTCAATTCTTTCAGGAGAATTTTTAAGATCCAAAAGTTGCGCTAACTGTAATAGTAATTTCCTATGAGTAGTATTTTCAGCCATTTTTCTAATTAGGCTTTCTTTAGCATTCCTTAGTCCATCAAAAACTAATTCTTTTTTTTCTCCTTTTACAGGGTTAATAATTTTAACACTTTTTCCAAGTTTTTGAGTAAATAGCTTTTCCATAAGCGTTTGACTATTTATTTCGTTTGATACTAAAATCAACTTTGCTGGTATTCTATTTAAATAAAATTGACCTAGAAAAGCTTCCATGATCTCTGATTCAGTCATATCGGGAGAAACTTTTGGATAATAATCTCTATTCCCCCAATTTTGATTATATCTAATAAAATAAACTTGAACACAAGCTTGACCAGAATCTATGTATAGAGCAAAAATATCAGCCTCTTTTATTTTTTCAGGATTAATACCTTGAATCGAATGAATTTTTGTTATTGCTTTAATCCTATCACGGTAAGAAGCTGCAAGTTCGAAATTCATTACTTTTGAGGCTGAAATCATTTCTTCAGAAAGTTTCTTTTGAACCTCCTCTGATTTTCCTCTTAAAAATTCGTCTGCTGAAACTACTAATTTTGCATAGTCTAATTTACTAATTTTACCTCCACAGGGTCCAGCACATCTCTTCAAATGGTAATTAAGACAAGGTCGATTCCCAGCCTCTACCTCTTTATCGGTACATGATCTTAACAAAAATACCTTTTGTAAAGTATTAAGGGTCCTATTAACTGCGCCTGCACTTGCAAACGGACCATAATATTTACCATTCCTTTTTTTTTGTCCTCTATGCTTTTCAATTCTCGGAAAGTCGTGTTCGGAAGAAATAAAAATGTAAGGAAAAGATTTATCATCTCTTAATAAAACATTATACTTAGGCTTTAGTTGTTTGATTAAATTTTGTTCTAATAGAAGAGCTTCTGTTTCATTTTTAGTAGTAAGAAAGAGCATACTGGATGTTGCAAAAATCATTTGCTGAATTCTTAATGGGTGGCCATTATATTTTGTATAATTAGAAACTCTTTTTTTTAAGTTTTTTGCTTTTCCTACGTATAAGGTATTATGATTAAAATCTAGCATTCTGTAAACGCCTGGGCCATTACTCAGATCTTTTTGGTAATGCTTAATTAGATCTATACCAGTAAGATTATTAGCCATTGAGTAACCCTATAACTTTTATCATTATATTAATCATAAAATGATTTAAATATAAATTTGAAAATTTTAGCATAGAATTGGCTTCTAAAAAAGTTTCCACGAATTCTGTGGAAAACACTGTTGGTAATTATTATTTACTGTTCTAAAACCCTTTAATTTACTAATGGTTTATAAGGTTGCCTAAAAATTGTGCAAATAAATTAAGCCATTGATTTTAAATGACTTTTTTTAGCACAAAAAAAATTATTTTATAAATTACCACTTTAAATGTTCCCCACCATCTAAAGTAATTAATTGACCAGTTAGCCCAGGAGATGAAACAATATAAAGTATAGCTCTTGATATTTCCTGAACATCTGAACCTCTCTTAAGTAATGTACTTTTTCTTTGATTTTGAAATTGTTCCTCACTTTGATGACTGGCTTTTAAAATTGGTCCTGGTCCTATTGCATTAACACGAATTTTAGGACCTAACTCTTGAGCTGCTATTTTTGTAAAATTTAATAAACTTGATTTTGCTAGTGTGTAGCTAAAAAATCTTGGATTCAAATTTAAAACTTTTTGGTCGATAATGTTGATTATATTAGAGCTCGCAATAATTTCATTATTTTCATCTAGAAAATGGTCTGGAACTTGTTTAGAAAACTCTTTAGATAAAAAAACCGGAGCTTTAAGATTTGTGAAAAAATGCCTATCCCAACTCTCTAAAGTCAAACTTATAAGACTATCATTTTCGAATATTGAGGCATTGTTAACTAATAGGTTAATAGGCTTACCAATAGTTTGGGTAGTTTCTTCAATTAAACTGGTTATTTCATTATCATTTAACAAATTTGCTTTAATACAAAAAGCAGCTATCCCAAAACTTTTTAATTTTGCGACTAATTCTTCAGCTTCCTTTCTAGATTCAGAATAATGAATTACAACATCAAAACCATTTTGAGCAAGGGAAAGGGCAATACCCTTCCCTATTCGTTTTGCACCACCAGTAATCAAGGCTAATTTAGACAATTATTTTCCTCTAATAAAAATTTGATTAAATCTCTTTAAAGTTTGAACTTAGAAAATATTATTTTTTCCTCTATTGACTCAAAAATACTATCTATAGATGCTTTACCAAATTTTGAAAAAAAACCTCTTTTTCTTTCTAATTTTTTGAATTTTACATCCTCTCCAAATTTCTCTGCGATTATGGTTTCTAAATGCCCTATTCCATCTATTAAACCTAACTCTTTAGCACGAGCAGCTTCCCAAACCTCTCCAGTAAATATTTTTTTTCCAATGATTTTATCTGACCTTCTTTCAGTTACAAAATTCTTAAAGTTTTCATGTATCCCTTTTTGTATCGCCTTAAGTCTAACTATTTCATCCTTTTTCTCTGGTTTGAATGGATCAAGCATACTTTTCTCTTCTCCAGAGGTATAAACCCGCCTTTCTACTCCTTGTCGTGTTATGAATTCGTGGAAACCAAACCCTGCAGATATTACACCAATAGACCCAACTATAGAATTTTCATCTGCATAAATTTCATTAGCTGAACAAGCCAACCAATATCCCCCTGAAGCCGCTACATCCTCACAGAAAGCTAAAACAGGTATATCTTTTTTTTTGGATAATCTTATAATTCTTGCAGCAATAAGTGAAGACTGAGAAGGTGATCCGCCCGGAGAATTAATAATTAGTGCAATAGCTTTAAGTCCACCTAACTCAAAAGCTTTTTCTATTATAGGCGCTAATGATTGATCATTAATTCCGCCTCCAAATCTGCCACCAGTTGAAATAACCCCCTCCAGACGTATAATAGCTACTAAACCAGATTTTTTAAATTTTTTTCTTATCCAGGACCAGATTCTCATTTTAACTCCTTGATTGATCTTAAAGAAATCACTATAGCTTTTTGTTACAACATGATTAAGCCGTAGATTAAAGTAAATAAAGATATTTACTAAGGTTTATTTAATAATAAAACATAAATTAACAACTATTTATTTTGTAAAAGTTTTAAATGAAAATAGCAAAATCTCCCTTAGAAGGTTTAAAAGTTTTAGAACTAGCAAGAGTATTAGCGGGGCCTTGGGCTGGTCAGATATTAGCAGATCTTGGTGCAGAAGTTATAAAAGTAGAATCCCCAACAGGGGATGAAACCAGAAATTGGGGAGAGGATAGTGTCAATAATAATAGCTCATATTTTAAATGTACTAATAGAGGAAAGTCATCTTTTGTAGCTAATTTTAAGAAAAAAAGTGAGCTTAAAATGGTTCAATTTTTAGCAAAAAAAGCTGACGTAATTATAGAAAATTATAAAGTTGATGACTTAAAAAAATATAAATTAGATTATAAAAATATTAAAAAATTTAATAATTCTATAATATATTGTTCAATTACAGGATTTGGCCAAAATGGACCTTTATCGTCATTACCAGGATATGATTTCATAATTCAAGCTATGGCTGGGATAATGAATATAACAGGTGAAGAAAATGGGCCACCTATCAAACCAGGTGTTGCTTACGCAGACATTTTTACCTCTCTTTATAGTGTAGTGGCTATTCAATCAGCACTACTTTCTAAAGCAAGTAATCAATCAGGTAGTTACATAGATATGTCTTTATACGATACTCAACTAGCTGTCTTAGCCAACCAAGCCTCTTCTTACTTGCTTAATAAAAAAGAACCAAAAAGAATGGGTAATATCCACCCTTCAATAGTTCCTTATCAATTATTTGAAGTTAAAAATGGTGATATAGTCATTGCCTGTGGGAACGATCAGCAATTTAAATCACTTTGCAAAGCTTTTAATTGGAATTTTGCTATTTCTGAAAAATTTTCAACTAATAAAAAGCGCATTAGACATAGAGATCAATTAATAAATAAATTATCGAATAAATTAAAAAAGTATACCAAAGAAAAGATTATTAACACTTTACAAAATGCGAATGTACCCGTTGGAACTGTGAATTCCGTAAGTGAAGCGTTAAACCATAAACAAACAAAATCAAGAAAAATGATTAAATCAATTAATGGAGAAAAATTCTTAAGAACACCTATATCGTTTAATAACTTTAAATTAAATATTAAAAAACTAGCACCTAAGTTGGGTGAAAGTAATAAACAAATCAAAAAGAAAATTTTATTGAATAAAATTTGGGAGGAATAACTTGAAATTTAATAAACTTGGTCAAAGTGATTTAGAAGTATCTAGTTATTGTTTAGGCTCAATGACCTGGGGGGAGGCGACATCAGAAGATGACGGACATTGGCAATTAGACTTTTCAATTGAAAATGGAATAAATTTTGTAGATACAGCTGAAATGTACCCTACAAACCCATTAAGAAAAGAAACTGCTGGTAATACAGAAAAAATAATAGGTAATTGGATAAACAAACGAAAAAAAAGAGACGATATAATTATTGCTACTAAAGTTGTTGGAATAGGAAACAAAACTGTAAGAAATGGACAAGCTATCAATAAAAGCACAATGGAGGAGGCATTAACTAATAGTTTAAAAAAACTTAAAACTGATTATATCGACCTCTACCAACTGCACTGGCCTAATAGGGGATCTTATCACTTTCGACAAAATTGGAATTATAACCCTATTCACCAAGATACAAAAAAAATTAAACAAGATATATTTGATATATTAGATTTTCTTTCAAAGAAAGTTACAGAAGGAAAAATAAGAACCATTGGTTTATCAAATGAAACAGCTTGGGGTACAATGCAGTTTCTTAAGATTGCAAATGAGAATAATTTCGAACGTGTGGTATCTATTCAAAATGAATATAGTCTTCTTTGTAGATTCTATGATACTGATTTGGCTGAAGTAAGTCATAACGAAAATGTAAGCTTACTAGCTTATTCTCCATTAGCTGCGGGTTTATTAACTGGTAAATATCAAGATGGAAAAGTACCAGATAACTCACGACTTCAAGCTTCTCCAGGATTAATGGGAAGATTTAATCAAAGGTCTTTGTTAGCGGTACAAAACTATTTAAGCATAGCCAAAAAATATGAAATAAACCCTGTGCATTTAGCTCTTGCATATTGTGATCAAAAACCATTTATGGGATCAATTATTTTTGGGGCAACTACCAAAGAACAATTGAAGACTATTATAAATGGTTTAGATACAAAGTTATCAACTGAAGTGTTGAATGAATTGGATAAAGTACATAGAGAGTTTCCATTTCCAATTTGATTAAAAGTTTGATTAATGATTTCAGTAAAAAATTTAAATAAAATTTACCCTGATAATTTTTATGCTCTCTCTAATATCTCTTTAGATATAAAACAAGGAGAAGTTTTTGCTCTACTTGGACCTAATGGAGCTGGAAAAACTACCCTTATATCATCAGTATGTGGATTAACAAAACAAACAAGTGGAGAAATAAAAGTTTCAAATTTTGATACTATAAAAGACTATAAAAAAACAAGATCATTGATTGGACTAGTTCCACAAGAATTTCCTCTAGAAAATTATGAAAGCGTTTTAAATACTGTTAATTTTTCGAGAGGACTATTTGGAAAAAAACCAGACGAAAACCATGTAAAGAAAGTACTTCAATCTTTGAAGCTTTGGGATAAAAAAGATTCTCCAATAATTACCTTATCTGGAGGGATGAAAAGAAGAGTACTTATAGCTAAAGCACTATCCCATAATCCAAAAATTCTTTTTTTAGATGAGCCTACTTCGGGAGTAGATATTCAACTTAGGAAAGAAATGTGGGAGATGATACTTAATTTAAAGAGAAGCGGTGTTACAGTTATATTAACCACACATTATATCAAGGAAGCAGAGACTATTGCCGATAGAATAGGCATACTAAATAAAGGGGAATTAATTTTAGTTGAAAACAAAGAAAATTTAATTAATAAATTTGGAGAGAAAACTATTATTATAGAATTTGGAAAAAAGATATATAAAATTCCAAAACAAATAAGAGCTTTTGATAGCTTCATTACTGATGATAATCTTTGCTTAGTTATTAAAAAATTAAAAAACCAAAAAGACGTTAACATCACAAATATAATGAAAGTTATATCAGAACTAGAAATACCTATTATTGATATAAAGACTGAAGAAAGTTCATTAGAAGATATTTTTTTAGATATTATTAATTAGAAGATGAAAAGTGAATTTAAATTCAATTAAAGCAATCTATAAATTTGAAATGGCAAGGGCATTAAGAACAATAATGCAAAGTATTTTAGCTCCTGTTCTTTCTACTTCACTATATTTTGTTGTATTTGGTGCTGCCATAGGAAGTAAAATATCGACGATTGATACTGTGTCCTATGGGGCTTTTATTATCCCTGGTCTAGTGATGCTTTCTGTAATGACTACAAGTGTTAATTTTGCAGCATTTGGTATATATTTACCAAAATATAATGGTTCTATTTTTGAATTGATGTCGGCCCCTATTTCAGCATATGAAATAGTTATTGGGTATGCAGGAGCAGCTGCTAGTAAATCGATATTAATTAGCATATTAATTTTATTAACATCAACAATATTTGTAGATTTTAATATTAAACATCCCTTATTAATGCTTTTGTTATTGGCAATAACAAGTATTACTTTTTCACTTTTTGGATTCATTATTGGAATATGGGCTACAAATTTTGAAAAGCTCCAATTAATTCCTTTGATAATTATAACACCCTTGGTTTTTCTTGGTGGAAGTTTCTATTCCATATCAATGCTACCAGAATTATGGCAGCTTATAACAAAATTTAATCCAATCTTTTATATAATAAATGGTTTTAGATGGAGTTTTTTTGGGACATCAGACATAGACCTCTTTACTTCACTAAGTTTTATTGTAGTTTTTCTATTTATATGCTTAGCAATAATTGGTTTAATTTTTAAAACGGGCTATAGAATAAAGGGTTAGAAAAACTCTAAATTTTCAAATGTAGAGGAAACTTTTGATTTATTTCTTTTCTTAATGAAGGATGCAATTCATCTTTAATTGGAGTAGAAAGTAAATCTTTAGTTTTTTCTTTTGCTTTTAATAAAAGGTCTGGTTTTCCATTTTCTGCCCATTCTTTTGGACTAGTTCTATCTCCTAAATTTGGGTAAATATATTCTGTTTGCATCAAACTTAAGGTCTGATTATGACCCAGGTAATGACCTGGCCCATTTAAACAAATCTCTTTCATGGTTTCAAAGCTTAAACTAGAATCTGTAATTTCAATCCCTTTTACACATCTTAATGCTTGTCCTAGTAAGTCGTCTCCAAGAACCATACTCTCTAAGCAAAATCCAAGCAGTGATGCATGCATTCCTACAGACTCATAAACTAAATTGAGGCCAGCTAATCCAGCCATAACGTTTGATGTTGCCTGTTCCCAACCTGCCTGCATATTAGGTAATTTTGAGTCAGCTATTCCTGCAGCCGCTCCACCTGGAAGGTTATAAAATCTATGCATTTGTGCACACCCCGCAGTAAGAAGTGCTTGCTCACCTGATCCCCCAGACATCGCTCCAGTTCTCAAATCTGAAACAAAAGGCCAGGTTCCAAAAATAGCTGGATAACCCTTCTCTATTGAATTTACGTATATTAATCCAGCTAAACATTCAGCTACTGCTTGCACAATTGCACCCCCAATAGGAGCAGGAGCAGTTGCTCCAGCTTGGCCTGCAGATAAAAGAAGAATTGGCATTCCAGATTTTATGCACTCTTCCATTACTAAACAGCTTTCCGTTGCAAATTTTAAAGGTGGTACTACAAAACAATTTGAATTTGATATAAAAGGTTTTTCAAGCCATGAATTCTTACCACCAGCTAATATATGTACCATTTCCATTATTGGTTTAACATAAGAAGCCTCTGTGAATGATACTCCTACATGCTTACTTGTTCCAGCACAACATGCAAAAACAGTATTCAAATCCATTTCAAAATTATCAGTAATATCCCTACAAACCATTGGTCTTTGCAGAAAATGAATATTATCTAGATGATCAGATAATTTTGCTGCTGAAAATAAATCTTTTACTGTACTATCTCTATATTCATTAGTTTCCAAATCAACAACATGTACTGCGGCACCAGCAGTACCATAATGAACTCTATTTTTTTTTAATAACAAGTTATTACTGTTGGTACGGCTATGAAGTACAAAATCTCTGGCTGCAAAAGATAAGGTATCTTCAACTAAGGATCTTGGAAATCTCAATCTCCCATCTTCTCCTAAAACTGCACCTACAGAAGTCATCGCTTTAACACCACTTTCAGGAGCATCCGCAAGACCTATTTCCTCTAGAACTTGAAGAACTGAATTATGAATTCTTAAAATCTCTTCTTGTGTTAGTGGATTATATGTACCACCTATTAAGCCTGGATTTACAGGACGTAATTCTTTAGCAAGAGGTGCTGATCTTAAAGCTTGTCTGGCACTTCTTCCTCCAGATCTTTTTTTAGCTCCTTTGTTCGGTAAATCAGTATTCATATCACATTCTAACTCTTTCAGATCTAGGGTCATACATAGATCTCAAACTCGTTTTGGCAGGAACAATTTCTCCAGCAACATCAACTTTATATTCAAAAGATAGAATTTCTTCATTAGGTAAATCTTTGCAATCTACATATCCCAAACCAACACAACCACCTAAAGTATGACCATAATTACCTGAGGTTAAATATCCAACAATTTTATTCTCTCGTATAATTGGTTCATTATGATAAATCATTTTGGTAGGATCATTTAATTTAAATTGTAACATTTTCTTACTTGAACCAATTTTTCTTTTTTTAAGAATTGCTTCTTTCCCTTTAAAATAAGTTTTTGACAAGTCTGCCGTAAAACAAAGGCCAGCATCAACTACATGATCTTCATCTGTTATGTCATGACCAAAATGTCGATAAGCTTTTTCAATTCTACAGCTATCTAAAGCATGAATTCCGCACATATTAAAATTGAACTCTTTTTGAAGTTTCCATATTTCTTCAAAAACATGAGCACACTGATCAGAACTAATATAAATTTCCCAACCAAGTTCACCTACATAACTTACCCGATGTGCCCTGGCTAAACCTGATCCAATCTCAATATTTTTCCAAGTTCCAAATGGGTGAGACAAATTACTAAAGTTATTAGGAGAAACAGCTTCTAGTAATTTCCTTGAGTTAGGTCCCATTATAGAAAGCACACCTTCAGCAGAGCTTGTATCAAAAATGATAACTTTATCGGAATTGTTTTCCCTATTTAAATAAGACAAATCTCTTTGCAAAGTGGCACAAGGAACAACTAGTAAAAAAGATTTTTCACCCAAGCGTGATACTGTAAGGTCGCTTTCAATCCCACCTTTGTTGTTTAGCATTTGCGTATAAACAATTCTACCTATTGGAATATTTATTTGTGCAGTACAAATTGTTTGCAAAAAATCTAACGCACCTTCTCCTTCTACTCTTATTTTCCCGAAAGACGACATATCAAAAATACCAATATTCTGTCTCACTGCTTGATGTTCTTTTTTTTGATTCTCAAACCAATTTTGTTTCCCCCATGAATATTCGTATTCTGGCTTTTGATTGCGATAAGAAAACCAATTAGCTCTTTCATAACCTGCTACCTCACCAAATACTGCACCTAAATCTTTTAAATAATTATGAAAAGGAGAGCGTCTTATGTTTCGACTGGTTTTAGGCTGAAGATAAGGATAATGATCTGCATATAGTAAGCCCAAACTTTCTGTTACTCTTTCTCTTAAGTAATTACGGTTAATTTGAAAAGGTTCTGCTCTCCTTATATCTACTTCCCAAAGATCAAAGGGAGGAGAACCATCATTAATCCATTGAGCTAAAGCCATTCCTGCTCCCCCAGAAGAAATTATTCCTATAGAATTATAACCTGCTGCAACCCAATAACCTTTGCAAGTATTTGCTTCTCCCAAATAATATCTATTATCTGGGGTAAAACTTTCTGGACCATTAAAAAAAGTTCTTATACCTACATTATTTAATATTGGCATTCTCTTTAAGCCGAGAGACAGTATAGGTTCAAAGTGATCTATATCTTCAGGAAGTTGATCAAAACAGAAGTCATCTGGTATTCCTTCCATTCCCCAAGCTTTTGCTTTATTTTCAAATGCACCCAACATCATCTTTCCAGCATCTTCTTTATAATATGCACATTCATCAGGTACTCTTAGTACCGGTAGCTGCTTAAGATTATCAATTGGTTCTGTAACAATATAAAAATGTTCACAAGCATGTAATGGAATGTTTACACCACTTTTTAGTCCTAATTCCCTAGCCCACATTCCTCCGCAGTTAACCACAACATCTGAAAAAATAGTTTGAGTTTCTCCATTTTCCAAAGAGTATTGAACTCCTTTAGCATGGTCATCATTAATGATTACATCTTCAACTTTAATGTTTTCAAAAATTTGTACACCCATGTTTCTCGCACCCTTTGCTAAAGCAAGGGCAATATTAGCAGGATCTGCTTGACCGTCCTTCGGCAAAAAAACACCTGAAATAACATCCTCCGTATTTAATATGGGATATTTTTCTTTAATCTCATGGGGACTTATTTCATGAACTTCTACATTAAATGCCCTAGCTAGTGCTGCTTGTCTTTTTAATTCTTCACTCCTACTTTCAGTAAGTGCTACAGTGATTGATCCAGTTTGCCTCATTCCAGTTTCAATACCTGTTTCAGTAGCAAGATTGACATAAAGATCAGCAGAATATTTAGCTAATCTTGTCATATTTTGTGAATTTCTCAATTGCCCAATAAGACCTGCAGCATGCCAAGTTGTTCCACATGTCAGTTTTTTTCTTTCAAGAAGAATGATATCTTTCCAACCTAATTTAGCTAAATGATAAGCTACAGAGCAACCAGAAACTCCACCACCAATTATAATTGCTCTTGATTTTTTTGGTATGTTCATATTTTCAAGGCTTCATTTTGTGGATCCCATAAAGGGCCTGGGTTTTGAATAGTAGCAGGATATTCATTACCAAATATATCGACAGTAACGTTTTTGCCAGATATAGCCAAATCAGTATTTACCATACCTAATGCTATTGAAGCATTTACGCGATGTCCATATGCTCCACTAGTGACCTCACCAATGATTTTTCCTTCATGCCAAATAGTTGACATATAAGGAGCGTCACATTCATTTTCTTTAATTATCATAGTAACAAATTTTTTCACTGAACCGCGTTGTTTTTCTTTTAATAAAGACTGCTTACCTGGGAAAATTTCTTTTTTATCAAATTTAATAAATCTTTCTAATCCACTTTCTAAAAGACTGTAATCCGTTGAAAGATCCCCCTTCCAAGCTCTATACCCTTTTTCAACTCTTAGACTATCAAGTGCATACATTCCAAAAGGTGTTGCTCCTGCCCCTAAAACTTTATCATAGATTAAAGAAATATCTTCTATCTTAGCATGAATTTCCCAGCCCAATTCGCCTGCGTAGCTTACTCTTGCTAATAAAATGTGCTTATTTCCTATCGATGTATTTTGCAAAGACAACCATGGCAAAGTTAAATCAGCATTTGAAATCCTACTCATCAGATCTCTTGATTTAGGACCTGTCACAATCAAACATGACCAATCATTAGTTATATCTGAAACTTCAACATTTTGAATTTTCTTGAGGCCAGATTGTAAAATTTCGCTATCATGCCATTGAGCAGCTCCGGCTGTTATTAAAGTAAATTTGTTTACATCATGACGCATAATTGACATTTCTGTTAAAACACGGCCACGCTCATCAGGAAAATATGCCAAGTTCATTCTGCCTATAGATGGTAAGCTACCAGAAATTTTACTTAATAAGAATTCTGAAGCACCAGATCCCTCAACCCTAAATCTTGAGAAACCTGGTAAATCTAACACTCCTACACTCCTATTGACAGCTAAACATTCCTCTTTAACTCTTGTAAACCAAGGTCCTTCTCTATTCCAAGTTTGGGTAGATTTTTCAGAAGTATCATCACCATTTTTTGCAAACCAGTTTGCACGCTCCCAACCATTATAAGCGCCCATTTGGCCACCATTTTTTAAAATTTTTTGATGATTTGAGGACAATTTTTTATTTCTACCAGCTGCCCAAGAATGAAAAGGAAAATGCATTGCATACTCATGTCCGTAAACCTCAATGGCTTTTTCTGCACAATAATCACTATCTGTATAATCCGTGAACCTTCTAGGGTCACAAGACCACATATCCCATTCAGTATATCCTTCTGTAATCCATTCTGATAAAACCTTTCCAGCGCCTCCACCCTGGGCAATCCCGAAAGTAAAAACACAAGCTTCGTAAACATTTCTGAGACCTGGAGAAGGACCTATTAATGGATTACCATCTGGAGTGTAAGGTATTGGTCCATTTATAACTTTTGAAATTCCCGCCTTTCCCAAGATAGGAACACGCTTCATAGCGTCTTCTACATACCACTCTAAGCGCTCCAGATCATCAGGATATAACTGGAAGCTAAAATCGTCTGGTAAAGGATCATCTTTATTTTGCCAATGTACCTTACAATTTCTTTCATATGGACCTAAATTAAGTCCATTTTTTTCCTGTCTCAAGTAATAACTGCTATCTACATCCCTAAGCAAAGGAAGTTTAGAATCTACTTTTTCCGATCTTTCAACTAACTCTGGTATTTGTTCAGTCAATAAATATTGATGGCTCATTACAGCCATTGGAATTGACCTTCCTCCAAAAGGAATAAACCAATCACTTACTCTTTTAGCGTAATAACCTGCTGCGTTAACTATTATTTCACACTCAACACTGCCTTTAACTGTTTCAATTAACCAGTTTTTTTTGTTCTTTAAAATTCCAGTAGCAGAACAAAAACGTACTATTTTTGCTCCCAAATCACGTGCGCCTTTGGCAAGTGCTTGAGTTAGTTGGGCCGGATCAATATCACCATCGTTCGGATCATATAGTGCACCTTTTAAATCATGTGTTTCAATAAATGGATATTTAGATTCTAATTCAGATAATCCAATAACGTCAATATCCATTCCCTGATAAACACCCATTCCCTTTGCCCTTTGAAATTCCATCATCCTTTCTTTAGAGTGTGCTAGCCGAACTGAACCTGTAACATGATAGTTCATAGGGTAATCAACTGCTTTTGAGAGTCCTCGATATAATTCAGTTGAATATCTTTGCATATTCATAATAGCCCATGAAGAAGAAAAGGTAGGTACATTACCTGCTGCATGCCATGTACTACCAGCAGTTAGCTCATTTTTTTCAATAAGTAAAAGATCTGAAATTCCACATTTAGCTAAATGGTAGAGACAAGAAACACCTACTACACCCCCACCAATAATAACAACTTTTGAATACTTTGGTAACTCTGACATCATGCCCCCCATTTACAGAGTGTGAAATAAATTCAATTATGTATATTTTAACTACAAAGTTTTATTATTTCAAAACAAAAATTGTAATTAGCCTTTAAATAAAATTTTAAAAGAAAGCCTGAAGACCTGTCTGAGCTCTTCCTAAAATAAGGGCATGAATATCATGTGTTCCTTCATAAGTGTTAACTGTTTCCAAATTTATAAGATGTCGCATTACACCATACGAAATATCTATACCATTCCCACCTAACATATCCCTTGATAGTCTTGCTATATCTAAAGCTTTTCCACAGTTATTTCTTTTTAATAAACTAATTGATTCAGGACTTGCACTACCATCATCCATTAATTGACCTAATGTATAAACTGAATGCAAACCAAGAGTGATTTCTGTTTGCATATCGACTAATTTTTTTTGAAATAGTTGGTTTTGTGCAAGTGGTCTTTTGAATTGAAAGCGATCTAAACCATATTGTCTTGCAATGTGCCAGCAAAACTCTGCAGCACCCAACACTCCCCATGAAATACCATATCTCGCCCTATTTAGACAACCAAATGGACCTTTTAAACCTTCAACATTTGGTAAAATCGAATCCTCCTTTACAAATACTTCATCCATTACAATTTTTCCAGTAACAGAAACCTTTAGACTTAATTTTCCATCGATAGTAGGTGCTGATAAACCTGGTGTGTTTTTTTCAAGAATAAATCCTTTAATTTTTCCTTTATGGGCAGAGGATTTTGCCCAAATAACGAAAACATCAGCTATGGGACTATTAGAAATCCAAGACTTTTCTCCAGAAATTTTATAGCCGCCAGAAACTTTATCAGCCTTTGTTGACATGCTACTGGGATCAGAACCTGCATTAGATTCAGTTAGTCCAAAACATCCTATTAATTCACCAGAGGCCAACTTTTTTAAGTACTTTTCTTTTTGTTCTTCAGAGCCATAGGCAAAAATAGGGTACATAACCAAACTTGACTGAACAGACATCATAGATCGATATCCAGAATCAACCCTTTCTATTTCTCTAGCTATTAAGCCATAAGAAACATAGTTAGCACCAATTCCACCATATTCTTCTGGAATTGTGGAGCCTAGTAATCCCATGTCACCCATTGACTTAATTATATCACGATCAATATGCTCAGTTTGAAAAGCTTTTTCAACTTTTGGAACGAGGTATTTATTAGCAAATTCCCTTACTGACTTTACCAATAACCTTTCACTGTCAGATAATTTTTTGTCTAGGTGAAGTGGATCTTGCCAATCAAATTTATTTAATTCAGGCAGATCTTTTTCTTCTAAAGTATTTACAATATCTTTCATTCATTTCTCCAGTTTTATGAATATTAACATAAATAGAAATAAGTTGCTATTCAAGACATACCTAATTGAGCTTGAATATTAGTAATGGCTATAACATTAACTATATCCTTATAGTTACAACCACGGGATACATCGTTCGCCGGTTTTTTTAATCCATCTAATATTGGACCAATTGCAACCGCACCAGCCATTCTTTCTGCTATTTTATATGCTATATTAGCAGTATCTAAATTTGGAAAAATAAACACATTACAACTTCCAGAAATTTTTGAATTGTTTGATTTTTTATCGGCAACAAGGGGATCAAAAGCACTATCGAATTGTAATTCCCCTTCAATATTAATGTCAGGCCTAGTTGAAAGTACAAGTTCTTTGGCCCTTATAACCTTATTAGCTAGAGGATGTCTAGCACTACCCAAAGTTGAAAATGATAGCATTCCTACTACTGGTTTATCACCTACTAGCTCACTAAACCAGTCATTACACACTATAGCTGAGTTAGCTAAATCTTCTACAGATGGATTAATTACCACTCCACAGTCTGCAAAAATAAATGTTTCCTTTCTTTTATGATGACATTCATCACAATCTATAAGAAAAAAACTTGAAAGCTTCCTTTTATCCTCTTTTAAACCAATTATATTTAAGGCTGTCCTAACTGTATCAGAAGTCGTTGATATCGCTCCTCCTACAGTGCCATCTGAATAATTAAGGTGAACTGAAAGAGCAGCAAACACCAAAGGATTTTTTACAATTTCTAGAGCATCATCTATTTTAATTATTTTTTTTTCCCGACACTTTAAATAAGCTTTTGCAAATTCTTCTATTAAATCAGAATTTATAGGATCTAAGATATTAATTTTTGAAGAAATTTCATTTTGTTCAGTTTTTTCTAATGCAGAGGTGAAATTTAACAACTTTTGATTAATAATATCCTTTGACCCTAGCAAAGTCATTTCACCAAATCCTTCACCAATAGCTTCAATTGCAGCTAATATTACTCTATCGTCGGTTCCTTCACTTAAAATTATTCTTTTAGGAACTTTCGATGCTCGGGACCGAATTCTTTGGATATAATTCATATTAAGTTATAGAAATTACTGCTGGAATTATTTGTTTAGCTTATCAAATAGCATTATATACTCAAAAAATTAATTTAAAACGAGAAATCTACTAGTAAATATAAATTTAGTAAATTATAATATAGACAATATCTGCAATTATTTAATTAAATATATTTTGGGGGAAAATAATGGCATATAATGTAAACAGAAATTCACTAGAAAATCATTGGATGCCCTTTACGGATAATAGGGGTTTTAAAGCAAATCCACGATTAATAAGCCAAGCTTCTGGTGTCTACATGGATAATCACATGGGATCTAAAGTAATTGATGGATCATCAGGCCTTTTTTGCTGCCCAGCAGGACATTGCCACCCAAAAATAATTGAGGCAGTCCACGAACAGATGAAAATTAATACATATACTTCACCTTTTGGAACTAGTCATCAAGAAAGTTTTAAATTAGCAGATAGAGTATCTGAACTTACACCTGAAGGTCTTAACCATGTATTTTTTGTAAATTCTGGATCTGAAGCAGTTGATACTGCATTAAAAATAACAATGGCCTATCATTCTGCAATTGGAGAAAATAGACATAGATTTGTTAGTAGAGAGAGAGCATATCATGGAGTAAATATGGGGGGGGTTTCTCTTTCGGGAATGGTAAACAATAGAAAAACCTTTCCTATAGTAATGCCTGGTGTTGTTATGATGAGGCATACATGGACTGGCGAAGAGCTCTGCGTTAAAGGTCAACCTAAAAATGGTAGGGAACTAGCAAATGATTTGCATAGGTTCGTACAAACCTACGGGGGTCAGACAATAGCTGCATGTATAGTAGAACCCGTAGCAGGTTCTACAGGAACATTAGTTCCACCAATAGGTTATTTAGAAAGACTCCGAGAAATTTGTGATGATAATGGTATTCTTCTCATTTTTGATGAGGTTATAACTGGTTTTGGGCGTATGGGAACTAATTTTGCATCAGATAAATTCAATGTAAAGCCTGATATTATGACTATGGCAAAAGCACTAACAAATGGTTCAATGCCTATGGGTGCAGTATGTGTAAGAGATGAGATATATGAAGCCGTAACTGATAACGCAAATGAAAATGCAATTGAGTTTTTTCATGGTTATACATATTCTGGTCATCCTGCTGCATGTGCTGCGGGTTTAGCTTCACTTAAAATTTATGAAGAAGAGGGACTTTTTGAAAAAGCTAATGATTTGTCTCCATATTTTTTAGATTGTATTTTCTCACTTAGTGACCACAAACTTGTAAAAGATGTAAGAGGAATTGGTTTAATGGCAGGAGTGGAAATGCATATGGATGAAAATCCAGGAAAATGTGGGGGAAAGTTGCAGAAAGATCTTTTCTGGAACGGTTTACATGTTAAGTTCACAGGGGATTCTGGAATTGTAGCACCTATGTTTATTTCTGAAAAAAAACATATAGACGAAATAGTTGATAAATTTAGAAATACACTAGATAAATATTGAGACTATAAATAAACCGTTACTTAGTTTGAAATGGAAAATCATTCAAAAGTAAAATTTGAAAACTCCTATAATTCATTACCAGAAACATTCTTTAAGAGGGTGAAACCAGAGAAAATGCCCGATGTGGGTCTTTTTTTAGTTAACCAAAAGCTTTCAGAGAAACTAAACCTAGATTATTCTTGGTTAATGAAAAGAGATGGCATTCAATTTCTTTCTGGACAAAATTTAATTAAAGACTCTAAACCAATTGCACTAGCATATGCTGGACATCAATTTGGATCATTTGTGCCTCAACTTGGAGATGGAAGAGCGATTCTTTTGGGAGAGGTTAAAGATAAGAAAGGTAATTTGAAAGATATCCATCTTAAAGGATCTGGAAAAACACCTTTTTCTAGATCAGGTGATGGGAGAGCCACTCTTGGACCAGTATTGAGAGAATACATAATCTCAGAATATATGAATTCGATTAATGTACCTACTACAAGAAGTCTTGCAGCAATTACAACTGGGGAAAAAGTAATAAGAGAAAAAATATTACCTGGCGCAATTTTGGTAAGAACAGCCAGTAGCCATATTAGAGTTGGTACATTTCAATATTTTGCAGCAAGACAAATGACAAAAGAAATAAAAATCCTATCAGATTATATTATCAAAAGAAATTTTCAATCTTCATTATCTTCAAAAAATATTTATGAAAGTTTTTTGATGGAAATTATTAAATCCCAAGCTGACTTAATAAGTAAATGGATGAGTGTAGGATTTATTCATGGTGTTATGAATACTGATAACACATGCTTATCTGGTGAAACAATAGACTATGGACCATGCGCATTTATGGATGCTTTTGACTATAATAAGGTATTTAGTTCAATAGATTATCAAGGTAGATATTCTTACAAAAATCAGCCAAATATAATGTTATGGAACCTAACAAGATTTGCTGAAACCCTACTACCATTATTAAATAAAAACATAGATAAATCTATAAAGAGCGCCGAGGAAATCTTAGGTGAATTTGCTACATTATATGAAAGTAATTGGATTTCAAACATGTGTCTAAAATTAGGAATAGAAAATCATAAGAAAACAGATAAAATTCTCATTGAAGAATTCTTAAATCTACTTCAAAACCAACAACTAGATTTTAATAATTCTTTTTATTCTCTATCCTTTTTACTTGAAAATGATGACAATAAAACAGATACATCTTCAAAAAACTTTCAAATCTTAAGTAAAATAAAATCATCTGATTGGTACCATAAATGGATAGATAGATTAAGTTCTGAAAATAAAAACAAAAAAGACAGTATCAAGATTATTTTAAAAAATAATCCCTCCATAATTCCTCGTAATCATTTAGTAGAAAAAATATTAAATAAAGTGATAGAAACAAATGATAGGAAAATACTTACTAATTATTTAAATGAATTGAATAAACCAAAAAAAATAAGAAGTTTTGATGATCCCTTAACCTTTGTTCCATTACCAAATGAAGAAGTTACCCAAACTTTCTGTGGAACGTAAATTCTCAGAATAATAAAAATTTTTGTATATTAGTTTGAATTAGCAAATTAAATTACAATCTATATTTCAAATTTAACAGGTAACTTAAAAGTATAATTCTTACTATCAAGAGGTTTGGGTGCTGATGGAAAATAATTTGTTGTCTTTATAGCTCTTAACACTTCATTATCAAGAATAGAAAAACCTGAAGATTTCAGAATTTTTATTGTTTTTAGATTACCTTTAGTTGAGATTTTCAATCTCACTAAAACTTGCCCACTTATGTTTTTATTTAAGGCAATTTTTGGATATTTGATTTTAGAGTTTATAACTACCAAAATCAAATTGCCCCATTCTTTTAGAGATTTTGCTACCTGACTGTTGTTTTGTTGTACTGTATTTGATTTAACATTTGTATTTGTTTGCTTATAGTTTTGATTTGTTTGATCGTATTTTCTAAATACCAATTCTTTTATAATCTTATTAGAGGCCAACCGTGCAAGTTGATTTGAAAAATCATCCAAATTGGGACTATTGGTTGGTTTATTAAAATAAGAATTTCCAGATAACTTGATTTTATTTTCTAATATTTTTTCTGATTTTTTCAAATACTTATTTGCAGAAAATAATATATCTGCGTTTGAATTTTTAACATCTCTATATTTGATTTTATTATTTGAAAAGAATTTCATAATTTCATCTTCAGTTGAATTATCTCTGTTTTGTAAAATAGGTACTTTAAATCCTAGTCCTTTTTCCCTTTCAAAAATAGACTTATCAATATCAAGTTTATGATTTTCAGAAACTTGGATTGAATGTGAAGATTTAAATTCATATAAATTTTTATTTTGTATATTAGGAATTTGATTTTCTGGTAATTTTAAATTTTGTTTGAATAAATCAAGTTCAACATTATCCAGTTTAGCCAGAACTTTTTTTTCAATATTTATAAATTTTTCATTTGGATTAGCTATATCAAAATCTAATTCTTCTTCTAATTTTATAACATCTGTTTGTTTTTGAATTAAATTATGATTTATATCCGGTTTCCTAGAGATTAAAGCGTCATAATAGTTTTGGCTAATAACAGAAACACTCGAAATTAATTCGTCACTTGATTTTTCATTTTTATGAATATTTAAAAATGCAAATATTACTACATGAACCAATAACGAGATAGCTAAATTAAATTTCATTTTTAGTAATTTCCGATACTATATTAAAATTTCGCATTATATCCTAAGTAAAAAGCACGTTTAGATGTACTGTATCCTTTAGCCGTTTCATAATTCTCATCTAAAAGATTTTCTGCACTCAAGGTTAATTGAGTATTGTCTGTTAATGGATAATTAAGTTTAGAGTTTAATAAATTATAATCTTCCATCTTCTCCCCAGATTCTTCCAAGTCACGAACAACTTTCAAGTTTCCTGAAATACTTAATTTTCCAAACAAAATAGTTTGACCATTTAATGAAATGGAATTTTTGGGAATTCTGGATACGTTATTTCCTTTCTCATCTGTTGTGGTGGAATACCTTAAGTTTATTTTAGACAAATCAGATATTTTATAATCAAAACCTACTGATAAACCTTGTCTTTTAGTAGAATTCACACTTTGGCTATACCCCTCAGAAAAAGAATATATTATTTCGTCCTTCACTTCAGTATTAAACACGCTTGCCTGTAATTCTAATCCTGAATTTACTAATACATAGTTTAAACCAGCATCGATATTTGTACTATTCTCTGGTTTTAATTTTGAATTACCACCCCATTGAGTAAATAATTCATAAAGTGATGGCGCTCTAAAACCAGTACCACCACCAACTTTAAAAGTTAAATCTTCAGTAGGCTTATATGTAGCTGCAATTCTGCCAGTTGTTTTATTTCCAAATTTAGAATGACTATCTAAACGAACAGTAATATCAAAAGTAGAGTTATCAGTTGGTTTTGTTAGGATCGAGGAAAATGTGGAAATTGTAGTGACTTCTTTCTTTTTATCGTCAATATCAGCAACATCATTTACTGCACCAACTCCAAGAACAAAATTTCCAAAACTAGGATTTAGCTGAGCTTGATAGTCTAAATTTGTTCGTGTTCCATAATAGTCATAATTTCCAAAAGGAGTGTATTCAGTCCTATTAGAAGCTAATGAATTTAATGAAAGTTTATGTAAAACAGAATTACTACTTGTTTCTATTAAAGAGTTAAATCCTCTTAAATTTTGGTCATAATAATATCCTGTTACATCTCTTTCAATTGGAGTCCCTCCAAATGAATTATCGTAATCTCCTTTATTTAAAATATTTAAAATATTAAATTTTAATTTTGTTCCATTTTTAAGGTCCGTTTCTGAATTAATTAAAATTTCAGAACTTGAAAATCCGTCATCTTCTGGATTAGCAATATCTTTTTCTAATGCTGTAAATCCATCAGTTTGATAATTTGAATAGCTCAATGAAATGAAACCATTTTCATATTTCCTGCCTGTAGAAAAATTAAACTTTCTAGTATTGTAACTACCATACTCGAGTCCAACATTTGTTTCATTACCACTTTGTCCAATTTTTTCGCTTTCAAGAAAATATGTCCCTCCTATAGCTTCAGATCCATAAAGAGCTGATTGACTGCCTTGAAGTATTTCAATTTTATTAAGATTATTACTCGTAATGCCTCTAACTTCAGGTGTCACTTGAGGTGCAGTTATATCTGACATTTCTATTCCATTATAATATATTTTTGAATATTTATTTCCAAATCCTCTTGTGTAAATATTAGTAATTGTTCCAACAGGTCCAGATTGGTAAACTGTTACACCAGTTGCATTATCAATAATTTCAGAAAAGAAGTTGCCAGTACTCTCACCAATCGCATCTTTATTAATAATTGAAATATTAGTACCAGTTTGACTGATTGGTGTGTTAATTTTATTTGCTGATACAGTAATTTGATCCAAAACAAAATCTTGAGATAAAATTTTTGTAGCAAATGAAAATATAAATAATGTAAAAGAAAATTTTTTTAAAATGGACATATTACCTCCACGTTATTTATGACTTTAAAGTCACTTAAGTTAATGCGGAAGAATGATCTACCGCAAAGGTTGAATTCCACCTTTACGGAAAACCGCCCATTAAGCACACCCCGTACCTAAGGTAGGTGAAAGTTATGGCAGGTCTCCTGGCTCGTGGATCGATGAGTTTAATCCGCCTTCCCAAAAATTCAGTGGCATTTTGGACTAACTCTACCCACTTACAGTTGCGGGGGCAGCTACGGTATTTAACCGTATTCCCTTTTAATTGCTTCTTTAAAAATAAAGAAGCAAACCATTTAACAATTTAGCTACAAATTAATTATCCGGTCAATAGTTTTTTATTTGATTAAATAAAATCTTTTTAAATTAATTTTTCCACTTTATAGAACATCCCATTGAAGATATTTGATCTTCTGGTCCTTTGCCGGTTTGAGCAACTAAAGACATTGCTTCAAAAAGATCCCTTCTAAGATCTTTAGGTCCAGCTTCTTTTCTTGATGCATCCAATCTTCCTCTGTATTGTAAACCCAGACTAGAGTTAAATCCAAAAAAATCAGGTGTACAGATCGCATCATATTTTCTTGCTACTGATTGATCTCCATCAAAAAGGTAAGGAAACGGAAAACTATTCTCACTTGATAATTTAATCATATTTTCAAAACTATCTTCAGGATAAGTTTCTACATCATTTGATGAAATAGCGGCAACGCCAATTCCGTGATCTATTAAATCTTTACTATCACGAATAATTCGATCTAATACTGCGAGAACATATGGACAATGATTACATATAAACATAATTAAGGTTCCGTTTTTTCCTTTTACAGAATCTAAACTATATTTTTTTTGGTCAACTCCTATTAAATTGAAGTCGGGTGCTAGCCAATCAAAGTCACAAACTGGAGGTATCGCGGCCATTTTTATTCCTTTCTATTATTACTTCAAAGATTGTTCTGCAGCCAATCGAATAGAATTTATGTTTACACCATAATTAGCTGGGTTACTAACAGAACCACCAGAAAATACTCCGGACCCTGCAACCAAAACATCCGCCCCAGCTTTTGCAACAAGAGGAGCAGTAGCTGGTGTAATACCCCCATCTATTTCAATATGTATCGGTAATTCTCCAATCATTGATCTCAACTTTGAAACTTTTTCTACTTGGCTTTCTATAAATTTTTGTCCCCCAAAGCCCGGATTGACTGTCATGACACAAACTAAATCAATAATATCTAAGAGGTACTCAATACTTTCTACAGGAGTAGATGGATTTAGTGCAACACCTGCTTTAATCCCAAAACTTTTGATTAACTGGATTGTCCTATGAATATGAGGAGTTGCTTCTACATGAGCAGTTATTATATCAGCTCCTGAATTAACAAAATCTTCTACATAGCTGTCAACTGGAGAAATCATTAGATGAACATCCATCACAGTTTTTATATGTGGACGTATCGCTTTACACATAGCAGGACCAAAAGTGATGTTAGGAACAAAGTGACCATCCATAACATCTACATGCACCCAGTCACATCCTTGATTTTCAATAGCTTCGCACTCTTTACCAAAATTTGCAAAATCTGCAGAAAGTATAGAAGGTGCAATTTTAATTGATCTATCAAACATTATTGTAATCCTCTTGGTTTTATTAAAAGAGCAGTTTGAAAATAGCAAGTGTAAATTGACCCTACGTTTCAATATAATTAATGGTAGATTTTAATTAAGATAATTCTATGTTTGAATAAAAATTTACTTAAGACTATTATTAAATCAAGGAAACTCTAATGAATAGTTTAGAAACTAATTTAATTCCCATAGTAAAAGGTTTTTTTCATAAACAATCTGGTACTGTTAGCTATGTAGTTATCGATAGCACAACAAATCTATGCGCTATATTGGATACTGTACTAGATTTTGATTATTCGACAGGCACTATTTATTTTGAGCATGCAGACTCAGTTATTAATTTTATAAATGAAAATAAACTTGATGTTGAGTGGTTAATAGAAACTCACGTACATGCTGATCATCTTTCTGCTGCGCCTTATATTCAAAAAAAGCTTGGAGGAAAATTATGCATCTCAAAAGAAATTATAAAGGTACAAAAATTATTTGGAAAAATTTACAATGCAGGTACTGAATTTGAGTTAGATGGTAGCCAATTTGATAAATTACTTTCTGATAATGATGAATATAAATTAGGAAATATATTATCGAAAACAATAGCAACACCAGGTCATACTCCTGCTTGTATGGCTCATCTTATAGGTGATGCAGTTTTTGTTGGAGATACTTTGTTCATGCCTGATGGAGGAACTGCCAGAGCGGATTTTCCAGGTGGTAGTGCTGAGCAACTTTATAAATCAATACAGAGAATATTAACCTTGCCAGATAAGACCCGACTATTTGTCTGTCATGATTACATGCCAAATCAAAGGGATCCTGCTTGGGAAACAACAGTCCTTGATCAAAAGAAAAATAATATACATATCGGAAATAACGTCTCAGAACAAAATTTTGTAAAACTTAGAACTGAAAGAGATAAAACATTGCCTGCTCCAGAATTAATGATACCTTCTATTCAGGTAAATATGAGGGCTGGAAATCTTCCTCCTGAGGAAGATAACGGAACAAGTTACATAAAAGTTCCTATAAAACATAAGCAATTGAAATAAAAATAAATATTTTTTTTAATTATAATTATAGTTTATTATATTCGAAGGTTTAATATTGTTATTGAATTATGTTAATTAGAAATTAAAATTATTTTAAATATAAAATGAGAATACTCCAATGAATTTAAAAAAAAATTTAAGACCTAGAAGAAGTTTCATTTTTACACCAGGACTTAAGCCTGAAATGTTTCCTAAAGCTGTTAAATCTGGTGTTGATATGGTATGTATTGAGCTTGAAGATGGAATCGCCCCTAAGGATAAAAATGAAGCTAGGGAAAAAGCATTAAGTATTTTTCAGAACCAAACTATTCCAAAAAATGTTGAAGTAATTTTAAGAATTAATTCTATAAGATCACTTTTTGGATTAGACGACATTAGAGCAATACTTTCTACTGATTTTCCACCACCGGCAATAATGCTACCAAAGGTTAATGATGCAGAAGAAGTAAAAATAATAGAGGATCTTTTAAACGAAAGAGGTCATAATTGTGAACTTCATCCAATTATTGAAACAAATTCAGGTCTTGAAAGAGCCTATGACATTGCAAAGAGCAGTGAAAGAGTATCTACACTTTTTTTTGGTCTTATAGATATGTCTGCTGAATTAAGATGTAAATTATCATGGGATCAACTTCTTTATGCTAGATCAAGAGTTGTACATGCTGCTGCTGGCGCTGGTTTAGACGCAATAGACGGACCCTTTATGGATTTAGAAGATCCCAAAGGAAATATAGAACAAGCAATACTAGCAAGAGACTTAGGATTTTCAGGTAAGGGATCAATACATCCAAAACAAGTAAACGATTTAAATAAAGTTTTTACTCCTTCAAATGAAAAAATAGACAAAGCAAAAAAGATTACTAAAATTTTCGAAGAGGCTAATACAGGTCTTGTAATGGTTGATGGAAAATTAATTGAAAAGCCAGTGCTTCGAGAAATGTATAGAACACTAGCTATAGCAGAAGAAAATAAGTGATCAATGGGACATAAAACTTTAAAAGATCTCCTAAAAGAAGCGAATTCTACCATCCAGTCGATCAGCCCAAATGAAGCCATGGATTTAGTAGACAATAGTGATTTTTTATTTATTGATTTAAGGGATAAAACTGAATTGTTAAAGTCTGGAAAAATACCTGGAGCCATATCTTGTCCAAGAGGTATGTTAGAATTTTTTATAGATGATAAAAGTCCATACCATAAAGAAATATTTGCTCAAAAAAAGAATTTCATTTTTTACTGTGCTAGTGGTTTTAGATCTGCATTAGGAACAGAAACAGCCTCAAAAATGGGTGTTAAAAAAGTTAGCAATTTAACTGGTGGTTTTTCGGCATGGGTTAAATCTGGTGGTGTTGTAGAGAAGATAAAGTAATTTTACTCTTTTAAATTAAATTGATATGAGTAATATTTTATTTATAAAATAGGTTTATGAGTAAATTGCATCCAATAATATCAACATTATTAAAAAGAATTGGGCTGGGAATAATATCCCTTTTTTTTGTGACTTTAATAATTTTTAGCTCAGTTAATCTATTACCTGGTGATTTTGTGGAATCAGTTTTAGGTCAAACTAGAACCGAAGAAAGTGTTAAAATTTTTAGAAAAGAATTAGGATTGGATAAACCGTATCATGTTAGATATGTAAATTGGTTAACATCAGCAATACAAGGAGATTTGGGAAGTACTTTTTCTGGACGGAATGCAACATATGCTAACCAACCACAGCAAAATACTGCAAGATCAGTTTCAAGCCTTTTAAAGCCACGCTTATTTAATACTTTTTTTCTTGCTGCAATGACCGCAATTATTGCTATTCCCTTATCTCTAATATTAGGAATTACAGCTGCACTGTTCAGGAATTCTATATATGATAGGACAGTCAATGCCTCTGCATTAACAACAATATCCATGCCTGAGTTTTTTGTAGCTTATATATTGATAATTTATCTTGCGTCTATTAACCAATTTTTTCCATCACTCTCTAATGTAACTTCTTCTACCCCTTTTTTTGAAAGGATTTATCTTTCAGTTTTACCAGCATTAACTCTGACCTTAGTAACAGTCGCCCACATGATGCGTATGACAAGAGCTTCAATTATTAATCTTCTTTCAAGTCCCTATATAGAAATGGCTCGATTAAAAGGTATTTCAAAAACTCAAGTCATTATTAAACATGCTCTTCCAAATGCTTGGGCACCTATAGCTAATATAATAGCTTTTAATCTAGCATACTTAATTGTTGGAGTTGTAGTAGTAGAAGTTGTATTTGTTTATCCTGGGATTGGACAATTAATGGTAGATTCTGTCATTAAAAGAGATATACCAGTAGTTCAAGGATGTGCTTTGGTTTTTGCGGTTACTTACATTCTTTTAAATCTCATAGCTGATGTAATTTCTATTATTACAAATCCTAGATTACTATATCCAAAATGACAAAAGCAAATATACAATATTCAGCAAAAGCTGAGGTTTCAAATCTTTATATAAGGCGCTCATTTTATGAGAAAGCAATTATTAATTTAAAAAAAGCTCCAGTCACTGCTTGGATAGGAATGATTATAGTTACTTTTTATTTTTTTGTAGCTACTTTCGCACCTCTTTTGGCGCCTTATGGAGAAGCTGAAATTTTTAAAGTTCCATATGCACCTTGGGATAGTGTCCATATCTTTGGAACAGATAGATTAGGTAGAGATATATTTAGCCGATTAATATATGGTGCAAGAAATACAATGGGAATTGCACTTATTACCACTTTTCTAGCATTTTTAATTGGGGTTGGTTTAGGTTTATTATCAGCAATTTTAAGTGGTTGGGTTGACCAAATACTAGCTAGATTTGTTGATATTTTAATGGCTATACCAAGTTTAATTTTTGCACTTATGCTTTTATCAATTTTTGGTTCAACAGCACTTAATCTTATTCTTATAATTGCAGTTCTAGATTCGACCAGAGTATTCAGACTATCAAGGGCAGTAGGAATGAATATAGTTGTAATGGAATATGTCGAAGCTGCAAAATTAAGAGGGGAGAAAATAGGTTGGATAATGAGTAAAGAAATATTACCTAATATCCTACCACCTCTAGTTGCAGAATTTGGATTAAGGTTTTGTTATGTTTTTTTAATGATTGCATCTCTTTCTTTTCTTGGAGTTGGTATTCAACCACCAACAGCTGATTGGGGTTCTATGGTGAGAGAGACGGCAGAATTAATTCAATTTGCAGCATACGATATGACAGCAGCACTAACACCAATACTGCCTGCAGCAGCAATAGGAATATTGACAATAGGTGTAAATTTTGTGGTTGATTGGTTTTTGTATCTTACAAGTGGTCTAAAAGATGAAATCAAGTAAAGATAATAAAAAGGATTTGTTACTTGATATAAAAAATATATCTATTGAGGGCTTTAGTGACGAAATTTGGCATCCCATAATTAAGGGAGTAAATTTACAGTTATATAGAGGAGAAGTTCTTGGCCTAATTGGAGAGTCAGGCGCAGGTAAATCTACACTTGGATTAGCAGCAATGGGATTTGTAAGAACAGGTTGTCGATTTACTAGTGGGTCAATAATATTTAATGGAAAAGATCTTACTAAACTTAGCGAAAAAAAGAAACAGCAACTATGGGGAACAAAGTTATCTTATGTTGCACAATCTGCAGCTGCAGCTTTTAATCCTGCGCACAGATTAATCAATCAAACAATTGAATCATCATTAAGTCATAAACTTGATACAAAAGAAACATTACAAAAGGATGCTGTTCAACTCTATAAAGAAATGCAACTACCCAATCCAGATCAAATTGGAGAGAGGTATCCACATCAAGTATCTGGTGGTCAGTTACAAAGGACAATGACAGCAATGGCAATGTCATCTAAACCTGATCTTATAATATTTGACGAACCTACCACTGCCCTAGATGTAACTACTCAAGTAAACGTTTTAGCTACAATTCGTTCAATAGTAAAAGAGCATCAAACTGCAGCAATATATATAACTCATGACCTAGCAGTAGTTGCACAAATGGCCGATAGAATTCAAGTGCTTAGATATGGTGATACAGTTGAAGTGGCAAAAACTTCTCAGATGCTAAAATCACCTAAAGAAGAGTATACTAAATCGTTATGGGCAGTTAGATCCATTAAAAAGAAAGAACAAAAAAGTAAGGAAATAATCTTAAGGATTGAAAATGTAAGCGCATCTTATGGATCAGGACCAAAGGTCCTTCAAGATATCAATATTAATGTTCCAACAGGAAGGACAGTGGCAATTGTAGGTGAGTCAGGTTCTGGAAAATCTACAACAGCAAGAGCAATAACCGGTTTACTTCCACCAACACAAGGAAAAGTAATTTTTCAAGAAAGAATTTTACCAAAAAAATTATCTGATCGTAGTAAGGAAGATTTAAGAAGTATTCAGATGATTTATCAATCACCTGATACTTCCATGAACCCTCGACATACAGTTAGAGAAATAATTGGAAGACCTCTAAGTTTTTATCATGGAATAAATAAAGAAAAAAATACTAATAAAGTATTAGAACTTCTTCACATGATTGAATTGGATGAAAGTTTTGTCGATCGACTACCGGAGGAGTTATCTGGAGGTCAAAAACAGAGAATCTGTATAGCTAGAGCTTTAGCAGCTGAACCTGATCTAATTATTTGCGATGAAGTAACTTCAGCATTGGATCAAATAGTACAAGAAGGTATATTGAAACTTCTTCTTAGATTGCAGCATGAATTAAAAATCTCATACATATTTATTACGCACGATATAGCTACAGTTAAAGCAATAGCAGACGAAGTAGTGGTTATGCATCAAGGTTTAGTTGTTGAGCAAGGGTCCAAAAAGGATATCTTTAATCCACCACATCCTGAATATACAAAACTTTTATTGTCTTCTGTTCCTGAAATGGACCCTAATTGGTTAAATAAAGTACTAGAAAAATAAATTTATAAAAATAAAAAAGTTTTTCTGAATTTAATTTTATATGATTAAAATATGATCAATTATAATTATCTAAAACTACATTAAAATTTATTTTTATCTAAGAATTGATATTTATCATTGAAAATTAAGACTTATTGTTTAAGATTTAACTATAAATTTATTTGATAGGGAGATTAAAGTGTATTCGATTGACAAGTTAAAAGGCCTATTTTCTTCAGGGAAAATTGGCAGACGTGACTTCATACAAGGTGCAGTTGCTTTGGGTGCTACTATTACTGCAGCTACCAGTATGTCGTCTTCTATATTAGCAGCAACACCTAAAAAAGGGGGTACTCTTAGGTTAGCAATGAGTTCTGGAACAACAACTGATATCTTAGATATGTCAGTATCTACTGGAGCTACCTCTGAATTAGTACATGGTTATGCAATTTATAATAATTTAGTAGAATTAGGCGCAGATGGATCAGTAATACCTGAACTTGCTGAGTCTGTTGAGTCAGATGATGCTAAAACCTGGCGTTTTAAGGTTAGAAAAGGTGTGGAATGGCATAATGGAAAATCATTGGATGTTAATGATTTAGCTTGTTCAATAAATTATCATAGGGGAGAGGATAGTAAGTCCTCAATAAAAGGTCAACTATCAGAAATAGCTGATGTTAGACAAGATGGAGATTACTTAGTTATTGAACTCCAAGGATCTAATTCAGACTTTCCAGTTATGCTTAGTGATTATCATGCTCCAATACAGATTGGAGGATCTGATGGTAAATTGGTAAATCCAACAGCTGGAATTGGAACAGCTGGGTACGTTTTGAAAGAATATAATCCTGGTGTAAGTGCATCTTTTGAAAGAAACCCTAATTATTGGAAAACTGGTGCTGCCCATTTTGATGCAGTAGAAACAACTATTGTTGGAGATGCTACGGCAAGACAGCAGGCATTAGTTACTGATCAGGTTGATTGTATAGATGACGTATCAGCCCCAACTGCAGGCTTGTTATCTAGAAATCAAAAACTCGAGCTTCTAGCAGTAACTGGTACCATGCATAGGGTTTTCGCTATGAGGTTAGATACACCTCCATTTGATAATAATGATGTTAGATTAGCTCTGAAATTTGCTGCAAGAAGACAGGAGATGGTAGATAAAGTACTACTTGGATATGGACAAATTGGTAATGATCACTCTATATCTCCCACACAAAAATATTTTAATACAGACCTAGCTCAAAGAGAATTTGATGCTGATAAGGCTAAGTATCATTGGGGTAAAACTGGTTTGGGAGATACTCCAATAACTTGTCACGCTTCTGGTGCATCTTTGGATGGATCAGTTGACGTAGCCTTACTTCTTCAAGCATCTGCAAAAGAGTGTGGTATTAATTTAGAAGTAAAGAAAGAGCCAAATGACGGATACTGGTCTAATATATGGAATAAACCAGGTATAGGTATGTGTACTTCTTATTGGAGTGGAAGACCTACGCCTGACTGGATGTTTTCAACATGCTGTATAGCTGCGTCTGAATGGAATGATATGGCTTGGAAGGGTACACCAGCTGCAGACAGATTTAATGAATTAATGGTTGCAGCCAAAGGTGAGCTTGATGATAAAAAGAGACATGAAATGTATTTTGAATGTCAGAAACTTATGAATGAGGATGGTGGATATATTACCTGGTCTTATGGTCAAAATCTTTCAGCTCATAATAAAAGACTTGCCCACCCAGAAAAAGTTGCTGGTAATTGGCATCTTGATGGATGTAAAATTACAGAACGTTGGTGGTTTGCTTAAAAACTTTTGGAAAAGCGGTGAAAATCACCGCTTTTCCTTTTTATTAATTGATTTAATTTTAAAGCTACTTTAGGTCATAAGATCATATTTGAAGTTTATTTTAATTAAATTTACACAAAAAATTTAAAACTAATTCATTAAAAATCTTTGGTTTTTCAATATTTATTAAATGACCGGCTCCTTCAATAATTTTTAATTGTGAATTAGGAATTAAAGCATCTATTTCTTTTGCTACTGAAGGTGGTGTTAGATTATCTAATTCTCCTACCATTACTTGGCAAGGTACTCTAATTGTTGAAAAATTATTAAGCCAGTCGTCTGAAATAAATGATCTTACTGTTTTTATATAACTGTCTTTTCTGAGAAGATTTAAGGATGAAATTAATTTACTTAATACATTTTTGTTAGTTGAATCCCCTATAAGAGATTTTGCAATGGATTCAGAAAACTGCTCAATTCTCATTCCTTGCTCAAAAGGCTTGGACCTTAAAGAAACAAATTCTTCCTTTTCTTCTTTGGAAAAGCCACTACTCCCAAAGTTAGTATCACACAATACTAAAGTCTTTACCTTATTTGGATATTTTTCATAAAACCAACACGCTATTCTAGCTCCCATAGATAAACCAACTAAATTTATTTTTTGTATTTTAAGACCTAATAAAACTTTATTCAAATCCTCTACAACATCTTCAAAGTTAAAAGAACCAATATAGTCATCGCTATCACCATATCCTCTTGTATCCCACGTAATTAAACAAAATTTATGAGCTAAATATTCTAAGTTATCATCCCAATTTCTCTTATTTCCACCAATACCGTGTAAAAAAATAACGGGATCTCCCTTACCTCGCATTTCTACAGAAATAAAAGGGGAAGGGCCTATTTTTTTTTTGTGAATCTTAATCTAGCTCTCCAAACTATTTGTCTATTTTAAAAAAATGAATACTAAACTCCTAAAAAGCGCTTACTATTATCGCTAGATAATTCTGCTAATTTTCCGTTCCATACACTTTTTCCTCTTTCCAAGATGTAGCTATAATTAGAAAATTCTTTTAGATCTTGACTAATTTTATCTATTATAAGAATTGAAATTCCTTTATTACTAACCTCTCTTAAAACATTCCAAATCTTTTTTGAGATGACTGGTGACAAGCCTTCTGTAGCCTCATCTAATATAAGTAGTGAAGGATTAGTCATAAGAGCTCTTCCTATGGCTAACATTTGTTGCTCACCACCAGATAGATTAGAAGAAAGTTGAGAAAGTCTTTCTTCAAAAATTGGAAATAAAGTTAGTATTTTATCTAAATCCCAATAACCCTTAACTGAGGAACCAATTAAATTTTCTTTAACAGTTAAATTTGCAAAAATTCTTCTACCCTCTGGTACTAATCCAATACCCAATCTAGCAATTTTGTAGGACTCCATACCATTAATTTTGACACTATTAAATTCAATCTTTCCAGAATGAGGCTTTAAAATTCCACAAATAGATTTTATGGTTGTTGTCTTACCCATTCCATTTCTTCCCAATAAAGATACAATTTCTCCCTTCCTTATTAGTAAATTTACACCATTTAAAACTTGTACATTACTATAAGAAGAGTAAATATTATCTAATTTTAATATAAGTGATTTGTTCATTAAGCTGTGCCTAGGTAAGCTTCTTTTACATCCGAATTTGATTTAATTTCTGACGAAGTGCCTGAAGCTATAATTTTCCCATTTACTAATACTGAAATTCGATCAGCTATAGAAAAAACAACGTCCATATTATGTTCTATTAGTAAAATTGGAACATCATCTTTAATTTGATTAAAAATTAACTTCATCTTTTCAATCTTATCAAGACTTAATCCTGCCATTGGTTCATCTAGCAAAATTAATTTAGGGTTTAAAGCCAAAGCGATTCCTATTTCAAGTTGTCTTCTTTCTCCATGGCTTAGTAAAGAGGCAGGTTTTTCTCTCTCATCCCAAAGATCTATCTTTAGCAGAATAGTCTTTATTTCTTCATATGTAAGTTCACCAGAATCTATACTTGAGTAAAAATTATAAAATTTCTTTTCTTTTCCAATTTTAGCTAGTAATACGTTTTGAAAAATAGTGAAATCTGAAATTACATCAGTAATTTGAAATGATCTAGCAAATCCTAAATGTATTCTATCTTCAGTTGTTAAGTTTGAAATATTAATTCCACTTAATATTATTTCTCCGGAGTCTTGCTTCATTTCTCCCATAATTTGCTTTATAAGAGTAGATTTTCCAGCACCATTTGGTCCAATAAGAGCATGAATTTCACCGGTTTCAAGACAAAAGTTAATATTGTTACTAGCCGTAATTGCTCCAAAATTCTTTTTTAAATCTATTATTTGTAAAATTTTATTCATTTTTTCGATATTCCAAAATAAACCCTATAATTCCACCTTTAGCAAATAAGACTGTTGATATAATTATAATACCTAGAAATATCTGCCAATGCTCTGTGTAAGAACCGAAAAATTGTTCAAAAGTAACAAAAAAAGCAGCTCCAATTAAGGGTCCATAAATGCGTCCTAAACCACCAATTAATATGAATACAATAAACTCTCCAGACATTTGCCAACTTAATAAAGAAGGACTAACAAAACGATTTAAATCTACATATAGAGATCCAGCGATACCAGTTATAGCTCCAGATAAAACAAAAGCTATCAATTGAATTTTAAAAGGGTTTATACCTACAGATTTGACTCTTGTTAAATTAAACCTAGTAGCTCTTAGAGCCAAACCAAACGGAGATTTTACAACCTTGTTTATAGTAAATAAGATAATTAATAACCAAAAAAAACAAATTAAAAAGAAATTTAATCCCTGCATAGTATTTATACCAAATAGTGTTGAACGAACATAAATAGAAAATCCATCCTCACCACCATATGATGGCCAACTAATTGCAAAATAATATAGCATTTGTGCAAATGCTAAAGTAATCATAATAAAATATACGCCTGAAGTTCTTAGACATAAAGCTCCAAGCAGTAAAGCTAGCAGTGAACAAAAGAGGATTGTAAATAACCATATAATTAATGAATTATTACTCCCACTAAATAGGAAAGGCCAGGAAATTAATAATTCAGAATTAAAAGCATGAATAGCTAAAATACCTGATATGTAACCTCCGAGACCAAAAAATGCTGCATGTCCAAAAGATATTAAATTCCCAAATCCTAGTACAAGATTTAATCCAATTGCAGCAATTGAAAAAATTATTATCCTTGAAAGTAATGTAATTAAATAGGGTTCATTGAAATATTCCGCGAATATAGCTATTAAAAGAAGACTAATTAAAGAAATATAACTTATATTTTTTTCTGAGATCATGAAAGTATTTTTCCATATAATCCTGTAGGCCTTAAAATTAGTATAATGGCCATTAAAATATAAATAAGCATTGAACCAATTGCAGATCCTATAGACATAGCATCTGAAGGATTGGTAATAGTCTGAAGCACCCAAGGAATTAAAAATCTTCCTAGTGTATCCACTAAACCAACTAATAATGAAGCGATAAGAGCACCTTTTATTGATCCTATTCCACCTATGACTATTATAACGAAAGCAAGTATAAGAATAGGTTCTCCCATACCAACTTCGACGGATTGGATTGTACCTATCAATGCACCTGCTAGACCAGCCAAGGCTGCCCCAATACCAAAAAGTAATGTATAAAGCTTTGAAATATTCACTCCTAAAGCAGAAATCATTTCACGGTCATATTGCCCAGCTCTAATTTGAATACCTAAATTAGTTTTTCCTATAAGGAAAAATAAAAAAGTAGCTATTATCAACCCAACAAAAATAATAAAAAGACGATATTTTGAATAATAAATACCATCAAATATTTCAATCGAGCCATTTAAAATTTTGGGTACGTCAAGATATAGGGGGAAGGCTCCAAAAATCCATCTTATTAATTCAGAAAAAAATAAAATGAGTGCAAATGTCACTAAAACTTGGTCCAGATGATCTCTGTTATAAAGTTTTCTTATTATAGTTTTTTCAACTATTACACCAACAACAGCTGCAGAAGAAAAAGAGGCGAATAAACTTAGCCAAAAAGAATTAAAAAAAGCAAAGGTTGCTGCTGCTGAAAAAGCACCAATCATATAAAAAGAGCCATGGGCCAAATTTATAAGACCCATAACTCCAAAGATCAATGTTAAACCTGCTGACATTAAAAACAGCATAAAACCAAACTGTAAACCATTAAGCAACTGTTCAATTAATAACTCAGCTGTCATCTTTATTAAGATTCAAAAAAATTAATATCTTGTTAATAAATTACTAGATTACATTGAACACTGACTAACATAGGCATTTGAGTGATCTTTCAAACCAACAGATACAATTTTGTTTGTTAAAATATCTCCTTCTTTTATCACTTCTCTTACATAAATATCTTGAATAGGATGATGATTACTTGAAAAACTAAATTGACCTCTTGTTGAATCAAAATCAGCTGATCTTAGTGCTTCTCTAAAAGATCCCATATCTTTTACACTAGCTTTTTCCATTGCAGACATTAAAAGCTTACCAGTATCGTAACCTTGCGAAGCATATAAAGATGGAAGTCTTCCATATTCATTTTGAAAATCAGAAACAAATTTTTTGTTTGCTTTATTATCCAAATCCTTGGACCACTGAGATGTATTCTTAACTCCTAATGCAGCTTCACCAACTGCCTTCAAAATACCCTGATCAAAAGAAAAAGCAGGCCCTACTACTGGTATTTCTATACCAGACTGTGCATATTGTTTCATAAAACCTATGCCCATACCACCAGGAAGAAAAAAGAAAACACTATCCGCTTTTGAAGCTCTTATTTGAGCAATTTCAACAGCATAATCAGTTTGACCAAGTTTTGTATAGATTTCACCTGCAAGGCTTCCTTTGAAATATCTTTTAAAACCAGTCAATGCGTCCTTACCTGCTGGATAGTTTGGTGCTAAAATGAATGTATTTTTGAATCCTGCTGAATTTGCGTGTCCACCTGCTGCTTCATGAAGATTATCATTTTGCCAAGCAACGTTAAAATAGTTTTCATGACATCCCTTACCAGCTAATGCAGATGGCCCAGCATTGGGAGAAAGATAGAATTTTCCTTGACTAACAGCTGCAGGAACTACTGCCATTGCTAAATTAGACCAAATGATACCAGTTAAAACATCGACTTTTTCTGATTGTATCATTTTGTCAGCAAGCTGAACTGCTATGTCAGGTTTTCGTTGGTCATCTTCTATAACTACCTCTATATCCTTACTATCTTTTACAGCAAGCATAAAACCATCCCTAACATCTATCCCAAGACCTGATCCTCCACCAGATAATGTAGTAATCATACCAACTTTCAATTTATGACCATCAGCAAATACTAATGATGAAGCTAATAAAAGACCTATTGATAGAATTAAATTTATAATTTTTAGCATCTTCATCCCCCCAAATAATTAATTCAAAAAATTAAACACATAAGTATTAAAATCTAAGCTAGTTTTGAGCAAAAATAAACAAAAATTTAATTTATTTTTTTATTACAGATTTAATTATAGGATTCATAACTATTTCATCAACGCTAGTATTGGTATCCATTTGAAGAATGCTTATAACTATTTTCGCAATATCATATACTATAATTGAATTTTTTGTACTTAAACCTGGCTGAAAATCTAAATTATTAAAAAAATTAGTTTTTACCATGCCTGGATTTATAAGAGTAACAGTTATATTTCTACTAGCTACTTCAGCTCTAATACTTTGAGTAAAACCTCTTAAACCAAATTTTGCAGCTGAATATAAACTTCCTTTCTTTCCACCATCCAGTGCAGATTCAGAACCTATATATACCAATTTACCTTTATTCTTCTTTTTAAAAAAAGGAACTAAATATTTAGTTAAAATGACGTGAGATAAAAGGTTGATATTAATAGAACTTAAAATTTGATCAACAGAAAAATTCTCTAAATTTCCAAAGTAACCCACACCAGCACAAGATATTAACCCATCTATATCTTGATTTTCATCAAGAATTTTCTCAATGCTTATTGGAATGTTTTTTAATTCAGAAAGATCAATTTTTTCTGATTGAAAATATTTAGATTTGATTAAACTCTTATTATTATTTCTTGAAATCCCAATTACTTTTATTTTTTTTTTAATAAGTTCTTTTGTAATAGAGTTTCCAATACCACTTGAACTACCTGTAACTATAATTTTTTTTACATTTACCATATTAAATAATTTGACTTTAAAAGTTACCTTTGCAACTAAAAAATAATGTGTCTGGACTATAATCTTTTAACAATCCAGTACAGAAACTTTGCATTTCTTGTTCGATACCATTTGAATATGAAATTTTATTTCCTCTAAGCACTAATTTATCTGACAACACTTTCGATCGTGGATTCATACTTATTATTTTTTTAAACATATCTTTAGGAAACCTTAGAGGTCCAAGAGTAATTGAATGTATGACTTTTCTATCAATGTTTTTAAAAACATTTTCAAACAAATTAGAATACAGAATTTTCCAATTTTCACCATGTATCAAAGGATCAAATCTAAGCCCTATTTTCCACCCCATTGAGGCCAATTCAGAAATTGTATTTATTCTTTTCTCTATTGATGGAGCTTTATGATCTACTTTCTTTGCTATTTCAGTTGGCATTAAGCTAAAGGCAACTACGCAATTTGAAATTGGTTCCATAGAAAATAACGGATCCATTTGAGTACTTTTTGTTCTTAGTTCAATATCGACATTTGGAAATTTTTTAAAAATAGGTAAAAAGTATTTTACAAATCCTGAAATTTTTTCAAATGCTAGTGAATCACAATCGTAACCGGAAAAAAAAGTAACTTTCTCATTTTTAAGAAAACTAATTTTTTCTTTTATTTCTTCTTCAAAATCTTCAAAATTAACAAATAAGACATAGTCAGCTGAGGAGTACATTCCTTGAAGAAAACAGTATTCACAATCATAAAGACAATTATACATATGTGAGAAATAAAAGTTATGAGAATTTCCAATTCCAAAATCAGCTGGTGTTTTTAAAACATAACCAGCTTTTTTTTGAGACAAAATTAGACTCGGATATTTTTTTTGGATACGAAAATTTTGATTTTTTTTATTGAAAACTGAAGCATATTTATCAATATATATTGGTTTTTTTCTTTTAAATTTTTTTAATATACTTTGAACCCTTGGGTGATCTTTAATTTCATTTTCAATGTAAATTTGGTTAATCAAAATTCATTCCCATTTCAATATATGGCTATCAAGAGAAGACTCCAAATATCCCAAGACTGACTTCGCATCTTTTAAATCCTTAATTTCAGGAAATAAAGGTCTTTTAGGAAAATGAACATCCCACCTTATTAAAAACTTCTTTAATTGTTCACGTTGAGAAAAGGTAAAATGAATATTTTTTGTTATATCGGAAAAAAGATAAGGCTCTTTTTTTCTTTCCATTTCTATTCGTGATAAACTATACCCAATATCTTTTAAAGATACTAAGTATTCAACTTTTTCTTTAACTAATTTTTTTACAAAATCTTTACTAATAGAGGATATGGTTTTAATTGAATTATCCGAAATGATTTTAATGATAGCAATAAGCTCCCTGGTGATTTTTCTTTGGATAATATTGTAAAAACCCCAGCTTTCCATATCAAATAAAAAAGAATTTTGGTAATTATTTTGTGGTTTATCATATGTTCTCAACATCGCACTTTTTATTTTTAGTTGTGGCAAAATAAATGGATAATGAACTTTATCATAATCATAATTTCTCAATTCATTTATAAAAAATATATCTCCAATTTTACCAACTTTTTTTCCTGCACCAGCTATACCAAAATTTATCCAAAATGAGGTTCTTGCATATGGGCATAGAGAATAAAGATATGAAACTCCTGAAGTTGCATTTAACTGGCCAACCCCCGTAATTATTAACCACTCATCTTCATTTTTGTTTTTATAAACTGGAAATAATGTGTCTCCTTGGATTGGAAACATTTTAAACTCTTCAATTAAGGTTTTCGCCTCTGATGGTAAAGCTATAACCCAACATATGCACCCATTACTCATTTAAAAGCCTCAGTTTATTCATTTTCAATTTTATATAAATTCCACTTATTAATTTTTTTCTGAAAGATTTTTTCTATTTTTTGATTATTTCTCTTTTTAGCTCCATTAATTATTATTTCTAATCTGGTAATAAGAGAATTAAGAACAATTTTTTTTTGCAGATTGTTCAAATTCTGATTTAAGATTAATTTCTCTAAAGCTTTAACTCTAAATCTGTCCATACCCCAATATTTTTTTGAAAGTTGATCATCATGTCCACCAAATTTTATAGTTAGTGGTTCATCTAGAAATAGAATTTTTTCTCTAGCTGTAACACGCAACCAGAAATCATAATCTTCACAAGCAGGAAATGATTCATCAAAATATCCAATATCATCAAAAAGATCACTTCTTATCAATGCACTACTTGGTGAAATACAACATAATCTTACACATTTTTCAAAAATATCACCACCTGACTTTTCGTGTTTATTTTTCTGATTCAATAAAACTTTATCTTTATACCAAAGTTCATCAGTATGAATTACTCTTAATTTATTTTTGGATTTTTCATAAAGAGAGAGTTGTTTTTCAATTTTTTCTGGTTTCCAAGAATCATCAGAATCTAGTAATGCTATCCAATCACTATTAGAAAACTTTATACCTTTGTTTCTTGCTGAGCTTACTCCTTGTTTATGCTCAGATAAAATTTCAATTTTAGTATATTTATTTCTTAATATTTCAGAAGTATTATCTGTAGAGTTATTATCAACCACAATGATTTGGTGAATAGGGTATGTCTGTTTTAAAATAGAATCGATAGCCCTAAAAAGGAAATTAATTCTATTATAAGTAGGTATAACTACAGATACTGTTTTCATTTTTGATTTAAAATATTTTTAATTACATTTTAGTGTTTGAAATTAATATTTGAAGGAATAATAAATCCAAGTTGAAAAATTCTACCAATTGGATAATAGTAATTTTCACATACTAAGAATGTTACCAAATTTCTTAACGTAAGTTTGAATTATTTTTTGCTTTTTTTAAAATGATACATAAAAAAATTATCACTTTTATTACCTTTATTTTTTTGAATTTTTTTAATTATTTATATGCGCATGAAATAAAACCAGCCGTTGTAGAATTCAATAAAATTGAGAACCACATTAGTATTGTTTTAACATTTAATGCAGAAGCATTTTTGGCAAACATAGATGCAAGTGTCCATAAAGAAACAAAGAATTCTTCAAATTCAAAAATATATGACGAGCTAAGATTACTATCTGAGGAAATATTAAAAGAAAGGGTATTCAAGTCAAAGGATCAAATTACAAATTCTATTTTTATCAAGACATCTGAAAAAACATTAAATTTAAAAGTAGTAGAAATTGATGTATTAGAAGAAAAAGATATTGAAAAAGTACGCTTTACAAAAATCTATTTTAAAACTGATAACCAAATTATTGAAACACCTATTACCTTTAGTGCAAAAAAAATATTTGGACCGTTAATTTTTAAAAATTTTTCTAATATTGATACAGACACACAAAAACCTCAATCACAATGGATCAAACCAGGAAATCAAACAAATCAAATAGAAATTATAAAAGAAAAAACTAATTTCCCAAATTTATTAATATCTGGCATATGGAATGGAATACTTCATATAATTCCATATGGATTTGACCACATACTATTTGTACTTGGATTGTTTTTCTTCTCATACAAGCTCAAGCCTTTATTGATTCAAGTTACTACTTTTACAATTGCTCATAGTATAACTTTAATATTAGGTGGCTTAGGATACGTAACTATTTCACCTATAATTGTAGAAGCAATAATCGCAGCATCAATTATTTGGATTGGCGTTGAAAACTTATTTAGAAAAAGCATGAATATTAGCAGAATTGGAGTAATTTTTTGCTTTGGTTTACTTCATGGCTTGGGTTTTGCTAGCATGTTTAAACTTATAGGATTAGAGGGAACTGACTATTTTCTAAATCTCTTAAGTTTTAATGTTGGTATTGAAATTGGACAAATCATAACTTTAGCACCATTAATCATATTAATCCCTCTTTTTAATAGATTAAGTTGGTATCGGATTTTAATAGCAATCCCTGCATCAATTATAATTGCTCTATTTGGTGCGGATATGTTTATAGATAGAGTCTTATAATTTTATTTTTGAAACTATCTAATTTATATCATGCTAACTTAAAAATAAGTTCATAATAATCTTTCATATCTGATTGATATTTAGCTACCAACTTATCAAAATGTATCAACTCTATTTTATCCTTAGGTTGTGCAACCACAAACTTGTTACAACCTTGTAATAATTTATCAACTGCACTAGCACCCAATCTACTTGCTAGTACTCTATCTACTGCACTAGGATTCCCACCTCGTTGTATATGGCCTAATTTAGTAATTCTTAAATCAAAATTTGATATCTTATTTAATTCTTTTATTAACCCATCACCACCTTGAGCATTATAAGCACCCTCAGAAACAATTAATATACAACCTGTTTTTCCAGAAGTTCTTTGATCTTTAATATGTTTTGTAAGTTTTTTAATATTTGTATCAAATTCTTCTAAAATTACAGCTTCTGCACCTCCACTAATTCCAGCATATAAACTTATCCAACCACAGTGCCTACCCATAACCTCAACTATGTGAACAGTATTAGAAGTGGAAGCTGTATCTCTTATTCTGTCTATTGCTTGAAGAGCAGTATTTACGGCGGTATCAAATCCAATTGTAGGACCAACTAGAGGAAGATCTCTATCTATTGTAGCGGGTAAACCTAAAACATTAAGATTTGATTCTTTTGCAATCATTGCTGCACCTTTTATTGATCCCTCCCCACCAATTACTATAAGAGAGTTAATATCTTTTTTTGTTAAATTTTTAATTGCTAAAGCTCTAAATTTTTCTTGTAAAAAACGTTTGGATCTAGAGGTTTTTAAAATACTTCCTCCTTTTTGAATTATGTTACCAACTTCTCTAGGTGTTAATTTGTTAATCTGATTGTCTATTAATCCTTCATATCCATTTAAAACTCCATAAATTTTAAGCTTATTGTTATGGGCTGCTCGAACCACTGCTCTCAAACATGCATTCATTCCAGGGGCATCACCCCCACTAGTCATAACTGCAATATGTTTCATTGAAAATTTCCTGTGTGTAAAGTTTTTAATTTCATACTCTTGCCCAACTTCCATTTAAAGAAATAGATTTCTTCATTGCCTTTACAATTTCCAAAGAATGACAACCATCTTCTACAGTTGGATAACTGTTGGAAAGTTCACTAGGATTATTGCCAAATTTTCTAGCATAAATATTATCAAATAGATCTTTATAGATGTTTGAAAAAGCAGCAATCATTCCCTCAGGATGTCCAATTGTAATTTTATTTATCCTCTGTGCCGAAGGGTATAGACTTGAATGACCTCTTTCTATTATTCTTGTGGATTCATTTAAGGGTGTCCAAAAAAGTTGGTTAGGCTGCTCTTGCTTCCATGAGAGACCACCTTTTGAACCAAAAACTTGTAGAGTTAAACCATGGGTGCGCCCAATTGCTAAACCACTTGTCCATAACCTCCCTGCTATATCGTCTTCCATTCTAAATGAAGAAAGATTGTCATCCTCCAATTCTCGGCTCTTAATTCCTGAGAAAAAATCAGAAGAAACTTTAACTATCTTTTTATTTGTAACAAAACAGGCCATATTAAGTGCATGTATTCCACAATCAATTGTAATTGCAGCCATTCCAGCATGCTTAGCGGTAAACCTCCATTTAACTCTTGGATTGTCTGAATCAGATGAATCCGCCATGAATCCACCGGCAAACTCAGCAAAAACAACACGTAGATCCCCTAAATCACCATTCAAAACCATTGACCGCATTTGTCTTACTAGAGGGTAACCAGTGTACCCATAATTTACAGCACAAATTTTACCTTTAGCCTTTGCTAATTTTACTAATTCTTGAGCTTCTGTAACAGTCATAGTTAGTGGTTTTTCACAGAGAACATTAAATTCCTCATTTAAAAAAGATTTTGTTATTTCAAAATGAGTAGAATTAGGAGTTGCGACAGTGACTAAATCTAAGCGCTCACTTGTCCTAATTTTTTTTTCCTTTTCCAGCATTTCTTCCCAAGAACCATATGATTTTTTTTCAGAAAGACCTAGCTTTTTACCAAATTTTTTTGCTTCGATAGGATCGACATCCAAAGCTCCAGAATCAAAATAAAAATTACCTTCTAATTGTGCAGCAGCCCGGTGTGTAAAACCAATTTGACTTCCTTCACCACCACCTATTAAACCCCATCTTAATTTCTGCAAATTTTACTCCAATTATTTTTATTCAAAATGTCTTAAAATCTATATTTCTTTTCATAAACAGAAATATCTATGAAATCTATCAAATACTTTTAGAAAAATAATTTTTTTGTTCAATTTATTGTAAAGAAATTCTTTTTAAATAATCTGCTACCGAAAGAGTGCCTGAATGTGGTGTGTTTCTTTCTGCATTAGCATTGTAATTAGTATTAACATTAATATCGTAAACAAATACATCATTATTTTCATCTAAAATTAATTCAAAAGATGCTATATCAATCCCAACATTTTGCATCAGTTCTTGCATTTTCATTATTACATAATTTGAAAAGGAAAATGATAAAAAATTTTCAAATATTTCAAATTTTGATTTACTTTTTGAACCTAATGTTTCCTTTGTTTTTCGATTGAAATCATCAACATTACATTCATCAGCTGGGCATAATTCAAAACCATTTTCTGTATTTACTTTAACTGCATAGAGAAATTTTTTGTCTACAAATTCAACTCTTATTATGCTGCTGTCTGGTGAAAAAATATAGTTTTGAATTAAAGTTATACCATCAACTGAGTTTTCAAAATAATCCCCATAGATATAATCTTTAAGTTCTCTTATATTATGAAACAGTTTTACACCTAACCCCATTCCAGCTCTATTATGTTTTATTATTATTGGAAACTTTAATATATTTGCAGCTTCTATGATCCCTTTCAATGTAGTTGAACAAATAGTTTTTGGCACCTTTAATCCTACTAGATTTAATTCACTATACTGGACCATTTTTGAGAGCTCTAGCCTTTGAGCATTACTTCCATTTAAAACTAATCTTTTATTTACTTCCAACCAAGAAATGAGGCCTGTTGTTAATTCTGGACAATATCTATTACCTCTAGAATGCGATGAAGCACTCATTCTGTTAAAAAAAATACCTTCTGGAGGGGGAATAAATAAGTTGATTGTTTCATCAACCATATTCCATTCAGTAAAAGGAATGCCTTTGTCTAAAAGTACTTTTTCAAGTGGTTGCAGCCATTCCTTATTTTCATGAATCAAATATATTTTTTTCATAGTTTTTTTGAGAATTTAAAATTCATAAAATTAATTCAAGAATTTAGTTCTTTAACAAAAGAAATAAATAATTATCTAAATAACATAAAATACATATTTCTTACAATCCGACAATCTTTATAATGGCAACCAAATTATTTATTATTCTAGGTAATCAACTTTTTGACCCAATTATTCTAAAAGAAGCGGGATGTAATAGAGTATTCATGGCTGAAGATTTTGGCTTATGCACCTATGAAAAACACCATAAACTTAAGTTATACCTTTTTTTGACTGCAATGCGAGAATATTGTAAAGAGCTTGAATCTCATGGTATGATCGTTGATTATTTTCCTCTCGAAGGGAGGAAAAAAGAAGAAAGTTATGTAAAACTTCTCTTAAATTATCTTCACGAAAGTAAATTTTCATCTATTAATTTTTTTGAGATTGAGGATAAACCTTTTGAAAAAGTTGTATTTCAAGAATTAGAAAATTCTAAAATAAAACATACAGTTCACAACTCACCAATGTTTTTGTTTACTAGAAACACATTAAAAAGTTCACTAGGTGATAAAAAATTATATCGTATGGGAGACTTCTATAAGTTCTCTAGAAAAAGTCAAAATATATTATTAGATAGCAATGACAAACCTGTAGGAGGTAAATGGTCTTTTGACGAAGAAAATAGAAAAAAAATCCCTAAAGACTTGACTATTCCTAAGTTACAAAATGTTCAAAAATCTCGTTATCATAATGCCATTATTGGAATTATTGAAAAATATTTTTCTGACCACCCCGGAAAATTAAACAATTTTTGGTTCCCGGTTACTAGAACTGATGCAAAAAATCATTTAGAAGTTTTCCTTTCAGATAGATTTTCTCAGTTTGGTACTTACGAAGATGCTATTGTTGAGAATACAAATTTTTTATTCCATAGCTGTATTAGTCCCTTATTAAATTTAGGTCTGTTAACCCCCCAATATGTTATCGAAAGAACCACTGATATATCAAATAAGTTGTCAATTCCTTTAAATTCATTAGAGGGTTTCTTGAGGCAGGTAATAGGCTGGCGAGAATTTATAAGAGGAATTTATCAAGCAAAAAGTGAGGTACAAGAAGCTAAAAACTTTTGGAATCATAATAAGTCATTATCCAGAAGTTGGTATGAAGGTACTACAGGTATCGAACCATTAGATGATTGTATAAAAACAACTTTATCCGATGGTTATATACACCACATACCCAGACTTATGATATTAAGTAATTTAATGAACTTGTGTGAAGTACATCCAAAATCAATTTATCAGTGGTTCATGGAAATGTATATTGATTCCTCCGAGTGGGTAATGGTTCCAAATGTTTATGGAATGGCAACTTATTCTGATGGAGGTCTGATGTCTACAAAGCCATATACTTGTGCTTCAAGTTATATACTAAGAATGAGTAATTATAGAAAAGGAGATTGGTGCGATATTGTAGATGGTCTTTATTGGAGATTTCTAGATAAAAATCGGTCCTTTTATGATAAAAATGCACGACTTGCTTTACACACAAGATCTCTTGATAGAATGTCAATTGAGAGAAAAGAAACTTTATTTAAAAAGGCTGAATTATTTATTACTGAAAATACTGTAACTTCATCAAACTAAATATATATTTCTGACTTAAATAAAGTGTTAATTATAGGAACTATTTATTTATAGATTGATTAAAAAAATCAATCAAATTACATAATATTCAATTTAGTATTTAAAAAATTTTATTGACATTTATTTTGAAAATAAGTATTCCTTAGTAAATTACTCGGAATAATTTAGCCATCCATCTGACAGCTAGCTATGAATGGTTGCTATATGAATATTCTTAAAAAAATCTCCCAAATATTTTACCAAAAAGATCAACCTAAACCAAAATCTTTAGATAACCTTAATAACCTCGAAAGTTGTGAGGTCTTATTAAAAGAACTAAGCCCATTTTATTTTGAAGACAATAATAATTTTGATGAAAGTACTATGGAAATTTTAATTAAATTAAAGAAAATAGAAAAGAGAAGAGATTAATGACCTCATATATAGATGAATTAGAAGCTGAAAAAATTTTAAAAATGGGAGGCGCTCCAGTTGGTAAAATGGAGCTTTTAGATCTAGAAGAGTATACAATCATCTCATTTTTAAGACGTTGGTGTGATGGGGATTCTTTAAGAGACCAGTTAAAAAAAGAGTTAGTTATTAACTTAGGTTATGTTGAAGGGAATCAAACTTATGAATCTTTTAAAAACCTATGCGAAATGATTTTCACCTATGGAAGAAGAGCATTGATTAGGCATAAGACTGATTGCAATTGTGTGGGTGCGGATGAAAGCTGTTTTGCTCAATTAATCTTGAGGGCCTCTAATAATTATAAAGAAGATGCAATACTTATTTCTTTACTTCTTATGCCACCCCATCTTTCAGCAGAAACCGTAAGTCTTGCCAAAAAAATTGGAACTTCAATTAAAAACCTAATAGATAATGATAAAATAAATTCAAAGTATAATTTGAATTAAATATAATCAATTGCAAGGTAGGATTTTATGTTTATAGCCATGAATAGATTTTTAATAAAAAGAGGTAAAGAAGAATTATTTGAGGAAATTTGGAAATCAAGAGAAACACACTTGGATAAATTTCCAGGTTTTTTGAAATTCAATTTACTTAAAGGTGTAATTAAAGATGATGTAACGCTTTATGCATCACACACAGAGTGGGTTTCAGAATCTCATTTTGATAAATGGATAAAATCAGAAGCATTCAGAAAAGCGCATAAAAGTGCTCATGCAAATAATGATTTATATGTAGGCCATCCTAAATTTGAAGGATTTAACGCTATCATATAGTTCTATAGTTCTATAGTTCTATAGTTCTATAGTTCTATAGTTCTAATGAACTTGAAAATTAATAGGTAATCAAAATTTTTATCTGGTTATATTTTTTTTTTGTGATATGCTTCCGAAGCTCGACCTACGGCATCTTCATTAAGAATAAACCCAAGTCCTGGATTATCCATTACCAAAATTTTTCCAGCACGTGGGATTAAATCTGGAGTTTCAACAATATCTTCTTCAAGTAGCTGCCACATTATCTGGTTGCCATCGTCCATATTAGGAACACCCGACGCAGCTTGAATAGAAGCACAAGTAGTAATGCCTGTTTCTAATACACCATGAATACATACGTTGATATCAAAAATATGTGCAATTGCGGCAACTCGTCTAAATCCAAGAATACCACCAGTTTCATGTAGTCCTACAGTCAATAAGCTCACCGCTCCACTTGAACAAATAGCATGAGCCTCTTCAGGAATAAAAACCGACTGATCTGCAGCAATTGGGACTGAACAAGATTGTTTTAATGCTTTAAGCGCTGGTGCCCCAGCAATAGCCGATACTGGCTGTTCAACCATTTCTAAGTCAAATTTAGCTAGTCTTTGCATCATTATCTGGGCTTCCATTAAATCCCAAGCTTCGTTTGGATCAATTCGAAGCCTTTTTGAGCCTATTGCTTTTCTAACTGCTTTTACATTTGCAATGTCTTGTTTATTCGTGCGTCCAACTTTTAGGTATATAACTTCGTATCCATCTTTAACTAATTGATTTGCATGAGTTGCAATCTCTTCTGTAGTATCTCCTTGTACAAAACCCATAAAACTCACAGTTTCATTTAATTTACCACCAAGTAGTGCATGTACTGGTAAACCTACGGATTTACCTAATGTATCCCAAAGAGCCAACTCAATACCAGCAAAAGCAATATTCCCTATCCTAGGATGAGATTGGCTAAGATAGTGATGGCCAAAACTATTAGTAAAAATCTTTTTCATTAAATCAAGAATCTGTGTTACGGACTGACCAATTATTACTGGTTTAACATTTTGCAGAATTGAATAAATCGCTTCTGGTGATGCAAAAGTAGGGGCAGTTTCTCCATACCCAATAATACCCTCTTCTGTTTCAATCTCAACTAAGATAGTTATTTGACCTAAGTTTTTTCCCATGGCCCAAACGTAAGGTTTCTTAAACTTAGAAAAAAGAGGTTTCAGTCGGATATCTTTTATTTTCATTAACTTTTCCTCCCCAAAAATTATTTAAGACTTTGATTTAATCTTAAGACCTTTCTAAGTATAAATTGTATTGTTGTTTCAGCAATAAATATATAAAGTTTTTACATAAATCTGAATTTCCAGATTTTAATCTGAAAAAAATTAAAGATTTTACTATAAATAAATAAAACCACTATAATAACAAAAAGAATTATAAATATTACAATAGTAACATAGTCAAATGACCAAAAAAATTTGGGAAATGAGTGCATTACAAGCTCATGAACTTCTTAAAAAAAAAGAAATTTCAGCTAGTGAAATTTTAGAAATCTCTATAAAAAGAATAGAGGAAGTAGATGGGCATCTTAATGCTCTTCCAGAAAGATGTTTTGCGAGAGCTAGAAAAGTCGCAAATCATATCGATAATAATAGCTCACCAAAATGTAAACCAAATCTTCTTGGTCTACCTATAGCAGTTAAGGACTATAATGATCTATCTGGTGCGCGGACAACATTCGGATCAACTATATTTAAAAATAATATACCACAAGACTCAGATCGCACGATAAAATTACTAGAAAGAAATGGGGCTAACCCAATTGCAAAATCTAACGTACCTGAATGGGCTGGAGGCCATACTTTTAATCCAGTAAATGGCCTAACTCGAAATCCATGGGATATTTCTAAAAGTGCAGGAGGTAGTTCAGGTGGTTCTGCTTCAGCCCTAGCAAGTGGCCAAGTCTTTCTTGCTACAGGCAATGATCTTGGAGGTAGTCTTCGAACACCAGCAGGTTTTAATGGAGTGGTGGGTTTGAGGCCTAGTCCTGGATTAATACCAAGAGGAGATCGCTATATGCCCTTCGATACACTTTGGGTAGAGGGCCCAATGGCCAGAACTGTTGAGGACATAGCACTAATGTTAGATTCCATGGTTGGACACCATATTGGTGATCCATTATCTTTTAAAAGCAAAACGGGTTGTTTCATAGAAACTCTTAATAAAGACTTAAAGCCAATATCAATCGCAGTAAGTGAAGATTTGAATCTCGTTCCAGTTGATTCTGAAGTAAGGAAGGTTTTCAGAACTGCAATAAACAATTTATCTAAAAATGGATTAGAGATTAATGATGACATACCAGATTTTTCTGGTGTTTTAGATGCATTTAAAACATTAAGAGGAGTTTTAATGGCTTCCATGTTAGGTGACTTGGTAAAGACCCATAAAAATTCAATTCTTGAAGACATTAGAAAAAACGTCCAAGTGGGATTTGATGCAAAAAGTTTAGATATAATTGAGGCTGAAAAAACAAGAAGAAAACTAACGATTAACATGGAAAATTTCTTCGAAAAACACAACTTTCTAATTTGCCCATCAGCATCTGTTCCACCATTTTCTGTGGATAAGCCATTTGTAACAGAAATTGATGGTCATAAATGTGAAACTTATATTGACTGGTTTTCTATAACTTTTGCAATAACAATGACGTCTTGCCCAGCTTTATGCATACCTTGTGGATTTACAGAAAAAGGGTTGCCTATAGGTATTCAGGTTGTCGCTGCACCAAGACATGAAGCTAGCTTAATAAATTTTGGTCATAAACTACAGACAATATTTGGAATTTCAAATCAACTACCTATTTCACCAAGATCTTTTTAAATTGTAATCTGAAATAACTGATATAAAAAATATCGAATTAGTTGTAAGTTGGAATTTGAATCTCTTTTCTTCACGTTTTTTTATACTTGAAAATCGATAACTTCGGTACTAGAGGAATTACCAGGTTCATAA
>CACESU010000003.1 GCA_902562285.1 uncultured Alphaproteobacteria bacterium | reverse complement strand
CTATGTTTGAAGTTTCGTTTTGGTTTCTTAATATTTACCTATTCCTCATTCTAATCTTTTTATGAAAAACAGTTTGAATTGTTTGATCTCTTTCAATTACAACAACACCTTTAACTAAATCTGCATCTTTAGGTTGAATGACTTGATCTGATAACATTTTATTTAATTTCTTTTTGCTAACAAATCTTGACATACAACCTTTTCCAACATGTTTGTTTATGTCAGCATTAATTAGTATAAATTCAGTTACCCATTTTCTAATGCCACGCTGTTGGGTTCGAACAATGGCATGTTTTGTGTATTTTGGTGAAAATTCAATAATCATTTATTAACTCTCCATTTTCTGTTATTATTAGTTGGTAGTCGTTTAGAGTTAGAAAAATGTTTGTTTTATTTTTAAAAGGTTTCAAGGGATGGATCTTAATCAAAAAATAAAAGAAACTTACCCCATTTTGGTGAAATGGGTTGTAAGAAAACAATCGGATTGGTGTCGTTATCAGGATATTGATCAAGCTCATGACTTAACCCAGGAAATTTTTGAAGAATTATATAGTTCAATTCAAGATGGATCAGTTATTATTGATGATATTAAAAATCTAACAGCATTTTGTTTAAAAAGATTAAGGTTTCGATACATCGATAAGCTTCGTAGAGATAAAACCTATGGAAGAATTATTGAAGAATTGTTTAGAAGAGGGGATATTGGTTATGAAAACCAAAATGAAGATGATGAATTATCCCAAAGTATTATGGCCCAGACCACTTCTAGCCATGAAGATGAAGTCATTGCAAAAATAGCATGGGAGAAGTGTATTAAATTTTTAAAGGACAAAAGTCCTAAAAATTTTCATTATTTATTACAATATTTTGAATTAAAAGACCCAGTAACGGGGGCTGCTACCAGCACAATTAATAGGCTTGCAAATCTTATAAATATAAAAGCAAATACCTTACGTCCTATCTTAGCAGCTGCTCAACATGAACTGGGAGATTGTCTTGATAAACAGTTAAACCCAAACTTACAATAATAGAAAAATCTTTTTTACAACAATTTGAAAGTCACAATCGACCTTAGGTTAAAATATTAAATTTTTAGAGAAATATAATTATGGGCTTTCCAGAAATATCAGATAATGAATTAGATCTTTACCTTAGTGGTGAAGCCAATCAAGAACTGATTGATAGAGTTGAATTATGTTTGAAAGGTCATGATGATTCAATTCAACAGAAAATAAGCCAGAAAATATCAAATACGGAGTTATTCAATTATTTACAAGATAAATCTGAACCAGATCAACATAGAAAAATAGAAATTGCATTAAAACTTGCTAATCCATTTCTGGTGAAGCGAATGGCTCTCTTAGAAGAGGACTTATTAGATCAAGGATATATTAGATTGGACGGGATTGGACCTCTTGACCCTTTTACGGATCCATCTGTCAATATTTACGATTACGATGGTTATTTATCTATGTCTAATGAAGAAATTGAACTTGTTCTCAAAGGCGAAGCAAGTAAAGAGATTATTAGAAAATTTCATATAAATTTAAAATTGGGGGAAAGTTATTTTATCAATGAATTGAAGCAGAAAATTACTGATGAAACTATATTCCTTTTTACTGAAGGTGGTTTGGACGCAAAGTTAACAGATTTTATAGGGTCACTCGCACTTAGTGATCCTGATCTCAAAACTAAAATAAGTAAATTCAAAAAAGCCTCAAATGCAATGGAAAAGTATGTTGATGTTAAATTTGCAATGCCTGAAAAATTTCAGAATAAAATTTCACAGATTAAAGATGTAACAATATCAAAGAATTTAAAGCCCCAACAATTTACAGATGTAGAAATTATGCAGTTTATAGAAGGGGATTTAGATCCAAAAATTTCTGCCCAAATAATTGAAGAGCAAAGTACTAACTCTGAATTAAAAAGTAGGATAAAAAAATTTAGTTTAGCTGGTGCTGTAATGCAAAAGTATGTTGATGCTAGATTTGCAATTCCAGAAAGCTATGCCAGGGAATTGGATAAAAAAAAGATTTCAGTGACCGGTCAGATTGACAGTACGCATCAAAGTAATCAATCCTTTAATTTTTTTGAAAAAATGAAATCAATCATATTTCAAACCCTTAATTACATCAAAGACTATATTATTTTTAACAAGCCCATTAATGTTAACAACTTAATTCCTAGTTCATCTAAAACAGGAAACTCAATAGTTTACAAACTAACTGAAAACTTTAGAGATATAAACTATGTCAATGGAGGAGTTATCACTGCCTGTGTGGTTTGTCTGGCAGTAATTCTTCCATTAAAGCAAAGTCAACTTGAAAAAAATCAAGCTATAGCACAAAATTTCTTTGCTTCTTTTCAGGAGTTAAAAACAAATGGAAAATTTGATTTAGAAGATAAACAAGAAATAGTACTTTCATTTTTAAATCAAGAATCTCAAAAATATACAACTAGGTCTATGAATAAAATAGGTAGCTCAATTATAAATCAAATTGAAACTACAGAAATTCCAAATTTGATAAATTTGGAGATAAAACCAAAAGGAAACCTAGATTTTTATATATTACCTCAGAGGGGGGTAGTTAAAGAAGGTTCTCTTGCTAAATTAACTTTAAAAGCTGAGGCTAAGGGGTCACTAACAATTTATTATTTTAATGCAGATGACAAGCCACACACTATTAGAAATAGACGACCTATGGGAAAAGGCGAAATTCTTGAATTCCCCACTAGTGTAATTTCAGATCCATTTGGCATAGAGTATTTTCAATATTTACTAGATACCAATTCCAATCAGCCTCCGATTTCAGAATTCTTCACTTTTGAAGTTATAGAATCTAAAAGTCAATTTTTTGGAAACTTTTATAAAGAATTTAAATCTGCACCCAAAATATTTTTTAATAAAAAACAAAAAATTGAAATTTTGGGGAATACCTTAACGGGTTCTATACTAAATATAACTGATTTTAATAAAGAATTAAGAAGAGAAAATTATGAATTAGAAAATAATATTTGGGAAGAAAATAATAAAGTTTTTATTGACTTAGATAATGATAATATATCAGATTTAGTTTTATCTAAATCTAAGAAGACAGGTTTTCCTGAATATTTTTCAATAGACCGTAATAAAAATCAAATAATTGATGGTATTATACAAATTTATGCATCTTCAAAGAATAAATTATCGTATAGATGGATACTTGATGAGAATGAGGATGGTCAGCCAGATTTAGTTCTTCACGATACAGATGGAGATTGGGTAGTCGATATAAAGTATCCCATATAATCTATTGCTTTAAAAAAATTTAAATTTTTTACAACATTTTTCAAAACTTAAACGACTTAATGTTTGCAGGGTTTTTATCCAAAAATTAATGGAAGCCGTGTTTAAGAATTATAGGTGAGTTATTTATTAAATTTGCCTATCTAAATCAAATTATGATCAAAGCAAACGGAGTCAAAAAATTGCTAGATACAAAAATCACACCTCAGAAAGAGGCATTACTTAAAGGATTTGACAACGAATTATACGCCTTATTTCAAGTTAAATCAAAAAATGAAATTACAGCAACCGGATCTAATAAACAACTGAACTTAGCTATAGTTATTGATAGATCTGGGTCAATGGCGGGTCAACCATTGCAAGAAGCACTCAAATCGGCAAAAATGATGGTTCAAAAAATGAAACCCACAGACATGATATCTATTATTACCTACGATCATCATGCTGAATTAGTCGTCCCATCATCTCTATGTAATAATAAAGAAGACATTATTGATCGTCTTAATTATATAAGGGAAGGTGGCCAAACAAACTTACATAGTGGCTGGGAATTAGGAGCCGAACAAGTTTTAAAAAATAAAACTACCAATAGTTTAAATAGAGTTTTGCTCTTGTCAGACGGCTGTGCCAATCAGGGAATAATTGGTATTTCTCAATTAAAAGAATTTTGTATTCAAATGGCTGATCAGGGAGTAACCACATCAACATATGGTCTAGGTCATCATTTTAATGAACAATTAATGATTGAAATGGCAAATGGTGGCCGTGGGCAAGGATACTATGGAGAAACAGCAGAAGATTTATTAGATCCATTTCAAGAGGAATTCTCATTACTTTTAAATACAATTGCTACAGAACTTAAATTAAAATTTCAGTCTCCTTCTAAAATTTCTACTCGAATAATGAATAATTATCAAACTGATCATTCTGGGAAATTATTAATGCCAGACATAGCAGTTGGAGGAGAAGTTTGGGCATTATTTAAAATTAAAATAAATAAGGATTTAATAAAGAATAAGCCCTTAGAGATTTTAAGGTGCAAACTCTCATACAAACCAATTGATGGTGATGTAATTAAAACAAACCCTGTCAAGTTAATACTGGAGCCGCTTAATCCAAGTGCCTTTCAAACAGTTGCTGAAAATGAGAAGGTTAAGTCACGCATAACTGAAGTTTTAATTGCCCAATATCAAAGAGAGGCTAGAGAGGCTGCATACCGAGGTGATTGGCAAAGGGTAGATGAAATTGTAAACCAAGCCAAAGAGCAAGCAAAAGACAATCCCTGGATGCTTGAAGTTATATCATCTTTAGAGAAATATTCTAACCAAAGACAATTAGCACAATTTGCTAAAGAATCTATGTATAGTGCTGAGCGTATTGACAAAAGAATGGTTGATGAGAATGAAGATACCTGGAATTATCAACTTGAAAACGAGAAAGAATATTACTTAAGAAGAAAAATGGAACGTGGAAAACGAATGTAGATTTCATTTAGAAAATATACTTAGTTTAGGAGGATTGAAATTTATTTTAATCCTCTAAACTAAAAAAGGTTATTGTATATAAAATATTTTGTTAGATTATTAAAAACTTTTAAAAAAATTACTTCTTTCTATTTAAGCTTTATTAAATAAGATAATAAAAAGTATTGAACAAAATATTTTTTTATTAAGATTAATAAAAGAGCATCAATAAAATCAATAAAATTTAAATTTTTTTACAACATTTTTTTTCTTTTAAACGACATCTACTCAACAGAATTAAAGTAGAAGAAGAAAGGAAAAAAATGACTTACCAACCTCTGAACCATAAGAAGCATTTCACTCAAACGATTGAAGTTTTTGAAATATTACTTGAATACTCAGATAATAACTTTTCAGAGGAACAACTCCTTTTAGCTGCTGATGAGCTTATTCATATTGGTAATGGAAAAATTAGTTCACAGAAAGTAAAAGAGTATGCGCAAAGACCTAATTTCTTTTCTCACAATACTTATTCGATAATTTCCGACAGACCATGGAGTTGTGTCCCTAGTTGTTATGATTATGATGAGGAAACTTTTCCTGAAATTAATCCTGTTATTAAAGAAAAATTGGCTCAACTAAGTTGTGGTTAATCTCATGAAAACAACTGATACTAAAATTGAAACTAAGGAACCGAAATATCTTAGAAATAAAAATTTTTATTTTTTGGATTTTGAATCTAATAAAAATGGAGATATTTATTTAGCTGGACTTTATAACCAAGGTAATTTTGAGGTCTTTGTTTTTGACCCAAGGCTTCAAACTCTTGCTAAAGAAAAAAACTTCACCTTTGTAAATATACAAGAATTTGTAAGTAATCTTCTGAGTATAATAAAAAAAACTAATGGGGTTTTGATTTCTTATTCATCTGCAGAGGAAAAAATTATCAAAGCTAATTTACCTAGTTGCATGGAGTTAGAACCCAAAAAGATTGAGTATCTCAATTTATTAAAGCCTACAAAGAAGTGGATAAATAAATTTCATAAACAAAGTTACTCTTTACTTCCTCCTTTAAGAAAGAAATTTAATTCTTTCCAGCAAAAGAGATTAAAAAGATCCCTCGCTTCGATTATGAGATTAATCAATTACCCTATTCCTGTTGACTATGCACCCCTAGGAACAACTAAGCGAATTAACGATATTCTTTCAGGCCTTAATAGATCTCGAGGAGATTTTAAAAGATTGACCCCCTGTCAAAAACAAAAGTGTACAAAACTTATAAAGCATAACTTCTTCGATGTTATCGCTATGACCTTCCTCCTAAAGGATATTTTAGAAAAAGAACCAAAACTAATTTCAAATTCAATTACTTATTTATAATTTTTAAAAGGACATATCATGACCCAAAATAGAACAGTAGAAGATGTACAATTACTTCAGTCAGCTAAGGATTTAGAAGAGTATATTAGGTGGTTAAATACTTTTACTCCGGCTGCCCTTGCAATAATTGCAACTGCATCTGGTATCTATACTTATCTGGGGGTTAGTTCTCTTTTAGACGGGAATGGTGCTTTAACTACACTCGCGGCTCTTTGCTATGCCACTGCAGTATCAATAGGCATATATGTTTTTTGGAGTTATATTATTACTTTATTACCGGCGATGCGATCAGCCCAAGGTATTTTTGGTCTAAGTCTTGCTGTTGTGGTAGGATCGTGTGCAATTATTGCAATGTCTAGTTGGTTAAATGCTGCGGCATTGGCAGGTGCAGCGGCCGTAGAACAACATTTAGCCAAGACACTTGAAAAATACCAAACTTCCCTTGAGCAGGCACACAATATTTCTGTAAGTGCACAAGGTCTTGAATCTGAAATAGAAAGAAGTGCACGTAAGTTCTCTGACTTAGCAACTCAGGAAAATGAAGGTAATTTATCTGGTACTCCTGGAAGAGGTGCGGTCTTTAGAATACTTACGCAAAAGTCAGATGAATTAGTTCAGTTAAGAGATATTATTGCCAAAGAGAAAGACAGCATCCGATCAGAATTTGAAAAAGGTAATGCTATTCTTGGTCAAATGCGTTCCATTGTATCCGAAACTGGACCTGTAGCGGAGAGATCTGTTTTGTTTGCTGAATTATCAGTAGAATTAGCTGGAATAATAACAAAATTAAGGCAAGCTTCAGTTGCCCCACTTGTTAAAAGAGCGGCTGTAGATCTTAGAGAGTCAGTCATTCAGCCTGAATTGGACGGTCGTACCAAAGTAGTGAGAAAAGATCAGGCGTCCACAATACATGCTGTACTTGAGGCATTAAAGTCACGCGCTAAAACAATAGAGAATGCTGCACAGGAAGTCATAGATATGGAAATGCCCAAAGATACAACCTATGTCTCACTTTCTACTGCTGACGCGGTGATAAAATATGCTGATAACTTTTATCCATCTTGGGCTGGCGCTATAGCAATAGATTTATTACCTGGTGTTTTGGTGTTTATTCTTGCAATAACTAAAGGCGCTATACGTACTGGAAGAAGAAAATCAACAATTGAGGACCGTATAACCTTGGCAGACATGAAGGTTGCAATGGCTGCACTAAGGGAAATAGACGGTAATATTAAAAATTCGGACCAACCTTTTGAATTAAAGAAAAATCACAAATCCAAGGGATTAATTCAAAATGGGGCTGTTTAAAATGAAAATGGAAATAAAGTTACCAAATTATTTTACTGCTAGTAAAATATTTAAAACAATATTTGTATTTCAAATTCTAAGTTTTATAGTCATCGTTTTCTTAATTCCTACTTTGCCGACGGGTATTCCTCAAAATAAAAATTATAGAGACATTACAATAGATAGTGAAAATAAAATTGAGCATACACAAATTAAGGAATATTCGGATAGGTTCTACCCTATTCCTGAAAAAAAACCAGGTAAATTACCTCTAAATATTAATTTACCTAATTACAAAACTGAGGGACTTAAATTTAAAGAAATCTCTTTCCCTAATTTGGGGTTAGGTTTGCTAGTGAGTGGAGGAATAACTGCTGGAGATTCAGAAAGATTTAGGTCAAAACTTAATAATTTTAAAAAGGGGGAATTAAAATTTATAGCTCTTCACAGTCCAGGTGGATATATTGAAGAAGCATTGGATATAGGTAAACAGATAAGAAAAAATAAACTTCAGACAGTCATTACTCAGTCAGCGACTTGTCTTTCCGCTTGCCCATATATTTTTGCTGGTGGAACTCAAAGGTTGAAAGCATCTAATTCATTCATTGGTGTTCATCAAACCTATTACTATGAGGATACACTAATTCCTTTTTATTTTGCTGTTGAAGATGTTCAAAAAAGTCATGCTGAATTGTTCAGATATTTTAAGGAGATGAATATCAACCATAATATTATGGAATTTATATTAGATACATCACCAGAAGATATTTATCTTTTAGAAGATGATCAATTAATTAAATTTAATTTAGTCACTGAATTGGTGACGAATGTTTAAATATTACAAGAGAAAATGAAATTTCAAATAATAAAGTACTTTTGTCTAAATAGTGGAAGGATCTATATAAAAATGTTTAATTTATTCAAAAAAAAAGAAGAAAAAGTACAAGAAAACAGAGATACAGAACATGAGTACCAATGGAGCTCTGATCATGTAAAAGTTTATTATGAAGGTGAAGTTATATGTCCTGATTATGCACGGTATACACTTCTTTATACTGACGATGGTCCTAATATTAGAGAAGAATTTAATCAACAGCCAAAGGAAGCTTACCACTTACTTTGTCCTCACGGAAAAGGAAAAATTAAATATGTTAATGCTAAATTAGCTGAAGAATATGAAGACGAAGATGGTTTTCTAGAAGAATACGAAGGTGCATTTGATGGCGGACAATATCATGGGCAAGGTAAATTAATCTTTAGAACTGGAGAGGTTTTAGAAGGTGAATTTAAAGAAAATAAATTTGTTGGAAAAAACGAAGATTAAATTATGATTAATGAACTTATCGTACCTATACCCGATCCTGGCATCATTAGGTATGAGAAATTTAGGTACAAAATATTTTTATTAGGTTTTATTCTTAAATATTACAAAAGTGCATCAGTAGATAAGAGCAAATTTCCAACAACTAGATCATTATATAAAAAGATTAGACGAATATGTGAACACAGAGGTCATGATTACTTTGGAGTAGTTCCTAACATAGAAAGACCTTTAAATTTGCCATCAGAAGATCGTATGCTTTGGGAAGATTTTTGGTCTAATTTTGAAGCGTGGTATTGTAGAACTAATCGTGCACTCTTTTTTGCATTTCTAGCATCAAAACGTGGAGGAGAATGTGTATATAAGAATTTAGAACAAACTGAAGAAAAATGGCAAAAAAAAATAGAAATAATTAAATGGATTAATTATTTAGAATATTTAAAACTTAAAGGTGAAAGAATTATTCACGTCTTATAAAAATTTATTGGTATTGATAGGTCAATTTATTTAAAAAATAACGAAATTAAGTACCATCTATTATCTGCTGAAGAAAGAAAAACAGCATTTAAGGAAGAGTTTTTAAGAGAATTGAAAGATATTGAGAGCTCTGATGCAGAAAGGAGAAGATTTGATAAAATATTTGCAAGGAAATGGAAATGCGAATGATTGAAAAATGAATGCTAGAAACTTCAAAAAATTTTACTTTTTTTCAGCTTCATTAAAGTAATCAAAGTTTATAAAAAGTTGAAATTATAATTAACAATTTAGTTTTTAATAAAAATTATCATTAATTTTTATCAAAATTTTATAATTCGGAAATAATGACATGGAAATATTAAAGGCAGCAGCTATTTCAATTGCTTCAATAAATGCTCATGTGATTGAAAATCTTAAATGTACACAACCCTTTACTCCCATACCAACTATTATGGCTTTAGAAGCAAATGGTTTTATAAATAAAGGTAAAATGGAAAGAAATGAGGGTGTAGTAAGTTTTAAGATACAAGGAGATTGGAAGTTAGGGCAATTACGTGTTAAAGAAATGCATTTACGCTTTACAGACGATTTTCATAAAGAACTTTTACCAGAAATATTTGATGATTCAAATACACCGGGAGTTCTTCCTCCCAATAGATATGAGTTTATTTTTGAAGCTACGGTTGAGGAAGTAACAAAATGGTATGAAAAGACAATTGATGTTATAGATTTACAGCCAATTTATATCTTTGATGAGCTAGAGGATTGGAAAGTAGAAATGTGGCCCGACCGATGGCCTAATGAAAAGGCAATTACCTCATTAGCTTGCACTCCACACTTTCAATAAAAAAAATTCCATGTTGAAAAAAATTTATTTTTTTACAACATTTTTTCTTTTTCTTTCGACACTTAATCAGAGGGAATAAAGGAAAGTATAAATAACGATGAAAGAAAAAATAAAAAAAGTATTATTAGCAGAACATCATCAAAGTTTGTGTAATGGTAAAGATCACCAAGACTATGAAGTTTTGATAAGTAAAGTAGAATGTTTTTTAAATGTTAGCGGAAGTTTTTCATTGCTTCAAACATCTGAAACACCTTCTTATAGTTTTGAAAATACTTTCTTTACTGATATTGTAGATCCTAACGAATTTATCTTCTTTTTAAAAACTTTACATACATATGATTTTCACAACGGTAAATTTAAAGATGAGGTAGTATCAAAAATTTCAACAATTAGTCCTAGTTTTGCAAGAGATTTAAATACTACTTATGAAAAAAATTGGAAGCATTTAGTGAATTGCTACATTCAAAAAAAACAAAATAATCCAGATAATTTTTTATCTAAAATCCTTCCAATGCCAGTAGAAATTTCAAGAGCCCTTACTAGGACAATTCCTTTAACTTTAAATGAATTACAGAATAAGTCAAAAGAGGAACAACAAGAGATATTAGATAAATATGAATTAGAACTTCAAATTATATGTGAAAATGACCACGGCTTTCAATTTACCGAAGACGATTTCCAAAATCAATTAGAATGTGATCAATCTGAAGAATATCAAGATTTAAAAAGTATAAATGGAATTGAAGAAGGGGATAAGAGATATAATGAATTAAATAATGGTGCGGAACCCACAGAGGAGGAGAAAGAGAACCTGAGAGAATACTATCATGAAAAAGTAGGTTTTGAGTGGGAACATGTTCCTAAGATATGGTCTGGGAAATTGACTACCAAGGACCTAAGGGATATTTGGGTTTTTGCGTCTTCTCCACACAGTGAGGAGTGGTATTTCGAAGGTTTATTTAAAACTAAGGAAGAGGGAGATAAATCCTTTTTTCAAAATGAAAATGAAAGAGTACATTAGGAAAAAAAAATGTTTAAAATAATAAATATATCTATAATTAGTTCTTTTATAGCTACATCATCTTTTGCTGGTGTTTGTGATTATAGGCCAAGTAATCTGCTAGGCAGTATTGGTACTGGAGCAGAAGCAACTGCAGGTACTGGAGTTGCAGCAGTTGGCATGGGTGCAAAAGCTGCAGGATTTTACACCTTAACTCACGCAGTTACCGGTGCTACAATGCTTGGTTCAACAGCAGGTGGAGCTTCTGCAGCTGGAACGGTTGGTATTATGGGTGGCACAGCTGGTCTAGTTGGAACCGTAGGATCTATTATTATGGCTCCAACAACTATTATTGCTGGTGTTGTTATTGGTGCTGGTACTGTTATTTTAGAAGGAGGGTGTTATTTTGTTGTTGAAAGAGTAGAGGACCCAATTATCATAATGGAAATTCTAGAAAATATGGCTGCTAATAGTGATCCAATATATTTTAAATTAGTTAATAAAGGTAAGAGTAATACTAACTCAGCTGATGATGAAAATATGAGCATTTATGTTGCCCTAAAAGTAGATGATACGAACACGGTTCTTGAAAGAGCAGAATATAAAGTAAAGAATTTATATATTGAAGAAAGTATTCTTAAGCACAAAGACTATGGTCCGAATACACAGATTGGTAAAGTAGGTTATGTTTTGAATGAAGAAGAGATGCAAAACTAAAAGTGATCTTTAATTAAAAATTTAAAATTTCAAATAATAAAATGGTAAGATTTATAATTGCTGTTGTACTTATATCAATCTTATCATTTTATTTTTTCTTGGTAATTAATAATAACTTAAAAACTGAACTAAATGAAGTTACTATTGAAGTCTTTTCAGAAGGTAAAGATAAAATAAATATCCCAACCTCTTTGAGAATTGCCGTAATCGGTGATACTCATACCAAAGACAATTTAAAAAATTATGAAAAACTAAATAAAATTCTTTTAGAAGTCAAAGAACAAAAACCTGACTTTTTATTTTTTTTGGGCGATTACACAGCATATCCTACATCAGTATCAAATATGAAAAGTCATAGAAATAAATTAATAAAATTAATGACACAACATAATATTTTAAAAACTATCTTTGTGATGGGCAATTATGAAACCTGGTCTAACCCTAACCAATGGTTAGAACAGTTTAAGTTAAATCATGCATTAATTTTAGAAAATGAAGTCAGGATAATTAGAAACAAAATGACTCAAATATGTATCAGGGGATTGGGCGATTATTATACTAAACGTTTTGAATATGTAGAGTTCCCAAAAGAGTGCAATAATTTGCCAAAAATTACAATTACACATGATCCAGCAGGTGCATTTCATCCAAATTCAAGAGGATTTTTCATTTCAGGACATACGCACTGTGGGCAGATTAGGTTTCCATTTTTGGGTCCATTATGGGTGCCAACAGAAGCACCGAAAGAGGCTTATTGTGGTTTATATCAAGATAATAAAAGGGTGGTCTTTACTACTTCGGGTGTTGGTACAACAATTTTGCCTGTAAGATTTAGAACCCAATCTAACTGGGATTTATTAACAGTCAATTTTCAATAGTTTTAAGTAAAACATTATTAAATTTTATTAATAATATTTTATTTATAAAATTATTTAATTTTTTTCCAACATTTTTTCTTGCTATTTCGACACTTATTCAAAGGTAGAAAAAAGGAAAGTAAAATGACTTATCAATCACACTTAGCTTTAAAAGAACATATGATACAAGGGTACAGGGTAACCGTATTAGAAGCTTTCTTAATATTTGGAGTCCAAAGTTTTCATAGAGCAATAACTTCATTTAAAAGAGATGGATTTTTGGTAAAATCTGAGAAAGTTTCTATGGCAAAGGCAATACGTAGGACGAACGAATACACGGTTTGCCATTCTCCAAAAGAATTACCAGTAAGGGAAATTATAGTTACTGAATATTGGTTTAGTAATTCATAGTTTTTTAAAAAATAAAGTAACAAAAGGTTATCGACTTTGGGCTATTAAACTTCAAATGTCATATGCCAAATAGATCACAAACCTGATTTAGTTAAAATAAAAAGGGAATAGAATGTCCAATTTAAATTTAAGAAAATGGCAATCATTGGCAATAAAAAAATGTTTGTCATGGTTTATTAATAATAATGGAAGCAAACATTTTATAATAAATGCAGCACCTGGTGCTGGAAAAACAATTTGTGCTTCTGTGATAGCTAATGAGTTATTGGCAAAAAAAGAAATCGATAGGGTAGTTGTTATTGCTCCAAGAACAGAGGTTGTGAGGCAATGGGCTAGTGAATATCAAACTGTCACTGGAAGACATATGTCAAAAATAACTGGTGCTGACCAAGGGATAGAGAGCTATGGAGTAGATCTTTGCTCAACTTGGTCAGCAATAACAAATCTCCAAGTTGAATTTCAAAAAGTTTGCAATTCTATTCGTACTTTAGTTATTTGCGACGAGCATCATCACGCTGCAGTGAAAGCTGCTTGGGGCGATGGTGCAGATAGTGCTTTTGATAATGCTAAATATTCTTTAATTCTAACTGGAACTCCAATGCGTTCCGACGGTAATGAAACTATTTGGCTAGCCTTTGATGATAAAGGTAAGATTAATCAACCAGACGACGGAATGTTTACCCTAAGTTATGGTGAGGCTGTGGAATTAGGGTACTGTCGGCCCGTAACTTTCCATCGTCATGAGGGAAAATTTACAGTCCGCTGTGATGGTGGTCCTGGTATAAAAGTAAGTGGTAATTCTACCCCAGATATTCCTAATCAATTAAAAAATGTTAGGGGTTTAAAACAAGCTGTCGATTTTTATAAGTTAGCCTGTACACCAAAATATATGGAAGATGAGGTTACCCCGGACTTAAATTCATATCAGGCTACTATGTTAAAGTATGGAATAGAAAAATTAAATGATCAGCGTTTAACTCTACCAAATGCTGGCGGTTTAGTAATTGCGCCCAATATTGAGATGGCAGAATATATGTCTGATATTTTGGAGAAGCTAGATGGTGAGAAACCTACACTAGTACACAGTAATCTTTCAAATTCAGAACAAAGAATTGCAGCCTTTAGAAATACAACAAAAAAATGGATTGTATCTGTTGCCATGGTATCTGAGGGAGTAGATATAAAAAGATTAAGGATATTAGTCTATTTACCAAATGCCAGAACAGAACTTGCTTTCAGGCAGTCTATTGGTCGGGTAGTGCGAACTATGGGAAACCATGACATGAGTAGAGCCTATGTCGTAATGCCAATTCTTGATACATTGGAAAAATATGCCCATCGTGTGGAAAGAGAGATGAAGTCACACTTTATAAAGGGTAACAAAAAACCATCAGTAAAAATCTGTCCTATCTGTGAGAATAATTGCCAACTATCAGATAAGAATTGTTCATCATGTGGTCACGAATTTCCATGCCCAAAACCACAGATAATCGAGTGTCAGAAATGTCATGCAGTAAATCCTCTATCTAATAAAACATGTCATTCTTGTGGTGAAAATTTGCATACTGAATTTCAAATACACTTAAGAGATGCTTATAGAGACGGTGCTATATCAATAGGGATGAGATTATCGGAAGAAGATATTAAATTATCAAAAAAATTAAATCCGTCTCTTGAGAAAGATATTCTCAGTTCTGGTTCAGATGTTCTTATTTCAATGTGGAGTAGGATACCGGAAGAAGCAAAAGGAAAATTTATAAATATGATAAAACATAAGGAGTATTAAGGTTATTATGGAGAAAATTCTTGATAAAATAAATAATTATATGCGTGAACAAAATGTTAGGGAGAAAGACCTGTATAAGTCAGAGGAAGAGCTTTTAGGATCAATTCTCGAAATAATTGAAAAAGAAAATTTAAAAAAAATAAATTCTAACATAATTCCGTTCCCAATAAAAATTTCTGAAAATTCAGTAGACCAAAATGATTATGATTAAGAAATTAACTTTATTATTATTATTGTTCCCTTGTCTGGGTTATTCAATTGAAAATAAACACGAAGATTATGATAATTGGGAGTTTATAGTTTATGATAAGAATATAAATTTTTATTATGTTAATACGTCATTGATAAAAGAAAAGAAGGGTTTATTAACCTATGCAGAACTTACTGATTACCCTATCGATTTTGAAGATAAAGGAGAAATGTCACATATATCTTTGGTGGTAGCTGACTGTGAAAATAAAAATATTAGTTTGTACAAGAGATTTTTTTTTAAACAGAGAGGTGGAAAAGGTGAGATTATTCGCTCTTTAAAACCTCAACCAGAATGGATGGACGTTTCAACTCCTAATACTGTTGGTAACTTTATTATTTCATTTGTGTGTGAATTTAACAGTATGACAAAAAAATTTGATAAAATTAAAAAACAACTAAATAGGACTCGAGAAGATGTTTGATCTATTAAAGAAAATAGCTACTTTTTTTCAAGTGCTTAAGAAAGAAAAAATAATATCCAGTATCCCATTTGAAACCAAATTAGATCCTGAAAATGTAAAGCCATTCTATAAGGAAGAATTATTATACCCAGATTGTGAACAATCTAAATTTTTTGAATTTAGTTTTTATTTAATAAGAGATTATTACCCTTTTCATCTGTTGTGTCTTCAGGGGGATAGGAAAATTTTGGGTGAGTTTAGAAAAAATAATTTTATAAATAAAATTAAGAGAACTAATATCTTATTATTCAAAATTCTCCCCATTTTTACGCTACTTTTTTTAGTAATTTTTAGTAAGGAATTTGCTTATTCTGATATTCAGTTAAATAAGGCTACTCTTGCAGCACAGAAGATCTTTTCAGGTCTAGGTTATGTTCGTGGGTATGAGAGCGAGGGATGTGAATGGGATAGACCACCACAAATTAGTGGAAAAGTAGAATTTGGTGATACAAGTATTTTTTATTTAAAGTGCTTACATGGTTCTTATAATGCTTGGTTTGTCTATTTGCTGCAAGAAAATGACGGTAGTTTTAAACCTATAACTTTTTCTTATCCTGAGATAATAGAAGTTAGTTTATCAAAGAAATTTAAACCAAAAATAATTGGTATTACAAATACTTATAGCCTTTGTAATCCAACATATAATAAAAAAAAAATGACCATAAGTACAATGTGTAAAGGTAGGGGTATAGGTGATGTTGCAACTTACGGCACTTGGAAATTAAATATAAAAAAAGTGGATGCATGGCTTTCAGAAAAACCAAAAAAAGATTTTATCGAATTTCAGTTGATAAATTTCAAGGCTGACTTCACTCTTGATTCAAAAAAAAACCCAATAACATTATTAGATTTTAATTAAATAAAAACTTAACTGAACTATGATCATGAGTTATAAAATATCCTTATTAAATAGTATAAAATTTGTAATGTTTATAGCATTGTTAACCTGCTTTACTAAGGTTTCTGAAGTAAAAGCTGATAAAATTCCCTTGCATCTTTTTGATAAAATTCAAACAAAAGCAAAGATTATTTTCAAGGATGTTGCAAAAGAATTTGAGAGTAACAATGGACAGTGTGTATGGGATTATACTAATCGTGGGAGTGAATGGTTCAATAATTATAATCGTATGTATCGATTTAATCAGTCTACCATATATACTTTGGGATGTATGTATGGTGCTTATAATTTTTGGTCAGTTTGGCTTATTCAACATAAAAATGGTGAATTAGAGCCTATTACATTCGCATATCCTTTGTACATCAGTGGCTATGTTGAAGGACAAGAAGATCCTTCACAGTTAATTGGAATGACGACTACTAAATTATTATGCAATCCGACTGTAGATGAACAAAATAGAACAATTGAAACGAAATGTCTTGGAAGAGGGATTGGTGATTATTTTTCTAGTGGATTATGGCGCTATGGTGGTGAAGAATTTTCTAATGAATCAAGTTATGGTTCACAAAATATATTCCTTCTTATCTCTTTTGAAAGTGACTTAATAGACGATGGTCAAGAAAAGCCAGTAACATTGTTTAGCATTAAAGATATTGAAAGGTAAAAATTAAATAAAATATAGAGTTTAAATTTCTGAAAGGTGTTACTCATTGAATGGAATAAAAGATAAGTTAGTTGTTGGAATAGGTATTTATGGATGTGAATGCTTGTTATTTTTTGAAAAAAATTATGAATGTATCTTTAAACTTTTTTTACTTATTGAAAATAGAACTGAAAACTTAATTGAAAAAAAAATCCATTCATCAAATTCAGATCTTTTGAATAATAACTTAATTTTAAATATTAGTAACGAAATATTATTTGAGAATTCCCCTTCTTTAAAGCCATTTCTGAAATATTCACATAAAAATTTAGAGACAATTATTTTACTAAATTTTTCTGAGAGTTTTTCAGATAATTTACTAACTAAACTTTTCAAAGAAATTAATTCAAAATTTCAAAATATCAAAGTGTTCGTACTTTTACCTTTCGAATTTGAGGGGGACTATAAAAAGGAAAAATCTTTAGCTCAAATTGAAAAATTTAAAAACCTAGGATTAAAAATTGAAATTTTAGATGATGATATCATAAAGTCAAAATACTCCAAAAAAACTACTCTTTCAGAGGCTTATAGAAACTCGTTTGAGTTTATTGCTGATAAAATTAGCCTTAAAAAAAGAATAAAAGAACAAGGTAAAAATTTATCAAGTATGAAGATTTGGTTTTACGAAGTATCTAAAATTGCTGTAGGTACATTTCTTGGTTTCAGTTTTACGGTTCTTACAATTCTGATTTTAGTATATTTTCTTTTTTATTATTACGGTGGAAACACAGTTATAGATTAAAATAAAAAAATATTTAATTTTTAAAGGATCTTTTTTATTCTTTTTATATGGTTAGATCAAAAAAATCAAAATTGATTAGTATTTTTTTGTTTTTTCAGTTTCTCGTTCCAACACCCATTTTCTCGCCAATTCTTTTTTGGCAAATGTTTTTGAAATGGATCCCACATTATGGTGTCTAACTTGTACTTGCCATTTAGCATTTCTTTTTCGATAGGAAGCCATAATCCTCACCTTTTGTGACAGGATTGTGACGTTAGTGGCTAGTTTGGGGTCAAAGCATTGATTTCATTAAGTAGCTCAGGGGTAGAGCAGAGGACTGAAAATCTTTGTTAATGAATAGGAATCATTCATTCTTCTTTTCATTCCTAAAGCATACTTCTCAACTGTCACTAAAACTTAGCGTATTGAGAAAGGAAATTAATTTTTCTATTTCTTCATTGGTTAAATAGGCTGGGTTTGGTTGGTTTGCTGTCATCTGTATTCTGTTAAATAATTCTCTTCTTCTTATAGGATCAAGTTTCTGTGTGTTAAAAAATCTCAACGGATCAAAGTGTCCGGCAATAACATCATTTAATGTTTTCATCGAACCTGAATGCCCGTATGGGCCTGTTTTCTTAACGTTTGCTAAAGGTGGTGTTCTAAATTTATAAAGATCATTGTAATCTTTGGTAACATTAAATCTTCCATAATCAATCCCAAATCCATTTTTCCCAAATCCAAATTGAGGAAGTACTATGTTGTGAAATTTGAAATCACTGAAATGTGATCCGGAATGACAGTTTGAGCATTTCCCTTTTCCATAAAAAATTAACCCTCCTTCAAGTTCATCATCAGTTAAATTACTCTTTTTTGTAAAAAAGAGGGAAAATTTGCTCTGTTTTAGACTGAACGCGTCTCTTATGTGGTGGCTAATTGAATTTGCAATATCGAGGAACTGAAGATCTTCAATTCTTTTGTTGTAGGCCTTGGCTAACTCTAATCCAAGGGAGCTCTTACTTATTCGTTTGACGAGATCATCTAGAATGGTGAAAGCACTTTCAAGGCTCTCAGTCTTATATTCTTCATCTATCTCCACATCATTCCTAATCATTTCACGAATTTCTACGAACGGCAAATGAACCGCTGTTATTAATGGATCACTACTTGGTGGGTTTTCTCCAAACTGGCTTAGAATCTTCTCAGAAATTTTTTCCACCTTGCCATCCCAAAAAAAAGTCTTGAAACCCAGGCCTCCCCTTCCCCATAGGGGTAATGTGTTTCTGGGGACTATCTGTCCGCCCGACATAAGCCTTTTCAAACCGTGACCTGCTCCGTCCGTTCCTATGGCATTTGACAATCCATCTCCTGAAGAAAATTGTGGTAAATGGCAAGTCTGACAATTCATGTCACTATTGAAACTTAAAGTACTTGATTCAAAAAGTTTCTTGCCGATGGCACTTTTGGTCGAATCAAATGGCAAATTTACCTTCTCGGCGGGTAAGTAGCCATCTTTTTCCGCTGCTTCACGTAGTAAGGATTCTTCAAGAGCTGAGCCTAGCAGAAAACTGTTGAAGGAAAGAAAAAAGAGGAGAAAGCTAATCGTTAATTTCATGTGTCACCACTATTTTTCGCAAATCAGCCTTGTTTATTTCAATGGCCTTTAACCCCATCATTGCTAATTCATTTTCGGTTAAGCCGTACCATACCAATTTTTTTCTTAATTTGTCATAACGATGACATTCAACTAAGCCCAATTCACTTGACCATAATTCCTTTAAGTTTTGTTCGTTACCTTGGTTCATTAATTTAGCTTTTGAAATGTAGTGCTCTTTCATAACATTGTCGCACTTGAATACGAGTTCTGCGTAACTCTTTTGATAAAGTTGCATCAAGGTATATTGGTATGGAAGCTTCCAAGAAGCGCCAATAACAAAAAACACTATCGCAACGAAAATGAAGAGCAGAATTTGGTTTATTTTTGGTAGTTTTTTCGCAGGTAGTAATTTAAACATTTAAACTAGCCACCAATCGCTATCAATTTTTTAATGAAACGCGGCATCGTTTTATAAATTCCATGTCCAATGTCCCAGTCACGGTCATGTTATTTTGTTTTTGTGCTTCTGCAATAGCTTGCTTAGTTTTTGATCCCAAAATTCCATCTAAAGGACCAAAGTAATAGTTAAAAATTTGGAGGCAAGTTTGAATTTCTAAGACTAGGGCTGAATAATCTGCAGAATTGGGTTTAATTTTTGGTAGAATGCCTTCAGGAGTTGTTGAATTGCCAGGAGTTGAGGGGCTAGGGCTGGAGTATGAAGGGTTGCTTCCAGTACTGCTGCTACGATGACTTCCATGACTCCCGTGACTTGCATGACTAGAGTGCGATGAATGGCCAGCCAGAACAAAAGGGAGCCGATAATTTAAAATTGATGCCTGTTCATCTGGATTTTCTATTGCTTTATTTTCTTTTACTGTATTTTCTGCATTGTCTATATTTGATCCCAATCCAGCAGCAAAAAGTGAAGGTATTAAGAAAAACTTCATAGGTATTTTGTTCCCAAGTTCTGATATCCAATAGTATGATTATACCATTCAAAAAATCCAGAGCAATGTTGTTTTTCTTTACATCCAGAACATATGTCAAGGAATTTATTTTTCCAATCGGAAATAGATTTATTGGACAATTCTCGATAGGGTTTGTTGACTGTGCAAGAAGGGAAATTATAAAGCTTTGTCGTTACTCCCCTGATTTTGGCAGAGTCCAAAGCTAATTTAACTAGTTCAAAATTCTGTGAGTGATCGTAAAATTTTTCTAAAAATTCAATTCTTGCAAATCCAATTGGTTCAAGTTGCATAAGTGCCCAATAGGAAATCCAAGGCATTTTATCTGCAATAAAATTTACAATATGACTGAGGTATCCGACATTCTGTTGTAGCAGTACTGTTCTTAATTCGATTTGTGCCCCTGATTGATAGAGGACGGTCATGCTTCCAAGAAGATTTTCAAAAGCTCCTTTCTTGCCAACTATTTTATCATGTATTGCATCGTTCGTAGAATAAAGTGGTATCCCCCACAATATATTTTTATTTAGTGAGGTCAGCTCTGAAATGTCATCAGAGCTAAAATGCTGGGCATTAGTTAGAATATGGAATTTGAGATCTGGCCGAATTGAAATGACCTTTCTGAGAAGTTCAAAAAGTTGTTCTTTTTCTAGTAAGGGTTCACCGCCGGATATTCCGAAGAAAGTCTTGTTTGGTAGTTCTTTCAAAGCTGAGAAGTAAAGGTCCCAATAAAGGTAATCTTTATTCTTTGGAGGTTGGGAGCACATAATACACTTTTGATCACACCGTTCAGTAAATAATAGGGTGTTAGAATTTGATGAGGGTCGAAAAAATCTTTTTGCTTTATTTTCCGCAGGGAAAATCAACCAAATTTCGCCTTCTTCAATATTAAATTTTGGAGAGAAGCCAATACTAACTTCTTCCTCTCCGGAGCACCAATTTCCAAAAATGGATCGGTTCGGGCTGCATCTAACTTTAACCATGTCAGGTTTTTTTTTGCAGCCTTTGGTAAGATCAGCTAATTTTACTACAATCGGGGAAGATGCTCCTTCTAGGAGATCCAAGTTTATATTTAGATCAATCACAATTAAAGCCTGCTAATGCTGGACTAAGTGCATAGGTTCCTCCAAGATGCAGGGATGCTGTCTTTAGGAATCTGATGTCACCTTTTGAAAACAAATCAAATATTTTTGTGAAAACTGCCATGTGAAACTGACAGAAATAGGTTTTTTCTGTAGGATAATCAACCGTTTGATATCTACTTATTTTGTCAATAATGTCTACACCACAAAAAGGTTGTAAGGCACAATTTTTGCAGGCTTTATCATTTTTATTATCTTGTGCCTGATTTAAAGAATTTATCTTTTCTAGATCCATCCCATCTTTAATTGAGCCTATCCGTAAATCAATCAAACCAATGCGCGTGAGCATCCGTGCTTCATCAGTAGGATAGAATGACCCATCATAGTTGATAACCAAGTAATCTTGGGCGACTGGATTTGGAGATCGTAAATCGACATAACCATTTTGACCAGGATGAAATATTCTTCTCAGGTGTATAGCTAAATTTGTCTCAATGATCTTTTGATCTTCAGTCTCATTATGTTCAATTATGTAATCTATAGCTTTACAATAAGCCTTAATCCATTTTTCGACGTCATTCTTACTTTCCTTATGCTTTTTCCGTGCAAAACCTTGATAATTAACCGGCCTTAAGAAAACCTCATTCAATCCCATTGAGTGGTATGTTTTAATGACATCCATTATTTGATCAAAATCAGAAATGGTTGGTAGCGCACTTACTCGATGATGGCCAATATCTTTAATTACTTCTCTCAAATTGGTGAAGAATTTTTCAGTTGAAGTCATTTTCTTTGTTCTATTTTGGGTATGGAGTTTCTTGCTACCGTCTAATGAAGTGCTGATCTGGACATTTTTATTGTGCAAAATATTTTTTAATTCTTTAGAATAATTTTGAAGATTGGTACAAATTATGAATGTTGAGGAGGGTCGAATTTTTGAAACCTCATCGACAATCTTTTTTATTAAATCGAGTCGTAAGGTAGGTTCCCCTCCCTGGAATTCTATCTTTAATTCTGTATCTGCATATTCATTTACGAAATCAATGAACCGATCGACTGTTTCATCACACCAGTCAAAGCTTTTTGCCTTAATGCTAGCTCTAGATACTTGACAATAAGTGCAACTCAAGTCACATCGTAATGTTGGGATCACAAGTATATATTTTAATTTATTGGGGGTTAATCTTCTAAGGGCAGAGTTAAATGCATAGGAGGAATACTCGAGGCTATTCTTATTATTAAAGGCAAAGTTTTTCTTAAAGAGAAATCTTTCAAAAAATGGTTCAATGGAATTTTCTTTTAGTCTTTGAACTATTTCACTAGATCCAAAAAAGAAGTTGCCAGCATCGTTTGTCACCAGCATCCTTTCGCCAAGTGAAAAGGTTTTAAAGGGTATGATATCCATCAGTGATATGAAATCCCTTAAAGGTTTTACGTATAAAATGTTTAATCTGGTAATTCATTTTTCTCAAACAATGAAACTAAAAGTAAATTATTCATAAAAACAATCGTTATGCAATAATCTTGTGATTTTGGTATTTAATATAGGAAATATGTATTTTGATGCGCAAGGGAAAAATGCCTATGGGTTACTTGAACGATCTAATATATATTTAAATAAAAGTTGGCATATGATTTTGGTTTTTGACTTCAGGATTTTTTTCGAATAAATTTGATTGATCTTGGTGCTAAAACGATGTTCATGTTTGAATAGATTTGTTGACTTTAGGAGTGCTGTGATGGGAATCAGAATTCTGACTAGTAGTCTTTTTTTTGTTGTTGTTTTGACATTAATGACCACTCCTGTCCTCGGTGATCCAGAAAATGATTGTCCATTCTTAATTAATAACCCCAATACAAGCGACCTCCGCATTAGTGAAAACTTAAATAGTTCAATTCTGTTAAAAGAAAAGTGTGAATACCTCGAAAAAAAACCCTTAGAAATTCATCGGGACAGAGCAGAACAAGGTGATCCTGTGTCCCAAACTTTAATTGCGCAAGTTTATTTAGATGGCAAATTTCTTAAACAGGATTACGAAAAGGCTTACACATATTTTAAGCTAGCAGCAAGCCAAGGCAATGAACAAGCTCAGGTTAGACTGGGTAACTTATATGAGGGTGGAATAGGAACCAAGCACAGTTATGAAGAGGCGCTTAAGTGGTATCAAAAGGCTGCCCGTCAAGGTAACGTGGAAGCTTTATTTAAATTGGGTTATTTTCTTGAGTTTGGATTAGGTACTGAGAAGAATATTGTTGAGGCTAGGAGAAAATATCAAAAATCCCTCGATGGAACGAGAAAACAGAATGTTGGTATTAATCCAGCTTTGACTAGACTTGGCAGGATTTACTATTTTGGTTTGGGTGTCAAAAAAGATGCCGACAAGGCTATGAAATTCTTTACTCAAGCGGCAGGAACTGGTGATAGTTTTGGTCAATTCATGCTTGGTCTTTTTTTTTATAACGAAAAAAATTTTAAGGAAGCCTACCAATTATTCTTGGATTCTGCAAAGCAGGGCAGTGATGAAGCATATTATTCTATAGCCCTGATGTTTACCCGTGGGCAGGTGCCAAATAAATCAACGGATTTGGATTCAGCAGTAGAGAACGCTGAAAAATCTGCAAAATCAAAAAATAGAGGTGCTATGCGATTACTGGCAGATATTTATTCAGGTACTTTCGATCAAAGAAAGAAAGACGATGAAAAAGCTTTTAAGTGGTATAAATTGGCAGCTGAGCAAGGTGATAATACTTCAGTTTTTGAGATGGCCAAAAGGTTGGACATAGGAGTGGGTGTAGAGATAAATAAGGAAGAGGCTTTAAAACATTACCTTAAACAGGCTGACTTTCATTCTGATTCTGCAAATAATGTAGGATGTTTTTATGAATTTGGGTTTGCCACCGCTGTCAACTATAATAAAGCAATTGAATATTATTCCAAAGCTATATCCCTTGCTGAAAACCCAAGAGCATATAATAATTTAGCGAGGATATTTCGAGACGGTCCGGACGAGCATCGTGATCCCAGTAAATCTATTGATTTGAATAAGCAAGCCTTAGAAATACAGAAAGATTTTTCAAGGTCTCTATTTGATTTAGGTAAACAATATGAAGAGGGTCGAGGAGTAAGAAGAGATCTTGATCTAGCATTTCAATATTATGAAAAAGCGGCGAACAACAATTTTGCTCCTGCCCACTTGGAACTTAGTGAATTTTATGAATTCGGTAAGGGTGGTACCCCAAAGAATGAAAAGAAGGCAGAAGAGTGGAATGAAAAAGGGCTTGCACTGAAAGATATATCAGTATTCTCTATTTATGATCCATGTTTCAAAGAAAAAAATGATTTTTCAATAAATGAAGAAAGAAAGGCTTCATTGGAAAAAAATAGAGCAGAACCGGACGAAGTTACTGATATCGATAAATATGGTCGCTATCATGCCTTAGTAATAGGTAATAATAATTATGAAAAATTAGATGATTTGAAAAATGCTGAAAATGATGCTCGTCAGGTCGGCTTCATCTTAAAAGAGCATTTCAACTTTAATTCCAAGCTAATTTTGAATGCAAAACGTCGAGACATAATTAAAAGCATCCATCAATATCGAAAAAACTTAGGGCCAGAGGACAATTTGTTAATTTATTATGCTGGTCATGGTTATTTAGATGAGGAAATCAATAAGGGCTATTGGCAGCCGGTGGATGCAGAGAAGGACATTTATGATACAACCAATTGGATAGCTAATTCGGAAATTGTGGATCCACTAAAAGCTATTGGTGCTAAACATATTCTGATTGTCGCTGATTCCTGTTTCGCAGGCTCTTTAACTAGAGGTTTAGATCTTTCTCTGATGCACGATACTACTGATGAGGAGTGGATAGAAAAAATGAGACAACATAGGGGAAGAACTGTACTGGCTTCCGGTAATTTGGAACCTGTATCGGATTCCGGAAAAGATGGTCATTCTATTTTTGCTTATTATTTTCTTCAGGAGCTTAGAAAAATAGACAGCCCAACAACAGGAAAACAGTTATTCAATAAGATCGAACATAAAGTTAAACTCAATGCCGATCAAAGTCCAATCTATGCACGTCTAGTGCACGCAGGTAGTGATATTGGGGATTTTATTTTTGTTAAAAATGAATAGCTTACAATAATAATTTGTCTATTAGATAAATTAACTTTGATTTAAGCAATTTGTATGTACCGAAATAACTGGGTCACTGTTCTGTGTCCTGTAATAGCTTTTACAAGGGGAATGCTCATCCCATTTTCAAACATTCTGGAAATGGCCTCATGTCTTAAATCGTGAAACTTTAAATCATCGAGGTTTGCTCTGGTTCGCAATCTATGCCAGGCCTGACGAAAGGCATTGTCTGTAATTGGAAAAATTTTTTCATAAGACTTTGGTATATCTTTAATGATTGAAATCACAAAATCATTTAAAGGAACAATCCGGGCGTAGCCATTTTTGGTTAGAGGGAGGACGACCTGCTTTCTTTCAAAATCCACATTACGCCACTCTATGGATAGAATTTCACCCCTTCGCATACCTGTTTCAAGAGCTATTTGAATAATGGGCCAAAGATACCAAACTTTTGATTTCTTATTTCCTTTTTGTAATCGTTCTAACTCACCCAGTTTCAAGCGTCGTTCCCTGGGAGGGTTTAACCGTGGAAATCGAATGAGGCTTACAGGATTAGCCCCAAGGTTCCAACCCCATTCTATTCGGGCAATATTCCAAGCATGGCGCAGTAAAACAAGGTCGTAATGACAGGTCCTGGCACCTTGCTTAAGTCTTTGGTCTCTGAACTTAGCAAAATCATGAGGTTTAATAGTCCTTAATTTTTTTTCTACTAGCTCATTTTCTTTCAGTAAGCGTTGCAGGCGCCTTTCCTCTGGCGCGTGGCCTCGCTTTGTTGGCGTAACCTCTTTTAGGTAACGCCTCATCATATTTTCTACAGTAGTATTAGAACTTACTTCATCCTGGTAATGATTGTTAAAATGGGCAATTTCTTGTTCCAACACCCATTTTTTCGCCAATTCTTTTTTGGCAAATGTTTTTGAAATGGATCCCAAATTACGGTGTCTAACTTGTACTTGCCATTTGCCATTTCTTTTTCGATAGGAAGCCATAATCCTCACCTTTTGTGACAGGATTGTGACTTTGGAGGCTAGTTTGCGGCTAAAGCATTGATTTCATTAAGTAGCTCAGGGGTAGAGCAGAGGACTGAAAATCCTCGTGTCGGTGGTTCAAATACCGCCCCCGGGCACCACTTAAAAAGGAAAACTTAGCTATCCCTGCTGGCACACTTATGTAAGATTTCCCTATATATGTTGTTTTCTCAATTCCTTGTGACACAATTGTGACAAAAAAAATCAAAAAAAGTTTCCGATTGGGACGATCAAATAACGGTAAATATTTTCTGCCTCCAACTATGTTAGTGATAGGTTATCGTTCATTATGTCAAAATTGTTTGGATTACGGCAGAGTAGGCAAATGCAAGCATTCCACAGTACTTGGCGAAGTAAAAAGTTTCTCAGACCGCCAGAGAAGTGGCTGGATCGAAGAAGTGAATTTTTTCTTGATTAGGTGTAACCCCTCAGAGAGATTTTCTTGATAGTTTCAGAATTTGCGATTAATTAATTTTCTATTTATATCATTTTTTTGCATAGTTAACACTTTGTTCTCTTTCTCTTACAATAGTTTGATAAAAAAAGTAAACTAGAATTTAATTCATATATTGAAAAACCTAATAATAACATTTTGTAAACCATTAAAGAGTTCTATTTAGGTCAAAGCTGCTTGCTTCATAACCTTAGCAATAGTATCACCAATAACTGCAGGGTTAGGAGCAACGGTCACACCCGCTGCTGATAAAATTTCTACTTTTTCACTCGCACTTTCACCAAATGCAGAAATAATTGCACCGGCGTGCCCCATGGTTCTACCTTTTGGTGCGGTCATTCCAGCTACATAGGCAACAATAGGTTTCTTAATATGTTCCTTTAAGTATGCTGCAGCCTCTGCCTCTTGTGGGCCACCTATCTCACCAATCATACAAATAACATCAGTTTCATCATCATCTTTAAAGCGTTGCAGAATATCCTTAAAGGATGAACCGTTTATAGGATCACCACCAATACCCACCGAAGTAGAAACACCAATACCATGTGCTTTCAACTGAGCAGCAGCTTCGTACCCCAGGGTACCTGAGCGACTAACGATACCAATATTCCCTTGAAGGTAAATATGACCGGGCATAATTCCCAGTAAAGCTTTTCCTGGACTAATTGTACCTGCGCAATTTGGACCAGTCAAAACCATCCGTTTTTCTATTGGATATCTATACATGTATCGCTTCACTCGTATCATATCTTGCGCAGGAATACCATCAGTTATACATACGCTATACTTTATTCCTGCATCTGCAGCTTCCATTATGCTATCAGCAGCAAAAGGTGGAGGAACAAATACTAGGCTTGCTTCTGCACCAGTATTTTCAACAGCATCAGCAACAGTATCGAATACTGGCAAACCCTCTACCTCCACACCACCTTTTCCAGGAACAACTCCACCAACAACATTAGTACCATACTTCACCATATCTTCAGTATGAAAACGGGCCATTTTACCAGTTATACCTTGAACAATTACTGGGGTATTTCTATCAATTAATATACTCATTTTATTACCTTTGAGTTAGTTTCTTTAACAGAAAAACTATGCCAAGCTTGAACTGAACACTCTGCTGCTTCCATCAATGTTTTTGCTCTGATAATTGGAAGACCAGACTTAGCTAGGATCTTTTGTCCTTCTTCAACATTTGTACCTGCCAAGCGGACGATGACTGGAACATTGACTTGAACTTCATGCAATGCTTGAATAACACCTTCTGCAACCCAGTCACATCGGTTTATACCAGCAAATATATTAACCAATACCGCTTGTACGTTGTCATCTGACATTACCAGACGGAAAGCTTTTGCGACCCGTTCAGGTGTAGCTCCACCTCCAATATCAAGAAAGTTAGCTGGCTCACCACCAGCCAACTTGATGGTATCCATTGTAGCCATAGCTAAGCCTGCCCCATTCACAATGCACCCAATGTTACCTTCTAATCCGACATAACTTAGCCCCCTATCAGCAGCACGACTTTCCCTTGGGTCTTCTTGGCTTTTATCACGTAATTCTGAGATATGAGGATGTCTAAAAAGCGCATTGTCATCGAATGTCATTTTAGCATCTAATGCGAGAATATGGTTATCCCTTGTGATTACCAGAGGGTTTATTTCAACCATGGTTGCGTCATGTTCCCTAAATGCACGGTAGCAACCTTGTAAAGTCCTTACCATGCTTTGAGTTAAAGCTGGATTAATACCCAGTTTAAAAGCAATTTGCCGACATTGAAAATCTTGCAATCCAACTGCTGGTTCAACCGTTGACCGTATAATGCTTTCAGGTTTATTTTCAGAGATATCTTCGATCTCCATGCCTCCTTCAGCAGATGCTACGATCATCACTCTTTGAGAGGATCTATCTAAAACAAACCCTAGGTATATTTCCCTATCAATGGGCACACCACCTTCAACATAAACTCGGTAAACGCCCTTACCGTTTGAGTCCGTTTGGTGAGTAACTAATTTACTTCCAAATAAATTTTCGCATGTTTCCACAATCTCGGTATCGCTATTACAAACTTTAACGCCCCCAGCTTTTCCACGACCACCGGCATGTACTTGAGCTTTAACGACCCAGGTATCACCTCCAATTTCTCGAGCTCGATATGCGGCTTGCTCTGGACTGTATGCAAGAGCTCCTGGTGGCACGCCTACACCAAACTTTGCTAATATTTCTTTCGCCTGATATTCATGGATATCCATCTATTTATCTCCAACTAAAACTTTCAAATACTTTTATATCATTATGTAAACGTGCATTCGATCGCTTAAGCCAGTAATTGAAAATGCAGTGAATATTCTTGCACTTATATTACCTGTTAATGGGCAGGGGGCATTTTTTTTTGAGATGTCTAGGTTTGGATAAATTTTTTTGTTGGACATTACTACTCCTTGCGCCTGTAATAAAATGTATCTAGATCATTTAAAAAAGGAACCACCTCTAACTAGCTTTTGGGTAACGTTAAGTAAAGTAATTTTAATACCCATTTTTCTTATTATACAAATATATCCACAAATAACCACCTAAATCCTTAACATTAATAGGTGATATTATAAAAAAGGGAGATGTATAACTTGGGTAAATTAAAATTGAGTTTATGAAATATTATATTTTACACTGTAATTTATATTTTTTTATTGACAGTGAACTCTTTTACCGCAATGACCTCGACTAGATAACCCAAAAGTAGGAGGAACTATAAAATGTCTTTTTTCTCAATTGAACAGGCGCCACCCCGACTAAATAGATCTGAATTGGCAGTGCCGGGCTCTCAATTCAATATGTTTCAGAAGGCTGCAGATTCAGATGTTGATATTATTTTTTTAGATTTAGAGGATGCAGTAGCTCCGGACGAAAAAGAGCAAGCGCGTAAAAATATTATAAAGGCGCTTAATGAAATAGACTGGGGAAACAAAACCATGTCTATTAGAATTAATGGTCTGGATACTCACTACATGTACAAAGATGTAGTGGACATCGTTGAACAAGCTGGAGAGAGGTTAGATTTAATAATGATTCCTAAGGTAGGTACAGCTGCGGATGTTTACGCCGTTGATATGATTGTAACCCAGGTTGAAGATGCAATGGGTTACAAAAAACATATTGGTTTCGAACTTATAATAGAGACGGCATTGGGAATGCAAAACGTTTCTGAGATAGCAGCTGCTTCCAAACGCAACGAGAGCCTGCATTTTGGAGTTGCAGACTATGCTGCATCTACCCGAGCTCGCACTACTAGCATAGGTGGTGTCCATCCGGATTACGCAGTATTAACGGATAGAGTAGAAGGTGAACCGCGTCAAACTCATTGGGGTGATATGTGGCATTATGCGATTGCGCGCATGGTTGTAGCAGCACGAGCAAATGGCTTAAGACCAATAGATGGACCTTTTGGTGACTTTAAAGATCCTGACGGATTTAGAGCTGCTGCACAAAGGGCAGCCGTTTTAGGATGTGAAGGGAAGTGGGCAATTCATCCTAGTCAAATTGAATTAGCTAATGAGGTTATGAGCCCGTCAGATGCTGAAATCCTAAAAGCAAATCGAATTTTAGAGGCCATGGCTGATGCGGAAGCAAGCGGAAAAGGGGCGGTCTCTCTTGATGGGCGTCTTATAGATTATGCCTCTATTAAACAGGCTCAAGTACTTGTTGAGAAAGCAAAACAAATTGCTAGTCAGTGAAATTAATAAATTAAAAACCAGAGCTAGAAGAGTATATGTATTAATTGATGATTTAAAAGATGATAAAATATTTTGGGGTCAAGTCTCTGATATTTTAAATGATATGATGTGTAAGCCAATGAAAAGCATACTTGAAGAGGAAGTGAAATGAAATCACTCATAGCAATTGGCGAGTGTATGTTAGAATTATCTTCAGTAAAAGATGATATTTGGAAAATGGGTATTGCAGGTGATACCTTAAATACTTCGTGGTATGCAAGAGCATGTTTATCAAAAAATTGGAGTGTTTTATTCGCAACTAAAATAGGTAAGGACGTTATGTCATCAAAAGTCATAAATTTTTTAAATCAAAATGATATTGGTACTGACAGAATTTATTATCATCCTATACGTACTATTGGCCTTTATGCCATCCAACTAAATAAAGGGGAAAGAAATTTTGCATATTGGCGTGAAAATTCTGCTGCTAGGTTAATAGCTGATGATCAAAAAATTTTAAAACATATGTTGAGCGGTGCAGATATTATTCATTTTTCAGGGATCACTCTAGCTATCTTACCTCCAGAAGGACGTGAAAATTTATTTTTTATTTTGCAAGAATTACGATCAAAGGGTACTTTTATTTCATTTGATCCTAATATCAGACCAAAACTTTGGGATTCGTTGGATTTAGCTAAAAGTATAATTTCAAAGGCTGCAAGTTTTTGTGACTTAATATTACCTAGTTTTGAAGAAGAATCTAATTGTTATGGTGATAATACACCAGTGGAAACTATTAATAGATATAGCCAATTAGGTACTCCTCTTATAGTTGTTAAAGATGGGGGATCTTCCATTTATGGAAAACAAGGGGATAACTCAGTTGTTTGTGTTGAAACACAAAAAAAGCCTCTTGTGGATAGTACAGGGGCGGGAGACAGTTTTAATGGAGTTTTTCTATCTACTTATATTGAAGGTTATAGTTTAAAAGAATCCATTAGAAAAGCTCATAACATTTCATCTTATGTTATTGGATTTAAAGGTGCATTGGTACCTATGCAGGATGTCAAAAAAATTTATAAAAGTGACTTAAATTAGGAGATTTGTTTTGAACAATTAAAACTAATTTTATTTATTATTTAAGAAGCCTTCAATTAGTTGTGATCTTGAAAGAATCCAGTTAAAAGCTTTATAATTACTGATTTCATAACTTGATGCTGCTTTTTTCTAACCAACTATTATGTATAATCACACTCTATATAAACTTACAAAATAAACAATTGTGTAATAATTCAAACAAACTAATAGTTTATTTTTTAATGATACAAAATTTACATTCATAGTATGGCAATGTTCTTTATTCTTGGCACTTTTGTTGCATCGTCATAATTAAAAAACAATATAAATAAACCATAACAATTTAAGGGATAACTATTGTTCGGTGGAATTTATAGAAATAAACGTGTCTTGGTAACTGGTCACACAGGCTTCAAAGGAAGCTGGCTGTGTAAATGGTTGAACCATTTAGGTGCAGAAGTTTTTGGTTACTCACTTAATCCAAGTACTGAACCAAATCACTTTGACTTATCAAATCCTAAAGTAAATTCTCATATAAATAATATACAGGATCTCAATTCTATCAGAGATTTCATTACTAAAAGTGAGCCAGAGATCATTTTTCATTTAGCCGCTCAACCTTTAGTAATTGAAAGTTATAAAGAACCTTTAGAAACCTTCAAAACTAACATAATAGGTACAGCAAATATACTTGAAGCTGCTAGATATGTGGACACTGTAAAAGCTGTCATCATAATAACTACTGATAAGTGTTATAAAAATAAAGAGTATATTTATGGATATAGGGAAACTGATGAATTAGGAGGTTATGATCCATACAGTGCATCAAAAGCATGTGCAGAACTTGTTACTGAAAGTTACAAAAATTCTTTTTTTAACGAAGATAATACCGGATTACTAATAGCATCAGCCAGAGCTGGAAATGTTTTGGGAGGAGGTGATTGGACCTCAGACAGGATATTTAAAGATATTGCAATAGCAGTATCAGAAAAAGAAAAATTAATTTTAAGGAATCCTGAAAGTATAAGGCCATGGCAACATGTTTTGGAACCTTTATCAGGCTACTTATTGTTGGGACAGTTATTATTTCAAAATCGAAACGAATTTGCGGAGCCTTGGAACTTTGGTCCATCATATAATTCGAATATAACAGTTAGAGAATTAGTCAATATTGTAAAAAAAAGATGGAATGATATTGAAGTTGAATTTGAAAAACCAAAAATCTATGAATCTAAATATCTTATGTTGGATAGTTCTAAGGCGTATAATAAATTAAAGTGGAATCCAGTTTGGGGAATTGATCTAACAATTTATAATACAATTGATTGGTATAAAAATTACTATGAAAAAAAAATAGTAAAAACTGACGATCAAATTGAAAACTTTATTCAAGATGCACAAAAAAATAAAATAAGTTGGGCACTAGATGTTAGTTAAAAAGACTCCTTTAGAGGGTGCTGTACATAATGCAGAATTAGAAAGGGGATACAATTATAATAGTAATGACCTAAAAATCCCTTGGCTCATAGAGGTAACACAAACATCTGAAAAGGATAAAAACTTAGAAATTTTTAAATATGAAAGAAAAACAGTATTCCATGAAGTGTAGACATTGTAATAATTGGTTGAAACATGAATTTTTAGATTTAGGAGTGTCTGCTCCTTCGAATTCATTTATTAAAAAAGAAAATCTAAATCTTCCTGAAAAGTCCTATCCATTAAGGGCTATGGTTTGCGATTCATGTTGGTTGGTACAAACTGAAGACTTTGTAAATGCTTCAGAAATGTTTACTAATGAATACGCATATTTTAGTTCATATTCTTCATCTTTTTTAAATCATACTAAAGAATATGTTGATAATATGGTTTCTAAATTTTCTCTTGATGAAAATAGTAGTGTTTTAGAAGTCGCCTCTAATGATGGTTATTTGTTAAATTTTATAAAAAAATTGAATATAAAATGCTTAGGTGTCGAGCCTACCAAAAGTACAGCTGACGTTGCTCGATCTAAAGGTTTAGAGATTATTTGTGATTTTTTCTCCACTGATTTGGCAAAAAAAATAGCCAAAGACAAAAATACTGTAGATCTGACAATTGCTAACAATGTTTTAGCACATGTTCCCAATATTAACGATTTTGTAAAAGGTTTTTATGAAATCCTAAATCCAGAAGGTGTAGCTACTTTTGAGAATCCTCATTTACTTGAACTGGCTAATGGAAAACAATTTGATACTATCTATCATGAGCATTTCTCTTATCTATCTCTAACATCAGTCAATGAAATTTTTAAAAACAATGGACTGACTATTTTTGACGTAGAAAAAATACCAGTGCATGGAGGAAGTTTAAGATACTATGCACAGAAATCTGATACTGGTAGAAGATTTATTTCTAAGAGAGTGAATGCACTTCTAAAGGAAGAAAGAGATGCTGGTTTAACCAATTTAGATTTTTATAGAAATTTTCAAAAAGTTGCTGAAAGTATAAGAGATGAATTTAAAAACTTTCTTATTGAACAAAAAAATAATGGTAAACTTATTGCAGGTTATGGTGCAGCAGCAAAAGGTAATACACTACTAAATTTTTGTAATATTTCAAAATCACTATTGCAATTTATTGTAGATAAAAATCCGATGAAACAAGGATTATATTGTCCAGGTAGTAAAATTCCAATCTTAGATGCAAAAAAAATTAGAGAAGAAAAACCAGATTTTATAGTTATTTTCCCATGGAATATAAAAGATGAAATAATAGATCAACTGAAATTCACGAAGAAATGGGGATGTAAATTTGTAGTTGCTATTCCAAGTTTATCTATCATTTAAATTCTTTTTGGATAAAGAATTCCTTTTTCTCCATTCATCAAATTGTTCTTGAGTATCTATATCTGTTAATGCAGTCATTTTTGGAAGTATAATATATTTTATCATATGATTATAATTACTAAGAATTTTCCTTGCTCCATTGTCTCCTTTTAATTTTAATAGTAAATCAAAAAAACTTTTTGGGAAAAGTACTGGGTTTCCAGGTATCATATTTTTTGAACAAGCTCTTATAATTTTTTGTAAAGAATTATTAATAAACTCATCAATCATTCGATTAATATGTTTAGTAGTTATATCTGGCATATCTCCTAATAATATTAAAACTCCTTCAGGATCGTTCTTTTTTAATAATTCCATTCCTTTTGATATAGAATATCCAATTCCAATATTTTGAAAGCTTATTTTTAATATTTTAACAGGAAGTAAACTTAATACATTTTCAATTTCTAAATCTTTTTCCTGAATAATTATTGAAACACCCGATGCTTTACTTTTCAAAGATTGACATACTACTTTCTCTACAAGTGTTTTACCATTTAAGTTTTTTAATAATTTATTAATTCCTATCATTCGTGTAGATTGACCAGCTGCCAAAATCAGAATTTCTATTTTTCTAATTTCTTGTTTCATCATAAGTTTATATTTTATTATTTCATTTTAGTTTATTCCGACTCAATGTTTTTTACTTTTATGATTTCAGCTATTATTGACAATGCTATTTCATTTGGTTTCTTTGAACCAATATCTAATCCGATAGGTGCATGTATTCTATTAATAATATTTTTATTAAATCCCAAATTTAACAATCTATCTATTCTTTTCTCATGTGTTTTTTTTGAGCCTAGAGCCCCTATATAAAAGCAGTCAGCTTTCAAGGCAGTCTGAAGAGCTATATCATCTATTTTTGCATCATGCGTAAGTGTAATAAAAGCCGTATTCTTATCTATTGTAATAGATTTCAGTGCATCCTCAGGCCAATCATCAACAACATTTACATTTGGAAATCTTTTTTTATTCGCAAAGCTGCTTCTTGGATCAATAACATAAATATCAAAATCAAATTGATTACCAAATTCAACTAAGTACTGAGCAATATGTACAGCACCAACTACAACTAATTTACTTTTAGGAGGTAATAAATAGTAAAAGACTTCCCCATTTAAGAATGATTGACTATGATAATTTTCAGTTTTAGATAAAAACTTTGATGCTTTTTCACTCTCAATTAATTCTCTTTGAGATGATTTCAAGTAGATTTTAAGAATAGAGAAATCCCCCTTAAGATTGTTTTTAAAAAAACGTTCAAGTAATTTTCTTTTTGAATCATTTACATTTGTAATTGGTTCAATCAGTATTTTTATTTCTCCACCACAAGCTAATCCAACTTGAAAAGCATCTTCGTTTGTAACACCAAATTCTAAAATTTTACTTTTCTGTGTTTTGAGTGAAATTTGTGCCTCAGAAATTACTGCACCTTCCACACATCCACCAGAAACTGATCCAGAAATTTCACCATTTTCACTTACTAATAGTATTGAACCAACTGGTTTGGGAGCACTATTCCAAGTTTGAATAACCAGTGCCAATGCAAAATTTTCTTTTGCATAAAGATATTCATTGATTTTTTCTATGATTTTTTTATCAGAAGACATAAAAACTCATATTAAATAAAAAATACCTTTTATGGTATATTAACAGGAATATAATACTTAGGGTCTTTTGCTTTTTTAATAACTGCAGGAATAATTTCTTTATATGCCTGTATTAAAGTTTGAGGTTTGGGCAATTCATGCTTAAGCAGTTGGTGCAGTTTTGGCAGATTATGTGAAGGAACCATAGGAAACATGTGGTGTTCTATATGGTATTCCATTTTCCAATATATAAAACTAAAGATCGGATTTAATCTTATGGATCTTGTTGAGAATCTGTGATCTTTAACTCCTTCTTGAAGCCCCATATGTTGAGTAAGACCCCATAACATATTAATGGAAGCAAAGCACTTAGGTATTAATAATAAAAGTATAGGAAGTAGTGAGCTAAATAAAACCGAACAAATCACTATGCAAATCCATAAGGAAATAAAAATTCTCGAACTATTGATACAGCTTTTTTTCTTATCTTTCGGTATGCATTCTCGCATAACTCTCGTTTCTAAACCAAAAGCATGCCAAATGATTTCTTTGTATAATGACTTATGAAAAAAAATTAAGCTTATTCCTGGAATGAAAATTATAAAGAAATTGAACAAATTTCTTGGTGCCCAAAATATACTTCCTTCTACCTCAAAATCATGAGGATCTATTGAAGCAGTATAACTATGATGTAATGAATGACTCCAACGCCATCTAACAGGCTCAAAGTTATTCATAAAACTTGCTATATGATAAAAAAAGTCATTGTATTTTCTTGTCTTAAATGCAGTTCCATGCCCACATTCATGCCATATGGCATCTGCTCCTCCCCATAGAGTACAATAACATATATAAAACAATATAAACCACCAAGTTTCATAGTAATTTATACATAAAAAACCTAATACAATCAAACTAACAAAATAAGTTAAAATATGCTTAAAACCAGCCAAATCACTTCTTTTATAAAGTTTCTTTAATTCTTTTCTGTCGACATGAATCTTGAACCAGTCATTTGATGATTGAGTAATAGTTTCTACCAATATATTTCCTTAAGTTTATTACTTTATTGCTGATTATGTAATTAGACATTAAAGATATTATTTTTTTTTGTTAATTCAATGTTTCAAGTAGATTCTCTATATCATTTTGGTTGTTAAAATGTGCTATTGATAATCTAAGTTTTTTATTTCTTAAACTACAAATAATTTTATTTTTTTTTAATCTTTTTAATATTATACTAGGTTCAAGCATATTTGATTTAGATTGAAAAGATATTATGTGATTTGAATTATTAAATGCTTTTTTATTTTGAAAAACTTTCCATTTCTTTTGATTAATCCTAGAGATTAAGAATTTTGACAACTTTTTTGAATGTTTCTCAATTTTAAATGGATTTAACTTTATTAATTCTTCAATAGACTTTTTTAAACCAATTATTGATACATATGACATAGTTGATTGAGTGTAGCTTTTTGAATCTCTACTATAATCACACTTATCATAAATCATGTTAAATGGATTTGGGGCTCCCATCCACCCAGCATTAAAAGGATCTGATTTAAGTGAATACTTGCTTACATAGGCTAAACCTACACCACCATGACCGCCTAACCACTTATACCCACTTGATACTAAAAAATCTGCATCCCACTTATCTGCAAAAATTGGTATTGCTCCCAAAGCTTGAGTTACATCTATTACAAGTTTAATTCCTTTTGATTTAGCTTCTTTACTTAAAATATCTAAATTAATTTTAGTTCCAGTTGAATATTGAATTAGGCTAATAGCAATAACTGAAGTTTTGGAGGTTATATTTTTTAACACTTCATCAGTAATATTGGATTTAAGATTTTCTTCTATGAAATTAATTGAACAAGATTGTTCTTTAGCATATTTCAACCAAGGCCTAGTAACTGCTGGAAAATCATTTTTTAGCAAAAGTATTTCAGACTTTTTAGATGGTTTAATAATGTATGGAATTTGGTTAAGAATTTCACTTGCAGATGATAACACAGCAGTTTGATTAGAGGGACATTGCAGAAGTTTAGAAGCAGTATTACGAAGGTTGTCAACTATATCAAGTTCATCTTCATCAGATATGTGTATGTTTCCAAATCTGGCGGTTTGATTCAGAAAATTTGTCATTTCCTTTATGCATTCACTACTTATTAAACCCAAGGAAGCTTGATTTAAGTAGGTAAATTTTTCTAGACAAGGATAGGATTCTCTATCTGAAAGAGAAGTTATCATTTTTAATTCAAATAAGTTTTATTTATAATATCCAACAGTATCTCCTTTTGTTGTAACTCCGAGTCCATTTATTGTCCTATTAACATAATTAAAATAACAAATAATTTGGTTAGCTTCCAAAATTTCTCCATCAGTTAACCCTAGCCTCTGTAATTTAGTTACATCTGCTTTTATCATCTTACCTGGATTTATTGTAAGTTTTTCTGCATAATTTAATAAGGCAAGTTCCTTTCCTGAAAAATACTTTTTTAAATTTTTAGTTTTTAAAGCTTTTTCAATTTGGTTACTTTTTATTTCATCATTAATAAGATCTTTAGCATTTTTCCAATGATTAGCGAAAGAATATTCACAGTTATTTATTATAGAAACATAACTACTAATAGTTTCTTGAAACCAAGTTGGTATGAAATTTTCTTCATCGTGAAGGACAGACTTATATAGTTTGTAATGGCCCTTCATGGTACTAGGTCTAAGAGAATGAACTCTCATTACATTATCGACAGTACCATGAGGAGTTTTAACACTATTTAGAACTTTAGTTAATTTTTCAGAAGCTTCCTCATCAGTTACCATTTCAATCCAGGCGGACATATTAATTTCCTTATTGTTGAGCAAAGCAATTTTATGCTTTGCTCTAATTTAAAGACCCCATTTTTCAGCTGTAGATTTGAAAAAACCTTTTGCTGTCTTTATTTTTATCCAGTGATTAACATAGTTAATCCATACTTGATCAGCTTGAGGTAGTAGCATTGCTAAAGGTGTTGGATTTCTAGGCGCATTTACCTCTATTTCTTTAACATTTGAATATTTTGCTTTCAAAGTTGATCCTTCAAGATTTGATGTAACAAATACATCAGCCCTACCTGCTAACACTTCTTGATAACCCCTTGCTGGAGCTTCAACACTTTTTATATCAGCATTGGGAAACCATTCTTTAACCATGGGTTCCATTGCCGTACCTAATGTTGTTGCAACTCTAACCCCGTCCTTATTAATTGAATCCCAACCATTAAATTTACCTACTTTTTCGGAAGTGGTAAAAGGTTTAAAGACAACAGCTAAATAACTTTCAGAAAAACCTGCAGCTTTCATTCTAGATGCTTTTATAGAAGCAGATCCAGTAATGTGATATTTCCCAGCTACAATTCCATTGACAATGGTTTTCCAATCTGTAGCCACAAATTCTATTTCAACACCCATATCGTTAGCTAGTTCAGTCATGATATCAATATCGTATCCCTGATATTTGTTAGTAGCAGGGTCTCTAGTAGAGAATGGATTAAAGTCACCAGTTGTACCTGCTTTTAATTTTCCAGAACTAAGTATTTCATTAAGAACTGAATTTGCCGATGCATAAAAAGTAAAAGTGCCTAAGGTTAAAAAAACCAAAATTGCAATTTTTATAATCTTCATTTCAAATCTCCTTTTTTACAAATAACGATACTAGTTAGGTATTAAAAAGATTCAATAGAATTTATTGAATCTAATTTTGATTTAAGTCTATAATCCTATTAAATTTCAAAATATAGGCAATTTATTGAAATATTATTAATGAAAGAAGTAATAAATATAAAAAATATTTCCAAATATTTTGGAAAGTTTAAAGCACTGGATAGTGTTAATTTAAATGTTTTGAAAGGACAGAAGGTTGTTATATGCGGTCCCTCAGGATCTGGTAAGTCAACTCTTGTTAGGTGTATAAACCGACTTGAATCGCATGATGAGGGTGAGATTAATGTACTTGGCCATTCTTTAACAGATAATAGGGCCTGCCTAGAGTCTATAAAATCTAAAGTAAGTATGGTTTTTCAACAGTTTAATTTATTTCCTCATTTAACAGTAATTGAAAACCTTACTTTGGGGCCAATTAAGGCCTTGGGGGTTTCAAAAAAAGAAGCTAATGAAAGAGCATTATATTTTTTAGATAGAGTCAAAATTCCTGAACAAGCTTATAAAAAACCCAATCTTCTCTCTGGGGGACAGCAACAAAGAGTAGCTATTGCTCGTGCATTATGTTTAGAGCCTAAAATTATGTTATTTGACGAACCAACTTCAGCATTAGATCCAGAAATGATAGCAGAGGTTTTAGAAGTTATTTTGGATCTAGCAAATGATGGAATGACAATGGTGGTAGTTACTCATGAAATGGGATTTGCAAAAAAAGCAGCTGACAAAATTATTTTTATGGATGATGGTAAAATATTAGAAGAAAATATACCTTCAATCTTTTTTAAAAACCCTAAAACTAATAGGTTAAAAAAATTTTTAGATCAAGTTTTAAACTACTGAGATAAAATGAAATCCTTTAAATATATTTTCGTATTATTTTTTCTAGCTTCACTTGCTAGTTGTTCTAGCGGTAGTGGAAATTGGGGCTGGTATGTTATTGACCCTACAACAAAATCGGGTTTGGCAAATATTAAATTTCTAATTGGTGGATTTGGAGCAACTATTTTGTTGTCAATAATTGCTGCATTTATATCTATTATCTTAGGACTTGTAGTTGCTTTACCAGGTTTTTCAAATAATTTCTTTTTAAGATCCTTTAATAGAATTTATGTGGAGTTCATTAGAGCTATTCCTTTATTACCAATGTTATTTTGGGTTTTTTATGGGCTTCCAGTAATTTTTCAGTCTTTAGGCTTGAAAATAGAAATTGATGCATTTTGGGGTGCTGTCATCACTTTAGCTATTTCTGATAGTGCTTTTACCGCAGAAATTTACAGAGCTGGTATACAATCTATATCTAGAGGTCAGAGAGAAGCAGCCCAAACAATTGGGTTGTCGCAATTTCAAGCCATGAGATATATTATATTCCCACAAGCTTTAAGAAGAATTCTTCCGCCCCTAGCAAATCAATTTATTTACATAGTGAAAATGTCAGCTTTCGCATCAGTAATTGGAATGCAAGAATTGACAAGAAGAGCAAATGAGATTGTAGTAACAGAATATAGACCTCTTGAGATATATACACTACTTATTTTAGAATATTTAGTTTTAGTTTTATTAATAAGTTTTGCAGTTCGATGGTTGGAAAAAAAGTTAGGTTCTAATGAGAGTAATTCGAATTAATCAAAGTCCTTCATAGATTTTATTTTAAATGGGGAAAAAATGGATTGGAAAAATTTTTTAGATAATGCCAGAAATGGATTTAATGAACTTAGAAAAGTAACCCCTGAAACATTTGAAGGTTTTTCACAAATGGGAAAACCGGTAAAAAAAGATGGTGATCTTTCAGAAAAAACAAAAGAATTTGTTGCTTTGGGTATCGCCATTTCAACTAAATGTGAAAGTTGTATTGGTTTACATATAGAGCACTTGATAAGACTTGGTACCACTAGAAAAGAAATAGTGGAGGTATTAAGTGTGTGTTCCTATATGGGAGGTGGTCCTTCAATAATGTTTAGTGCTAAAGCTTTAGAAGCCTTTGATCAATTAGTAAAAAAATAAAATATTGGGTAAAATTCAATGAGTAATTCAATGATCAAATCTATAGACAAAGAACGAGTTCCAGTAATTGATATAAAAAAAATTAATTCTGCATCTAATAAAATAGAAATTGCAAAAGAATTATATAAAGCAAGTACTGGTCTTGGTTTTATTTACATCCAAAATCACGATATTTCGGAAAACCTTATCAATGATCTTAGAAAAGATGGTTTAAATTTTTTTAGAAGTTCTACAGATGATAAATCAAAAGTACTTATTACAAAAAAACATAGGGGCTGGCTGGGTTTTGGTGGAGCAAAAATGGGTGATAAAGCAAAACCTGATTTAAAAGAAAGTTTTATTTGGGGATATCAATATGACGATGGATCGTTGCCAGATGATCATCAATTAAGGGGTGTCAATAAATGGCCTAAATTTTTACCATCACTACAGCAAAATGCCATGAGTTATTTTCATCAAATAAATGAACTTGCAAAAAATCTTTTGACCTGTTTTGCAATGGGTTTAAATTTAAAAGAAAATTTTTTTATCAGGAATTGCAATGCTCCATTGAGTAGAGCGTCTCTTGTTTATTATCCTGACCAACCAAAAGAAATGGGTGAAATGCAATTTGGAGTAAGTGAACATACAGATTTTGGATTACTGACGATTTTGTGTCAGGATTCTGTTGGTGGGTTACAAATTAAAGGATTAGATGGACAATGGTTTCATGCTCCTCCTATTGAAGGAACTCTTATAGTTAATGTAGCTGACTTATTATCAAGGTGGACAGGTGGAATTTATAAATCAACCCCACATAGAGTAGTTAATTCGTCAGGTCAAGAGAGATTATCAATTGTATTAGCATTTGATCCTGATCCAGAAACACTAATCAACCCTGGAGAAATTCCTGAGATTGAAAAAAATACAAATGAGGAACCAATTACCTGTGGTGATTATTTGATTTGGCGATTTAATAAAGCATTTTCTTATAGGAAAAACTAGTATTTTGAATTTTAAAGAAAATTTAAAAAAAGGTGCACTGAATTTAATTTTAAATTGTGCTGAACTATCTCCACACAAAAAGGTTTTAATTGTCGCTGAAAATGAGAAATTTGGTTGGTATGATAAGTTTGTTGCAAAGATTGTACAAAAATATTGTACTGAACTGGAGATTGTGGCAAATCTTTTAATGATTGAAGAACCAACTGAAGAAAATTCTTACAAAATACAAAAATTATCCTCAAAATATGATTGTATTATTTACTTTTCAAGATTGGGTGATCTCAAAAGGTTTGAAAATGTACATTCATGTAAAGTAGTGATGTCGTATGCTAGAAATATTAACATGTTAGCCTCTCAATTTGGGACAACTAATTATAAAATTCATTTAGATTTTAAGAAAAGTATTGATGAAGTTTTTATTAATACTAAAAAATTAAAAATAAGCTGTCCCTCTGGAACCGATGTAACGGGTAATTGTTATAAAATATTTTCAGATAATAATGATGTAGCTATAAAAAGATTCCCAATGGTGGTTCATTCTCCAATAAGTGCGACTTTATTAAGTGGGGTAGTTGTAGTTGAAAAATTTTTAACTTCATCTGGATCAAGTTTTTATTCTCCATCGAATATCAAATTGAATGAAAAAGTTAAGTTTTATATCAAAAATGGACATATTCAGTCAGTAATTGGAAATGAAAAAGATCTTTGCAATATAAAAAGGCATTATGATTATGTATCTAATAAATTTGAAATCAAAAGAGATATTGTGCACTCTTTGCATTGTGGTATTCATAATGGTCTTCTTAGTGAAAGTATTAAATTACATAATCCTGATTATTGGAGTAATACAGTTTTTGCTCATCCTAATTACTTACATTTTCATACGTGTGGAGATTATGCGCCTGGTGAGATTTGTTGGATTTTAAAAAATCAAACTATACGTGTTGATGATCTTAATTTATGGCAAAACGGTAATATCATGTATAATAATTTTCCCTTATTGATGAAATGTATAGATAAATGGCCAGAACTTTTAACCCTTTAAAAAACAAAACTATTTGATCTGCTAATTGAAGAAATATATTTAATTGATTAACCTAAAACAGACATACTACTTTCTTTATTAATAATTCTATTTCTGGAATAAAACCCTACGTTAATGTCTCTTTTAATATTCGAAAGATTTAGTTTAATTGGATCTTTATCATGATCATGACCATTTTCGCATTTCTCGATTAAATTTGCCATCATTATAGCTGCAATTGGTGCATTTTTATATTGATTTCCACTGGAACCAATGGCCATATAAAATCCTGGTAAACTTGATTTATCATAGATTGGTATCCAATCATCTGAAACATCATATAATGCAACTACTCCCTTTATATTTGTAGAAATTGACATATCAGGAAATCTTTGTGCTTGTCTTAAAACTTGGGTTTTCCACTGTTCTGTAAAGTTCTGATCCCAGTCATCAGGATCTACAAATATTCGTTCATCACACTTTGGATCTTCGCTTCCTATTAAAACGTGATTACCTATTTCTGGCCTACTGTAACAACCAATATCGCTGTCTGAAATAACAAAAGCGTTTTTTTCATAATCAAACCCTTTTGGTGGTTTAACATGTGCAACTTCAACTTTTAGCGCTTTAGTTTTGATATTCATTTCCTCTTCAACTCCAGCCAATTGATTTATTTTCATAGAGTGAGGGCCAGCTACATTAACAACTATAGGAGCATGAATTTTTTCTCCATTACTGAGAACAACACCTGATGTTCTTTTTTTATTAATCATGATTTTTTCTACTGAACTATTAAACAAATAGTGCCCTCCTTTTTTTTCAGAGGCCCTTTGAAGATTATGTGCAGATAGCTGAGGATCATTTATATAACCTGCAGTTGGAAAAAAGATAGCTCCCCTGAGATTTTCACCACTATTTTTTCCAAATTCGTTATCTGTTGTAAGTTTTACAGGTCCAAATTGTTTAGTGTTAACAATAGGTAGTTTTCTTTGAATTAGTTCGGGCGTCCATTTTTCAAAAGGTATTTGTAGCTCATTGGCTCTAGCAATTATATTTTTGAGATAATCATTCTCATGAGTTTGATAAATCATGCACCCGCACTCAATAAATTTTGCAAGTCCATTTTCGTCTTTATATTCTAAATATTCCTCCCATTTCTTCCAATAATGATAACCTTCATAAGCTAGGGCACACCCGTCAAAGGTTGAGTAGTGAACTCTAATAATTGCACATGATGCGGATGTTGAACCATAGCCAGAAGAAGGGTTTCGATCAATATTTAAAGTTCTGTAACCTTTTTTTGACAGTTCAAATGCAATAGCAGTACCTATTACACCTGCACCAACAATAATAACATCATAATTTTTTTCCATTTTGAACTACCTCATTATTCGATTATGCTTTATATACTTTTTTTAATATATATTTTTTATAATTATAAGCGTCACATTTGATTACCAATTGATCGTTGTTTGTTTTGTAGAGTTCAAATAATCATTCGTTTTTGAAAAAGGTTTTGATCCAAAAAAACCCTGATTTGCTGAATATGGTGATGGATGTGAACTCATAAAGACTTTGTTATTGGATTTATTAATAATATGTGCTTTTTCTTGGGCATGCTTTCCCCATAACAAATACACTATATTTTTTTTATTAGCATTCAATTGTTTTAACACCATGTCCGTAAATTGTTCCCATCCTATATTTCTATGTGATGCAGGTTTCCCTTTTTCTACTGTTAAACAGGTATTTAAAAGAAGAATACCTTGTTTGCTCCAACGTTCTAAACAACCTGAACTGGCAGGTTTAATTCCAAGGTCATTATATAATTCTATAAATATATTTTTTAATGAAGGTGGAATAGTGACTGATTTGTTTACAGAAAAACTTAAACCATTTGCTTGATTAGGGCCATGGTAAGGGTCTTGACCTAGAATCACTACTTTTACTTTAGAAAATGGCGTTAAATTAAAAGCATTAAATATTTTACCTCCTTGTGGATAAATAGTTTTTATCTTCTTTTCCTCTTTTAAAAAGGTACTAAGATTTTTCATATAATCTGATTCAAATTCTGCTGAAAGATAATTAAGCCAACTTTCTTCAATTTTTGCCTTTATCATTAATTTAACCAATAAACTTTCTATTAGTAAAAACTCAAATTTAAGATTATGAATTATTTTAAACTCATTTCAAAGAGAAAGTTAAAAAGATGATAGATGAAATACCTATACCTTCTGAGCAAGTTAAGTTATTTTTTAAGAATTTACCTTTTTCTAAATATATTGGTTTAAAATTAGAAAGGATAGGGAATGGTCAAGCGGTAATGACGATGCCATATCAGAAAAATTTGATAGGTGATCCAAAAACTGGGGTTTTACATGGTGGTGTTATTACTACCTTATTAGATAGTTGTTGTGGAGCTGCTGTGATGACTGCTGGGGATCCAAAAACATCAACTGCTACTATTGATTTAAGAATAGATTATATGCGTCCTGCAAAACCTGAAAGAACTATCATAGCAGAAGCTAAGTGTTATAGAGTTACAAATAGTGTTGTTTTTGTAAGAGCAAATGCACAAGACGGAACTAAAAAAATTCCAATTGCTACTGCAACTGGAGCATTTACTAGTCCATTTTAATTTAAAAGGTGTTGAGTTTTGTCAAACCACAAAGAAATAGATCAAGTAAAAAAAGAAGTACTAGTTTCTTTAGTTGAACAAATTCCATTTTGTAAAACCTTAGGTATAAAACTGGATTGTTTAGGAAATGAAATCACGGCTCATTTACCTTTCAAAAAAGATTTTATTGGAAATCCTGCAATACCGGCCTTGCATGGGGGTATTATTGGTTCATTTCTTGAAATTACAGCAATAATTCAATTGTCTTGGGCTATCTTTTTAGAAAGAAAAGATGATCAAATTAATCTAAAAAACTTAAGATTAGGAGTGCAAGATAATATATTGCAAAGGATACCAAAGACTATAGACATAACCATAGATTATTTAAATTCAGGACGCCCAGTGGAGTCTTTTGCAAGAGCTAAAATAAATAAAATTGGTCACCGTTATGCTTCAGTTTCGGTCAAATCTTGGCAAGATGAACCTAATAAGCCTTTTGCCATGGCTTCAGGACATTTCTTAGTTAAAAATTTAAATCATACAAAATAACAAATTTTAATATTGTATTATAGTTTGGCACTAAATTTGCTTCTGTCATTTAATTGACAAACTAGAGGATAATTAAATGCTAAAATATATGATTCAAGAATTCAATAAAGATGACAGAGATTATAGAAGGTTTTTTCAAAGTAGAAACGTTTCACTTTCGTCTTTCAATAGATCTAAAAGTTTAAATGATCAGAGAAAAATTACTGGAAAAAAAAATGAAATCAATGAAAACTCATTTTTTCCAATGATAGCAAAAAAGATGTTAAAGGTATAATCAAACTTTTTTTCATTGATTTTTCATAACAGAAATAATTTTGCCATTAACCCATTTGTTATTTTCTTTTCTGATTTTAATGTCGTGCGATGTTTCTATGATTAAATTATATTTTTGGGAGATTTTAGTTATGTAATAAAGACTATGTGAAAATCTTCCATTTTGATTTATAGTATAATTACCTTTTGTTGTTTCCTCAATTGAAAATATAAATCTTGCATTATTAAGCATAGTAACGTGTACAAATTTAAAAAGTTCGGTAAGGTCACCTATATAAATTAAGACATCTGCCGCTATAATTATCTCATACTTTTGTTTAGTGCATTTTAAAAAATTAATAATATCAGTACATATTAATTGTGTATAAATTGATTTTTGTTTAGCTTTAATTAGCATTTGTTTTGAAATATCTACACCTACAAGTTTATTAAAATTATTTTTGATTTGAATTCCACAAAGACCAGTTCCACAGCCTAAATCAAGTATATTTTTAAATGAAATTTTTTTTTCATATTTAGAGTTAATCATTTTTGACAAAGCTAATGGCACTTTATACTTTAAAGTACTTAGTAGATGCTTTTCAAATGTTTCTGAATATGAATCAAAATGGTGTTCCAAATATTTCAATGGAATTTTACCTTCGAAATTTCCATTTAAAATTTCATTTTTTAATTTTGCTCCTGCATGATCGGGATCTAAATTAAGTGTTTTATTTAAAAACTTTCTTGTATTTTTTACATCATTCATTGATAAGTAAATTTCCGCCAAATTAAAATAAATTTTTGCTGATTTGGGTTCAATTTGAATTGCCTTTAGCAAGTAATTAAGAGCATCTATTTTTTTTCCTTGTGCTTTAAGTGATAAGGCTAAATTATTCAGTGTATATGGATTTTTTACTAATGAAATAGATTTAAAAAGATATTTCTGGGCTTCCTTATAATTACCAATTTTATTATAGGCATATCCAATATTGTTTAAAAATTTAGGAAATAAATATTGTGGAGAAGACAATTTAACAGCTTCCAAAAATTTTTCTTTATTTATTTTATAATTGTTTTTGGAAATAAAAGGTAGATTTTCAACTATTTTTAAATATTTAGCTAAAGTTTTAATCCCAATATAAAATTGCTCAATGGCTTTTTCATAATTATTTGACTTCAGAAATATGTTACCGAATAGTAACAATTCTTCTGGAGAAATTTCAGTTGAATTTTTGATGCATTTAATTACATAATCACTACCTTTTTCATATTGTTGCATGGTGTAACAACAAAAAATCATTTTAGTATAAACATCTCTATTGTTATTATTTTTGCTGCTTTTTAAATAAAATTCATAATTTTTTAGTGCATTTTTAAAATTGCCTTCTTTGTAGAATATATCTGCTAATCGTTTTTTTATGAAATAAGAACCAATTACATTTTTATCAAAATTCGAAAAAAGGCTTTTTAAATGTTTCGTTTTTTGTAACTTTTCAAGACAATTACCTAATCCAATGGTCAAGTCCACATCATCTTTTTTTGAGTTTAATTTATTACTGAAATAAATAACTAAATTTTCAAGATCCTTTTTATTTTTAGACAAATTTTCTTGGATGATTATCTGTCTTGTTTGTAGTAATTTTTCCCTTGCTTCATTAATATTTTTAGATTGATAAAAATATCCTAAGTATTGCATTTCTTTTAAGTTACAATTGATAGTTCTATCTTCTTTTATCAAATTATCGAGCATGCAAATATTCAAAGTAATTAAACTTTAAATGAAACGACATGTAACTTTTTTTTTTTAGTAATTAATTTTAAAAATTTATGAATTTCAATTTCACAAATTATATTTTTTTATGTATGTATAAATATGAATTTTTTTTTTACATTTATAAAATTAATTTTCTTTTCTTTTTTATCTTTCTCAATGGGTTTCGCTGATCAGAAAATGACTGATAATTTTAGTAATAACCCTGAACAAAGGTGGATTTTTTTTGCAGATACTGTGATGGGTGGAAGATCTTCAGGAAATGTGGCATTTGGAAAACTTTCAAATAATAATTTTGCCCATCTTTCCGGTGTTGTCACTACTGAAAATAACGGTGGTTTTATTCAGATTAGAAAAAAAGTTTCTGGTTTAAATAATTCTGTTCAAGCTATAAATTTGAAAGCTAAAGGTAATAATGAAATTTACCATATTTTTTTAAGAACATCTGGAACTATTTTACCATGGCAATATTATAAAGCTGAATTTAAAGTGACTAATAATTGGAGAAAAATTAAAATTCCAATTTCTGAATTTGAAAGGTCTAGTAGTTTTTTATCAAAATCTATTAAACCCAACACTATTAAGAGCGTTGGGTTAGTTGCTTTTGGAAGGAATTTCAAGGCTGATCTCTATGTCTCTGAGGTAGCTTTTCAATGATTTCTAGTGAATTTGTAATTTAATGAGAAGTAAAATTTTTATAAATACAATTGGTTGTCATGCGGCAGGAGAAGTTGGTGAGGTTATTTTATCAGGTGTTCAGAATCCAGTAGGAAAAACTATTAAAGAAAAATCAAAATTCTTGATGGACCACCCTGATTTAAGAAATCTATTGCTATTGGAACCTAGAGGTGGGGTTTATAAACATTTCAATTTAATTCTACCTCCAATAAACAAGAAAGCTGACTTTGGGTGGATAATAATGGAGCCTATGTTCAATCCACCAATGTCAGGATCTAATGCAATTTGTACAACTACTGTTATTTTTGAAACTGGAATGAAGTCTATGGAAGAGCCATTTAGTGATCTAATTTTAGAGTCACCAGGCGGGCTAATTAAAACTAGAGCATATTGTTGTGATGGTAAGGTAAAAAAAGTAGAAATAGAAAATTTACCAAGTTTTGTTTATAAGAAAGATTGTGATTTAGAGATACCAGATTTGGGTACTTTTAAAGTAGATATAGCTTTTGGTGGAGATAGTTTTGTAATAATCGATGCAAAAAAACTAGGTTTTTCATTAATTAAAAATGAGGCAGCAGATCTTGTGAAATTAGGAGAAAACATTACTGCGCTAGCCAATGAGCAAATAGGTTTTAAACATCCAAAAATAAAAGATTGGAACCATATATCCTTTTGTCAATTCACACTTCCAATTTACAAAAACGAAAAAGGATATACTGAAGGAAAAAATACGGTTGTGATTAAGCCAGGGAAATTAGATCGTTCGCCATGTGGAACTGGGTGTTCTGCCAGAATGGCTCTGCTAGTTGAAAATGGTATTTTAAAGAAGTCAGATATATTTATTGGTAAATCTATTTTGGAAACGGAATTTGAGTGTAAAGTTGATGATATTCAAAAAAGAAGTAATAGAAACTATGTAATACCCAAAATTGCAGGAAGTGCTTGGATTACTGGTCATCATTCATATTTTATGGATCATTCGGATCCATTTAAACAAGGTTACAAGCTTTCAGATACCTGGCCGTCATATTAAATTTAATTTAAAAAAAATCTCATTTTTTTGTTAAATCAAAATTACCCTTGAAATTAAGCATGGCAAATCCAAAAAGCTGGCCACTCATAAGCATACTTAGGTTTTGACGTTGTGAGTAAATATTTTTAATAAGCAATGTTTTTGAAGTTAAATTTTTTAATCGATCTGCAGTTTTTAACCCCATTTCTATAAATTCTTCTTTTGTAAAACCTGACTGAGCATTCTTTGTTGATAAAGTTTCTCCTGCACTATTAATTTGTGTCTCTTTCAATAGTGCCGCATCTATTTTTGTGATTGCATCTGTTATGTCAGTTAATGCATGGTCATAACGTTGAGTGAATTCTTGGCCAGCTACAGTTTGTGAAAGACTGAAATCATAAAGATTTACTTCATTTTGATTGTTGTCTAAAGAAAAAAAAGTACTTCCATCTTTTCTTAAGACAGCTTGATTAAAAGAACTTCCATTTACAATTGCATCTTCAGCACTTTTTCTTACTCCGTTTATTGCTAGATCGCTTGAAACAGCTACATTAAGACTTTGGGAAGTAGCTATTGAGTCGTCATCTATTGATGTACCTGCCTTTACATTTCCACCAGGATCCCCAGCAGCTGTTATTTGATATACAATTGCATATTTATTTGAGCTTGAGACACTGTTTCCAGCTGAACTGGTGATACTTTCTTCAATCAAATTACCTAAATCATCTCTTCCTTTAATGGTAAATGCAACATTATTATTTCCAGCATCAGCAAAGATTTGTACTGTTTTATTTTCGTCAGCGGCATCCTGTTGTGTGATTGTAAATGGTTTGTTTGAGTGAACAAAAATTTCTCCTGTAGTGATAACTTCATGGTTGCTATTTGTAGTTATTTTTAAGCCAGGAGAAGTCAAATTAGGTATGGGAGTTGTAATAGTTACTCTATCTAAGTCTTCAGATTTGTTGTTTAAATTATAAAAATTATTAGTAGCTGTTGAAGATAATTTTTGTCGGGAACTTCCTTCTATGGATCCAATTGTAAGCACAGAATCATTGGTGCTAATGGAGCTAGCACTTCCTTCAAGAGTTAGATTTCCACCTGGACTTGGCGCTTGTGTGGTGGCAACATTATTAGTACTTGTATTTGTTCCTATTCTTATATTGCCAGCCGCTGATGTGGATGGAGAGCTAGCGACAGATATTTGTGTTACCGTAGCATACTGTTTAGAAGATTTAACACTAGGGGAAGTGGCAGAACCAGATATTGATTCACTGATATTGGTTCCTTCTGAGTTAGTTCCAGTAATAGTGTAAGACAAATTAGAATCATTTAAAATTGCAGTACCTCCCGAAGTAGCAGAACCATTAATATTTAAATTTCCTGCTGCTTGATAACCATTTGCTGTAGTAATTGCATCATCATCAAAAATTGTATTGGCAGTACCACTATCACCATTATCTCTGGCAACTCCTACTTTGATATCAGATGGATCTAAACTATTCACGTAAACATTAGAAATCCTTAAAAAACCTGTTGAGCCATTGATTGCGGAACCATGAGAATTAGCATTAATTATTTCTTCTTGATTATTTCTCCCATATTTATCCATTCCCTTAACACGATAACTACCTTTTATACCTTCAGTAGGGACATTAATAGATACTAATTTTCCATCCGTTAAAGCGAAGATTCCGCCGCTGCTAGAAACCTTATCAATCGTTCCATTTTCAGTGAGGTCGATACTATCATTACTATCATGGCTAGGTTTTTGGCTTTGGGCTAAACCATTATTATTTCCTACAACTCCAACTTGAATATTACCTTCTGCAAGTGTTGCTGTCCCTGACGATACATCAGCTCCATCAAGAGTTAATGAAAAGTTTGTTCCTAAAACTGCAACGCCGGAAGTTACATATGCCCCATTTAAAGAAATAGAACCTGAACTACCTGGAGTTACAGTATCAATTATACCATCTGGATCTGAAGAAGTTCCAATAGTTATCGCACCATCTGGGTTAACATTTGCAGAAATACTTGTAATAGTTTTAAAATTAGTGGTTCCACTTTGTGTCGTACCTGCTGAAACAGATATTGTTTCAGTATCAGATGATCCATTTTCTAATGTCCCATTAACTGTAAAAATAGTATTTTGAGTTCCAGCATTTTGTATACTTACTCTTTCTGATGAGTTTGGGGACTGTGAAGTGAATATTGCATCTTGATCTCTTACCGTACCAATTATAACATTTCCATTAGGATTAAGATTAGCTTTTATATCTGTAACAGTTTTAAAATATTTTTGTCCTGAAGTAGTTCCACCTGCAGAAACTGTTACAACTTCAGTATCTGAATCACCATCATGAAGCGTTCCTGAAATTGTGAACTGAGTTTGTCTAGATCCAGCATTTTGTATATTTATTCTTTCTCCTATCATAGAGCCCAAAGTTCTCATTCGATGAACGGTTGCAAACCTGTCTGAGTCACCATTTGAATTTATTGTTACAGTTGAACCTGGTACAATTTCAATATCTCTTTCAAGTGCATCTCCTAAATAATTTCTTCCATTTATTCTTACTGTAAGAACTGGTGATCCTGCATCAGCTGTTACTGTCACAAATTGTCCGTCTGTAGCACTTAGCAAGTCTGCAGTACCCGACACACTAGTTCCATTTAAAGATATTTCACTTTTAGTTGTTCCATCATTTTCTAATGGCCTAGCGGTATTACTTGCATCATCAGCTATAATAGAATTAGCTACCAAATTACTACTACCATCTGTATCTACATGTCCTATGAGTGTTACATCAGAAGTTACATTTGAAGTAGTGATTTGAGAAACTGTAGAAAAGGATTGTTTAGAGTATTGGGTACCCCCACTTGGGTTAATTCCAGAAATTGTTTCAGAAATTGTGCTGCCAGAAAAATTTGTTCCCGTGATGGTATAATCAGCAGTAATTGAACCTGAGCTTGTAGGAGTAATCGCTACAAATCTTTTGTCAGTGATGAAGTCTAAATTTCTCGCTGCATCAAGGGTTCTAGCTGTATTTACTGTACCGAAACCATGAAATTCAGCAGCTTGAACTCGAAGCCCTACACCACTTAGTTCACTTATTACAATATTCTCCCCTGATGAGTGTGTTAATATTAAAGCCTGACTATCTCCATAATCTTGTGCTTGAATTCCAGTAGTTCCCTGTTGAGCATTAATAGCATTTTTTAAATTAGTTAGATTTCTTTCTGCGTTACCGTCATGGTAAGTAAGTCTGGCTACATTTTTATCAGCAGCTGCAGAACCATTGATTTTAAAACTAGTTAAGGTGGGCTCGCTATATCCCACACCTCCAGGTGCACTTATTATTTCATCATTATCTGTTGATGTTCCTATATCAAAAATTCCATCCCCACCTAAAGGACCATCTGTCACAATACTATGAACAGTTGAAAAAAAACTAGAACCAGTAGCTGTAGAATTTGCTGCTACATTAGCTATTGTTTCATTTAAAACACTTCCATCAGACCCTGTTCCTGTAATTGTGAAAGATCTAGTATTTCCTAAAGCTCCAAATCTTTGAATACGAATTTGTTTACCAGTTTCTGTAATATTTGCTGAAATATCTGAAGTACCTATTATTCCTGAGGTTTTGTTATGACTTGCTAAATTAAATGAAACAGCTCCTAAGGCTTCTGCATGCGAAATAATAACATTATTTGTGGCAGAAAATGACGTATTTGTTGGAGTTGCAATTGTATTTAACTGTTCTGCTAAAAGTTTTGCGCTTGCATTTTGCTCAATTGTTACAGTTCTTGAAATATCACTAGTATTTCCAACATATTGAAAAGTTCCTGTTATTGTAACGTCATGAGTGTTTGTAAGTCCATAGTTCGCAGTTGCTATAGCATTAGAGGTAGAAGTAACAGGACTTTCAGCAATTCCAGTACTATAGATATTAGCATTAATATCCGCAGTTACTGTTTCTATTCTTGGATCCCTTTCTAAATCATCAGGATCATTTGTTAAATCCATATTAACATTATTAAATGTAACTAGATTGGATAAATTTTGGAGAATAGTTTCGTTAATAAATATGGTTTGTGTACCGCTAGGATTTTCATCATAAAATTTAAAACGAAGTCTTTGACCGTTTTGACCATTTAATGTTGGATCAATATATCCTATTTGAGATGAATCGGAATCACCCAAACCAACATATATTTGATCACCAACTATTGAAACTTCGTTTAGATCGACTTTAACTACTGTGCTTGTGTCAATAGAAATACTTTCATTATTTAATTTGTCGTATGTAAAAAACTCAACATAACCTCCTCTTAGCTCACCGTCATCTCCTATATTTGAGTCATCTTTGAAATGTACGGTTATGTTTGCCAAACTGGCATCTCTAGAACTACGATTATACTCAGAAAATATATTTAAAGTAGGATTTCCACTTGTTGTTGTAAAATTAGAAAGATTTATATTATCACCTATATTATCGACTAATGTTACTACTGATAAATCTGCATTTATTTTAGCTATTACTCCGGTAGAGCCAGCGCTATTATTAACAGCGTCATAAAAAGGTGTTAAATTATTTACATCAGAAATAGTTATTCCAGATAGAGAATGACCTGATCCACCTGTTTTTGTATTGGTAATTTTAAAAGAATAAGTTCCAGTTGAGCTTAAATTTGAAAATGAGACATTATTTTTTGCTTTTGCATAAACACCAAGAGTTGATGATCCGTTTATTGAAGAAGCTAGAACACTAACACTTTGGCTATTTAGTTGATTTAGATTTAATGTATTTTGCGCATCTTGTATTTGAATCTGTTTACCACTTATAATCTGATTTGTTGAAACATTCGAGTTTAGGCCACCAACTAAATGTGATTTTCCCTGAACTTCATGTGAACTCAAAGTTTTCCAAATATCGTCAATATTTACATCTGTAAGTTTTTCTATATATTTAATAAGTTCTTCAGAGAAATTAGTACCACCATCATTTGATACTGCTAATCTTATGGATGAGATGTAACCATCTAGTTTATTTTTTAAATTAGTCTGACTAAGTCCAGAGATAGCTTCATGATTTAAGTTTTTTAAATAATTATGAGCTTCATCAACAATTTTATATATTTCATTAAATGTATTTTTTGCCTTATTTAAAAATTGAATTTCATCTTTAATAGTACCCACTACTTCAGTGAGATCATCTAAGGTGGATGTATCACCACTTTGCTGCTTATTTTGATTGGATAATTCTTTTTTTAACTCCTCTTCCATTTCAGATGGCGTCTGAGTTAATTTATAATAAGTTTCCATAACCATGGAAACAGATGAAATTCTAGTCATTTATGTACCCCTATGCTAATGGTATGGTTCCAACCATATAGCAGATTTTAAATTTTATAACCTTAACGACTGATTTTTAAAAAAGTTTAGAAAAAAAATAAAAAAAATATATTTTTTTTAAGTGATTGAAATATATCGATTATTTTATTGAAGATTTAATAAACTAATCTTAAGTTTTAAAATTTTTGCTACTATGTCTAATACTTTGGTAGAAGAATTAGTTAATTTTCCTAATTCTTGAACTGAAGTAACAATAGCATCAAATTCCATTTGTTTATTTGCCTCAAAATCTTGTAACATTGAAGTCTTATGATCTCCAACTGCTTCTGCACCTTTAATTCTTTTGTCTATAGAAATAGGAAAACTAGCTCCCAATTTCTCACCTATTGATCTTGTTTCAATCATTATTTCCTCAACAATTGATCTAGTTTCAGGGTTTTTACACATTTCTTCTAGAGTACCTCCAGTTAGAACTGATAATGGATTGAAAGCTACATTTCCAAGTAATTTTATCCAAATTTCATCTCTTATATTTTTCTTTATAGGAGCTCTAAATCCGGAATTATTAAGCGCATTAGATAAGATATTAATACTTTCAGTATTCATACTGCTTGGATCGCCAATAGTGATTTTATTCCCACTTATATGTTTAATTACGCCTGGTTCAATTAGTTTAGCTGCTGGATAAATTACAGAACCAATTATTTTTTTTGGAGGTAAACAATTAGAGACTAATCCTTTTGGATCAACAGCTTCTATTCTGAGCGGTTTAAATTTAGAATTTAATCCGCTGAAATACCAGTGTGGAATGCCATTCATACCTGTTATAATATTAGTATTTTTGGTTATATGTTGTTTTAAATCTGTGGCAACTGCAGGAAGAGTATTCGCCTTCACAGTAATAAATAAATAATCGATAGGAGGAATTTCTTCATCTATTTTATAGACTGTAGGGAAAAACTGGCTTCTTTCAGAATTTGATATAATAGTAATGCCATTTTTTGAAATTTTATCATATGTACTCCCACGTGCTATGCAAGATACGTTATAACCATTTTTTTTTAAATTAGCGGTGATTAAACCACCTATTGCTCCTACTCCAAAAATACAAAAATGTTTGCTTATTTCACTTATACTCATTTTCTAAACCTAATATTTTAGATAAACCAATTCTTTGGAGTTTCCCAGTAGGACCTTTTGGAATTTCATCAAGAAAAATAAATTTACTTGGTATTTTGAATTTGGCTATATGCTTAGAAGCATACTCAGTTATTTCTTTTTCTGAAATATTTATATTTTCTTTTAAAACTATAGCACAACCAATTTCTTCACCATACCTATCGCTAGAAAAAGGAAAGCAGACAACTTGTTCTATTTCACTCATTTCTTGCAGTATATCATCTATTTCTTTGGGTGAAATCTTTTCACCACCTTTGTTAATAATCTCTTTAATTCTTCCTGTAACTTTTATATATCCGTCTGCATCAATGGAACCTAAGTCTCCAGTTTTAAACCAACCATTTTTAAAAGAAGAAAGAGTAGCTTTTTCATTGTTTGCATATTGTTTAATTACAGTTTCTCCCTTGATTACAATTTCACCAACTTTATTTTTTTCTAAAATATTACCTTCCTTGTCCATTATCTCAACTAATGTGCCATTTCCTATACCCACAGTTCCATTTTTTCTTACCCTTGGAGGAAGTGGATTAGATGCAATTTGATGAGAAGCTTCAGTCATTCCATAGGCTTCAATTACAGGACAATTAAATGTTTTTTCCATTTCAAGTAACACTGGTTTAGGCATTGCTGCTGATGAAGATCGAATAAATCGTAGGGAGTTATTCTCTATAATTTTCTTATTATTTTTTGCTCTTTGAAGTATAGCTTGGTGCATTGTAGGTACTCCACTATACCATGTAGGTTTAAATTGGTGTAAAAGTTTGAAAAAGACTAGGGCATTAAAACCATTTGTGAAAACAAGTTTTACATTAAATAGTATACAAGAAAGTAATACTGCAACAAGACCATGTATGTGGAATAATGGCATAATGTTTAGACAGCAATCTTTTTCGTTTAAGTCTAAAGTTCTTCCTATATTTAGTGCAGAATTAATTAAATTATATGAAGTCAGTTGGACAAGTTTTGGTTTAGATGTTGTACCTGAAGTATGAAGTAAAAGAGAAGTATTATTCATAAAATTTTGTTTAACAATAGTACTATGTGAACTTTTCTTATCAATTTTTAAATTAAATTTCCCAGCTTTCTGTTCAGGTGAAAGATGAATAATAGTTATTCCCAGTTCTGTTGCAGCTTTCGAAGCTTCAGTTTTTAGTTTTGGATCCACTATAAGAAATTTCGCTTTTAAATCAGATAAATAGAATATGAACTCACTTTTACTATAATTTGGATTAAGTGGAGCTGAAATTGCAAAACATGAGCAAGCAATAAATAATAGGCCTAAATCAGGACCATTAGGTAATACAATTGCGACTGTATCTTCACGATTTATTAATAAATTCAAAAAATCAATTTCAATTTGATCCAAGGTTTTGTGGAGTTCACTATAACTTAATGCCTCTCTATTTGGGGATTCAAAGGCAATTCTATCTGAGTTTTCAATGTTTTTTTTTATATTTTTATACATTCTTACCCTTTTCTCTTAAAATATTAAGTAGTTATATTAATAAAAATTGTTTAATTTAAGAATTTAGAATCTTTTTCATAATTTTATAAAATTAATGAACCGTTTTTTCTACATAATTTTATTAATAATATTTTTAACAAGCAAAGTTTTTGCAAATAACTATATTTGTGATGCTTGGACTAATACTTTAACTCTTGAGAAAGATAAAGTTACATTTACTGCGAGTATAGAAAGTGGAACTTTAAACCTAAGAAGCAGTAATAATTTACCTAAAGAAATTCCAAAATTTTCACAGCTTTCATTAAGCTTACCTAACTATGATTTATTTTTGTCTCCAAATGGAACAATAGTTACTGCTACTCCAGTATCAGATACAACATTTCTTATTTATGTTTTTTTCCCTAGCATTGAAAGAAGATGGTTTTGGTTTAGTAAATGTAGATTGATTAAATAGATATTTTTTGTTTTCTTCGTTATAAATTTGTTATGTTATGATATATTTAACTCTAATATTATACACTTTAAAAATAAGAAAATTTATTATATTTTATACTGTAATTTTTATATACCTTTACTTAAGTGCTTTCGCAGGTGATATAGATATAGAACTTAATTACTAAAAGAAAAGACATAACAAAATTTGATTTAAAAAATCAAAATTTTAAAAAACAAAAGAATTAATTTTAAGAATTAATAACTTTAATAGTTGATTATAATTATTCAGAAATAAATTGTTTTTTTGGTTACCAAGATATCCTTAAAATAGTTTCGTGCTATTAAATCTTCTATTTTATAAAATGGACAATTATTGGAAACACTAAATATAGTTGAAATTATATTTAAAATAAATATATATAGTGCAGTGGGAGAGTATGATGGAAACAAAGCCTACTCAAATTTCTTTTATGGAGTTTCTAATAAATGATAATACTGACTTGGATGATAATCTTGGTCAGGTTATATTTCCTAAAGGTTTCGAAGTAAGAGATTTAGAAAATTTAAGATACGAATTTGAAAAACTCGCAAATCGATATGGTTTAACACTACCTGCAAAACTTAAGAAGGGAAACCTTGTATTAGAGTGGAAACCATTACCTGGGGAATTAAGTAATGAAAAGAAAAAGAATTTTGAAAAATCGAAATTAAGGTCTAGGTTTTCAAATTTAACTATAGAAGAACTTAATGCTTTTTCTAATAGTTTTTCTAACAACCAAAAAAATTAGACTAAAATCTTCTTTCTGTATTATTATTATACTTGACCGATCAAGCCCTTTTAAATAATTAATATTATAAATTTATAAATCCTAATTCACTTTTAATATTAAAAAGATAAAATAATCGAAAGGTTGTAAAATGTTTGTTACTCCTGCTTTTGCACAATCCACTGGATCAGGGGGGTTTGGTTCCACAATAGGTTCATTAGTCCCACTTCTTCTTATATTTCTTATTATGTATTTTATAATAATCAGACCCCAACAAAAAAAAGCGAAAGAACATAATTTGATGGTTAATGCTTTAAAAAGAGGAGATCAGATTTTAACACAGGGTGGCATTATTGGTAAAGTCTCTAAAATAAAAGATGATAGTGAGATTGAAGTTGAGATAGCAGTAAACACTAAGGTTCGTGTCATGAGGTCGACTGTGGTAAATGTAATAAATAAGAAATAGTCTTAAACTTTAATAGTTTTAAGTTTACAAAAAATGTTAAAATTCCCATTATGGAAAATATTGCTTATACTTATGCCTTGTCTCTGGGGTATTTATAGTTTCTCACCGCATTTTTTCTATTCGCAAGTGGAGAAATATAATGATTTGAAAAAATCAGAATTAGTGGAAACTCAAAAACCACTTTTAGAAACCCAATTATGGTACGATTGGGCACCCTCAGATTTAGTCAATTTAGGTCTTGATTTGAGAGGAGGTGCACATGTGCTAGTAGAAGTGAATTTAGAAGACGTCTACTCTGAAAGAATACAAAATTTTTGGCCTGAAATTAGAAAAAATTTAAGGGCCATTAGAAATGAAGTTGGTTCATTTTCCCAAGAAGTTTCTGCCTTAAATGACAGTTTAATAGTTACTATTAGTAAAAAAGAGGGAATCGAAAAAGCTATTTCATTTTTAAATAAAGAATTATCTTCTAAAACTAATATTTTAGAAATTTTAAAATTTGAAGATAATAAAGTTAAAGTTTCTTTTGACGAACAGGAAAAAAGAAAAATAGATAACCAAACAATGGATCAATCATTAGAAATTATAAGAAGAAGAGTGGATGAAGCTGGTACTAGAGAACCTACAATACAAAAACAAGGAAGTAGAAGAATTTTAATTCAAGTTCCTGGCTTAGGTTCTGCAGAAGAATTATTACAGCTTATTGGCAAAACAGCCAAGCTTACTTTTCATCCTGTAATTAAAAATAATGTTTCTTGTGATAAAAAGCCTGTGATTAACTCTATTATTGTAGAAAATTTTGATGACACTGATAATTGTCTAGAATTAGAGAAAAAATTTGTTGTTTCAGGCTCTCAACTAACTAATGCGCAGCCTTCTTTTGATCAAAACAATAGGCCAGCTGTATCTTTCCAATTTAATCCTATTGGAGGCAGAAAATTTGGTGAATATACTAAAGACAATATTGGAAATCCATTTGCTATAGTTCTCGATAAACAAGTGATTTCAGCTCCAATTATTCAGAGTTATATACCGGGAGGAGCAGGAATTATTACTGGTAATTTTTCAGTTGATGAGAGTAATAGATTAGCTATTCTTCTTAGAGCAGGAGCTTTACCTGCTGCTATTCAAGTTTTAGAACAAAGAACAGTTGGACCTGAATTAGGTGCAGATAGTATCAAATCAGGAAAAATTGCAGCAATAATTGCTGGTATATTAGTTCTTTTATTTATGATTGCTTCGTATGGTTTATTTGGACTATTTGCCAATGTTGGTTTAATTTTTAATATCGCATTAATTTTTTCAATTATGGCATATTTTGCAGCTACACTTACTCTACCTGGAATTGCAGGTATTGTACTTACTATTGGAATGGCAGTTGATGCCAATGTCTTGATTTTTGAACGAATTAAGGAAGAAATTAAAACCAATAAAAGCTTGTACAGAGCAATTGAATTGGGTTACGAAAAAGCTTTAACTTCAATAATTGATGCAAATGTTACAACATTTATTGCAGCAATAATTTTATTTTCACTGGGCTCAGGTCCAATTAAAGGTTTTTCAGTTACATTGGGAATTGGGATTATGACATCTGTATTTACAGCTGTTTATTTAACCAGGCTACTAATCTCAATTTATTTTGGATTTAAAAAGCCTAAAATTTTAAATTTATAGTTACAATTATGAGACTAAGATTTTTACCTCACAATACTTCAATTAATTTTTTTGGCAAATCTAGATATGCTATATGGTTATCGATTTTAGCAGTATTGATTTCTTTTGTATTTTACTTAATTAACGGTTTAAATTATGGAATAGATTTTCGTGGTGGAACAATGTTGATGATAAAAACTTCAAATAGTTCTTCTGTATCAGAAATTAGAAAATCTTTAAATAACCTAGAGTTAGGAGATACTGTAGTAACAAAAATTTCAGACCCAACCGATACATTAATTGGGAATCCAAAACAAATGTTTTTGATCAAAATTGAACAACAAGAAGGAAATGCTGAGGTTCAAAACAATATGATCATCGATGTTAAAAAAACTTTGAGTAATAATCTCAATGAGGTATCTTTTTTACAAACAGAAAGTGTAGGATCAAAAATATCGGGCGAACTTGTTCAAAAAGCTATTTTGGCAGTTTGTTTAGCAGTGTTTGCGGTACTTTTTTATATTTGGATTCGTTTCGAATGGCAGTTTTCCTTAGGTGCAGTTATTGCCTTAGTTCATGATGTTTTAATAACAATTGGCATTTTCTCTATTATTGGTTTAGAGTTTAATTTATCTATAATTGCAGCTCTTTTAACAATAGTAGGTTATTCATTAAATGATACTGTAATAGTTTTTGATCGAATAAGAGAAAACCTAAAAAAGTACCAATCAGTAGAATTATTAGAAGTTTTAAACAAATCAATTAATGAAACTCTCAGCAGAACAATAATTACCTCTTTAACTACATTACTTGCTCTTTTAGCGTTATTTATTTTTGGTGGTGAAGTGATTAGAGGTTTTACATTTGCAATGATTTGGGGAGTGCTAATAGGAACTTATTCGTCTATTTTTATTGCATCCTCTATCTTACTTAAACTGGGTGTCAAAAGAGATTGGAGTAATAAAAATTCTGGAAATCCAGGAACAAATTTTGATGAATAGGATTAATTACGATGTTACTTAATGAAATTTCTTTTCAGGATGTTATTTCTATCCAAGGTTATGGTCAAAATAATTTTAAAATTAATAATAAGTATTATGAGGGTGGTATATTTATTTTTACCAATACTATATGTAAATGGAGTGGCTTTAATGATTTTTCATTTTCAAAATTTGATATAATTGATATGGATATAATGTTTGTTGGAACGGGTGTTAGAAATAAAAAACCTATTAATATGTTTAAAGATTTTTTTATTAAAAATAATATTATATTAGAATGTTTTTCTACACCAACAGCGTGTAGAGCTTATAACGTAACAATTTCAAGTCATCGTAAGGCTGGTGCATTGTTGATGCCTATATAGAAATTTAATTAGTTGAATTTTATATTTAGATTTGTAATATATTATCATAATTAAAGTTAGATATTCAAAATTATTTAGAGGTTACAATGAGTTTTACTTTACCAGATTTACCATACAGTCATGATGCCCTCGAAAATCTTGGCATGAGTAAGGAAACACTAGAATTTCATCATGATTTACACCATAAAGCGTATGTTGATAATGGGAATAAACTAATTGCAGGAACAGAATGGGAAAGTAAATCGGTTGAAGACATAATAATTGGGACTTATAATAATGATGTAGTAGCCCAAAATGGAATTTTCAATAACGCCTCACAACATTGGAACCATACTCAATTTTGGCAAATGATTGGTCCTAATGGAAAAACAATGCCAGTAGTTTTAGAAAATGAAATTTCAAATAATTTTGGATCTTTTGAGAAATTTAAAGAAGAGTTCACATCAGCAGGGGCTGGCCAATTTGGTTCTGGTTGGTGTTGGTTAGTTCAAGATCAAGATGGATCTTTAAAAGTGACAAAAACTGAAAATGGTGTTAACCCAATTTGTTTTAACCAGAACACATTACTAGGGTGTGATGTATGGGAGCATTCTTACTACATTGATTTTAGGAATAAAAGACCAGCATATTTGTCAAACTTTATTGATAAGCTAGTAGATTGGGAAAACGTTGCCTCTCGATTAAAATAGTTCCGTTATCTCAAACTTATATCCATTTTTATCAGTTTTTTTTTCTTCTATAATTTGGGGGCTATCACCAATTCTGTATAGAGAATTGAATGACGTAGATGCTGAGTTAATAATGGCTTTCCGAATAGTATTTTCGTTAGTTTTTCTCTTTTTTATTCTTCTATATAAAAAAATGCTTAGTAGTTTTTTAAGAAATATTTTTGTTACAAGTAATTTTTTTTTTATATTAATGGCAAGTTTATTGATTGGCATAAATCAGTTTGGATTTATATACTCAATAAGTGTAAATCAGGTATTACAGTCTTCATTTGCATATTACATATTTCCATTAATTGCGATTACACTTGCATTTATTTTTTTGAAAGAACGATTTAGTAATTTTCAAACTATAGCTATATTTTTAGCAGTTATTGCAATTATATTATTATCATTAGGCATAGAATCTTTTCCATTTATTTCAATAATAATGGGTGGAACTTTTGCTATTTATGGTTTGATAAAGAAAAAAATTGAATTAGATGCCCTATATTCAGTAACCTTAGAAATTCTTTTATTATGTCCAATAGCTTTGGGTTTTATAATTTTTATTAGCTATCAATTCCCAGAAAAAATGAGCTCTTTAACAAATTATAATTTCTTAATACTATTTCTTTCAGGTTTAATTACAGCATTACCACTTTACTTATTTTCATTGGCAGCGCAAAGATTAAGATATTCTACGGTAAGTATAATTAACTATTTAAATCCTACACTTCAATTTTTAGTGGCAATAATTATTTTTTTAGAACCGTTTAATAGCTTACAATTCTTAAGTTTTTTCCTTATTTGGGTAGGTCTTACACTATACTCTTATGATTCAATTAGACCTTTATCTTTTAGATCTAAAAAAATTTCATCAACAGTTTCACAAACTTTAAAATAGTTTATGGAGTCCTTTTCCAAAAAACCTATTTTTATCATATGATACAAGTTATTAATGAACAAATTCCAATATTCCAAAACATTTAACAAATAAATTGGTTTACAATGAAAACCGAGTTGTTTCCAAGTTATCATTTCAAAAAGCTCTTCAAGGGTACCAATTCCTCCAGGTAAAGCAATGATTATGTCAGAGTTCATATACATTACTTTTTTTCTTTCGTGCATATCTTCAGTAATTATATAATTAAAAATATTTTGTTTCCCTTGCTCCTTTTCTGAAAGTTTATGAGGTATTACACCTAAAATTTCTCCACCATTTTGATGACAAGATTCTGCTAAGACTCCCATTAGACCAATATTTCCTCCACCATAAACAAGTCGAAAATTATTATTTGCAATTTTCTGACCTAAAAGTTTTGCGTTATAGGAGTATTCGTTTGATATACCCATACGTGATCCACAATAAACACATATTGCTTTAATTCTTTTTTTTGACATTTTTAATTCCTTTTTTTATTTACTGTAGCAGTATTCTTATGGTTAACTCCAGTAGGATATATTTATTTTAAGGTGTATTGATAATATATGAACAAGCTTATTTTAAAATTAGGTTGGCCTGGGGCTTTATTATTGTTAGTTGGTGCTCTTTCTCTTGGAGTTTATACCATAGTCAATAAGTCCATTTTAGATGAAGAAAAAAAAGAAATAACAGAAGATATTGTAGAAATTGTTCCCAAAAATATTACAGAGGAACTTGGTCAGACATTAAAACCAGTCCAAGATAAACCGAAAGAAGAAACTATTATATCTGGTAACTTAAATAATATTGATGAGAAGATAGATAATGCTGATTTAGAAAAAACTAAAGACAGTGGTGAAGTAACTGATGAAATAGGTTCCAATTCTTTAGAAAAAGAACCACAAACTGATGTGCAATCAAATAAAGATAGTGGAACGGAAGTGAATCATGATAATCTTTCTAAGATTCAAAATGAAGTAAATTTAGAAAACAAAACTTCTTCAGATTTAGAAAAAAACAAAGACAATTCAGTTGAAAAGAGTGAAACTAAAGTTGATATTGTTAGAGTAGATGAAAGCGGCATTGCCGTAATAGCAGGTACTGCTGATCCATCAACTACTATAGAAGCAAAAATTGGAAATAAAACAGTAGGTACAACTGAGGTAAATAAAGATGGAGGATTTGTTATTAGTGGAGAGATTTCTTCTTCCACTGAGCCGCAAGAACTTAAGGTTATTACAAAAGCTGATGAGGTAGTTAAACAAGATGAAGAAGACACAATAATAGATAATATAGACTGGGTATATGAGACTAAGAGTTTTGTAATTTTGCCAGGTATACTCAATGAAAAAAATAGTCAAAACGTGCAAAATGAAAAATTAGATGACATAATTATTGTTGAGGTCAAAAAGCAAGATCTTGTCATAAAAAAAGAAACTAAAAATATAACTGTTGAGAAGTTAACTTTAGATAGAATAAAATACTCCGAAAATGGAACAGCAATTTTATTTGGTAGGGCTAGAAAAGAAATGAATGTTTTAGTTTATCTAGATAACAATTTTCAAACAAAAACTACACCTGGTTTAGATGGTGGTTGGACAATTGACCTAGGTATTGTTGAACCAGGTATATATAAACTAAGAATAGATGAAACTACAAACAATGGTGATGTAATATTTAGAATTGAAACTCCTTTTAAACAAGAGGCAAAAGATTTATTAGACAAAATTTTTACAAAAGCGATTACTGTACAGCCTGGAAATAGTTTATGGCGTATTGCAAGGAGAATATATGGTAGAGGAATTATGTACATAGATATCTACAAAAAAAATGATCACCTTATTAAAGACCCAAATCTTATTTATCCAGGACAAGTTTTTTCACTATTGGATTAAAAATTTTAAAATTTTTTGAAATTAGAATTTGTTATATTAATTTATTTTTAGCCTTTCAAAAATTGTAATATGAATTTTGAGATTATAAAGAATATTATTCCTTTTTTGTGGCCTAAAAACCATTTTGAATTTCGAATAAGAGTTATAATAGCATTTCTATCACTAATTTTTGCAAAAGTTTTTACGGTTTTGGTCCCAATTAGCTTAATATGGGTTGTTGATTCATTTGAAATACAATCACATCAAACCAATGACTGGTTTTTATTTATTTTTGGTTCTTTGAGTCTTATTGTAATTTATAACATTTTCAGAATATTAAGTGTTGGTTTTACTCAATTAAGAGATGCAGTTTTTGCTTTAGTTGGGCAAAATGCATTAAGAAAAATTGCTGTAAAGACTTTTAGTCATATACACTCATTATCTCTCAGTTTTCATTTGACTAGAAAGACAGGTGCAATAAGTAGAATTGTAGAGCGAGGTGTAATAGGTGCAGAGTTTCTATTACGTTTTTTGTTTTTTAATATTATACCATTAATTTTTGAATTTATTTTAGTCATTATAATTTTGGTTTATAAATTTGAAATAGTTTACACTTTTATAGTTTCTATATGCCTAATTCTTTATTCATTTTTTACATTTAAGATAACTGAGTGGAGGGTTTCAATTAGAAAAAAAATGAACCAATTTGATTCAGATTCTAATCAAAAGGCAATTGATGGCTTATTAAATTATGAAACGGTTAAGTATTTCAATGCGGAAAAGTATGAAATGGACCGATATAATTTTTCTAGGAAACAATATCAAAAAGCAGCAGTTAAAACTAGCATAACATTAGCTTTGTTAAACTTAGGTCAAACTATTATTATTACAACAGGATTAATGATGATAATGATTTTAGCAATGAAGGAGGTAAATAACGGTAATCTAACATTAGGTTCGTTTGTAGGATTAAATGCAATAATTTTACAGCTAAGTGGTCCTTTGAATTTCCTTGGTACCGTCTACAGAGAAATCCGACAAGCTTTAGTTGATTTAGAAGCAATGTTTGAAATTTTTAGTCAGAAAATTGAAATAAAAGACAAACATGATGCAAAAAAATTAATTATAACTGATAGTGATATTGAATTTAATGATGTGCACTTTTCGTATAATCCCGATAGACTTATTTTGAGTAATTTTTCACTACAGATTAGTAAAGGTACTCAAATCGCAATTGTTGGAAAAACTGGTAGTGGAAAATCTACTATTGCGAGATTATTATTCAGATTTTATGATCCGCAGCAAGGTGATATATATATTGATAAACAAAAAATTAGTGACGTTACTTTAAATTCGTTACATCAAAATATAGGAGTAGTACCTCAAGATACAGTGTTATTTAATGATACGATACTCTATAATCTAAAGTATGGAAATCAGAATGCTAATTTTTATCAAATTCAATCTGCTGCAAAATCTGCTTGTATTGATGATTTTATCAATTCATTACCTAATGGATATAATACTATGGTTGGTGAAAGAGGGTTAAAGCTTTCAGGTGGTGAAAAACAAAGAATTGGAATAGCTCGTACTATTTTAAAAGATGCTTCAATTATGCTGTTAGATGAAAGCACTTCTTCTTTAGATTACACAACAGAAAAAAAGATACTTGCAAATCTAAAAAAAGACAAAAAAAATTCCACAATGATTGTTATATCGCATCGATTGTCTGCAATTACAGACGTTGATAAAATTATAGTATTAAATTTTGGAAATATTATTGAGCAGGGTAGTCACTTTGAACTTATGAATAAAGAAGGTGAATATTTCAAACTATGGCAGAATCAAGATATAGATATGATTCATTAAATAAAATTATTCAGCAGAAACTGATTTTTTTGTATTAATTCTCACTATTTTGTTCAAAACTATTTTAAACAAATTTTCCCACCAATATCGCAAAGCCAAAAAAGTTGGTGTCAATAATAATGTAAGTATAGTTGCAAAACCAAGTCCAAAGACTATAGCCGTTGCTAATTGCTTCCACCATGTAACAGTTGGTTCATTTATACTATAACCACCATTTTGAAAATCTAGAGATAAACCAAACATCATAGGTGTTAACCCTGCCATTGTAGTTATAGTAGTTAATAATACTGGCCTTATTCGGTCTTCAACTGTCCTTATAATAGCTTCAATTTTATGCATTGAAGAAATATATTGTTGGTAAGTATCTATTAAAACAATATTATTATTAACAACAATTCCAGCTAAAGCCACAATACCAGTTCCTGTCATTATGACAGAAAAAGTTTGATTCATAACTAACATCCCAATCAAAACCCCAGTTGTAGACATTATAACTGCGAGCAGAACCAAAATAGAGTTATAGAAACTATTAAATTGAGCTAATAAAATTACAAACATTAGACCCAGTGCACCACTAAAAGCTATTGTCAAAAATGCTTGACTTTCAGCCTGATCATTAGCTTCACCAGCAAAACTCCAAATAACATCTCTTGGCAAAGGATTCTCTGTAATAAGCCATTCTTCAATTTTTTTTAATTGTTCATTAGCATTTTCACCACTTTTAATGTCAGCAGATATATCAAAAACCCTCGATTTATTTATTCTAGCAATATTATCAACTTTAGGAACGGGTTTTCTACTGATTAGATTTGATATAGGGACTAGCCCAATACTTGTTCTTACTTTTAGATCGTCTATAGTAGACAAAAGCCTATCTTTTTCAGGAAATCTAACTCTAATTTCTAGCTCTTCATCGGAATCATCAGTCCTCATATTACCAAGATTTATTCCTTTAGTTACAAGTTGTATGATCCCGCCTATTGTTGCTACATCAGTACCATATATACCTGTTGCTTCAACATCTACATCGAATTGCCAGTCTATACCTGGTAAGGGTCGAGTATCACCTATCTCTTTAAGAGCTGGATTTTTTTCTAATTTATTTCTAATAATTTCAGTAGCTTGTAATAGTTTATCTCTGTTCATTCCAGATACTCTAATAAATATTGGTTTAGGAGAAGAGGGCCCTCTTATTTGTTCTGAAATTTGTGCTTTTACACCTGGTAATTTCTTGAGTTTGTTGTTAATTTCTTCTATTATCTCTTTACCTGGCTTTCTTTTATTCCATTCAGATAACTCTATTTGAATTCCTCCAATTGTATCAATTGGTTTAGCATCACCTAGACCATCTGCATTTGTAAATCCGCCTGGTCCTGTAAAGGCAAACACTGCTTCAACACCATCAACCCCTAGAATTTCTTTTTCAACCATTTTTACTAATCTATCTTTTTCGGAAATTGATAAGTTCCCTCTTGCTCTAACATGTGCTAATGCTTGTTCAAATTCTGTTTCTACAAAAAATTCAACGCCTTTATTATTTTGTTTAAAGTTTTGAATAATTGAAAAAATTAATACTATGCTCAAAAAAATTGTTACCAATGGCATAACTGGATTTCCTACAAGTAAATAAAAAAACTTTCCAAGATTTGTTCTTTTATATTGAAAGATTTCACTAGCTTTTTTTCGTTTAAAAGAAGAAATAAGAGTTGATAGAATAATACATTCAAAGAAAAAAACTATCATTAGAGTTAGTGCACTATTTTTATTAACCTCAATGAACAATGAACTTAGTAAATAAAAAGCGGTAAAAATGGACAAAATAATAGTACCTATAAATAACACTATCCTAAAATAAGTTGAAAAAGTCCTATTAATTACTTCAGCAACGTCATTCATTTTTCTAGAAATTCTTCCTGTTACTCCTCCAACAACAGGTAAATAAATCAATACTACTATCAAAGATGCTGACAATACAAAAATGATTGTTACGGGTAAATTCCCCATAAATTGACCTGCTACTCCTGGCCAAAATAACATTGGTAAAAAAGCACACAAAGTTGTTGCAGTTGATGATATGATAGGCCAGAACATTCTTTTTGCAGCTGCTTTGTACGCGCGCATTGGGCCAATATTTTTTTTGATTTCTTTATCAGCATATTCAACAACAATTATTGCGCCGTCAACTAGCATACCAACAGCCAATATTAAACCAAACATTACAATATTAGATATAGATATATTAAAAATTGCTAACAATGCAAATGTAAGCATGAAAGACATTGGAATAGCAAAACCTACTAACAATGCAGATCTTGTACCTAAAGAAGCTAAGACTACTATCATGACTAGCGCAATAGCAGTTAAGACAGCTGATTCAAGAGAATCTACCATGCCTTTCACTTGCTTGGAATTATCTAATGAAAAGTCAACTACAAGATTTTTTTGGAGAAGAACTGGCCATGTTTCCTTATAATCATTTACAATTTTTTTAACATCATCAACGGTTTGAATAAGATTAGAACCTTTTCTTTTTACTACTTGAATCGCCATCGTTGGTTGTCCATTAAATCTGGCCATTCCAGTTCTGTCTTTGAAAGTAAGTCTAATTTCAGCTACATCGCCAAGATTAACTAATCTGTCCCCATTTTTTTTTATTGGAAGATTATAAACATCTTCAGTTGATTTAAAGCTTGAAGGTATTTTTATCGCATATGAACCAGTTCCAACTTCAACATCACCAGCTGCAATTAATTGATTGTTGTTATTGACTACATTAAATAATTCTCCAGCTGTTATATTGTATAACTCTAGCTTCAGAGGATCAATTATAACTTCTACCATCTCCTCTCTTGCTCCAGAAAGTCCAGTTTCTAAAACATTGGGTACTGTTTCAATTACTTCTTGAAGATCTTTAGCTAGTCTAGTTAAAGTCCGTTCTGGAATATTTCCTGATATAGTTACTATAACAATGGGAAATTCTGAAAAATTGATTTCATTAATAGAATATTGTTCAGCACCGTCAGGAAATTTACTTTCAGCTTTATTAGTTTTATCTCTAATATCAGCTAAAGTTGCCTCTCTATCCCAGCCATAATCGAACTCTAAAAGTACGCCAGCATAGCTTTCAGCTGCTGTTGAAGCTATTTTTTTTAAGCCTTTAAGTTCAGATAATTCTTTTTCCAGTGGTTTAACTAAAAGAGCTTCACTATCTTCTGCTGAAATACCTTGAAAAGGAACTGATATAAAAACTACGGGTATTTCTATATCTGGCTCACCTTCTTTAGGAAGATTAAAATATGAATAAAAACCAGCAATTAAGGATAAAACAACAAAAAAAAGAACCATCCGAGCTCTTTGACTAGCCCAATCTATAATATTTTTCATTTATTTACTCATAAGAAATATTAACTTTCTGTCCATCTACAACGAATTCCTGTCCAACGGTTATAACATCAACATTTTCTGGTAAACCAGTTAATAGTAGGCCATTCTTTTGGTCTCTAAGAATTTTAACTTTAAAAAACTCTACAGTTTTGTTTACAACTGTTCTAACTCCTAAATCGCCTTCATCATTAAGAGTTAATACTGATTGTGGTAACAAGTGTGCTTTATTACTCTCTAAATTTATTTGAATTTGAATTGTTTCACCATCTCTTATCAGTTCATCATTATTATCGGCTAATATTTCTACCCTAAATGTTTTTGTAACCCTATCAGCTTGTTTAGAAATAAAACTAACTCTTCCTTTAGTAGTTATTCCAGAAACAGTTGTACCATAAGCATCGGATCCTAAAGAAATTTCTCGAATTTTTAACTCTGGAATATATCCTATTAATTTTATTTCACTTAAGTCTATTATTGTTGCACATAAGGAGCCTATGTTTAAAAAACTTCCAATCTCAGCAGTATTATTCTCTAAAATGCCAGCAAATGGTGCTTTTATAATCAATTTTGATATCTCATATTCTGCTCTGGCCAATGCAGCTTTTGCTGTCTCAAGAATTGTTTTTTGAGTTAATTTATTTGTTTCAGTGCTATAACCTTTTTCTCCAAGTGATTGAACTACATTTGATTTTTTTTCTGCTTCCAACAATCTCATCTTAGTTTCATTTAATGTAACAAATCTAGTGCCTGCAGCTATTTCACATAATGTTTCATTCTTTTTTATTCTTGACCCTTTAAGCCTTGGTTCAGAAATAACACCTCCGTTGACTTCAGCACGCACTTCAACTTTTCTTATTGCCTCAGTCAGGCCTCTCACTACAAGTATATTTTCAGTGTTCGTTGCTACTGAATTTTTTACAATTACAAATGGTATTTCACTAATAGTAGAATTTTTTTCTGGAATTTGTTCATCCATATTTAGATTTGAGCCAAAATTTTCTTCTTTTTGAAACTTTGAAATATAAGCAATTAGTGTCTCTCTATCTACAATTAGAAAATAAAGTGAAAAAGCAACAATTATAGCTACAATTATTGAAATTATTCTCATCAAAAACCCAAAATTAAAAGTTCAGTTGCCATTTTGTTAAATTCCTTATAAATGATTATATCTCTTTTAATTTATTTTTATATAGTTTAACTTTATACATATTATATTTCTGTTGTTATAATCGTTGCTTTATATTTAGATGTTTATTCTATTAATTCTAGTATAACTAAACTTTTATGAAGATTTTTTGATAAAATATAAAGTAAAAAATTATACTTTTAGTTAGGAGATTTTAAATTGAGTTTAAATGATTCATTCATAAAAGAAGTCAGTGAGGAAGTCCGTCGTGATAAACTTTTTAAATATATAAAAAAGTATTCATGGTTTGGTTTTGTTGTATTATTAATTATTGTATTTATCGTTGCATTTAATGAGTGGAAAAAGAATAATGAAAAATTAAATTATCAGTTAAATGGTGACAATCTATCCTTAGCTTTGAAAAATTTTTCTATCAATCAAAACTTTGATGATTACTCTAGTTATATAGAACAAAAAAAACCAGGTCATACTTTAGCTATACTTAACCCTTTATTTCTTAATCAAGAAACTAATATTAATAAAAAATTACAGTATTTAAAGAATATTGAAAATGATGAAAATTCACCTCAAGCGCTAAGGGATTTAGCTTTATTTTACCAATTTTATTTGGGAGATAAAACCTATGATGAAAAATTTCAAATTTTAAATAAGCTTTCTGGTCCTGATAGGCCTTATAGATTATTAGCGATAGAAGGGAAAATAAATTTATTTCTAGAAAAAGGTTTATTTAATGAAGCCTTGGAGGAAATTGATATAGTGCAACCAGAATTATCAAATTCACTTTCTTTAAATAATAGACTTAATAATTTAAAGACTATCATAGAGACTCACATTAAATAAATTTACTTTCAATAATATAAATGAATTGAGTGTTTAAATTGATGAATTTTAAATATTTTCTAAAAAAATATGAAATGCCTTTTGTTAAATCTAAGTTAGTATTTTTTATTTTATATTTACCTTTGTTAGCATGTTTTAATAATGAAAGTATAAAAGGAGAACGTCTAGATTTGTATCAGCAAGAAATGGACTCATATTTAGAAAATGATGCAAAAAATATTAAATTAACTCCTCAAAAAAATATTCTCTCTATTCCACAGGTAGATAATGGACCGACTCACTTATTGGCGCATTCAAAATTTGAGAGTCCTTTAACCAAATTATGGGAAACTAAATTAAAATATAGGGGGGGGATTTCAGCTGCTATATTTTCCAGTAAGAATATCTATATTCTAGATGGAAGAGCGAACCTTTATTCTTTTAACCTTAATGGTAAAAAACAATGGGTTAAAAATTTAGCACCTTCTTCAGAAAAAAAGCAAAGTACTCATCATTCAGGTGGTATTGTTATCGATAAAAATAATTTGTTTGTAGCAACTGGATTTGGAGAAGTTTTTTCTCTTGATTTAGCCGGTTCGATAAAATGGAAAAAAAGATTTGATTCTCCTTTCCGAGGTGCTCCAATATATCATAAGAACAAAATTTTCATTGTTAATGCTAGTGATCTAGCTATAGCACTTAATAAAAAAGGTGAAACTCTTTGGACTTTTCAAGGCGCTACAAGACCTACACTTTTAACAAAAGGGGCATCTCCAGCTTTAAAAAACAATAAATTGATTTTACCATTTAGTTCAGGCCAATTAGCTGTAGTTCGTCCAAACAATGGATCTGAAATATGGACGACATCTTTTGATCTAGGAAATAAAGGTGAATCTTATTCTGTATTCGGTGATTTGGGTGGTAGTCCTATTATTAAGTCAAATAAAGTTTTTGCATTGAGCTCATCTGGTCAATTTTTAGCATTGAATTTAATAAATGGAAGAAAATTTTGGAGTCTTCCAGTTGGTTCTTACAGTACTCCTTTAATAAATGGTGGTTCTATATTTGTAGTGTCAACAAAAGGAAAATTGATAAGAATAAACGAAAAAAATGGTAAAGTAATCTGGTCTAGAAATATTTCAAAACCAAATAATAAAAGTAATTTTTTTGGACCAACTTTAGCAGGTAATTTCTTGTGGATAGCTGGTACTGATGGATATTTAAGAAAATTTAATCCAGCTAATGGTAAACAAATTTTGCAATATAGCTTAGGAAGTGCAGCATTATATAGACCTTTTGCTGTTCATAATAGAATATTTATTGTTACCAAATCTGGGAAAATTATTGCTTTTATTTAATTAGATTATTTAATTTAAGAATTGGTGAATAAATTGACGTTATTCAATGTTTTAATTATAGGTCGCTCTAATGTGGGCAAATCTACTTTATTTAATCGACTATTGAACAGGACAACATCGATTACAGACAATAATCCTGGAACAACAAGAGATTTTAGATATTTTGATTTTTACCTAAGTGATTTTTTAGTAAGGTTATATGATACTGCAGGTTGTGATTTATTGTCACCAGAAAATTTCTTACAAAAAGATATAAAGACTATTATTGAAAACCTTTTAAAAGATGCTGATCTAATACTATTTGTAGTAGACTCAAAAAATGGATTAACAAATAATGATATTGAATTTGCTAGTTATTTAAAAAAATTTATTTTTAAAACTTTTTTAATAAGTAATAAACATGATAGCAAAAAAGCCTTAGAGGGTTTTTGGGAACCTCTTTCACTAGGTTTAGAATATTCTTTTCCCATATCTGCTGCACATGGTTTGGGCATAGATGATTTAAAAAAAGAAATTTTGAATTTTTTAAAGTTAAGGCAACCAAAAATACCTGGAGATAATAAAAGATTATTTGAAACTAATTTTTTTAGGAAAAAAAATATTATAGATCCGTATTCAACTCTAATTACTAAAAACAATGTAAATTTAAAAAACGAACCCATTAAAATAGCTATAGTTGGCAGACCAAATGTAGGTAAATCAACTCTTTTGAATGCTATAATAAAAAAAAGAAGAGTTCTAACAAGTTCAAAGTCTGGTACAACTACTGATCCAATTTTAGTGGATTTTAATTGGATGGGAAAAGATTTTAAGATAATTGATACAGCTGGTATTAGACGCTTCAATAAAATTCAAAAAGGATTAGAAGAATTATCAGTAGATAAATCAGTAGAAGTTATTAAATTTTCTGAAGTTGTTATCATGTTGCTAGATGTTGATAATGCATTTGATTTACAAGATCTAAGGATTATCAATTTAATCGAAAAAGAAGGTAGATGTTTAATTTTAGTTCTAAATAAGTGGGATAAAGAAAAAAATAAAAAAGAAAAAATTGATATATTAAAAAATAAAATAAAATTATCACTACCCCAATTTGGAAATATTTCATTTGTTACAATCTCTGCACTTAGAAATGAGGGTATTGAAAAACTTTACTCAGCAATTTTAGGTGCAAAAGATAATTGGCAAAAAAGATTTACCACATCAAAATTAAATAGATGGTTAGAAATAAAAACTTCAGAGCATCCTCCTCCACTGGTGAAAGGAAGAAGATTGAGGCTAAGGTATATTACTCAAATTAAATCAAGACCTCCAAATTTTTTAATATTTTCTTCAAGTATTGATATTCCTAAAAATTACAGAAAATTTCTTTTTAATAGCATCAGAGACCAGTTTAATTTGAAAAATATTCCTATAAGATTAAAATTTAAGGTTGGAAATAATCCATATGTTTAGGATTAATTACTAATTTCAGAAAGTAAGATTTTGATCAATTTATTGGCTTCTATCTCACATGTACTTAATTTCTTTTTATCTTCACCTGGAAACATTATTTTCCTAGTTTTTGTAGGCATAGATAGTGGCTCAAATATTAAAACTTTTGGTCCAGTCCTAATTCTTTCTTCCAAATATGATTTTACAATTTCTTTTGAAGCTGCCTGAATTGCCTTGTGAACTCCCAAAAATTTTTTATAATTTTTTTTTGTTTTATCATGAATGAAAACAGCAATGCTATTTTTTTGTATTTTTAATAAAGGATGAATTAAATTAATTAGTCTTTGGGTCAAGAAAGTATTTGATGCAAAATACTTAGTCATATCCTTTTCACTTACAGTTTCAATGGGTGCCATTGGTATAGCTAAAAATGCTGAGTGAATAAAAAAGTCTATTTTCCCAAACTTTTCATAAAGAGTTTTACAAAATAATTGTGTATGTATTTGATTATTTAGATCTAGAGGTACTACAGTAACTTTACCTCCATATATTAGAATTTTGTTGGATAATTCCTCTAATGCTCCAATTGTTCTTGCCGTAATTATTAGGTTAGCTCCAGCTTGTGCTAATTTTAGTGCTATTGCAGAACCAAAACCTCTAGAAGCACCTGTAACAAGAGCAATTTTATTTTTAAAATATTTTTTTTCCATATATATTTTTATAAGTTCAAGTTACTCACATGTATTATTTAAAACAAAATCATAGGTAGTTTTAAGCCATTTTTCCCCATTGTCGGATATAATATCTGAAAGATAAATTTTTGAAGGTTCAAGAAAATTAGATGTCATTGAGTTATCAATTGAGTTATTTATTTCAATTTTAAAATTGAAATCGGGCAAAAGATCTTGCGTAAAAATTAATATAAGTAACAATATTATTATTGAACGCATAAATCCGAAAAGTACTCCTCCAAATTTATCTAAATTACTTATAATAGTTTGGGGTTCGTTTCTTTTAGTGATATTAGTAATAACCAAAAGTATTGAAAAGAAACTGATCGATAACACAAATGTGATTATATATGAAATTATCATCGCTAAAGGACAGTTCCCTAATAAAAATTCTTCAAGAAATGGAACACCTAAAATTAATGGTAAAATCATTGGTCCAAATTGGATTGAAGAAAAAAAAGATAATATCCAAGATAAAATTGTATAGCATTCTCGTATCAACCCTCTAGAATAACTAAGAAGGACAGATATGACTATTATTATTAAACTAATAATATCTACAACATTATTATCAAATTCCATCTATTGTCCTAAATCATTTAAATTCAATAATAGAATTGATTTATATTTGAAGTATTATTAGAAAATATAGATATAATGATAAATAGCAACTTTTTTCATTCATTATGCTTACTCCAAAATATAATTTCAAAATACTTGATTTATAAAAATTTTTTAAATTCCATTATTATTAAAAAAGTTTAGTTAGCTTATATTCATCGATTTGAGTTTAAATAATCTTTAAGCATTTTATGTCTTGAATTTGACATTTCCTTCACACTTCCATGCCACTCAATTTTACCATTAGTTAAAAAAATAACTTCATCACAAATTTTTTTAATTGAGAGTGGATCATGCGAAATAATTATTGAAGTAACATTATTTTTATTAATTAAGTTTAGTATCAATTTATTTATTGCTTTTGTAGTTAATGGGTCTAATCCAGTAGTAGGCTCATCAAAAAATAATATCCTAGGTTCATTAACAATGGCTCGTGCTAATGCAACTCTTTTCTGCATCCCTCCAGATAACTCTGATGGCATATTATTCAATATTTCTGTTCCCAATTCTACTTCCTTAAGCATCTTTCTTACAATAGAAATAGAATCTCTTTTTGAGTAAGTTTTATTATTTATCCTTTTAAAGGAAATATTTTGCCATACATTTAAACTATCGAAAAGTGCTCCACCTTGAAAAAGCATTCCAGAATTATTGTACAATAGCTCTCTATTTTTTTTTTCTAAAATTTTTCCTTCATATAAAATTTTTCCATCATATTCAGTTAAACCTAAAATACATTTTAACAACATAGATTTCCCTGTTCCTGATGGTCCCATAACCCCAATAGATTTTCCTCTAAAAATTTTAAAATTTAAGTCATTCAAAATAATTTTATTTTCAAATTTTTTTGAACAAATTTTTGATTTCAAGAACTATTTCATTAGCTTTATTTTTATTCATGCTCTAAAAAGTAACTCTGTTAAAAAATAATTAAAAGCTAATATCAAAATAGATGAAAAAACAACAGCATCAGTTGTAGCTTTTCCTACTCCTAGTGCTCCCCTAGAAGCTTTAAACCCAAAATAACAACCCATAGTTGAAATAATCATACCAAATACTGCTGCTTTTATTAGACTGGAATAAATATCACTAAATTCAATATATTTTATACTACTTTCAATATAAAGAGTAGGATTAAAACCTAATCTTTCAGTACTAATTAAATATCCACCAAATATTCCAATTATATTTCCAATTGTTGTCAAAATTGGTAAAAAAATTGTAGCTACAACAATTCTAGGACTTACAAGGTATTTAATTGGATCCGTTCCTAAAGTAGTTAAGGCATCAATTTGTTCTGTAACTTTCATTGTTGCTATTTCAGCAGCAATTGATGCGGAAACTCTACCTGCAACCATTAAACCACAAAGAACTGGACCTAATTCTCTTAAAAAACCGATTGCAACTATAGAAGGAACGGCACTTTCAGCATTTAATCTTGTTCCACCAGAATAAATTTGCAATGCAAGAGCGCCTCCTGTAAAGAATGCGGTAAGACCAACTACGGGTAATGAAGCCAATCCTATTCTGATTATTTGTTTTAAATATTCATTTAAATAAAAAGGTGGAATTAATGCTTTGAATATAGCAAAAATTAAAAAAGAAACTGTTGTACCAATTGCTATGATTAAACCTAATGCACCTTTACCAATAAACTTAGGAATAAAATGATAAAAATTTTGTTTATTTATATTCATAATTAAAATTAATTCACATAATGTCTTGAAAATCGATTCCCTAAATTTATTAAAATTTCATGGCTTATAGTTTTTGCAATATCTGATAGGTCATTAATAGATTGATTTTGTCCTAAAAAAGTTAATTTTTCTGGTACTTGATTTAAATGTGATATGTCAACAGTTACTAAATCCATTGAAATTTTTCCTAATATAGGGCATGGAATTTTATTATGATATAAAAAACCAACATTTGAAAAGTTTCTAGTTAGTCCATCAGCATATCCTCCAGCTAAAGTTGCAACTCTTTTCTTCTCTTTACAAACATATGTTAATCCGTAACCAATGCCATCGCCTGGTTCTAAAAAATGAGTTTGTATAACTGGTAATTCAATACTAACTACATCCAAAATATTAGAGTTTCTAATACCTCCAAACAATGCAATACCTGGACGGATTAAATCAAAGTGATATTTATTATCTATAAATATTCCATGTGATGCAGCCAAAGACTTTTTAGAAAATGGAAAATTATTAGAAAATTCTTTAAATTTATGTAGTTGAATTTTATTGGAAGAATTTTTAGGATTTATAGCTGTTGTTAAATGTCCTAGTACTAAGTCTAAATTTAAGTTTTTTATACAATCTTTATGTTTATAAATTTGGTCTAACTGAAAACCTAATCTATTCATTCCAATATCAATTTGAATGCAAAAATTTTTATTCTTACTATCTTCGACGAAGGAGTTTAATTGGTCTGGTGAATTTAAGACTGGAATCAAATCTAATTCATTAAACGCCTTTTTATTTTTTTTATCATATCCATTAAGCACATATATTTTCCTATACTTTGGTAAAATTTTATCGATGTTTATAGCTTCTTCGGTTGTTGCAACAAAAAAAGATCTACTTCCTGCTTCCCATAAAGCAGTAGCGACTTCATGAGCTCCAAGTCCATAAGCATTAGCTTTTATTACTGCACTAGTTTCAGTATTCTTTTTTGAAAACTTATTAAGATATAGCCAATTTTTTTTAATATTACTAAGGTTGATCTTTATCACTACAGTCATTTTTGTAACAATTTATTTAAAATTTAATTAAATTTTACTTTGCCAAATTTCCAAAGCTTGTAAACCTACTTTGAAATGATAGATCAACTGTACCTATTGGTCCATGCCTTTGCTTACCTATTATTAATTCAGCCTTACCATGTAATCTGCTCATATCATCTTGCCATTTCAAGAAACTTTCAACATCATGCTCATCTGGCTTTTCTCTTTCTTTATAATATTCTTCCCTAAAAATAAACATTACTACATCTGAATCTTGTTCAATTGATCCACTTTCTCTTAAATCTGACAGCTGAGGTCTTTTGTCATCACGAGCTTCCACTTGTCTAGATAATTGTGAAAGTGCAACTACTGGTATATTCAATTCTTTTGCTATAGATTTAAGACCTTGTGTTATTTCTGAAATTTCATTAACCCTACTATCTCGATTTGTAGATGGTCTTATAAGTTGTAAATAATCAACAAATAAAACATCTAATCCATACATTCTCTTTAATCTTCTAGCCCTACCTGCAAGTGCAGATATAGTAAGTGCGGCGGTATCATCAATGTAAAGGGGGCACTGTTCAAGACTTTGAGCTGCTTCAATAAAGTTTCTAAAATCTTCTTCTGAAATGTCTCCTTTTCTAATTTTATCTGAGGGAACCTTAGAATTTTCAGACAGAATTCTTGTTGCTAACTGAGCAGATGACATTTCTAGTGAAAAAAATCCAACTACTCCACCGTTCAATAAAGTTTTACTTCCATCTTCATTAGTTATTTTTTCAAATGAATTAGCAATACTAAATGCCATATTGGTTGCAAGTGAGGTTTTACCCATAGAGGGTCTTCCTGCAATTATGAGTAAATCTGAGGAATGGAGTCCGCCTAGCTTTTTATCTAAATCTATAAGACCAGTTGAAATACCAGATATACTTCCCTGTTTTTGATAAGCTTTATTTGCGATTTCGATTGCTTCTCTAGAGGCACTTACTAGATGAGTAAACCCAGTAGTTTCATTTCCTCTTTCAGCAATGTTATAAAGTTTAAGTTCAGCATTGGAGATTTGAGCTTCAGCATTTTCTTCTATAGTCAT
>CACESU010000002.1 GCA_902562285.1 uncultured Alphaproteobacteria bacterium | reverse complement strand
GGAGTTGCTGCTGGATTGGACAAAAATGCAGAAGCTGTAAAGGGGTTATTTAACCTAGGGGCCAGTTTAGTTGAAGTAGGTGCCATTACTCCAAAAACTCAATATGGAAATAAAAAACCTAGAGTTTTTAGATTAAGTAGTGATTTTGCTATTATAAATAGACTTGGCTTTAATAACTTAGGCATGAAAAAGATAAGAAATAATCTAAAAAAAAATGTGGGTCATGGCACTTTAGGAATAAATGTTGGTGCAAATAAAGATAGTGAAGATAAAATTTCTGACTTTATTGACGTAATTTCTTATTTTTCAAATGACGTAGATTATTTTACAATAAATATTTCAAGCCCAAATACATTTGGCCTAAGAAATCTTCAACAACAAAAAAATCTAGAAGAGTTACTTAGTAGAGTAACTATAAACAACAAAATAAAAAATATAAGAAAACCAATTTTAATTAAAATATCACCTGATTTAGTTGATCAAGACCTAAAAGAAATAGTAAACCTATGCAAGATATATAGAGTTGCTGGAATTATTGCTACAAACACGACTGTCAATAGAAAATATTATTTAAAAAGTAGATATGCTGAAAGTAATGGTGGACTATCTGGAAAACCTTTATTTAACCAATCTAATATTATCCTTGCAAAATTATATTTTCTTTCAAAAGGAACTATTCCACTTATAGGTGTAGGAGGAATTTTTTCTGGTGAAGATGCATATAAAAAGATATGTATTGGAGCATCAATAGTACAACTATATACTGCTTTTGCATTTAAAGGTCCATTAGTGTTTAGTGAGATTTTAGAAGATCTAAATACACTGGTTAAGAAAGATGGATATAGTCATATATCCGACGCTGTTGGTTCAAAAAATTATCAATTTTTAGTCAATGAGACAGATCGTTCGATATTTGGATAGTAATAAATTAGTGCAATAGCTCTTATTATCAAAAAAACATAAAGAGCAGTCCATAAACCACTATTTTGATAAATAGAAGTCAAAAATACTGCTAAAATGAAATAAATAATTGTGGAAAAAATCATAGCTTTTCGCATTTCAGACGTATGGGTAGAGCCAAAAAAAACACCATCCATTATATATGCAGGAAAACTGAATAAAGGAGCTAAAATAATCAAAAATTGAAAATCTTTTGCTATTTTTAAAACTTCTTCTGCATTGGTCATAAATTTTATGAAAGAATTACCAAAAATAAGAAACACTAGTGAAAAAATAACAGCTGTCAAAGCGGACCAGCTTGCGCATAGTAAAATTGATCTTCTTAAAATAACAACATTTTTCTTTCCGTAATATATACCCACCAATACCTCACTTGAAAATGCGAAACCATCAAGGGCATAAGCGCATATGTGCAAAAATTGGATTAATATTTGATTAATTGCCAGTATATTTGTACCAAAACTTGAAGCCCAAAAGAAAAAACTTATAAATACTAATTCAAGCAAAAGAGATCGTAAGAAAATATTTGAGTTTATAGAAAGTAATTTTTTCCATTTTTGTTTTTTGAATATTTTCTCTCTTAATTGTTTTGGAAAATCACCTAGGGCCTTAAAACTTATAAATAGTGCTAAAGAAAATCCTATTATTTCTGAGATTAAGGTTGCATATGCTACACCCTCTATGCCCATTCCTAATTGAAATACAAAATATAAGTTCAAAACTATATTCAGTAAATTTATAAAAAATTGGATATAAAAAACACTTAGAGTTTTTTCTAAAGCAATTAACCAACCCACAATTGGAATTGTAGCAATTGCAAATGGAGCAGATAAAACTCTTATCTCAGCATATTTTGAAGCTAAATTTTCAACATCTACTTCAGCAGGTGATATTAAAAAAAAAATAAAAAATATCGGATAAGCTATTATTAAAATGAAAAAACCTAAGAAAATACCTATGAGTAGACCTCTTAGTAATGTTAGAAAAACTTCGTCAGTTTGTTTTGATCCTTTAGCCTGCGCTGTTAATCCAGTGGTTCCCATACGAAGAAAACCACACAACCAGTAAAGGGTACTAATTAAGATAGAACCTAACCCAAGTGCAGCTATAAGTTTTGCATCTCCAAGCTGACCAATAACTGCAGTATCTACAAAACCAAGTAGAGGTACTGTAATGTTAGAAAGCATCATTGGTAGTGCAATTTTTAGCACTCTCCTACTATTAATTATATCTTTGAATTCTTTCAAATTAAACCACATCAATTAATTAAAAACTGTATATAGGCATATCAATTTAAGAATTTATGCCATATTTTTGATCAATTTTTGTAAAATAAATTAATTTACCAAATTTTTATAATAATAGTAATTTTATTTTAGAATTATCTATTTTAATTTTATTTTATGATAATTTATTTCTTAAGACTAACGTAACGTAAATGTTGACGTTTACGTAAAGGTAATTTTATATATTTATAGGAATTATTAATGAACAAAATAGATTTAGAATTTAAAACTATTAAGGAAATGTGTGAAAAATATAAAGTCACACCTAGAACACTTAGATTTTACGAATTTAAAGAACTGCTTTTTCCTATAAGAGAAGGACAAAGAAGACTATTTACACGGAGAGATCAAGCTAGATTAAAATTAATTTTGCAAGGAAAAAGATTTGGATTTTCTCTTGAAGAAATTAGACAACTGCTCAATTTGTATGATATCGGTGACCAGCAAAAAACACAATTATTAAAAACATATGAGCTAGCAAAAGAAAGATTAGAAGTAATGATGAATCAAAAAGATGAATTAGAATTAGCTATTGAAGATTTAAAAAAAATGTTAAAATGGGGGGAAGAAGTTTTGATATCTAGAGGTATTAAATAAATATAAATTAATCTTAAGAATAATTAATAAGTGACCGGAGTCAGATAATTGATTACTTATAAAACACCTGTAGATGAATACAATTTTTTACTTCACGATTTTTTAAAAATATCTCAACAAAATATTCAATCATTTAGTGAATTAAATAAGGATTTTACTACTGAAATATTCGAAATGGCTGGTAAATTAGCTTCTGATGTCCTTTTACCAATAAATAGAATTGGAGATATTGAAGGTTGTAGGTTAGAAAATGATACTGTGATTACCCCAAAAGGTTTTACAAATGCTTTTAAGAAATTACGAGAAGATGGGTGGACTAGTGTTGATTGTGAAAAAGAATTTGGGGGTCAAGGTTTACCCACATCAATATCAATATTACTAGGTGAAATATTTTCATCTTGCAATATTTCATTGACTATTTACCAAGCTTTAACTCACGGAGCTTATGGAGCTATTCTGAAATATGGAACAGAAACCCAAAAAAATTTATATTTGCCAAAATTAGTTTCTTGTGAATGGACCGGGACAATGAATTTAACAGAACCACATTGCGGTACTGACCTGAGTTTAATAAAAACAAAAGCTGAAAAAATAACAAATGATATATTTTCAATATCTGGTCAAAAGATTTTTATTTCCGCAGGTGAACATGATCTGACAGAGAACATAATCCATCTGGTTTTAGCAAAAATACCAGGCGGACCAAAAGGTATAAAAGGTCTTTCTCTTTTTATAGTACCAAAATTTATACCTAACAATGATGGAAGTTTAAAAGAAAGAAACAATGTAACAGTAGGTTCTCTTGAAAAGAAAATGGGAATCCATGCTAACGCTACTTGTGTCATGAATTATGACTCCGCCACAGGCTATTTACTTGGTGAAGAGCATAAGGGATTACAAGCAATGTTTACTATGATGAATGAGGCGAGATTAGGTGTTGGAGTTCAAAGTATCGCATTATCAGAAATTGCATACCAGAATAGTGTTATTTACGCCAAAGAAAGAATACAAGGAAAATCCTTTTCTAATGAAGGTCAATTAAGCGTAGAATCAAAACCTATAATTAATCATCCAGATGTAAGAAGAAATCTACTTGATCAAAAATCATTTATTGAAGGAGGAAGAGCATTATCCATTTGGGTAGCCTCTTTACTTGATAAAAGCAATCACCTTATGGATGATCGTGCATATGGTCTTGCATCACTTCTTACTCCAGTAATTAAAGGTTATTTAAGCGATATTGGTTTTGAAATGACTGTTGTTAGTCAGCAAATATTTGGAGGTCATGGTTACATAGAAGAATGGGGTATGAGCCAGTTTGTTAGAGACTCAAGAATTGCTATGATCTACGAAGGAACTAATGGAATTCAAGCCATTGATTTAGTTGGAAGAAAACTAAATTCTGATGGTGGTAAAAATATAATTTATCTAAATGAATTAGTTCAAGATTTTTTAACTGAATATTCAGAATTAGAGAAGCTAAATAGTGATTTTTTAGTTCCCTTAAAAGAATCAAAAAAAAATGTAGAAGAAGTTCTCAATTTCTTTATATCAAATGGCTTAAAAAATCCTAACTCTGCACTAGCTGGTGCTTCAGATTTTCTTCACCTACTTGGGAATTTTTGTATTGGTTTTATGTGGGCAAAAATGGCGGCTGTTTTATTTAAAGAAAACAAAGTAATTAACGAAAATACTTTCCAAGAAGGAAAAATTTTAACTGGTCAATATTACATGAAAAACATACTTCCCAAAACAAATTATTTAGCCAAAAAAATCCTTACTGGCGATAAAATAATTATGTCTTTAAATATCGAACAATTCTGAGCTATAAGTAATTATTTATAAAGGAGAAAGATTTGGAAGAGGCATTTATATATGATTCAGTTAGAAGCCCCAGAGGTAAAGGTAAAAGTGATGGATCTTTACATGAGTTAACTTCAGTATATCTTTCATCAGAAATTCTAAAAGCTATTAGAGACCGAAACCACTTAGACACGTCAATCTTAGATGACGTGATCTGGGGAAATGTTACTCAAGTAGGGGAACAAGGCGGATGTCTCTCTAGGTCTGCAGTTTTGAAGGCTGATTATGACCAGAATACTCCAGGACTTTCAATAAATAGATTTTGTGCAAGTGGTTTAGAGTCTGTAAATTTAGCTGCAAATCAGGTAAAAGGAGGAGCCGGAATAGCCTATGTTGCTGGTGGTGTAGAAATGATGAGCAGGGTACCAATGGGATCTGACGGAGCCGCCATTGCTGTTGACCCAACATTGGCAATGAATACTTATTTTGTACCTCAAGGTATTTCTGCTGACATTATTTCTACTAAATATGGTTTTTCAAGGGATGATGTGGATAGTTTTGCAGTTGAAAGCCAAAAAAGAGCAACCATTGCTTGGTCAGAAAATAGATTTTCAAAATCAGTTATCCCAATTGTCGATATAAATGGGATACCAGTCTTGGAAAAAGATGAACATATAAGACCAGAAACATCAATGCAGAGCTTGGGAGCTCTAAATCCTAGTTTTAAAGAAATTGGAAAAACTATGCCTGGTTTTGATAACATAGCACTACAAAAATATCCTGAATTAGAAACAATCCATCATATTCATCATGCAGGTAATTCAAGTGGCATAGTTGATGGATCTGCAGCAGTACTAATTGGTAACAAAGAATTTGGTCAAATTGCAAACCTAAAACCTAGGGCTAAAATATTGGCAACTTCAAAAGTAGGAACTGATCCAACCATAATGTTAACAGGCCCTATCCCAGCAACGGAAAAGGTTCTTAAGAACGCCAAAATGAAAATTTCAGATGTTGACATTTTTGAAATAAATGAAGCATTTGCTTCAGTAGTTCTTAGGTTTATGCAAGCATTTGATGTTGGTCATGAAAAAGTTAATATTAACGGAGGAGCAATTGCTATGGGTCATCCCTTAGGTGCAACCGGAACTATGATTCTTGGAACAGCACTTGATGAACTTGAAAGATCAAATAAGAATGTTGCTTTAATTTCTTTGTGTGTAGCCTCAGGAATGGGAAGTTCTACAATCATTGAACGGGTTTAAGCGGAGAAATATTTTGTCAAATTTTAATTATGAAATTGGAAGCGATAATATTGCAATTATAAAATGGGATGTCCCAGACAAAAAGTTTAATGTACTGACATTAGAGGGCATTAGTGAAATTGAAAATATTTTAGAAAAAATTTTTGATAATAATAACTTGAAAGGTGTAATTATTTCTTCAAATAAAGATGATTTTTCTGCTGGTATGGATTTAAAAGTGCTAGCGAATTTACAAGATCAATCTAAAAATAAAGAGGAAATATTTCAATTTGTAATGCGTGCCCATAAATTTCTACGGAAAATTGAGTTAGGAGGTATGGATCCCTCAACTAAAAAGGGTGGTATCCCATTTGTATGGGCCTGTAATGGACTTTCAGCAGGTATTGCCACAGAAATTGGTCTAGCCTGTCATTACAGAATTGCAACTGACAAAAAAAATACCAAAATAGGATTACCTGAAATTTTAGTTGGTTTATTTCCTGGAGCAGGTGGTGCTACTAGAGTCACTAGAATGCTAGGACTTATGTCTAGTGCCCCAATCTTGATGGAAGGTAGAATGTTTTCAGCCCAAAAAGCAAAAGCTATTGGTCTTATAGACCAAGTTTCAAATTCCTTAGATTTAATTAATGATGCAAAAACATGGATTTTAAATGTAAAAAAAGAAGATATTATTAAGCCCTGGGATAAAAAAGGATTTAAAATGCCAGGAGGTGCACCTTATCATCCTAATGGATTTATGACATTTGTAGGAGCTTCTGCAATGATAAGTGCAAAAACAAAAAATGTATATCCTGCAGCTAAATATCTATTATCTGCTATATATGAAGGAGCATTAACTAATTTTGATAATGCATTAAGAATAGAAGCAAGATGGTTTACTAAAATTTTAACTGAAAAGAGTACTAAGAATATGATAAGAACACTTTTCATTAACAAAACTGCTTTAGAAAAAGGAATTAAACGACCATCTGTTGATACTAAGGAAATAAAATTTAATAGAATAGGTGTAGTAGGAGCTGGAATGATGGGGGCTGGAATTGCATACGCAGCCGCACTTAATGGAATTAAAGTTACATTAATTGATAAAAAAATTGAATTTGCTAATAAAGGAATAAATAATATAGACCAACTATTATCATCTGGTTTAAAAAAAGGGAAAATAACCGAAGAGAAGAAAAAAGAAGTGTTGGGGAGAATTACTCCTTCCTATTCCTATGAAGATTTAAATAATGTGAATTTGGTTATAGAAGCAGTTTTTGAGAATATAGAAGTAAAAGATAAAGTATTAAACCAGATACAAAATAATGTAAGTCAGGAAACAATTATTGCTTCTAATACTTCAACTCTCCCTATTTCAGAACTAGCAAAATCAGTAGTGAAAGAAGAAAATTTTATTGGTATCCATTTTTTCAGCCCAGTTCACAAGATGAATTTAGTTGAAATCATAAAAGGTAAAAATACTAATGAGAAATCTATTGCTAGTGCTTTTGACTTTGTAAGAAAAATCAAAAAAACTCCAATCATAGTAAATGATGCTAGAGGTTTTTATGCAAATAGATGTATAATTCCATATATAAATGAGGGTTTACTAATGATTAAGGAGGGGATACTCCCTCAGATGATTGAAAATGCAGCTTTGCAGTTAGGTATGCCATTAGGTCCATTACAGCTTATTGATGAAGTTTCAATTGAATTAGCAATAAATATTGCTGAACAAACAAAAAAAGCAATGGGTTCCAATAAACTGATGGAAGAAATTGAAATTGTTTTATCAACTATGGATAAAGCTAAAAGGCTTGGAAAAAAAACAAATGCCGGTTTTTATAATTACGATGAAAAAGGTAAGAGAAACGGTTTTTGGGAAGAGTTAAAAAATAACTTTGAATTACTTAAGGTTCAGCCGGATATAAATGTAGTAAAAGATCGTTTAGCATTAATACAATGTTTAGAAGCAACTAGAGCGTTAGAATCTGAAGTTCTGCTTGATATAAGAGAAGGGGATGTAGGTGCAATTTTAGGGTGGGGATGCATACCTTGGGCAGGAGGTCCTTTTAGCTGGATGGATTTAAAGGGTGCATCTTGGGTTAATAAAAAATGTGAAGAATTTTCAATTAAATACGGTGATAGATTTTCTGCAGGTACCTTGATTAAAAAACTTGCGAAAGAAAAACTTACTTTTTATGAATACTGCTAAAAGTTTTCTATAATCTATAATTATATTAATTTAGGTATGTTATTTTAATATTGTTGTTTTAACATAAATTTCGTTGTAATTAATTAGAAGTTTTGAAAGGAAAATTTTTATGGATAATCTTATGCAGCCATTTTCTTTAAGAGTATCTGAGGTAATAGATCATGCTGCTAGATATCATCCAAATAGAAAAATAATAAGTAGGAATATAGAAGGCCCTATAACAGAAACAAGTTGGATCGAGATTCATCATAATTCAAAAAGATTGTCAAAAGCGCTTATAAAATTAGGTATAAGAAAAGGTGATAGAATTGGAGTTATGGCTTGGAATACCGCACGTCATTTAGAAATATGGTATGGTGTTCCTGGTTCCGGGTCTATAAACCATACTTTAAATCCTAGACTTTTTTCTAAGCAATTATCATTCATCATCAATCATGCAGAAGATAAATTTCTTATAATTGATATCGACATGTTACCAATTATAGAAAAAATACTCCCACACTGTAAAACAGTTGAGAAAGTAATTGTTATAACTGATCATGAAAAAATGCCAAAATCTATTATCCCTGATTTAATTTGCTATGAAGAAATATTGAAAGACCAAGATGGAGATTTTGACTGGATAAGAGGTGATGAGAAAGATGCTTGTGGTATATGTTACACTTCTGGAACAACTGGTAATCCCAAAGGAGTTGTATATACACATAGGTCGAATGTTTTACACGCAATGACATCCGCATCTCCAGATATGCTTAACTTATCTTCCAGAGATAGAATAATGCCAGTAGTTCCTTTATTTCATGCTAATGGCTGGTCAATTGGATACACTGCACCACTTGTTGGTGCCTCAATGGTAATGCCTGGAAAAAATATGACACCTGAAGCTTTATTCGAAATGCTTGAAAAAGGAGTAACAGTTACCGCAGCTGTGCCAACAATTTGGCTGCTGCTATTGAATTATTTGAAAGCTAATAACTTAAAATTATCTTCATTAGAGAGGGTAATAATTGGTGGATCATCTTGCCCAAGAGCTGTTATTGAAACTTTTCAAAAAGATTTTGGCGTACAAGTACTTCATGCTTGGGGAATGACAGAAATGTCTCCTTTAGGGACAATATGCTCTTTCAAACCGGAAATATTAGAATTAAATGATGAGGATAGGATTACAATACAAGAAACAACTGGCCATCCGCCTTTTAGTGTAGAATTAAAAATTACTGATGATAATGGCAATAAATTACCTAATGATGGTAAAACCCAGGGTAAATTATGGTCACGTGGGGCAGCAGTTGTTCAAAAGTATTTAAAAACAGAAGTAGAAACAGTGGACAAATTTGGTTGGTTTGATACTGGAGATGTGGCAACAATAGATAAAAACGGATATATGAGAATAACCGACAGGTCAAAAGATATTATTAAATCTGGAGGAGAGTGGATTTCTTCAATTGATCTTGAAAATGCAGCTGTTGGACATCCTGAAATCGTTGAAGCTGCTGCTATTGGTGTTAGCCATCCAAAATGGGATGAAAGACCTATTTTAGTTGTAGTAAGTAAGCAAAATTCAAAAGTCTCTAAGGAAGATATTTTTGAATTTATGAGATCTTTTGTAGCAAAATGGCAAATTCCAGATGATATTATTTTTGTGGATGAAATTCCTCATACTGCTACTGGAAAAATATCCAAAATTGATCTCAGAAATATTTTGGAAGAAAAACATTATGTACATCCTGATCTTGATTAATTCTCGTAAATGACTGCCATAAAAAAATTTAGCAGGTTAGAGGCTAAAGCTGTCTGGAAAGAGAATAATAGTACACCAAAAAGATCAGTAATAGTATCTTTTGGAAAATCATCATTAATTATATCTGATGAAAATGCTTTTCCTCTTGATCACTGGAGTTTTAATTCAATTGTCATGATTTCAAAAAGTAAAGAAAATACAATTTTCAGCCAGGGAACAAATAAGATTGAAAAACTTATCCTTGAGGATGATGAGATGATCAATGCAATAATGTTGGTTTGTAATTTAAAAACTCAAAATAGTTGGCCTATTTTTAGATTTAGAAAATATTTTAAACTTATTTTTTTTTGTTCCTTCTTGTTAATTTTTTTCTATTTTCCCTTTTTTTTAAGAGAAATAATCTTCAAAGTAACAGATCCTAAATCTGAAATTATTTACTACGACAATTCATTTAACGAACTTATATCAAAAAGTAAAATTTGTAATAAAAATATAAATATTAAGAAATTTGAAAATAAAATTAATCAATTTTTTCTAACAGACCATTTAGTAGATATAATTGTAATAAAATATGGTGGAGATAAACCTCAATTACTACCTGGTGGAAAAATAATTATACCATACAGATGGTTAAAAGAAGAAAAATCATCTATTAATTTTAATAGAATGTTAGAAGTAGCGATTTATGCATATAAAAATAGACATATTTTTAAATATTTCTTAAAAGATCAAAGTTTTATAACAATCTTATCATTTGTTTTTGGGTTTTATAATTCTTTTGATTTGAATTTTAATAATTATAATTGGAATAATTTTACTATAGAAGAAAAAACAGACTTAAACTTATTAGTCACAGATGAGGAATGGATAAATTTTAAGAATATATGTTATAATTAGTAATCAGTGAATTTCTTTAAACCCATTTTTAGTTAAACTAAAAACTCTATCCATTTTTTTTATTAGGTCTAAATTATGTGTTGCGACAAGTGCTGAAACATTTTTTTCCTTAACTAAATCAATTAATAAATTGAAAATTAATTTAGAATTTTCGCCATCTAAATTTCCTGTAGGCTCATCAGCTAAAAGAAGCTTCGGATCGTTTGCTATAGCTCGACAAATTGCAACTCGCTGTTTTTCACCCCCAGATAATTGCGATGGTCTACTGTAAAGACGATTTTCCATGCCAACATTTATCAAAAGCTTCTTAGCATAATTTAATGCTTCAATAAAACGATAACCTTTAATTATTCTAGATAATGCAACATTTTCAATTGAAGTAAACTCATTAAGCAAATTACTGGATTGAAATACAAATCCTATATTCTTTCTTCTTACATTATTTCTCTTTTCAATAGATAGTGACTTTGTGCTTTTATTTAGAATTCTAACCTCGCCATCAGATGGTAAATCTAATAAACCAGAAATATTTAATAGTGATGTTTTACCAGTTCCAGAAGGTGCTATTATACCTACCAATTCTGAACTTTTAATACTTAAATTGATATTTTTAAAAATCACTAATTTATCAGAGCCACTTTCACTATATATTTTTGATAGCTTTATTAACTCCAAAACAAAACCTTTACTCATGTCTCAAAGCCTCAACAGGATCAAGTCTTGCAGCATTAATGGCAGGAAAAATTGTTACAATTATTGATAAAGTTAAAGAAATAAAGCTTATAAAAAAAAGGTCTAATAACCTTAATCTAACTGGTACCTCTGTCAAAAAACGTAATTCAGGGTTCCAAAGCTCTCGATTTAAAGTTTCTTCTATAAAAATTTGTAAATCAGGCAAAAAATATGAAAAGGTGGTACCTAATATCAAACCTGAAATTGTTCCTAATATACCAATAAGAGAACCACAAATAATAAATATACGTACTATAGAATTTTGACTCAACCCCATTGTTCGTAAAATTCCAATATCTTTTCTTTTATTTTTTACTAGCATCACAAGGCCAGAAATTATATTAAGCGCAGCTATCAATATCACTAACGATAAAATAATAAACATAACTCGTCTTTCCACATCAAGAGCATTTAGAAAAGCTCCCGAATAATCTTTCCAAGTCCATATTTCATAATTATTACCTAAAGATTTTTCTAAATTTTCTTGGATTTCATTTACTTTATTTGGATCTTTAACAAGGATATTGATTTTATCAATTTGATTTTCTCTATTAAAAAACATCTGAGCATCCAAGAATGGCATGTAAATTCTATACCTATCAATGTCGTAACGACCCACCTTGAATACATATTTTACAGGGAAATCTCCCATCCTTGGAGTAGTTCCAAATAAAGTTTTTAAACCGTCTGGAGATATAAGCCTAAGGTATTGATCTATTCCAATTCCAAGACTGTTAGCAACTCCTTTTCCTACTGAAATTCCAACATTAAAATTGTCTATATTACCTATTTTTTTTTCGGGATTTGCAATTAAATCGATTTTTTTTAAATCTTCTTTATAAATACCAACTACCTGTAATCCTGAATATTTTCCTTCAAATGCACCCATTACTTGACCTGAAATAACAGGGTATGCATGAATAATATTCTGAATTTTGGTTATTTTATTTATTAAATTATCTTTCACATCAATATTAATATTTTTTTCGTCAGTAAAAAAACTTTTTTGTACAACCAAATGAGGATTAGCACCAATAATACGATCAGTAAATTCTTCTTTAAATCCAACCATAACTGCCTGAACAACAATTAGAGTAGCTACTCCAAGTGTAACTCCTAAAAATGAATACCAAGCAATAGTAGAAACGCCACCCTCACGGCGTTTAGCTATTAAATAGCGCCAAGCAATTAATATTTCTAATTTTGAAAATAAAAAAAAATAAGTTTTATTAATTTTTTAACTCCATTTTAATGCTAAATTTAGAAGTTATATCTTAACTTCGTTTATTAATTCTAAAAAATTTTCAGAAAGTGGTATGGTCTTTCTCGTTCCATCTTTTCTAGATTTAATTTCTAATATGCCCTCTGAAAGGCCTCTTGGTCCAACAATAATTTGTATGGGAATACCTATCAAATCCATTGATGAAAATTTTGCACCTACACTCTCAAATCTATCATCATAAAGAATATCAAAACCGTTAACTTTTAGAAAATCATAAATTTTAATTGAGATTTCATGACATTTTTTATCATTTTGTTTCAGATTGACTATAACGGCATCGAATGGTGCAACAGCTTTTGGCCAGATAATACCATGTTGGTCATGATTAGCTTCAATTAATGCTCCTACTAAACGAGATACTCCTATTCCATGACTACCCATTTCAACTGGTATACGTTTACCATTTGCAAGATCTATTTTTGCCCCCATCGATTCAGAATATTTTGTTCCAAAATAAAAAATTTGGCCAACTTCAATCCCCCTACCAGACATTCTTCTATTCTCTGGTATTTTTTCAAAAAGAGTTAAATCATGCGTTTCATCAGTACGAGCATAGGGGGTAGTAAACTTATTTACTATACTTTTCAAATTTGAGCAATTCTCGTATTCGATTATATTATCTCCTAAAGATAAATCAGATATATTACTATCATAAAAAACTTGACTTTCTCCAGTACTAGCTAAAACCAAAAATTCATGACTATAATCTCCACCAATTGGACCTGTATCTGCTTTCATTGGTATTGCCTTTAGGCCGAGTCTTTCATAAGTTTTCAAATAACTTATCATATGTCTATTATAGGCATGAATAGCAGATTTTTTATCAATATCAAAGCTATAACCATCTTTCATAAAAAATTCTCTTCCTCTCATAACACCAAATCTCGGTCGTACTTCATCTCTAAATTTCCACTGAATGTGAAACAAAGTTTTAGGCAAATCTTTATAACTAGAAATAAACGACCTAAAAATATCTGTTACCAACTCTTCATTAGTCGGACCATATAACATTAATCTACCGTGACGATCTTCAAACCGTAACATCTCTTTTCCATAGTCATCTAATCTTTTGCTTTCTCTCCAAAGATCAGCAGACTGAATTGTTGGCATAAGTATAGGAATATGACCAGCTGCAATTTGTTCTTCAATTACTATACTTTCAATTTTTTTTAAAACTTTTAATCCTAATGGCAACCAAGAATAAATTCCTGCGGATGATTGTTTTATCATTCCGGCTCTGAGCATTAAACGATGACTTGTAATCTGAGCCTCGGATGGATTTTCTTTTAGAATAGGTAGGAAGTATTTGGATAAATACATAGTTAAGCCTTAGATTAGTAATATTATTTTTTTTTCGTTAAATAAGAAACATTCATACACTAAAAGAAAAATTTTATACAAGAGTAATTTTAGATTTAAAATTCATCAAATTCCCTAAATGATTAAAACGTTTTTCTACTGAATCTCCTAGTAAATTGTCCTTTTCCATCATTTCTAAATAAAGTACTTTCTCTTTAGTATAAATTTTAGTTTTTCTCAAGTTTTCTTGTATATTGACGGAGAGCATTGCTCCTAATCGCATACAAGCTCCTAATATAATAGCCTGTTTGATTTTTTTTTTATTCAAAAGCAACAAATATTTCTTATCAATTTTATTTAAGTCAGTCTTTTTGTATCTTGACATTAAAGATAAAGCTAAAAAAACCCTCCCACTATGGTCAATACCACCTAGGTTGGCTCCAGTAACCGTTTCAAAACAAACTTCAGAGCGATAATCTGGATGTGCTTGCCAAAAAGTATCGTGTAAATAACAAGCAGCTAGAAAAATCTTTTTTTGTTTATTATCAATTTTGGGGAAAATAGGAAGTAACCATTCAAATAAAATTTTACCAAATCCAGGATATCTTGATCTATTTTTTTCAAGATATAAACATGCTTGAAGTAACGGATCCAATTTCTTTATCTCATTATTAAATTGACAAAAGATAATTCCTTCCCTTATTCCATAACCAGAAAAAAAAAGTTCCCTAGGACAAAATTTTTCATAAATTGATTTTAAAACTATACAAGAATCTGGTAGAAGCTTTACTCTTTCTTCAGAAGAAGACGTAATTTGCAAAAGCTCAGAATTTTTGGTGTTGGATATGAACTCTAATGTTGGTTCAAAATTTTTTACTAACACTTTATATCCCTGCAATACTTTTAGCGGATAATTGGTTAAATTCATATGAATTTTTGCTAAGCCTCTCCAGCAACCACCAACTAAAAATAAAGAATTAATTCTTTTTGGGAAGGATTTATTTATTTTTGATAGTTTAAGTTTGATAACTTCTAGCTTTGACTTTCCTAATACATGGTAGTCTTGTAACGCCAATGGACCTAATTCAAAAGATTGAGCTGTTTTAATTTTGCCATTTTCTAAATATGCAAGCTCTAAAGAAGATCCTCCAATATCACATACGATACCTGTAGCTTTTGGCCAACCTAATAAAACACCAGAAGCAGCTAATAGCCCTTCCTCTTTACCTGAAATAACATAGATTTTAATATTGAATTTTTTTTCAAGGCTTTCAATAAATTCTCTTCCATTTTTTGCATCTCTTACAGCTGAAGTAGCTACAAAAAAGATTTCAAATATACTCATTGTTTTTAAAACAGCACTAAAGCGCTGTATTGCTTTATAAGCTTTTTGCTTTCCTTTATTATTTAAAAATTTATTTTGCCTTAAACCTATACCTAAACCACAATTTACTTTTTCATTATAAAAATATCTTGGAGATCTAGAAGGACCTTCAAAAACCACTAATCTTACAGTATTTGACCCTATATCAACAATTCCTGTTCTTCGTAATTTAGTATAATTGATAACTTTTTTAGTTAAACCTGTCATGACCTTTTTAAATGATAAATTTTCATAGACATTAATGAAATTTTAATTTTCAATTAATAATTCAGGAGGGTTTTTTCTTAAAGCTCTTCCCCTACCAGATAGCGACGGATTTTGCATAAAAAAATCATGGCAAGAAAATTTATTTTGAGTTGCAATATTGTCTCTAATATATGAACCATCGGACTGTAGAACCCAAGATTGAGCTTGATCTCTTAAATTTGCTGCCATTATTTGATTTACAATTTGTGCTTTAACTGTGTTGTTATTTATCTTTACTAATACTTCAACTCTTCTATTTAAGTTTCTACTCATCCAATCCGCTGAAGAGATATATACTCTTGATTCAAATGATGGAAGATCTGAACCATTACCAAAACAAGCAATTCTTGAATGCTCTAAAAATCTCCCTACTATCGATTTTACTCTAATATTTTCTGATAAACCGTTAATACCAGGCCTAAGAGCACAAATACCTCTTACAATTAAATCAATCCTTACACCGGCATTACTAGCGTCATACATAGCATCTATAACATCTTTTTCTACCAAGGAGTTAAGTTTTATCCAGGCTCTTGCAGGTTTTCCTTGTTTTGCTAATCGAACCTCGTTTAGTAAATTTTGAAGAATGGTTTTTTTTAAATCAATTGGAGCTAAACTGATATTTTCAAATTCAGAAGGCTCTATATAACCTGATACATAATTAAATACTTTAGTTGCATCCCTTGCGAGATCTGGTTCTTTTGTGAAAAAACTTAAATCAGTATAGAAGTTTGCAGTTATTGGGTGATAATTTCCAGTTCCAAAATGTGTGTAAGAAACTAATTTTCTTCCTTCTTTTCTTACCACAATTGAAATTTTTGCATGTGTTTTTAAATCTAAAAACCCATAAACAACATGAGCTCCAGCCCTTTCTAAAGCACGAGACTGGTGAATGTTTGCTGCTTCATCGAAGCGAGCTCTAAGCTCTACCAATGCAGTAACTGACTTTCCAGCTTCAGCAGCTTCACATAAAGCCTTTACAATTGGACTATTCTTACTTGTTCTATAAAGTGTTTGTCTTATTGCAACAACATTTGGATCGTTTGCCGCCTGCTGCAAAAAGCTTACAACTACATTAAAAGTTTCATAAGGATGATGTAATAACATATCTTTTCTTTTAATAGTTGCGAAAATATCACCGTTATTTTCTTCTACTCTTTCCGGATTCCTAGGCTTAAATGGTTTCCAAAGTAAATTAGGTTTATCAGAAATTACTAGCTCGGAGAGCTTAGTCATTCCAATAACTCCTTCAACTTGAATTATCTCTTCTGGAAGAACAGATAAAGAACCGGTTACCAAATCAAATAGTTCTTTTGGTGCATCCTTAGAAATAGTCAAGCTTACTACATCACCTCGTCTCCGCTTCTTTAGAGCTGTTTCAAATTCACGAACTAAATCTTCAGCCTCTTCTTCAAGTTCTAGGTCACTGTTTCTCAAAATTCTAAATGTACATTTGCCAAAAATACTATATCCAGGAAAAATAATTGGTAGGAATTTATCTAAAATAACTTCTAAGGGTATAAATCTTATCTCTCTCTTTTTGCTATTTGTTAACCTATGAAACCGCGGGATTTGAGAAGGTATAGGTATAAGTGTTTCAAAAAAAGATCCATCGGTTAATCTCTTTAATCTTACAGCTAAGGTAAATCCACCTGATGTAATAAAAGGAAATGGGTGGGCAGGATCAATTGCCAAAGGAGTAATAAGTGGAAACACTTGTTCTGTAAAATATTTCTCTAAAGGTTTATAATCAGAAGTAAGTAAATCATTTTTTGAAAGAATACATATACCAGAATTCTTGAGTTCATTTAATAATTCTTTCCATATAATTTGTTGCTTCTCCATAAGAGATCTTGTCAATTTTTCAATCTTTTCAATCTGTTCTTGAGGCAATAATCCATCTACACTTACTCGAGATAAATTTTCTCGGACTAATTCCTTTAGTCCTGCGACCCGAACAGAATAAAATTCGTCCAAATTTTCAGCAGAAATCGCCAAAAACCTTACACGTTCTAATAGTGGAACTTTGTTATTACCAGCTTCTTCTAAAACTCTATCATTAAAAGAAATCCAAGAAAGTTCACGATTAAAAAATCTTTTAACAGAATTTTTATCTACTCCATTTAAAAACTGGGACTTATATTCTGTGTTATTTAAAAAATTAGCATTGATCTCATTTCTTTTTTTTATCAAATTTGTACTCCTGCAATGAATTAAGTTCTGAAATATAATTTTTCTATAGTTTCATTGACCATGTTTTTTTTAATAGGCTTTTTCAACTTAAGTGATTCAACATCTAAAGCCTCTACTAGCGTTTTTGCAAACAAAAAAGATCTTTCCATTCTAGAAATAGCATATGTTAAAACCTCATCATCTACTTTAATTTGTCTATCTTGAAATTGTTTTGCCATTACAGCTGCTAAAAGATTATCATCTGGCATATTTAATTCTAATGTTGTTAAAGTCATAAGTCTAGAAAGTAAGTCTTTAAGTACGATTTTCCAAAACCTAGGGAATTTACATGATGTAAATAAGATTTTTCCTTTATTTGCAGATAAGCTATTAAAAACATGTAAAATATTTTCTTCTATAATTAACCTTTTGTCTTTAGATATAAACTCTAATTTCTCGACATCTTCTAAAACAATAAATTTTTCATCAATTAAATGATTAAGATCAATTCCAACAAAAGTTGAAATATCATAGGATTTAGCAGAAGTTTCTTTTGACCAAACCGCTGCTAAATGCGTTTTTCCACAGGCAGGTGGACCTACAATTATGAGACCACTAGAAGAAACATTTTTCCAATTTTCTAAAATTTTTACAGCTAGACTATTAGTTTTAGAAACAAAAAAATCTTCCCTATTATATGCCTGGCGACGACTAAGATTAAATATTAATTGCTCATTCAATATTTAAGTTCCTTTAGAATTAAAAAAAATACTTGAAAAATAAAATTTTATTAGATGCCTACCTAAAACACCTAAAATAGCAGCAATTGGTAGTGCTAAAATTAAACCTGTTATGCCACCAATTTTTCCAAAAAAGGCAAGTGAGAGTATTAACCATATAGGATGTATTCCAGCTGACTGACCTACAAGCTTAGGAGTTAGAAAGTTCCCCTCAACAATTTGTCCTATGATATAAACTATAAAGATAAAGAATATAAAAATAGGGGATTCAAAAAATTGGAAAATGCTAAGCAACACTGCTAATCCACCACCAATAATAGCTCCTATCAATGGGATAAATGAGATAAGTCCTGAAAAAATACCTATAATTAATCCCCCCTCAAGACCTATAAAAAATAGTGAGAGACCATAATAAATTGATAAAATAAAACAAACTGAAAGTTGACCTCTAAATAACTGAGACAAAACTAAATCTATATCAATAAATATTTTAGAAATTGTTTGTTTTTGTCTTTTTGGAATTAAATCAGATATAAAAGATACTATCCTATCCCAATCCAACAAAAGATAAAAAGTCAATATTAGAGTAATAAATGAATCTAATACGAAATTAAATATACCAAATGTAGATGATAAGAAACTGTCAAATAGAAATCCTATATTATTTTTTATACTCTCTTGAAAATTTTTAACATTTTCATGTATTTGTATTTTATTCCCTGCAAGGCTTTCTAAATTATTCTCTAATGTATTTAAAATCCATTCATAAAAAACAGGTATAATTTGTACAAATTGATAAAATTGTCTATAGAAAATAGGTAATATGAATAGAAAAAATATTATAAAGATCAAAAATGCAATAAAAATTAAGAATAGTGCTCCTAATGATCTTGGTATTTTAAAGTTTTCAATTTTATCAGTTATAGGGTCTAAAAAGTAAGCTAATAAAAATCCTATTATAAAAGGTCTTAATATATCACTTAAAAAGTACAAGCCCAAAATCAAAACCAATGCTGAAAGAAAACAAAAAAAAAGTATTTTAGCTGACATTTTCAATATATTTTCCTCCTAAATTTAACTAGTAAAATTTAAAAAAATTGCTCTCTTAAAATTCTTTCTTGAAGACCGTGTCCTTTATCAAATAATAATTTATAACAAATATTATTTTCACATAAAATTTTAACACTTTTTATGTTTTTTACCTCTTTGCTATCTGCATAAGCTGATACTTGTCTTTTATGTGGTTCATTGTTTAAAAATTCTATCTTTGCCTTTGAAGGAATTAGGGCCCCTCTCCATCTTCTTGGTCGAAAAGCAGCCATTGCAGTAAGTGCTAGAATATTTGAATCTATAGGTAAAATAGGTCCATGCGCAGAGTAATTATATGCTGTAGAACCTGCAGGTGTAGAAACTAATGCTCCATCACAAACCAATTCTTCTAACCGAACTAAATCATCTACTATTATTTTTAATTTTGCTGCTTGAGATCCTGATCTTAAAATTGAAATTTCATTAACGGCAAGATAATGTTCTATAGTTCCATCCAGTTTCTTTGCATGCATTTTGAGAGGATGAATGATAGTTTCTTCAGCTTCATTTAATCTATTAAGAAGATTATCATCTTGATTCTGATTCATCAGAAAACCAACAGTTCCCTGATTTATTCCATAAAATGGTAAGTTTAAATTCTGATATTTTTTCAATATATCAAGCATAAATCCATCCCCTCCTAAAACGACAATAATGTCGGCCTCAGATAAAGAGAATAATTCATATTTTTCTTTAATCGTTTTCAGAGAGTTTTTTGCGTCTTCAGTATCGTCGGCAATAAAATTGGGTTTTTTAAATTTCATGTGCTACACCTATGGACAAGCTACATTTTCATCATACGTCTAAAATCAAATTATTATTTAACTCACTTACTTAACAAATAATTTTACTTAAAAAAACTAAATTAAGATTAATTTTTTAACAAAAACAAAAATAATATTTAATTTTTTTAAAAAAAAAGGTTATATCTATTGTTAATTTAAGAATTATACAATATCTATATATTCTCATTTTCTTAGAGTCTATTAAAACATATCTTAATAAACCATTTCAGAGGATTTAAAAATGCTTATGCAAAGAAAAAAACCAATTTTCACTGAAAATCTCAGTGTGTCTGATCCAGAATTATTTTCAATCATAGAAAAAGAAAATAAAAGACAAGAACAAGAAATTGAATTAATTGCCTCTGAAAATATTACATCACTAGCAGTAATGCAGGCTCAGGGTTCAGTGTTGACGAATAAATACGCTGAGGGTTACTCTGGAAAACGCTACTACGGTGGCTGTCAGTTTGTTGACCTTGCTGAAGATCTTGCGATTAAAAGAATAAAGGAACTCTTTAATTGTGAATTCGCCAATGTCCAACCAAATTCTGGAAGTCAAGCAAACCAAGCAGTTTTTATGTCATTAATGAAACCTGGTGATACTTTTTTAGCAATGGATTTAGCTTCAGGAGGACATCTGACGCATGGAGCAAAACCAAATTTGTCAGGTAAGTGGTTTAACGCAGTACATTACGGTGTTAATAAAAAAACAGAGCTTATTGATTATGTTCAGGTTGAAGAATTAGCTAAAATTCACCAACCAAAGGTTATAATCGCAGGTGGATCTGCGATACCCCGTCAAATAGACTTTAAAGAATTCAGAAGAATTGCTGACTCTGTTGGTGCTTTTTTAATGGTGGATATGGCTCACTTTTCAGGTTTAGCAGCAGCTGGCTGTCATCCCAATCCACTTGAATATGCTGATGTAGCCACAAGTACAACTCATAAAACTTTAAGAGGGCCAAGGGGTGGTATTATTTTGACGAATAATCCAGACCTTGCTAAAAAATTTAATTCAGCTGTATTTCCAGGTCTTCAGGGTGGCCCCTTAATGCATGTTATTGCAGCTAAGGCAGTTGCATTTGGAGAAGCTTTAAGACCTGATTTTAAAACCTATCAACAAAATGTTATTAAGAATGCAAAAATACTTTCGAGCACACTAGAAAAAAGAGGCTTCAGGATAGTTACAGGTGGAACAGATACGCATGTTATACTTGTTGATGTGGGATCAAAAAATATTAAGGGAAATGAAGCTGAAAAAAGCTTGGGCAATGCAAACATCACTTGTAATAAGAATAGTATTCCTTTTGATACAGAAAAACCTATGGTTACATCTGGAATAAGATTAGGTACCCCAGCAGGAACAACTAGAGGATTTGGATCAAGCGAGTTTTCTAATATTGGTAATTGGATTGCAGATGTTTTAGAGAAATTACAAGTTAATGGAATTGATAATAACGAGAATGCAGAGCTAGAAATTAAAAACAAAGTTTTAAAGCTTTGCGAAAATTATCCTATTTACTAAATCAGAACATTCTACGTTTTTTTTTGTGTAATTTTAAATTCATTATTAGTTTTTTTTAAAATTGTTTTATATAGGTTAACTTATAAATGCGAGAAGAGTTTTACAGAATCAAAAGATTACCTCCTTACATTTTTTCTGAGATTAATAATCTTAAAGCTGATCTTAGAAAAAATAACGTTGATATTATTGACTTTGGTATGGGTAATCCTGATATAGATGCAGGGAAACATATTATTAATAAGCTTATAGAAACCTCAAAAAAACCAAAAGTTCATAGATATTCTGCATCTAAAGGAATTCCTGGTTTAAGAAGAGCTAAGGCAAAATATTATGAAAATAGGTTTGGAGTAACTCTTGATCCTGAAACTGAAATCATTACTACATTGGGATCAAAAGAAGGTTTAGCTAACTTAGCTTCAGCCATAACAGCACCTGGAGACTTAGTACTAGTACCTAATCCAACATATCCAATACATGCTTACGGGTTCATGATAGCTGGTGGAACATTACGGCACATTCCAGCACTAAATAACGGGGTTTTTGATCCAGAGGAATATATGAACTCTCTTTCTAGGGCAGTTGCACATTCTATTCCCAAACCAATTGCTATTGTTATTTCATTTCCTTCAAATCCAACTGCACAACTATGTGATTTAGATTTTTATAAGGAACTTGTCACATTTGCAAAAAAACACTCTATTTGGATTTTATCTGATTTAGCATATTCTGAGATTTACTTTGATGATAACCCTCCTCCATCCATTTTACAAATAGATGGAGCAAAAGAAATTTCTGTAGAATTTACCTCTATGTCAAAAACATTTTCAATGGCTGGATGGAGAGTGGGTTTTGCAGTAGGTAATAAACATTTAATTAATGCACTTACGAGAATAAAATCATACTTAGATTATGGTGCATTTACTCCTGTTCAGGTTGCAGCTGTTGAGGCATTAAATAGTCCAGAAGGCTATATTGATAAAATCCGGAATGAATATAAAAAGAGGAGGGATACTCTTATTTCAGCTATGTCACGTGCAGGTTGGGAGATACCAAAACCCTCCGCTACCATGTTTGCATGGGCACCTCTCCCAAAAAAATTTCAAAATCTTGGATCTATGGAATTTGCAAAAATCTTAATGCAAAAAGCTGAAGTTGCAGTTGCACCAGGTATTGGTTTTGGTGAATATGGTGAAGGCTATGTAAGAGTAGGTCTTGTTGAAAATGAGCATAGAATTAGACAAGCTGCCAAAAATGTAAAAAAATTAATATCTGGATAGAACAAATTCTTTATATTTAATTTTTCAAAAAAAATATATGAAAATTTTTATAATGATTTATTAAGGTTTTGATTGTATAACTTTATATAGAACTCAAAAGTTTATAATTGATTTTAATATTTTAAAGGTAAAATTTCTTGGACATGAAATCACTTAATATTGGCATAATAGGACTTGGTAATGTTGGTACTGGGTTAATAAGATGCCTGGCAAATAATAGAAAAATAATCATGTCTAAGTCGGATAGAGAAATATCCGTTGCGGCTATTTGTGCGAAAAATAAGAATAAAAAAAGAGAAATTGATATTGAGAATTTAAAATGGGTACAAGATCCATATGATATTACTGATGATAAAGAAATAGATCTTGTGGTTGAATTAATAGGTGGTGAAGAAAACCCAGCTAAGTCAATAGTTGAAAAATCATTACTCAATAAAAAACATGTAGTTACTGCAAATAAAGCGTTAATAGCCAAACATGGACACTATCTGGCTCTCTTGGCAGAAGAACAAAATGTATGTCTTAATTTTGAAGCTGCTGTTGCTGGGGCAATACCGATTATAAAAGCTATAAAGGAGTCTTTAAGTGGAAACGCTATTTCTAAAGTTTATGGTGTAATTAATGGTACATGCAATTATATCTTAACCCAAATGGAGAAAGAAAATAAAGAGTATACAGAAGTTTTTAAAAAAGCTCAACAATTGGGATTTGTAGAAAAAGATCCAGAGTTGGATGTAGGAGGAATAGATACTGCACATAAAATCTCAATATTAGCTTCATGCGCATTTGGAACACGGATAAATTTTGAAAATGTTTTAATTAATGGCATCCAAAATATTTCTTTGGTAGACATCAAAAATGCAGATTCTATGGGTTATAAAATTAAACTAATGGCACTTGCTTTAAGATCAGATGATGGAATTATTCAGGAAGTAGAACCATGTCTTGTACCAAAAGATAATATATTTGGAAAACTTGAAGGTGGAACAAATCTGGTGATGGTAGAAGGTGATTTTTCTGACAGGACGTATTATATGGGGCCAGGTGCTGGTTCTTGTCCTACAGCTTCAGCTGTTGTTGCTGATATAATTGATATAGCAAATGGGAAAAAATCAAGTGTTTTTGGGATAAATGCTAATCTCCTTAAGTTACCAATTAATAAAAAGAAGGATTTTCCTGCAAGTTTTTATCTTAGGTTTTTACTTATTGATGAACCTGGGACCTTAGCCCAATTAAGTTCTATTCTAGGAAAATATAAAATTTCAATAAATAGAATGAACCAACTAGAGCATATTGGAGAAACAGCTCCTATACTTATTGTAACACATCCTACTACAAAAAATCTCCTTTATCCTGCTATAGATGAAATAAGTCAATTAAATATTTGTAAAAATGAACCCGTTATAATTAAAATAGAAGAATTTTGATATAGTAATTACTTGATGGAAACAAAGGTAGAATTTAACGATAGATTGTTATCTCTTGGTCTTGCAAGAGTATCTGAGGCAGCTGCAATTGCTGCAACAAAATTCATTGGAGCAGGGGATGAGAAAGCAGCAGATCAAGCTGCTGTTGATGCAATGAGAACTCAGTTAAATATGTTAGAGATAAATGGGAGAATAGTAATTGGAGAGGGAGAGAGAGATGAAGCTCCCATGCTTTATATTGGTGAACTAGTAGGAAGTGGCAATGGACCTTCTGTTGATATTGCTCTTGATCCATTAGAAGGAACTAATTTAACAGCAAAAGACATGCCCAATGCACTTACTGTTATCGCAATGGGACCAAAAGGGTCACTTTTAAATGCTCCAGACGTTTATATGGAAAAAGTTGCCTATGGATCTAGGTATAAAAAAGATATTATCACACTTGAGATGTCTCCAACACAAAGAATAGAAAAACTGGCAAAAGCTAAAGAATGTAACCCTAAAGACCTTATAGTATGTGTACTAGAAAGACCAAGACACCAAAAATTAATAGAAGAAATTCGTGCAACAGGCGCAAGACTTAGATTAATAACTGATGGAGATGTAGCTGGGGTAATACATTGTGCTGATACTGAAAGAACTGGAATAGACATGTATATGGGTATTGGCGGAGCACCAGAGGGTGTTTTAGCTGCTGCAGCATTAAAATGTCTAGGCGGTTATATTCAAGGAAAATTAATATTTAGAAATGACATAGAAAAAAATAGAGCCATAAAAACAGGAATTAAAGATTTTAATAAAATTTATTCTCTTGATGAAATGGTGACTAAAGATGTGATATTTGCTGCTACAGGTGTTACAGACGGATCAATTTTGAGGGGAGCAAAATGGGATGGAAATATATTAGAAACTGAAACTATATTGATGAGATCAAAAACAGGTTCAATAAGGAGATTATTATATCAGCAAAAATTTTCACGATAGATACTGATGAAATTTTCCTAAATTCTAAATTTTCACTAAGTAGGAAAATTTGGCTTAAGCCAAAAAAAAAGATACAAAAGCTTGCAACAAATTTTCAACAATTGTTCCCACTATCTTATCCCTTAGCATTATTTTTAGCAAAGCAAGGTATTGCAGTTAATAAAATCAATACATTTCTAAATCCTAAAATTAAATCTAGTATGCCAGATCCTTCCTCTTTATTAGATATTGATAAAGCTATCAAAATTATAATTAAAGTTTTAAGAAAAAAACAAAGAATTGCTATTTTTGCAGATTATGATGTTGATGGAGCGTCAGCTGCCGCTATGCTTTATAAATGGTTCAAAAGCTTTAAATTAGAACCTACTATTTATGTTCCAGACAGAGATAAAGAAGGATATGGACCAAATGATGCAGCTATGAAAAAATTGTCTTTAAACCATGATTTAATTATTTGTGTGGATTGTGGATCTATTTCTGAAAAACCAATTATAATTGCAAAACAAAATGACTGTTCTGTTATTGTTATTGACCATCATCAAGGTGGTAATTGTAAAACTAAAGCAGATGCATTAATAAATCCTAATCGCTTAGATGAAAATTCTGTTCTCAAATATTTGTGTGCTGCTGGCGTAACTTTTTTATTACTTGTAGCTTTAAATCGGAAATTAAATAACTCTGAATTTAATGCTCCTGACTTACTTCAATACTTGGATTTAGTAGCACTTGCTACTGTATGTGATGTTGTGCCTCTAGTAGAATTAAATAGAGCATTTGTGAGAAGTGGAATCAAGATAATTGAAATGGGAAAAAATATTGGAATCAAATCACTTATTGAAACAAGTAATATCTCAAAACCCATCAAGCCCAATCATCTTGGTTTTATTTTAGGACCAAAAATTAATGCAGGTGGCAGACTAGGTTCCTCAATGTTAGGCGTAGAGTTATTAATTGAAACAAATAAAAATAAAGCCAATGAAATTGCAAAAACTTTAGAAAGTCTAAATGAAAATAGAAAGATATTAGAAAATAAAATGACTGAAAAAGCTTTTAAACTTATAAAAGATGTGCATTTAAACAATGATTTTATTTGGGTTGCTGATAAAGAATTTAAACCAGGGCTAACAGGAATACTTGCTTCTAGATTACTTGATAAATTTGGTAAAACTTGTTTTGTTATATCCATAGATCAAGACCGTATTGGCAAATGTTCTGGTAGATCAAATTCCAATCACAACTTGGGTAATGCAATAAGTAAATTGTCTCAAGAAAAACTTATTATAAAGGGTGGAGGGCATGCTAAAGCTGCAGGAATAACGATAGAGGAACCAAAAATTGAGTTAGCAATGAATAGACTCAATAATATTTTATCAGAACAAAAAGGATATAACCATGAACTCTCTACTTTAAATATTAATTCTGTTATTTCTATTAATACCATTTCTTTGAATTTAATCGAAGAAATGGATAAAGCTGGACCATTTGGATCGGATTCTCCTACTCCTATTTTTGTAATAAAAAATTGTAAAATAAAATGGTGTAAATTATTAGGTAATAAGCATCTTAAGTTTTATATTCATGATGAAAGCTATAACAAAATCCAATCAATATTTTTTAGAGCACTAGATAATAAAGCTGGTATTTTTTTATATGAAAATATTGAATCTACTTATCACTTTGCAGGGAATATTGAAATTAATGATTGGTTGGGAAAAAAAATACCAAATTTTATTGTTAAAGACATTGCCTTAGCCAATTCTTAAAAAAAAATCTTGCACCTATTTAAATACCGAATTATTAAGTATTCATGTGCGCCCTTCGTCTATCGGTTAGGACGCCAGATTTTCATTCTGGAAAGAGGGGTTCGATTCCCCTAGGGCGTACCATCGTTTATCCTTTAAAATCAATAACTTACAAGAGAAAAATAGTCGTTTTAGAAACATAATCACATTCCGATCTCAGAAATTGATAGCATCAGCCATAACAGATGAAGATTCTTTCATAAAGGTTGGTTTAAATTTCGCATAAACTGTTTCTGTGAATACCCAAAAAATTACTTAGTTATTTTGAGATATCTTTTTTCAAAGAGATAAAATCTGATATTTTACAAAATCATTATTATAATTCAGAATTGATCTGATAAAATAATTTTGTAGCTAATAGATTCTATTGTCCAATTGATCTGATCGAAATATGACTTTTAATAAAACAATCTATACTTTTTTGATGTCATTTTTGTTTTGTCTGCTTGTATCTATTAGCTACGCTTCGAATTACGACCCATTAGTAGAAATTTTACAAAGAAATTTGTCCCTTTTAAATTATAAACCAGGTCCAACCGATGGTCTATGGGGAAGAAAAACCCAACAGAGCTATGAAACATTTCTCAAAGACAATAATCTTTCAATTTCAAAAGATACTAGTTCTTTTTCGATAGAAGAAGTTATTGAAGCTAGACTTGAAAACATCAAAAATAACCTCGTTAAACGTGACCATCTGAAACAACCACTAAACATTCGAGATGCCGCCCATTTGTTGAGGAGAACTGGTTTTGGAGCACATCCAGTTGAAGTGAAACAACTTCTGAATAAAACTCGGGCTGAAGGTATAATAGAAATACTGGAAGGTATGGTTGCCCAAGATGAATTATCAGTACCGGACTTTATGAATAAAAAAATTGCACCTAAATTCATGAGTGACTCAATAGATAACTACGACTATTACATGAACAGTAATAAAGAACAGCTTCAAGCTTGGTGGTTAAAACAAATGCTGACAACATCCATCCCTCAATCAGAAAAGCTGACTTTATTTTGGCACAACCATTTTGTATCAAGTTATGAGGGAACTGACTGGAACAACTATATTTTATTTCTTCAAAATAAAACGTTTAGAAAATATGGTTTTACTAATTTTAAGTTGCTAACAAAGCTTATGTTAACGGACGCTGCCTTGTTAAAATATCTAGATAATGATGAAAATCATAAGGATAATCCAAATGAAAACCTAGCTAGAGAGCTGTTCGAACTATTCACACTTGGCGAAGGTAACTACTCAGAAGAAACACTTAGAGAGGCGGCAAGAACTTTAACCGGGTATTCATTTAATAGAATTAATTTTTCTCCCTATTTTTTCAAAGAAAACCATGATTTTGGTCAGAAAGTACTTTTTGGAGCGTCCGGAAAATTTGATCCAAATGATTTAGTTGATTTAATTTATGAGCAACCGACGGCGTCTACATATATTACTTCCAAATTTTGGAAACTTTACATCTCAGAGTTAAACCCTCCAAATACGGAATTAGACGCAATTGCTTCTAAATTTAGAGATAGTGATTTTGATTTGGTATTCTTAATCTCAGAGCTTTTGGCATCAGAATCGTTTTGGGATGAAGAAAATCGTGGTACAATTATTAAATCTCCAATTGATCTCTTAGTTGGAATGATCCGTTCAACAGGTCACATTACTAAGTTGACTCCTCTTTTATCAAACAAAGTAGCCCTACTTGGGCAAGGTTTATTCGAACATCCAAATGTTGCTGGTTGGTCGGGAGGAGCAGATTGGATAAGTTCGACGAGACTATTACGTCGAGGAGAAGAGATTAAATCGTTTTTAGAGTCTTTTGAAGAAAATTCTTTTTTAGAAGAAGAGATTGTTAAACAAATGAATACCAAAAATTTGATGGAAGTCGAAAATGTTGATTATTACAGTGCCAATGCTTGGGACAATAATTTTCTCCCTGATAGTGACAGTGGCGGAATGACAATCCTTTTGGAGTCTCCAGATCTGGCAGACCATTATTCAAAATTTTTACATTTTGACTTAGGGTTCAATAAAACTGGAGACGTTTTTTTTTGTATTGTCCGCCCTCACACAGTATCATATTTCTATGAAGATTTAGCTGGATGGTTTCATAAACACAAGAAAAATAATTATGGCCAATGCATACATTCACCTGAACAAACTAAATTGATGGATATGCTTCAGTCTATGAATCGCAAAGACATTATGCGAGTAGATTTGGCGTGTAAGTTTTTATCAAGCCACAAAATAAAAGATTGGTTTAAGTCTGGTAAAGCTTACCCAGCCTCAAAAACAGCCAAAAAAAATAGTTTAGGTAACGAAAAAATACTTAAGTTTTGGGCAAGTGCTGGAGCACATAAGAAGTTAGAAAGTTTGGGTAAAAATTGTTCCAGCGTGACAAGTACTTTTCTTACAGAAGATGATCCAAATTCTATCAAAAAAGCCAATGAAGATGATACTAAATTCAATTTAAATGAGCTTTTAATCGATACTGTAAGAATACGATGGATAAATAAGAAAAGAAAAGACGAAAACTATATTAATATATCTTTAGGTTTACATGATATATTATTCAATAATTTAAGAAAAGCTGGAATGGCCTTAGAGTTTTTAGTACTGCTGAATGAACCACCACACAAACGATTTCAGCTTAAATTTAGAAAAAACCTTTGCGATAATGGTTGCTATGGAGACAATGAATATGAACAACTTAATAAACATATGTATTCACCGCCAACGCGAGATAACGGGAATGGATTTTATTCTTTAAGTGAGCGAGACAGAATATTTGTAGCCGCTTTATGGCTGGCATTACCCGAACTCATTGATCACGCGATATATGTATCAGGGTCTCATATTCAAGAAAAATATATCCCTCGTTTGATGGAAAATTATTGGAAAAAAGAATTGAGTGATATGAGGCGTATGACTCTCAATTCTACATATAAAAAATATGTCCCTGATTTTAAACTTACAATCACTGAAAAAACCTACCCCAAAGGTGACACGATGAACAGCATGATGACAACGAAAATGACTACTCCCGTTTCAATCACTCTTGATCAAAATATTGCTACAAAGAACATGGATGATTTTTTGAACAAAGTTGAAAAACTGGAAATTAATATCGAAAATGAATTATCTGATCTCCTTCTATCAATTAACCCTGTAGCAAATCTAAGTGAGTCTTCTAAAATAAAGGCTCTATTTGAAGATCCTGCCTATCAATTAAATTAGGGAAGAAAAAATGTAGAGGTTCGAAAAGAAGACCTATCTATGATTAAATAGCCCTTTTGACCGACTGTGACCGACAAAACGACTACTAATCGCTTGTAAGTTATTGAAATCATTGAATAATCCATCCCCTAGGGCGTACCAATTTTATTGTTTAAAATCAATAACTTAGGTGAATAAAGTCGCCTCATTTCACAAATAATGCTATTTGCACCTGTTTCAAGAAATAAAATCCCCCATCACATTAGCAGATTCTTTCATAAAGTTGGGAGAATATTTCGCATATGCTCAACATATTACAGTCAATAAACTTTAACTATCTAGCACCTTCTATCTTTAATAATTGTTATTCTATTCATGCACCTATAATTAGGAAGATAATCAGCAATGGCGTAATGCATAGTAACTCTATTATCCCACATAGCCATATCACCTGGTTTCCAATTCCAGCGAATTTGATCCTCAGGTTTATTCATATGATTTGTTAAAAATGTTTTTATTGCATTACTTTCATTAATAGTTTTTCCAATTATATGTGAAACAAATGTCTCGTTAAAATTAAGATATTTTTTTCCACTAGCTGGATGTTTCTCAATTAGACTACGTATGTTTTGACCAAATTTAGACATTCCTTCATTTAAACGCTCAACACCAGATTTACCATCCAAAGATTGTGCAAACGTGTTTCTAAAGTCTCCCATGTCGTGGATGCATTTAATCTTCTCAAAATCTTTTTTCATTCCAGAAGAAAGTCTTTCATAAGCTGCATAACAACTAGACCAAAGTGTGTCACCACCTATTTCTGGTACAGAACGGGCAACCAGAACTGAAGCAAATGGCTGTTCATGTTTAAAAGTTAGATCTGTGTGCCAAGCATCGGTGTCAGGTGGAGAATTTTTATCATTTTCAAGTTTAACTATTCTACTAAAACCTTCAACACTGGGATAAACTGGATGAGGTTCATCTAATTCACCAAAATTCTCTGAAAACTGCAAATGCACCATCGGAGAGATACTGGTGTTCCTAAAAAAGATAACTAGATTTTCAATTAAAATCTCATAAATTTGATCAAAAACATTTTTCTCTATAGGTTCTGAAAAATTAACACCTTCAATGATTGCTCCAATTGTAGGTGTTATTTTTTTTACTTCGATCATTTAATTATAAATATGGAAATTATTTTGCATAAACTCTTCCTGTCACATTAACTTACTTGTGTCCTAAGTAAACAGAAATTTCTTTCATTCTCACCCTATCAGATTTTACCAATTGAATTACTTGTAAATAATATATAAATCTACAAATAATAAATTTTGTAAAATTAATACTAATTAATAGTAAAATGTTTTAGCTCTAAATGAATGAGGTATAAAATGAAACGTCTCTTAACCATAATTGTAGTCTTAATAATATTAGTAGCAATAATTTTTGGAGGGTTTCAATTCCTTAAATCAAAAGATTTGGCATACCAAGAAAGTCGTGCTGTTGAATTTCTAAAAATTATCTCATCTCCAGACAAAATGGAAATGAGAATAGCATCAGATTTGGTAGATTTAACATATGACTGGGATGACTGGGATAATAGAAATGAAAATAGCATTGAAAATATAAAGAATAGTTTTGCCCAAGTTGGTGGAGTTAATACTGCGGACGGTGCTTCATTTATTTATATAACCAGTATTTTTTCACAGCATGACTATAGTCCTATAGGAAGGAAAGCACTCTATACTGGTTTCAGTGGAAAAACTGTAGCTAATTTTAAAAATCCAGAAGGCTGTGATTTCAGTGGTGAAATCTATACGATAGACGGAAATGTTTATTCACTTATAACTAAAAATTTAGATAAGTGTGGTATTGCTTTTAATTTTGATTAGTAAATACAATCATTTCTTTGGTTTAAATAATTCAGCGGTAGCAGATCCTTCAGAAAAGTGTCTGTTTTCACACTTACCATATTCACATAGATAATCTAAAGGGATTTTCCCATCTTTATCCTTAGCAAATATGTCTGCACCAGCTGCTAATAAATGTGCCACAGTCTCAGGAGTTATACCACTTACCATATGAAATGGTGTTCTACCGTCATCTCTTTTTGCATTAACATCTGCCCCATTCATTATAAGGGTATAAACAATATCGGACTGGTGTTCCGGGAAAGGGTTCATAACTGCTGCATGCAATGCAGTACCTCCGTTTTCTGAAGATCTACCTTCTGCTGGTGCTAATGTTACATCAGCTCCTTTAGATATTAAAAATTCAACATTAGCTTTAGTACTTAACAAAGATGCAGGAATTAATGGAATAAGTTTACCATCTTCTCCACATAAAACATTTAAGTCAAAATTTTCCAGTTCATTTTCAATTTTGGAAATCTGAACATCAGGATTCCAGAAACCATAATCATAAAGTTTATTACACTCAGCAAATAACATTGAGCTATAAAATAAAAAGAAAATAAAAACTAATAAATAAATTTTATACAATTAGTCACTCTTATTTTTTTCAAGTTCGAAATTTCTATACTTTTTTGCCTGTTTTATTAATTCATCTTTATACTCAGATGTGGTGTTACAACTTTTTTCAAATTTTATAAAATACGTCTTATTACAAGATAAAACGTAATATCCATGCACATCTAGACTATTCATTTTTGCTTCAGGATCTTTTATTCCATGTTGAGCATTTAAAGTTGAGACAATAGAATTAGAGTGATCACTATTCATATGTTGAATAATAACTTGTTCGTTATTAATCCACTCTGGTTTTTTTTTATTCATTAGAAAAAAGATTAAACTTTATTTTTTTGAAAATATTTTCCTGTACTTAGTTCTTTCCCTGCCTTTTAAAAATAAACAAGTATAAAAACCTAATCCAAAACTTGCTGAAGATAGAGCAATTACAACTAATGAATGCCAAATAAACCAATCAAACATTTTTAATCCCCTTAATCACATTATAAAAAATTTAATATATAAGAGGGGAAATTAATTAAAGTAAACAACAAACTACTGGTGGAAGAAGAAACCAGCTTAAATTCCCCTCAATCGCTTGCATTAACTAGCTTTTTTAAAAAAATTAATGCTATCTTTTATTTTCTAATAAGTCAATAATTTCAATTTTTACAATAATTGAAACACTTTGAAACAAAAGACAGTGTCATATCATCTAAGTAATTGAAAAAATTACATAAATCTCCCCTAGGCGTACCATCGTTTATCTTTTAAAATCAATGAATTTGATGAACAAAGTCGTGTAGAGTGACAGATAATACTATTTGCACTTGTCTCAAGAAATAAAATCCTCCATAAAATTAGCAGTATCTTTCATAAAATTAGGAGAGAATTTCGAATAGGCTCTTTCTATTATATTTACTGACATATTTCCTAGTAAACAATTTAAAAAATTTTCAAACTTTTTGAATTGTTTTAGTAATCTGTAATATTTTACTCAAAGTAAATTTATATAAAGAAAAATTGCAATTTTTTTATAAGAGTGTAGTTATTCCACAAAATTTATTTTAATTTTGAAGAAGGGGTAAGTTATGAAAAATGTTCTTATAACCGGTGCAAATAGGGGGTTGGGATTGGGATTTGTTAAAAAATTTTTGGAACAAAATGTAAAAGTTTTTTGCACGACTAGAAATATTTCTAAGTCAATTGACTTAATTAAATACCAAAAAAAATATCCTAATAATCTGGAAATTTGTGAACTGGATTTAATAGCTGAAAATTCAAACAAAGTTTTATGTAAATTTTTAGGTGATAAACCCATCGATATTTTTATAAATAACGCTGGTGTTATTGGAAGTTCGAAGCAACATTTTAAAGAAGTATCATCAAATCCTTGGATAGAGGTTTTGAAGATTAATTTAATTGCACCACTTATGATCACACAATCAATTATAAAAAATATTGAATTAAGTATTGATAAAAAGGTATATTTTATCAGTTCAAAAGTCGGTTCAATAGATGATAATAGAGGTGGAGGTATGTATATTTATAGATCATCTAAGACTGCTCTTAATCAAGTGGTTAAATCACTTTCTATAGATTTAAAACCTTTAGGAATTTCAGTTATATCACTTCATCCAGGTTGGGTAAGAACGGATATGGGAGGGCCTAATGCATTAATATCGGTTGATGAAAGCATAAAGGGTATGATGTCAGTGATCCTAAATACTGATATCAAAAACAGCGGTCATTTTTTTAATTACGACGGGAGTGAGATACCTTGGTAAATATAAAAAAGTTAATTTAGAAGTATTAACATTATTTTGCTACCAAATGCGTGGAACAAATTTTTGGCTGTCAATTGGAGGTCTAGATAGTTTTTTAATCTCTCTTCTAGCAGGTAATTTAACTTTAGATTTCTTAAAGTCCGCATATTCAAATTGGCTCAGCAAATGTTCAATACAATTTAATCTTGCTCGTTTTTTATCCTCCCCGTCAACAACCCACCATGGACTTCTGTCTGTATCAGTATGTTCAAACATTAAGTCTTTAGCTTTACTATATTCAACCCACCGATTCCTTGACTCCAAATCCATAGGGCTTAATTTCCAATTTTTTAATGGATTACTAGCTCTTTCCTGAAATCTTTTTTCTTGTTCTTCATCACTTACCGAAAACCAATATTTAATTAATTTAATTCCATCTTGTATCAACAGATTTTCAAAAATGGGACAAGAAGATAAAAAATTATTATATTGGGCTTCAGAACAAAATCCCATAACTCTCTCAACACCAGCTCTATTATACCAACTTCTGTCAAAAATTACTATTTCACCCGCAGTTGGAAGATGCTGAATGTATCTTTGGAAATACCACTGTCCTTTTTCTCGTTCAGTTGGTGTTCCAAGAGCAATTACTTTACAAAGTCTTGGATTAAGTGGGGAAATTATACGAGAAATTGCACCACCTTTACCAGCTGCATCTCTTCCTTCAAAAATAATGGCTACTCTTTTTCCAGTTTTTTTCACCCACTCCTGTAGTTTTATTAACTCGAAATGAAGACGCTGTAACTCACTTTCATAGTCTTTCTTTGAAAAATTTTTTAATTTATTTTTTTTATTTTTTGACTTATTACCCATTTGATTATCCCTTTTAGAAATAATTAGTTATAAAATAATTATTTGCTTATTATAATTAAGGTTACTTTAAAAATTAAAAAAATTACAAGAAAATTTTATAAATAAAAAATAAATAGTTTTATTTTTTAAAAGTTATTTGATGAATTTTAAATCTGGTACTATATTATTGATGGGGAGTAATTTATAATATGCTTTTATCTGATAATTTTACAGAAAAAAGAAATTCACAATCTAATATTTGTGAAAAAAAAGAAATAGTTCATGTAGTAAATAAGTTACGATTCTTAATGATTGATTGTAGAAAAGAATCACGAATTAGTATCGATGAAGCTTGTAAATTGATTCAAATAGATAAGAAAAAATCAGCTAAATATTTTGCATATAATATTTTAAGGACACTTGAAGAGGTTATTGGAAAAAAACCAATTTTCAGAAATCCAGGTGAAAAAAACCTAAGTTTTGACGAACAATGGATAGTTAGTCTTATAAATAGTTACAAATCAAATGATCTAATAAGTACAAAATTTTTAATTAATAGTAGGGTAGAAAATTTAAACAAGAGGTCTTATATATCTTTTCTAATAGATGGTCTTGTAAAAGACCTTAGATCTTTATAGCAAAATAGGAGTAGCCAATGGGACAGACTGAAAGAGTTTTGAGTGTTGACTCAAAAAACGCAATTTCAGAAGCGCTAAACCAAAGTATTGCAGAACTAGTAATAACAACAATGATGGCTCAAAATTTTCATTGGAATGTTACTGGAATGGCTTTTGGTCCACTTCATGAATTATTTCAAAGAATATATGAAGATCACTTCGAAGCTCAAGACGAGTTAGCAGAGAGAATTAAAGCAATTGGAGGACATGCTAATGGTATGCTGGAAAAAATGGTTGCTGACTCAAAAGTTTTAGAAAGTGATGGGAAAATAAGCGATAAAGAAATGATTAAACTCTTAGCGGAAGCTGAGACAACTGTAGCTTCTACATTAAGTGGAGTTGCAGTAGTTGCAGAGAAAAATGGAGATTTGTTGACTCAAGACTTGGCCATTACTAGAGGGCAAGTACACGAGAAATTTGCCTGGTTACTTAATTCTCATCTTAAATAATTAAATTTTTAAAATTTATATCTTTTTTATCACATTTTTTTTGGTAGATTTTTTCCCAGTGTTTAAATTTACCAAAAGCTTTTTGTTGATTATAAATTAAATTAATAAATTTTTTCTTATTATAATTAGATTTCAATTTTTTGAATAATTTCTTTTGGTTTTTTGTCATTGAACAACCAATACAGTGGTGTTTAAATTTGTATTTACAAACATCTATGCAAGGACTTGGAATTTTCATATTTAATATAACCAAAGAAATAATCTTAATATAGGTGACTCACATCCCGTTATTTAAACTTTATTAACTATACTTCAAGAGGTTATATATCTTTGCCTGAATTGGAAAAATATATCAAACACGAAACTATACTTGCTAAAAAAAACTTAAGATTTCTTCATTCTATAATAATTTACCTATAACTACTGCTGTATCGGCCATTCTGTTAGAAAAACCCCATTCATTGTCATACCAGGATAAAATCCTAGTCATACCTGATGGTAACACTTTTGTTTGTTGTGCTGCAAAAGTAGATGACTGCGAAGAATGATTGAAGTCACTAGAAACTAAAGAATTTTCATCATATCCCAAAATTCCATTCAAGTATCCTTCTGATGCTTCTTTGATTACATTATTTATCTCATCAATAGTAACAGGTTTTTCAGTTAAAAACTTTAAGTCAATACAAGAAACATTTGGTGTAGGAACCCTAATTGCAGCACCATCCATCTTACCTGCTAATTCAGGCATGACAAGAGAAACTGCTTTCGCAGCTCCAGTAGAAGTTGGGATCATACTTAAAGTTGCGGCTCTTGATCTATAAAGATCTTGATGCATTGTGTCTAATGAAGGTTGATCTCCCGTATAACTGTGAATAGTAGTCATGTAAGCTGTTGTAATACCAAAATTTTCATGCAAAACCTTTGCTACGGGAGCTAGACAATTTGTAGTGCATGAAGCATTAGAAACAATTATATGATCTGAAGTTAAACTTTTGTGATTCACTCCATATACAATCGTTTTATCAGCACCCTTAGAAGGAGCAGAGACTAAAACTCTCTTAGATCCATTCTTTAAGTGTAAAGATGCTTTTTCTTTATCAGTAAAAATCCCTGTGCACTCTAGAGCAATGTCTACATCTTTCCATTGTAAATTTGCAGGGTCTCTCTCCTGAGAAACATTTATTAATCCTGTACCAGTATCAATTTTACCATCAGAAACTTTCACTTTGCCGGGGAAACGACCATGGATACTATCGTATTTTAATAAATGAGCATTAGTTTCTACAGGCCCCAAATCATTAATTTCAATTACTTCAATATCTGTTCGACCAGATTCAAGGATTGCTCTCAATACATTTCTACCAATTCGACCAAAACCATTTATTCCAACCTTAACAGCCATTACATTCCTCCAGTACATAAATCGATATACGCCTTATGACGTATTTGATTTGAAAGTCAATATGAGTATTCTAAAAAAATGTTTTTTACTTAAATCTATCTCTTAAAGAGTACCATAGCATGCCTAAAACTAATAAAGTCCATTGAAAATTTGAATTTCCAGGGAAGGGTTTTATTGGGATGTTATTCATAAAATTGAATCTTTTTGAGTCTCCTTCAATTAACTCAGCAATAATCCTTCCTGCTAAAACGGATAATGCTACTCCATGCCCAGAATATCCAGAAGCTGAGAAAGCATTTGGTTGTATTTTGGCAAAATAAGGAAGACGATTCCTAGTTACAGCCAAAGTGCCCCCCCATGCAAAATCAATTCTAGTATTTATAAGTTGGGGATAAACTTTCAGCATTTTTTTTCTTACAATTGTTTTTATATCTTTTGGAAAACGATACGTATAATTCTCTCCACCTCCAAATATTAGTCTGTTATCTGGAGAAGGTCTAAAATAATTTGGCACAAACTTATTATCAGCCACAGCATAATTATTTTTTAAAAAGGAATTTAGTAAATTATTTCCTAAAACTTCTGTAGTTAGAATGAAATTATTTATTGGCATAACTCTTGAAGAGATATTTGGTTCTAAATTCCCTAAATAACCATTACATGCAATTATGAGGTAATCACTAATTACTTTATAACCATTTGAAAGTGAAATAGTATTCTTCTTACCATAGTCAATTTTTTCAACACAGCATTTTTCAAAAATTTGTACATTATTTTTTTTTGCAGCAATCCCCAAGCCTTGTACAAATTTAAGTGGGTTCAAATGCCCAGCTCCAAAATCAAGGCAACCACCATCATAGAGATCTGTATCAATAATTTTTGAAAGCTCAGATGATGAGAGTTTTTGAATTTTATTATATTGATACTTTTTCGTAAGATTATTTACTTCATCAAATAAATTTTTAGTATCTTTACTATTGATAGTCGTATTTATGATTCCACTAGAAAAATCACAATCAATATTATGTAATTTAATTCTTGAAATTACTTCTTTCTTGGCATCTTGTGATATTTCCCAAAATATTTTTGCTTTATGAAATCCAAAATGTTTTTCTATTTTCTCTTGATCCCATCTTTGCCCTGACCCAACTTGGCCTCCGTTTCGGCCGGATGCACCAAAACCAACTCTGTTGGCTTCTAAAATTATGACCTCAAATCCTGATTCAGACAAACATAATCCTGCAGAAAGACCCGTGTAACCAGCACCTATTATACAGATTTGAGATTTATAATCTTTACTTAAGGTAGGATATTTAATCTCTTTTTTTATACAGTATTTATAAAAACTATCAGGTAGTTCACCTTTTGGATCATTAATTTTTAGTAAGTCTATTTTAGACATTTAATAAAAGATGTTCTCTTTCCCAAGAACTTATAACTTGTAAAAAAGCCTCTGCTTCGTATCTCTTTAGAGCTTTATAGATTGAACAAAAAGACTTACCTAATATACTTTCTAATTCTGGAGCTTGATTAAATAATTCTAATCCTTCTATCAACCCTTGTGGAAGGGCACGGGGCATTGAATAGGCCTCTCCTTGTAAAGCGTCTCTAGGCCTTAATTTTTTCTTAATTCCCAGTAATCCACATGCTAAAGAGGCAGCAATGCCTAGATAAGGATTACAATCCATTCCAACTACACGGTTTTCAATTCTAAGATTGTTGGGTGAGGAAATTGGAATCCTTAGACCTGTAGTTCTATTATCACGTGCCCATTCCAAATTTATTGGAGCGGAACCAGTTGCAACATATCGCCTGTAGGAGTTTACGTAAGGTGCTAATAAACAAATAGCTTTTGGTAAATATTCTTGCTGACCAGCTAAGAAATTATAAAAATACTTACTAGGTTCTCCTTTCTTATTTATAAATATATTTTGCCTTGTATCAATTTCACAAATAGACTGGTGTATGTGCATAGCACTCCCAGGTTCTTCTTGCATGGGCTTTGCCATAAAAGTGGCGAAACAATCTCTTTTAAAAGCAGCCTCCCTGATCATTCTTTTAAAATAAAATACTTGATCAGCTAATTTTAAAGGGTCACCATGAACAAGATTTATTTCAATTTGCCCTGCTCCTCCCTCTTGATTGATTGTATCAATTTCAAAACCTTGCGCTTCGGCAAAATCATAAATATCATCTATAACTCTGCCGTACTCATCAACAGCTGTCATACTGTAAGCCTGACGAGAAGCTACTTTCCTCCCAGTTCTTCCTAATGTGGGTTCTACTGGAACACTAGGGTCAAGATTTGGTTTAGTTAGATAAAATTCGATCTCTGGTGCAACTAGAGGATTCCAACCTTTCTGTTTATAAAGATTTATTACTTTTTTAAGTACATTTCGTGGGACAATATCAATGGGATTGCCTGCTAAGTCATTTACATCACAAATTACTTGAACTGTAACATCCTCAGCCCATGGTGAACAAACAGCCGTAGAAAGATCTGGGGTAAGTACCATATCGTTTTCTGTCCACTGATCAACAATAGGTAAATCAACATAATCACCAGAAATTGTTTGATAAAAAATTGATAAAGGCATGTATACATTTTCTAATTTTTCAAATTTTGAAAGTGGCATTGCTTTACCTCTTACAACACCCGCCATATCAGAAATCACACATTCTATTTCTTCAATTTTTTTATGACCTAACCACCCCTGGAGCACCTTAGGAAATTTACTTTGAGTTTTTTTTAGCATAATACCTCTTCATATTCGGCCAATTTTATTTTCTTTTACTCCAGTTTTTTTTGCTAATATGCATAACCAATCAAATGCAATTGTAGCAGCTATAATAGAGGTAATCTCAGCATGATCATATGGTGGTGAAACCTCTACTATATCTAAGCCAATTAAGTTACATTCATGTAACCCTCGAATTAACTCTAATGCTTGCCAACTAGCCAATCCACCAGATACTGGGGTTCCCGTGCCAGGAGCGAAAGCTGGATCTAATCCATCAACATCAAAAGAAATATATAATGGATTATTTTGGGCTCTTTTTTTTATTATATCTAAACTTTTTTGGATCCCATTCCTATGAACCCATGGTGCTGATAAAATCTCAAATCCATAATCGTCATCATTATATGTTCGAAGTCCAATTTGAGTTGATGAATTTACATCAATTAAGCCTTCTTTTACCGCTCTAGCAAACATTGTTCCATGATCTAAAGAGCACCCATCATCCTCCCATGTATCACAATGAGCATCAAATTGTAATAAACTTATTGGACCATATTTTTCAGCATGAGCTTTAATAAGTGGATAACTAACAAAATGATCTCCACCAAAAGTCAACATTTTGCAGTTTTCTTTTAAAATTTCATTTGCATGATTTGTAATTGTTGAAATTATAGTATCTGGTTTATGCGGGGAAATAAAACAATCACCCCAGTCGATAATTTTGAGTATTTCTGTGACTTCAAAACCAAATGGAAAGGATTTAAGCTCTGCTAATTGAGTTGAAGCTTCTCTAATAGCTCTAGGACCAAATCTGGCACCAGGTCTATTAGTAGTCGCTGCATCATAAGGCAAACCAGAGATTACAATATCTACGTTACTTAAATCTCTAGAATATTGTCTTCTTAAAAAACTTACAGCACCTCCATAAGTCATTTCACTCCATTTTTCTATACTACTATCAACTCTAAAAGCTTGGTCACCCTGTTTAGTCATGGCTTAAAAATTCCAAATCATAATCAAAAAATTTAAATTATATTCGATTACTTAAAAAAAAATAAAAACTATATATAAATCTAATGGACTTTTGTCTTATTAACAAGATATGGTTTAACTATATGATCGATAAATAGGTATGTATGAATTCTTTTTTAAATAATAATTTTATCAAAGATTATGACAGTCAACACTTCCTGCATCCTTGGGAAGATTGTAGAACTGATAATTCTGAGTATAAAATCATAACAAATTCAGATGGAATTTACTTATTCGATGAAAATGGGAAAAAATATATTGACGGCCCAGGTGGTATGTGGTGCGTTAATCTTGGATATGGACGAAAAGAAATTGCTAAAGAAATTGCACTACAATGTGAAAAACTCTCTTATTTTAGTCCTTGGTTTGCAACGGCAGAACCATCAGCTTTATTAGCAAAAAAAATAGCTACTCTTACTCCAAAAAATTTGAACACCGTTTTTTTTACAACTTGTGGATCTACAGCTTTAGATAGTGCAGTAAGGTTTGTTCATTACTATTTCAATTGTTTAAATAAAGGTGAAAAAAAAACAATTATAGCTCGTGAAAAAGGTTATCATGGATCAACCTTGCTTTCGGCTAGTATTTCTGGAAAGGAAAGAGATAAAAGAGTTCTAGATACAATAGTTAGTGGCATAAAATTTCTTAGTGACGTAAACCCAAATCTAAGAGGTAAGTGTTCAGAACAAGAATGGTGCAATCAAAAAGTATCAGAACTAGAAAATACTATTTTAGAAATTGGGCCTAGCAAAGTAGCTGCTTTTGTGGCTGAACCAGTGCTGGCATCAGGAGGTGTCATTATACCCCCTAAAGGGTATCATAAAAAAACTTACGAAATTTGTAAGAAATACGATGTATTATATATTTCAGACGAAGTTGTTACAGCATTTGGTAGGCTAGGTCATTGGTTTTCTTCAGAGGATGTGTTCGATTTTACACCCGATATTATAACATGTGCAAAAGGGTTAACATCTGGATATATTCCTATGGGAGCAACGATTATTTCGGATTCATTAATTGAGGATATAAAAAAAAGTACGCATACCAATGATCTTCTTTTCTCAAATGGTTTTACATATTCAGGACATCCTATTGCATCTGCGGCAGCCCTAAAAACAATTGAAATTATTGAAGAAGAAAAAATTCTTGATCATGTTAGAGATATTACTCCTTATTTCCAATCTAGATTAAATAAATTAGGTGAAAAATATGACTGTATTGGTGATGCAAGAGGAATTGGGTTGTTAGGATGTCTAGAAGGGTACAGCAACCCCTCGTTAGATGAGAAAAAACGTCTGGAAATTGATCATCACTTTGGATCTTTGATTGATAAGGCTGCAGAAAAAAGAGGCCTGTTAGTAAGACCTATTATAAATATGTGTGTATTTTCACCACCTCTCATAATAACTAAATCAGAAATTGATTTAATGTTTGATATATTAGATGATGCAGTGTCAGAGGTTGAAAAAAATCTAAAATAATGTTTACATTCTTTATACATAGAAATAACTAAATTAATTTATATTTTATGAGGGAGAAAAATATGAAATTAAATCCTATTAATTTTTTGTCATTTGTTTTCTCACTGTTTTTTGCAAATATATCTCTTGCAGCAGACAGTGATTTAATTGTTTTTGACTGGGGTGGATACGAAGATCCTGGTTTTTTTGGTGCTTACGTTGAAAAATATGGGGACTCACCAACTTACTCTTTCTTTTCTGATGAAGAGGAAGCATTTCAAAAGGTAAGGGCTGGTTTCAGAGCTGATCTTGGTCATCCTTGTTCTCAATCAGTAGTAAAATGGAGAAATGCTGATATCATTGTTCCTATAGATACCAGTAGATTAAAAAACTGGAATAAAGTAGACCCTGGATTTGCTGGAATGGAAGGTTTTCAAGTTGATGGAGTTCAATGGGCTTTACCTATAGATTGGGGTGCAACTGCTCTTACTTATAATGCTGATCAGGTGTCAAAAGAAGATGCAAGTTCACTACAAGCTTTTGCTGATCCAAAATTTCAAGGCAGAGTTTCCTTAATTGATAATGTTGATGATGCCTACGCACTAGGTTTTTTAGCCGTTGGAGTTAAAGATTGGACAAAAGCAACTGATGAGGACTTTAAAAAAGCATCTGATTTTCTAAGAAAAGTACATAAAAATGTTAGGCAGTATCATGCTGATGGAGCAGAAGGTTCTGCATTGATGATGAGTGGTGAAATTCTCTTAGAATGGACTTGGAACGAAGTTGCTTTCACTATGAGTTTTGAAGAAAATGCCCCTAAAGTAATTTTTAATAGAGATACTAAGGAAGGTTCTTCGACATGGGTATGTGGATATACCATGATGAAAGATGCTCCTGGTTCTGAAGAAAAAGCATATGATTTTTTGGATGCATGGCTTGATGACGCATCTGCAGCACATATGTTAAATGAATGGGGCTATGGTCATACTAATAAAAATGTTATGGCAACTGTTGGAAAAGAAAATGGATGGGGACCATTATCTAGTTATACAGAAGGATCTTTGTTTCAGAAACCTTCAGACCCAAAATTAAGAGAAAGAATGATAAAGGAATTTGAGCTTATTAAATCAGGTTTTTAAACCCTTAATAAGGAATAGGTGATGATTATTCACCTATTCCTTATAATAGGCGACTACATCTTCTTCTTCAAATGTAACTAATATTTCATCTCCGATATTAGGATTAGGTGAATTCTTTATATCTGATACTGAAATATAAGTATTATTATTATTTCCACTCAAATTAATACTGAATAGTATTGTATCACCCATAAAAGATTTCTCGACTATTTTTGCAGTAAATGACTTTGACTGCCTTTTTAAATTCTTGGAATTAATTTTAAGGTTTTCTGGTCTTATTCCAACTGTTAATTTAGGGTTCTTTCTTCCAAAAATGTTATTTTTAAAGAGTTTAAAATTGCCCAGATCTTTATGGAAAACAGTAATCGTTTTAGAGTTTTCACCTTTACATTCAGTTTCAAAAAAATTCATATTTCCTATAAAAGCTGCAACCATTTTTGTTTTTGGTTTATTATAAATCTGTTCAGGAGTTGCAACTTGATCTACTTTTCCATTAAACATAACACCTACTCTATCACTCATTGTAAGTGCTTCTGTTTGATCATGAGTTACCAAAATAAATGTTATACCTACTGATTTTTGAAGCTGCCTTAATTCAAATTGCATTTGCTCCCTTAAATTCTTATCTAATGCAGAGAGTGGTTCATCAAGAAGTAGTACTCTAGGTTTTAAAATCAACGCACGTGCAAGCGCTACTCTCTGTCTTTGCCCACCTGATAAAGCTGATGATGCCCTCTTATTATATCCTTTGAGACCTACTAACTCTAACGCGCCATCTATTTTTTTTAATATTTGATCCTTACTAAAATTTGTATTTCTTAGTCCATATCCAACATTTTCAGATACATTTAAATGAGGGAAAATTGCATAATTTTGGAAAACCATATTTGTAGGTCTATTATTTGGAGCAACAAAATTAACATTTTTTCCATTAATAAAAACATCACCATTTTCAGGTTTTTCAAAACCTGCAATTATTCTTAAAAGTGTTGTTTTACCACACCCAGATGGGCCTAATAGTGAAAAAAATTCACCCTCATTTATTCCTAAACACACATTATTGACAGCTTTAACTTGATCAAAAGATTTTTCTATAGATATAAGATCAACTATCTTTTCTTTATTAATACTATTTTTTTTGATCATTTTTGATCCAACTCCACCCCTTAATTATTGTATAATTCCATTTTTCTTCTAAAGTATTCAAATAAAGAAACTAAAATAAGAGAAACAATTAAAAGTATTGTACCTAATGCCATTGTACTTGGTAATTTTGCTGGGAACCTAAATTGAGACCATATATATACAGGTAATGTTGGTTCAACACCAGTAAGAAAAAAAGCAATTATAAATTCGTCTAATGAAATTACAAACCCAATTAGTAGACTAGAAATCAAACCAGGTGAAACCATAGGTAAAATAATTATCCGAAATGTTTGAAGCGATGACATCCCAAGATCTAGAGATGCTTCTTCTAAACTTATATCAAGATTATTAAAAGCTGATACCATTATTAAAGTTGAAAATGGAGTTATTAATAAAGTATGTCCGAGTACTACACTCCACAAATTCAATTCCAGCCCCAATTGAATTAGTACTGTTAAAAGACAAACTCCTAGAATGATTTCTGGTAAAATTAAAGGCACAAGTATAAATGTGATGGAAATTTTCTTACCATAAAAAATATATCTTGTTGAAGCTCTAGCAACTAAAGTACCTAGAATAGTAGCTAAAATTGTTGACGATATCGCAATCACTAAAGAATTTAATAAAGCGTTATGTAAGGTATTTTCATAAAAAAGCTCTTCGAACCAAATCGTAGAAAAACCTGTTAAAGGAAAAGCTATAACCTTACTATTGTTAAAAGAAAAAATTGGCAACAAAAGTGCGGGGGCATATAAAAAGGTAAGAAATAATATTACTATTGATTTAAATATTTTATTAGACTTTTTCATTTTAATAATTTTTTAAGTATTTTCTATTTAAAAAAACAAAAGCCAACGCAATTATACCAACAATCAATAAAGAAGTAACAGACAGTGCTGCCGCAAGTGGGGCATTGTTAGCTTTAGAAAATTGTACCTGTATCATGTTGGCTATCATTAGACCTTCAGGACCACCTACTAATTTTGGAGTTATGTAATCTCCTATACAAGGAATAAATATTATCAAAACAGCCCCTATTACTCCTGGCATTGATAATGGTAAGATAATCCTAAAGAACTGGTTGAAAGAATTATCACCCAAATCATTAGATGCTTCTAATAAAGATCTATCAATTTTCTCTAAAGATACAAAAATTGGTAATATTGCGAAAGGTGCCCAACCATGAACTAGCGCTAATACAACCGCATTAGAATTATATAATAGAAATGTTAAAGGCTCAGTAATTACTCCTAGCCACTCAAAAAAAGAATTTAAAACTCCATTATATCCTAAGATTACCTTCCATAAAAACATACGTAATAGATAGCTAGTCCAAAAAGGTATAGTTATAAGAAATAACCATAAGGCCTTTCTCTTCCCTCCATAAAAAGAAATATAATAAGCAATAGGAAATGCAAATAAAATTGTAAAAAAAGTAACTGTTATAGAAATTAATAAAGATCTAGCAAATAATGTCTGAAACACAGGCTGAAACCAAGCTTGTTTATAATTTTCAAAAGTTATTGTTTTGATTAGTGTCAGATAGTCCTGAGTCCAGAAGCTTAAAGCAGTCATCGTTGCAATAGGAACCGCCAGTAAAAAAATTGCAAATATAAATGGTACCCCCAGTAATCTCCAACCTCTTTTATTTTGTTCAGAAATGTACATAATTTATCTATTCAAATCTATATATAACCGTTGGTTTCAGATTAATTTTTCTTTTCAGCCAAGAGCTGATTATTAAATTCATTCAGTGAATAATCAATTGGTTCAGAATTTAAGTTCACTACAGGAATTATTTTTCTCAAATGATCATGGTACGTTTTTACACCGTATTCTAAATCAGATAAGCAAAAACCATTGAAAGCCGACGATTTTACTGCTTCAGTGGACCACTTTACAAGCATTTGATCCTCTTTCGCCGTATCCCTATCTATACGGCCACTCAAATACCTCGCTATTTTTTTTTCTCTGCTTTCTCCTCTATGCTTTAAAACCCCACCAGTTTGTATTGTTTTAGTACTACTTAAAGGATATTCATAATAATAAATGATACATTCTGGATATAAGCCTAAAACAAAATTTGGAAACATACCAAAATATATCCAAGATCTACTTTGAAGTTTGGGTAATTTTAACCAATTATTATTTTCTACAATATTACGATATCTTTTTACACTCCATTTTTTGGAAGGTTTGGTATTAAAAGTACCTACTGATCTTGATGTTCCTTCGAAAAAAGGTTCATCGTTGTAATCTTGTCCATATAAATCAAACAAAGAAGGGTGTGCTTGCCTGACATGATATCCTTCATTATCAACATCTCTGACTGATTTCCAATTAGCATCTAAAATATCAGTCCAATTACTTCCATCAACAGGCTCCATATTTTCCATTTTGTAATGACTAATTTCGCTATCGAATCTTTTTAAAATTTCAGCAATATTTTTTTGATTACTTTTCTTAAATCTTACAAAGATAAGTCCATGCCATATTTCAATTTCTAAGTGTCTTAAACCCATTTCTGAAAAATCAGTGTCACCAAAAGAATCTTTATTTGGAACTCCCCTAACAGAACCATCAAAATTATAGGACCACCCGTGAAATGGGCAAACAATAGCTCTTTTACATATCCCTTCTTTATCAGCAATTACTCTAGAACCTCTGTGCATACATAAATTATGAAAAGCTCTTATTTCATTTTTTTCACATTTGATAACAAATCCTCTTTCATTAACAATATCTATTGTTTTATATGAACCTACTTCATTTAATTCACTAATATGACAAACAAATTGCCAATGTTTTCTAAATAATTCTTCTGCTTCTAATTGAAATAAAGCATCCGATTGATAAGTCCAACCAGGTAAGCCATTTCTTTGCCAACTATTATTTTTCAAGAGTTTTTCCTTAATTTTAATTTTGAGAAATATTAATAAAAATTTTACCTACCTTCATAAATTAACTTATTTAAGTGTATAAAACTGAATAATAAATTATATTAAATTTTGTCTTAATCAATTGAAAGCTATTTTTTGTCAAATAATAAAATATTTAATTGTGAAGTTATAGTTGTTGGTGCTGGAATTGCTGGCATATCTGCAGCAAAAATATTAGATAAGAATAATATATCAAACATAGTAATTGAAGCTAATAACCAATTAGGTGGAAGAGCAAGAAAAGCTAAAAAATCCTTCGGTAGTTGGTTTGATCTGGGATGTTCTTATTTGCATGAAGGAGAAATTAATCCTCTTACATCTATAGCCGAAAGTCTAAAAGTACCAATTAACTATGAAAATGGTGATATTTTTTCTATTGAAAAAACAAAATATCTTAGAAGAAATAAGCCATTTCTATCAAAAAAAAATCATCTTTTAAAAAAATCTCATGATAAATTTTTAAAAAAGTTAAACTTTTATAAATATAAAGTTGAGGATAGTTCTCTTTCTTCTTGTTTGAATATATGTGACCCTTATTACCCTATCCTATTTGATTATTTAACTGGTCTAAATGGTATTGAAGCCAACCTAGTTTCTGCTGTTGATTTTGCGTCAGTTAATGATGGTAAAGATTTTATTATAGAGAGTGGACTAGCTAACCTAATTGATAAATGGGCAAAAGGTATAAATTCAATTTTAAATACTCCAGTTACCCAAATAAATTGGGAAAAGGATTATATTGAAATATATACACAATCAAAAAAATATATTTGTAAATCAGTACTATTAACTGTCTCTAACGGAATTTTACAAAATGAAGACATAACTTTTATACCTCAACTACCAAATGATAAAATACAAGCAATCCATAATTTGCCAATGGGAATTTTAAATAAAATTGGTGTTCTTTTTAAACGAGGGACTTTTAAAGAAAATGATATAGGTTGGTATGTAGCATTAACAGATACAAATGATAATGATAAATCTCAAATAATTAGTTTTGAAATACGAAAAAGAGAAAAGGAACATATGATATTCTTTTTCGGAGGTGAAAAGGGATTAGATGTCGAAAATTTTCCAGATAAATATTATAAAATAATTACTTCATTTATAAAAAACCAATTTGGAAATCTTATAGGAAATAATATTAAAGAAATAATTCATACAAGTTGGGGGAAAGATCCTTTTACTAAAGGTTCTTATTCTTTTGCTTTACCAGGACATAGTTCAGAAAGAGAATTATTAAAAAAATCATTAGAAAAAAAAGTATACTTTGCAGGAGAAGCTACCATAAAGAGTTATTATGGTACTTGTCACGGTGCATATATTTCTGGAGTTAATGCTGCTAATGAAATCATTTCCGACTTAAGTGACTAAATTTCTTCCAAATATGTTACTAATTCGTAATTTTCAATTCTAGAATTAAACACTTCTAATTCCTGTTTTTTACAATTCTTAAATACCTCACAAAAAGTATCAAAATAAAATTTTTTATTTTTTTTCGAATTTTCAAAATCATTTATGGCTTGATCCCAGCTTTGGGCTATTTGCATTGTTTTTTTCTGGTAAGTATCTCCAATCAATGGTTTGGGTGGTTCTTTTTTTTCTGTAATTCCATAAAGTGCAGAAGAAAGAACTGAAGACAATACTAAATAAGGATTTGCATCCGCACCAGCAACTCTATGTTCTATTCTTTTCGACAAGTAATCTCCACCAGGTATCCTGATTGAAGCAGTTCTATTTTCATAACCCCAACAAATATTTATAGGTGCATGACTTCCAGGACGAAGACGTTTGTAAGAGTTATAATGAGGGGCAAGGATCAGTGTCGAGTCTTTAAGGCTATCAAGTATCCCTCCAACTGCATTTTTTAGAATATCAGAACCAATGTCAGAATTATTATTAAAGACATTATTGTTGTATTTGTCTAATAAACTAAAATGAATGTGCATCCCACTTCCAGCAATATTTGGAAAAGGTTTTGCCATAAATGTAGCTCTTTTTTCATGTTTTTTGGCAATTCCTTTTATAAATCTTTTGAAAAGAATTGTTTGATCTGCTGCTTTTAAAGGATCAGAAGTATGTTTAAGATTTATCTCAAACTGATTAGGAGCATTTTCAGACGATATTCCATCCATGGGTATTTTATTTTTTTCACACAAATCATGAAGTTCGTCAAAAAATACTTCATGGTCTTCAATATCTGTAATTGAAAGCACATTTGTAAAATCATTCTGTTCAAATTTTATATTTTTAAAATTATTTTCATTTAGCAAATAAAATTCTAATTCAAAAGCTATAACAGGATAAAGATTTAAATCATCATATTTTTTACATACTGAATTAAGAATATGTCTAGGATCTATAGGCGAAATATTTTTTTTTATTATCAAATAACCAAAGTGGTATTAGGACAGAATCTTTTTTATTAGAAAAAAAAGGAAATGGACCAATTCCAGTAGGTAATCCATATCCATCAGCGTCACCAGATTCAAAAAGAAAGGGGCTATTTATTAAATCTGATCCCCAAATATCTAAACATGAGGCTGATAAAGGAATCCTAATACCCTCATCTAAAACTTTTTCTAAATTAGCTAAAGGTACTCTTTTTCCCCGCCATATACCATTTAAATCACAAGATGCTGCAATGATAGGAGGATTTTTTCCTAACTCTGAAATCCACTTTAATTCTAATTCTGATTTTGACATACACATATTTCCATATCTCTATAAAACGCTTTTTCAAAGGAAAATATTACATAGTTATGCTAAAAGGCTTTAACGCAAAAGTCTTTGTTTAGCGTGGTGTTAATTTTCTTAATTCAAATTTTTGAATTTTACCTGTAGAGGTTTTCGGAATTGTGCAAAATATTACTTCTTTTGGTATTTTAAAGCTAGCTAAATTTGATCGGCAATGTTTAATTATTTGCTGCTTAGACAGCTTTGCCTCTGGTTTAAGTTCTATAAAAACACAGGGAACTTCTCCCCATTTTTCATCTTTCATTGCTACTACACCACATGATAAGACCGAATCTAAATCGTATATACAATTTTCGATTTCAATAGATGAAATATTTTCTCCACCAGATATTATGATGTCTTTAGACCTATCTTTTAATTGAACATATCCATTTTCATACATAACACCTAGATCTCCAGTATGAAACCATCCTCCTGAAAATGCTTCTTCAGTTGCCTTAATATTTTTTAAATAACCTTTCATAGTAATGTTACCCCTCAGCAATACTTCACCAATTGTCTCACCATCTTTTGGGACATCTAAAAAATCTTTTGGATTTACGACTCTAATTCCTTCTTGAACAATATAAGCAACTCCTTGACGTGATTTTATATCTGCCTGTTTTTCCAAAGATAAATTATTCCACTCAGGATCCCAAGCACATACTACACAAGGACCATATACTTCTGTTAATCCATAAACATGGGTAACTTCAAAGCCAATTTCCTGCATTGACTGTAAAACTGCTGCTGGAGGTGGTGCTGCCGCTGTCATAACTTTACATAAATGATTAAATTTTATTTTTTCTCGAATGCTAGAATCGACAAGCATACCTAAAACAATAGGTGCACCGCATAAATAATTCACACTATGTTTAGCGATAGCGGAATACATAGCCTCAGAAGAGACTTTTCTTAAGCAAATGTTAGTACCTGCTTTTGCGGCTATAGTCCATGGGAAACACCAACCATTACAATGAAACATTGGTAGCGTCCAGAGATATACTGGATGACTTTCCATATTCCACTCTACTATGTTACCAAGCGCGTTCAAGTAAGCTCCTCTGTAATGAGTAAGAACACCTTTAGGATTTCCTGTAGTACCAGAAGTATAATTTATAGCTATTGTATTCCACTCATCCTCTAAAGAAACTTCTTCAAAATTAGTATTTCCTTTTGATAAAAAATCTTCATAGCTTATAAAATTCGAGGTATTATTTAGTCCTTCAGTTTCATCTTCTATAATCATAATTTCTGGTTTTTTTTGACTTATGAAAACAGCTTTTTTTGCAACTTCTAAAAATTCTAAATCTACAAAAAGCAATTTAAGTTCAGAATGATCAATTATATAAGCTATTGTTTTATAATCTAATCTATAGTTCATGGCATTTAAAATCATACCAGCCATAGGAACACTGTAATGAGCCTCATATAACTCAGGAGTATTCATCGCCAAAAAACCAATAATATCGCCTTTTTCATATCCACATAAGTGTAAGGCTGATGCAAATTTTTTGCACCTATGGTATGTATCAATCCAATTGTAAGACCTATTATTGTAAACTATAGATTTTCTATTTGGAAAGTTAAAAGCAACTTTTTTTAAAAATGTTATGGGGTTTAATGGAGTATAATTAGCACTATTTTTTGTTAGTTCATTATCAAATTTTTTCATCTAAATTTTCCAGTTTTATAGAAAAACAAAATAGGAAAATCTAATGTTTTATGCTGCTTCTGCTTGTCTATCACTTTCTTCTCTTGATAACGCAACTGAGGTTCTTATACCTTTCTTAACAAACTCAATCATTCCTTTTACACATCTCTCGTTTGGGTCAATACCTGCACACATTAGTACTTCTCTACCATCTCTAGACCTAGCCCATCTTGCGATTTGCTCAGCACCATTGCCGTATTTTTTATCATCAGCAATAGCATCGTCCAAAGCTGCTAAAACCACAGCGGCAAATAATCTTTGAGCTCTACCCCCTTGATCACTTTTATTTACAGTAGTATCAAGACTTGAAAACATATTATCCTCCAATTAATCACAAGGCTTGCTTATGACATTTTTTTTTTATTCAAGCAATTAAAAACATTTAAAATAATAAAAAAAATAGTTTTTTTTCTAATTTTTCATTTATTCCATTAAAAAATTAAAAAATATGTCGAAAAATTTTAAGATTTCTAAATGATTTTTGGTACTAAATAGGCTTACGAGCACTAAAAGCGGCGCGAATCGTTCCATCATCTAAATAATCTAATTCCCCTCCAACAGGTACTCCATGTGCTAATGAAGAAAAATTTACTGGAGTACTTTTAAGTTTTTCTATTATGTAATTAGCAGTAGTTTGTCCATTTATAGTTGCATCTAGGGCTAAAATAATTTCCTTTACACTATTTTTTTCAATTCTATTAGAAATTTTTTCAATCTCTAATTCCCCAAGATTTATACCTATGTAAGAAGATGAGTAGTTCCCTAAAACATGGTATACTCCATCAAAAACCTGAGACCTTTCCATCGCCCACAAATCTGCTACATCTTGTACAATACAAATGAGCTTTTTATTTCGAGAATTATCTGAACAAATTGTACAAACAGAATCTACAGAAAAATTACCACATTGATTACAATTTTTGATTTTCTCAGTTACTAAATTTAATATTTTAGCTAGAGGTTCTAGAATAATTTCTTTTTTCTCTAACATTCTGATAACTGCTCTTCTTGCTGACCTAGGACCTAATCCTGGTAACTTTGCCATAATTGCTATTAATGTTTCAACCTCATTTTCACTATTATGATTATTAAATTTCATAATTTTATAAAAAAACCAATTTATTAAAATGGAAACTTAAAACCAGCAGGCAAATTTAAATCGGAAGTGACTTTTGCCATCTCTTCTTTAGCTCTATCACCTGACTTTTGTTGAGCATCTCTAATAGCTGCAACAATAAGATCTTCAACTACAGCTTTTTCAGAAGGATTAAATAAACTTTCATCAATATTTAAACTCTTTAGGGTTCCTTTAGCATTTACAGTAGCTTTTATCAGACCTCCCCCAGACTCCCCTTCTACATTTAGCTCTTCCAATTGTTTCTGAATATCAGACATTTTTGACTGCATATCTTGAGCTTGTTTCATTAACTTGGCCATATCTCCTAATTGACCTAAACCTTTAAGCATTACTTTCCCCATATTTGTTAATATTATATTTAAAATCCAATAAACTATTGATAACTGAATATTTAATTAATGAAAAGAAGACTTTGCTATTTTTGATCCTGGAAAAATTTTTTTTATCTCTTGAACAATATCGTTTTGATCAATTAATTTTCTTAATTTAATATCATCTTCTTCTTTTAAATTCGAAAAAGTTTTTGCATTGGTATTCTCTAATCGTATCAAATCCCACTTTATATTGGTAATATTTTTAAGGAATTTTGATAAACTAGATACTAACTCATTGTTAGCATCTGGTGTTAAATCAAAGCGAATTTCACCAGGCTGGAAAGAGAGAACTTTAAAATTTTTTTCTAATTCTACAAGGAGCGGTATTTTTTTTTCTTTTTTTAATAAAAGTAACAAATCTTTAAAATTATTAATTTCTATTTTTTTTTTTTCAAAAGTTGAATTAACATCAGACCCGAACTGTTTCTCTATATTAATATTGTCAATATTATTAGAATGAACTTCTGAAGAATTTTTTAAATTATTTAATATTCTTAATAATTCATCTTGATCAGGGGAATTTAAAAAAAAACTTAATCTTAGCAAACCCATTTGTAATGTAGATAAAATATCTGGTGCATATTTCATTTCTTCATGAATTTTCAATAAAATCTGCCAACACCTGGATAATATAGCAGTAGATATTTTTTTGGAGAAGTTTTGTAGTAACTCTAAATTATCATCTGATAGATCATGTGTATAAAATTCGTCCTTTTTAATTTTTGATACCATTAATTTCCAATTAATATCCATTAATCCGTTCAGAATTGAAAAGGGATCAATCCCATCTTTTATTTCTTTTTCTAATTCTGATAGCATTTCATTATTTTTTTGTTCAAAAATTAAATCAAATAATTTAAATGATTTATTTTGATCTAATAATCCAAGCATTTCTGTAATATGATTTGCTTCTAATCTGCCATCACTATATATAATTGCTTGATCTAATATTGATAATGCATCTCTAATAGAACCTTCCGAAACATTAGAAATCATTTTTAAAGCGCCTACTGAGAAATTTATTTTTTCTTTGTTACAGACATCAGTTAAGTGGTTATTTATTAAATGATTATCAATTCTTTCTAAATCAAAACGTTGGCATCTTGAAATTATTGTTGTTGGGATTTTCAAGATTTCAGTGGTAGCAAAAATAAATTTTACATGTGCTGGTGGTTCCTCCAAGGTTTTAAGAAGAGCGTTAAAAGCAGAATTAGATAACATATGAACTTCATCAATTATATAAACTTTATAACGAGCATAAACTGTCTTATAATCAATATTATCAATGATTTCCCTCACATCAGAAACACCAGTCCGACTAGCAGCATCCATTTCAATAACATCAATGTGACGACTTTGAGCTATAGAAATACAAGATTCACATTCGCCACATGGATCAACAGTTGGAAGATTATTAGCTGAAGATGCAAGACAATTAAGGCCTTTTGCAATAATTCTTGCGGTGGAAGTTTTTCCTGTACCCCTTAATCCAGTTAAAATAAAAGAATGTGCTATACGATTTAGTTTAAATGAATTAGTTAAAATTTTAACAAGCGTATCTTGCCCAACCAACTCCGATAATTTTTGAGGTCTATATTTTCTAGCTAAAACAGTATAAGCCATATATTTTCAATAAATAAGTATAAAAATCTAGTCATAATATAATAAGTGAGAGATTGATATTGACCCAAGTAAAATTCGTTACGGCTGCTTCTTTTCAGACCTGACCGGGTTGGCGAAATACTTGTCCAAACCAACCTCTCAATTAAATTAGTAAATTTTTATTACTAATTTTACAAGTCTTTGATTCTATAATAATGAATTTATTTATGACAAATAAACTCAACCTTTCTTTTACTGATACAGAAAAAGTAACCAAAATATATTCCAATAGTTCAAAAAATATTTTTGGAAAATCTGAAAATTATCATATGTTTTTTTGTGAGGGTTTAATACTTACAAAAAAAATAAAAAGTAAATTTAAGATTACTTATTTTAGAAAAAAAAATTTATTATTTCATTATATTAATAAAACAGTTTTTCTTGGGAAAGTTGAAGACAAAAATATTTTCATACATAACATTTCTTTTGGAGAAAAAACAAAAACAAGTTTGAATCAAGTAAAGTTTTTTAACAAAAAAATTAAAAAAGAAGAAATATCCAGGTCTTCCTTCAGTGACCTAAGAACAATTTTTGCAAATTTGAGTTTGAAAGATTCTTCTATTGCAGGAATTGCTAAGTCTCTAATTAACTGGAAGTTAACTAATACATTTTGTACAAAATGTGGAGAAAAATTTGCAAACCCTATCAATTTCAAATGGGAGACCCAATGTATAGCTTGTAAAAAAATATATTTTCCAAGAATAGACCCTGTCATAATTGTTATTGTAGTAAAAGGTAACAAGGCACTTATTGGAAGATCTCATCACTTTCCAAAAAAACTTTATTCTTGTTTAGCAGGCTTTATCGAACTTGGAGAAACATTAGAAACTGCTACAAGACGTGAAATACTAGAAGAGGTTGGAGTTTATATTAATAATATAAAGTTTATTACTAATCAGCCCTGGCCATTTCCATCATCCTTAATGTTTGGTTTGATTGCTAAAGCTAAAAATAAAAAATTGAAAATCGACAAAAATGAAATAGAAGATGCTTTTTGGATTTCAAAACAAGAACTAAAACAAGTACTTTATGGAAAGAATAATAATATTATTGCAGCAAGAAAAGGAACAATAGCTAGATTTCTTTTGGAAAAATGGGTAAAAAATGAAATCTAATTATCACGAATTAAGTTTTCTAAATTCGTGACACTCATAGACACCTAATATTTTAAACATACTTGTAAAAAAAATTAATTCATCGAGTGCGCGTTTAACTTTTTCTTCATCTGGATGACCCTCTATATCTGCATAAAATTGAGTAGATGTGAAAGATCCTGAAACCATATAGCTTTCTAATTTTACCATATTAACATTATTTGTAGCAAAACCACCCATTGCTTTATAAAGAGCGGCAGGTATATTTCTAACCTGAAAAACAATAGTTGTCATAAATTTAGCATTTTTGGATAAATCTAAATCCTGTTTTTTATTAGCCATTATTAAAAAACGAGTTGTATTATTTTTCATATCTTCTATTTCAATACCGAGCGCATCAAGTCCATAAATCTTACCAGCAAGAGGAGAAGCTAAGGCAGATTGGGACCTATCACTGCTTTCCGAAACAATTTTAGCAGATCCCGCTGTATCAATACCTGATAATGGTTTGATATTATTTTTCGACAAAAATTTTCTACACTGTCCCAATAAAACAGTATGACTCACTGCTGTCTTGATCTCACTTAAAGAAACACCAGGCAATGCAAGAAGGTTTATATGAACTCTTAAAAAATGTTCTTTTATAATAAACAGACCAGAATTAGGAAGTAAGTAATAAGCATCAGCAACTCTACCATAGGTAGAATTCTCTACCGGTATAATCGTATATTGTGCGTTTCCTTCTTTTACTTGATCCATTGCCATTTCAAAAGTAGAACAAGGTAATGGAACAGCATTTGGAAAAGCCTCACTACAAGCTTGATGAGAATATGATCCGAGTTCACCTTGAAATGATATTTTCAAAAAAAAATCCTTTTGTTCTATTTGTCGCGTAAACAACACCTTGAAAACTATATATAGAAGTAGTTAAAGTACAATACGAAAATAAAATTTAAAATATTTGAAGGACATTATGATGGATACAATGACATGGACAAAAATTATAGGTGCTGGTTGTGGGTCCCTTTTAATACTATTACTCATACAATGGACAGCAGAAGAAATTTACCATCATAGCCATTACAAATATAAAGAGGTAGCTTACCTTTTAGAAATTGAAGAAGAAGTTACTGAGGTTGAGAAAAAGGAAGAAGAGACACCATTTGTTGAATTAGTTGCAAGTGCAGATTTATCAAAAGGAAAAAAAGTTTTTGGGAAATGTAAAGCTTGTCATAAATTAGGAGATGGTGAAAATGGAACCGGCCCACATCTTCATAAAATAATTGGAAGAGAGATGGCTGTAATATCGGATTTTAAATATTCATCAAGTTTTAAAGGTCTCGAAGGTAAATGGACTATTGATGAACTAAATTTATTTTTAACCAAACCGTCTAATTATATAAAAGGTACAGCAATGAATTTCGCTGGTCTTGGAAAAGCAACCGATAGAGCAAATTTAATTGCCTATTTGGAAGATAGCACAAAATAAATGATTTAACGATTAATAAATAATTTAAGGATTACCTTAAAAAAAATAATAATTATATTAAATTAAATTCTAAAGTAATTAAACTATCTTTTAAAACAATTTTAGCACTAATGAGGTTCTTAATTATGAAAAAAATTAGTTTTAATAATTTTTTTAAATTTTTTCTTTTGATTGGATTTTTATTTTTCTCTAGCTTTAGTTTCTCTGAAACGCTAATCAAGTCTCATGGTATTTCAAGTTTTGGGAATCTAAAGTATTCAAAGGATTTCACTCACTTAGATTATGTTAACCCAAAAGCACCCAAAGATGGAGAAATATCTACTTGGGCATTTGGAACATTTGACTCCTTAAATAGGTATATAGTTAAAGGAAATGCCGCTGGATCTGGCAACATTTTCATCGAAACGTTAATGACAGAAACTGCTGATGAGCCCGATTCTATGTATGGATTACTAGCAGAAAGTATCGAGTATCCTCAGGATCGATCTTTTGTAATTTTTAATCTTAGACCTGAAGCCCAATTTTCAGATGGATCTAAAGTGACAGCCTCTGATGTTGTTTTTAGCCATTATATTTTATTAGAAAAAGGAATACCTTCTCTTAAACAACTTTTTGCCGATATTGAAAAAGTTGAGGAATTATCACCTACAAGGGTAAAATTTAGTTTTAAACAACCATCAGATAATAACGAACTATTAATGTTAGCCGCTTCATCAAGTGTTTTTTCTAAAAAGTTTTTTTCTTCTCGGGATTTTGCAGAGAGCAGTCTTGAACCTATGTTAGGTAGTGGGCCGTATACTTTGGATGAAATTGAAGTTGGCAAAAGATTAGTCTATAAGCTTAATGATAATTACTGGGGAAAGCATTTAGCTATTAATAAGGGTAGAAATAATTTTAAAAAAATCCGTTATGAATATTATGCTGACACTACTGCGGCTTTCGAAGGTTTCAAAGCTGGCGAATATACTTTCCGTTCTGAAAATTCATCACAAAAGTGGGCACAAGATTATAATTTTCCAGCTATTGAAAAGAATATTATTAAAAAGGAAACTCTTCCAGATGGAAATTTAGGTTCCGCTCAGGCATTCTTCTTTAATATTCGTTTAGATAAATTTAAAGACCCAAAAATAAGAGAAGCTATAGGTCTTATGTTTAATTTTGAATGGTCAAATAAAACGCTTTTTTTTGGGCTCTATGATAGGGTAACAAGTTTTTGGGAAAATAGCAAAATGCAAGCCTCTGGTAAAATTTCGGAAAAAGAGCTTGCCATACTTAGTCCTTTAAAAAATTATTTACCTAAAAGTGTTTTTAATGATACCGTTTTCAATCCTCCTATATCTAAACCTGATAAAGTAGACAGAAAAAATAGGAGAAAAGCTACAAAATTGTTCAAAGATGCAGGCTGGAACTTTGTAGACGGAAAGTTAAAAAATAAAAATGGTGATAAATTTTCTTTAGAAATTTTAAATTATTCTCCTGCATTTGATAGAATTATAAACCCCTTTATTGAAAACCTTAAGTTATTAGGAATAGATGCAAAACATACAAGAATAGACGGTACTCAATATACCGAGAGAGTTAGAAATTTTGAATGGGAAATTATAACATCAACTTATGGTAATTCATTAACACCTGGCTTGGAACTTATACAACAATACTCTTCTAAAACTGCTGATGTACCTTCTCGAAATCTGGTAGGATTAAAAAATGAAGGCATAGATAAGCTAATTGAATTAGCTGCTAGAGCAAAAACAAGAGACGATCTGAATGTTATTATAAGATCTTTGGATAGATCACTAAGATCCTTACACATATGGGTCCCGCAATGGTATAAAAATGTGCATACCATTGCTTATAGAAATCAGTATGCATACCCAAATAATCTTCCTCCTTTTGAATTAGGTGCTTTTGACTTCTGGTGGTTTGATGCAAAAAAAGCAGCAATTCTAGAAAATAAATAAAGACGCATGCTTGATTATATCATTAGGCGAATTTTATTTATTATTCCAACATTGTTAGGCATAATGTTCCTTAACTTTTTATTGGTTCAATTTGTACCAGGTGGGCCTGTTGAGCAAATGATATACCAATTCGAAAATGGTTCAAATTTGGAATTGGTTGGAGGGGGTGGAACAGATGCTGGCCAACAAAATGATCAAAATCAATCATTAAAAAGTGACTCAAAATATAGAGGAGCTCAAGGTTTACCTGAAGAGTTTATAAAAGATTTGGAAAAACAATTTGGTTTTGATAAATCACCAAGTCAACGCTTCTTTATAATGATACAAAACTATTTAACTTTTAATTTTGGAGAAAGTTATTTTCGATCAATTTCTGTTATTGATTTAGTTTTAGAAAAAATGCCCGTCTCAATCACACTTGGGTTATGGTCTACTCTTATTGCTTATCTCATTTCTATACCACTTGGAATCAGAAAAGCAGTAAATGATGGCTCATCTTTTGATACAATTTCGTCAGGAATTATTATAATTTGCTACTCTTTACCTGGCTTTTTATTTGCAATAATTCTTTTAGTTTTTTTTGCAGGTGGAAGTTATTATCAAATTTTTCCAATGCGAGGCTTAACATCAGATAATTGGAGCGAGCTAACAAATTTGGGCAAAGTTTTAGATTATTTGTGGCATATCTTTCTTCCAGTTTTAGCTTCAACAATAGGATCTTTTGCTACACTTACTCTTTTAACAAAAAATTCATTTGTTGATGAAATAAAAAAACAATATGTGATAACTGCCAAGGCAAAAGGACTTCCAAAAAATAGAGTGTTGTATGGTCATGTTTTTAGAAACGCCATGCTTATAATAATTGCAGGATTTCCAGGATTATTTATAGGTGTATTTTTTGGAGGTTCACTCATAATTGAAACAATTTTTTCATTGGATGGACTAGGTCGTTTAGGATTTGAAGCTGCCTTGACACGTGACTATCCTGTTATGTTTGGAACACTTTATTTTTTTGGTCTATTAGGACTAATTATTGGTCTAATATCAGATCTAGTTTATGTAGTTGTTGATCCTAGAATTGATTTTGAAAGTAGAAATACATGAGTCCATTAAATAAAAGACGTTGGCAAAATTTTAAACAAAATAAACGTGCTATTTATAGCTTATTAATTTTTTCTATTTTTTTTCTTATATCAATCTTCGCTGAGTTTATAGCAAACGATAAACCACTTGTGATTTATTACAATAAGGAATTTTATTCACCAATGATAAAGAATTATAGTGAGCGTGTTTTTGGGGGAGAATTTGAAACTGAAGCTGAATACAAAACTATTGAAGTAGAATGTCTCATATTGAGTGGAGGTATGCTAGAAGAATGCCTAGATAATCCAAGAAAAATAATAAGTAAAATTCAAGAATTGAAGTTGAATAATTGGATCCTTTGGCCACTCATAAAATCATCATTTGATACAGTAAATTACGACGTTGATGTAGCTCCTAGTCCACCTGACAATAATCACCTACTGGGAACAGACGATCAGACACGAGATGTAGTTGCTAGAATAATTTATGGGTTTAGGCTTTCAGTTTTTTTTGCATTTTTGGTTACAATCTTTTCGACAATTATTGGAATAGGTGCTGGAGCTATTCAGGGGTTTTTTGGTGGATGGACTGATTTAATTTGTCAAAGATTCATAGAAATATGGACTTCTCTTCCTTACCTATACGTGATTATTATTCTAGCTGCAGTTTTTCCTATGAATTTTTGGTTGCTTACTTTTATAGTTATTCTTTTTAGTTGGACTGCACTAGTTGGTGTTGTAAGAGCAGAATTTTTAAGAGTTCGAAACTTTGAATATATAATGGCTGCAAGAGCACTTGGAGTTTCTAATTTTAAAATTATAATTCGTCATATCATCCCTAATGCTATGGTAGCAAGTATAACACTATTACCATTTTTTATAACTGGCTCTATTGCAACTCTTGCAACACTGGATTTTCTTGGCTTTGGGTTACCGGCCAGCTATCCTTCACTAGGTGAACTAGCCCTTCAAGCAAAAAATCAACTAAATGCACCTTGGCTAGGTATTTCAGCTTTTTTAACTTTTACTGTGATGCTATCACTTCAAGTATTTATTTTTGAAGGAATAAGAGATGCTTTTGATCCTAGAAAAGTTTTTACATGACAGAAAAAATATTAGAATTCCAAAACCTATCAATTTCTTTTCATGAAAATAAAAAGGTAGTTAAAAATTTATCTTTTTCACTTAATGAAAAAGAGACATTAGCACTTGTTGGAGAAAGTGGCTCAGGTAAATCAATAACGGCTCTAGCTTGTATGAACCTATTACCAAAAAATGCTAAAATAGAGGGTAACATTTTTTTTGAAAATAAAAACTTACTAGACCAAGAAGAAAACGAACTTCAAAATATCCGTGGCAATAAAGTTTCTTATATTTTTCAAGAGCCTATGACATCTCTTAACCCATTACAGACAATTCAACACCAAATTAAAGAAAGCATAATTCTTCACCAAAAGTTAAATCAAAATGAGGCTTCTAAAAAAGTTATTTGGCTTTTAAAAATGGTAGGCCTCTCAAAAATTAATAATAACACACCTAGTTACCCTCACCAATTATCTGGTGGCCAGAGACAACGAGCTATGATTGCTATGGCATTAAGTAATAATCCTAAAATTTTAATTGCAGATGAACCTACTACTTCTCTGGACGTATCAGTAGAAAACAAAATTTTAAATCTATTAGAAGATCTAAAAAGTCGCTTTGGCATGAGCATTTTATTTATTACGCATGATCTCAGTGTTGTAAGAAAAATTGCTGATAACGTGGTAGTTATGCAGTCAGGTAAAATTGTTGAAAAGGGAATAACTAAAAATATCCTTAATAATCCCAAAATGGTCTATACCCGTAAACTAATTTCAGAACCTGAAAAGATAATTAAAAAAAAGAAATCAAATGACATTCCTATTATTGAAGTAAAAAACATTAGTGTTAATTATCCAATAAGAACTAGTATTTTTAAAAGGGTTAAAAGAAATTTTAAAGCGGTAAACAATGTAAGCTTCAAAATTGCAGCTGGTGAAACTTTAGGGATTGTAGGAGAAAGCGGGTCTGGTAAAAGTAGCTTAGGATTGGGAATTCTTAGGTTAATAAGTTCTGAAGGTGAAATTTATTTTGATAATAAATCTATTAGAAACTTAAAGGGCAAAGAATTAACTAAAATCAGAAAAGATATTCAAATAGTATTTCAGGATCCCTATGGATCATTATCTCCAAGAATGTGTGTATCCGAAATTATTGCTGAAGGATTAAATGAACATTATCCATTTTTTTCAAAAACAGAAGTAATGAGAAAAGTCAAAAAGAGTCTAGAAAATGTGGAATTACCTACTGACATACTAAGTAGATACCCACATGAATTTTCAGGTGGGCAAAGACAACGAATTGCTATTGCTAGGGCAATTATACTAAGACCAAAGTTCTTGATCTTAGATGAACCTACCTCAGCTTTAGACAGAACTATACAATTACAAATTTTAAAGCTTTTAGCTAAACTCCAGAATAAATATAATATGGCGTATCTTTTTATAAGCCATGATTTAAGATTAATGAAATTTTTTACAGATAAACTATTAGTTATGTATCAAGGAACAGTCGTAGAGAAAGGTTTGACTTCAAATATCTTTAAAAAACCAGAAAGTGCATATTCTAAATTATTATTTGAAGCGGCATTTAATAAATAATTCTTGAAAATTAAGTTATACCACAGCCTCCTCCTCCAGGAGTTTCGATTTGTAAAATATCGTCTCTGTCTAAGGTAATTTTATCACATGGTTTAAGAATTATTTTTTTTCCATTTCTTTTATACACAGTTGATTTTCCAACTTTTCCAGCTCCACCACCATTAAGACCAGGTGGTGGAACTTGGCGATGGCCTGAAATAATTGCCAAGCTCATTCTTTGAAGAAATCTAATATTTCTAATTACACCATTTCCCCCTTTTGCAATTCCACTTCCTCCAGAATTTTTTCTTATTGAAAAGTTTTCTAAGACTACGGGGAATCTTGATTCAAGTATTTCTGGATCAGTTAATCTACTATTTGTCATATTACTATGTACTCCAGATGTCCCCTCATAAAGTTCTCCATTCTTTAGAATACCTGCCCCTGTTCCCCCACATATAGTTTCATAATATTGGTATTTTTTATTTCCCCAAGTAACATTATTCATAGTGGATTGAGACGCAGCTTGTACACCAAAAGCAAGTAATAGAGCCGATGTCACTGCTTGACTTGTTTCTACATTTCCAGCGATTACTGCAGCAGGGTATTCTGGTGAAAGAATAGTACCTTTTGGCAGCACTAACTTAACATTTTCCATTAAACCCGCATTCATTGGTATTTTTCCACCAACTAAAATTCTAATGGCATATAACACAGCAGCTCGGGTTACTGGTTGCGGAGCATTAAAATTTGTTTCAGTTTGGGATGTTGTCCCTGAAAAATCAACTACAATTTTTTCTGGGTTTTTGGTGGTGCTAACAGAAACACATATTTTTCTCTTTTTATTATCAATGTCGTCATCCATATAATAAATGTACGATCCTTTCTTAATTGATTTTAGAATACTTCTTACCATTTCAGATGCATTGTTATTCACAAATTTTGTATATTTTTTTACTAAGGTGACACCATATTCATTAATCAAATCTCTTAATTCTAATTCTCCCTTTTCGCAGGCCGCAACTTGAGCTCTAAGATCTGCAAGATTCTTTGAAAGGGATCTAACAGGAAATTTTGCTCCTAGTAAAAGATCTGAAATTTCTCTTTTTTTAAAATTCCCATTTTGTACTAATTTGAAATTATCTATATAAACACCTTCATCCTCAATTTCTCTACTATCAGGAGGCATAGAACCTGGAGTAAGTCCTCCCACATCCGTGTGGTGACCCCTTGCAGCGACAAAAAACAAAATTTCATCTTTTGAGGGATGAAAAATCGGTTTAATTACGGTTATATCTGGGAGATGTGTACCACCATGATATGGTGCATTTAGAGCATAAACATCTCCTTTTTTAATTATCTTATTTTTTAAGATTATAGCTTTAACGGAAGCATCCATCGAACCCAAATGAACAGGCATATGTGGTGCATTGGCTATTAAATCTCCTTTCTTATCAAAAACTGCACAGGAGAAATCTAATCTTTCTTTTATTGTGACTGACTGTGCCGTATTTTCTAAAACAATCCCCATTTGTTCTGCTATTGACATGAATATATTATTGAATACTTCCAACAGCATTGGATTAGGTTTTGAAGTTTCAATATTCTTATTTTTATACTTTTTTTCACTTGTGCTTTTCAAAAAAACGTCATCATGCTCTAATTTCTCACATTGCCAATTTGGTCTGACTAAAATCGAAGTAAATTCGTCTATTACAATGGCAGGTCCAATTACTTTTTCGTTTATGTCAAGGTCTTTTTTTTGAACCAATTTACACTTTTGCCACTTTCCATCTATAAATATCTGATCACTAAAATATTCTTTTTCAAAATAATGTTTATGTCGTTTTTGATTATTTTTATCCCTAATTTCATTATTTTTTGATTGGAAAACTTCTACTGCAATTGAATCAATTTGAATTGGATCATCTGATATTTTAAACCCATACCTTCTTTTAAAATTTGTGTAGAAATCTTCTCTCATATCGTCAAAAGAGTTGAATCTTACTTGAAAAGTTGTATCAGAGTTCTTTAATCTTAAAAAAATTGTTTCATATATCCCAATATTGTTTTTTTCTATATTTTGAGCAATAAGCTCATGTTTTAACTCGTCAGTTAATCTATGAAGAGAACCTTTCAAAAGTTTTAAATTTGCTCTTGTTAGAGGTTTTTCAATAGTTTCTTTTTTCAAACTTCTTACATTAGCTAATCCAATTCCATATGCTGAAAGCAAAGAAGCTTTTGAATGGATATAACATTTTTTTATATTTAGGTTCTCAGCAATTGAGCACGCAAATTGGCCACCTGCCCCACCAAAAACTGTGAGGCAATATTTATTGAGATCATATCCTTTTTGAACTGAGATTTTTTTAATTGCATTTGCCATATTCTGAGATGCTATGTTCAACCAATCTTCAGCTAAACTCTCTTCAGATTGATTTAGTTTTTGAGCAATCGAACGAATAGCTTTTTTAGGGGTCGCTTGATCTAATAGCTGTTTACCATTTTCTCCAAAAATAGCTGGAAAAAATTCAGGCTTCAATCTTCCCGTAATCAAGTTAGCATCTGTCACAGTTAAAGGTCCTCCATTGCCATAAGAAGAGGGACCAGGATAAGCGCCTGCACTTTCAGGACCGACTTGTAATCGGCCTAACTTATATGAAAGTATACTTCCACCACCTGCTGCTACAGTATTTATATTCATCATAGGGGAAGCTAACCTCACGCCAGCAATTTGACTTCTATGAGTTCTTTCATAAATTCCTGAAAAATGGCAAACATCTGTAGAAGTTCCACCCATGTCAAAACCAATTATTCTATTTTCACCTATTTTTTTACTTACTTCTACTGCTCCTACCACGCCTCCAGCAGGACCTGATAAAACGGCATCCTTCCCGCGAAATAAGTCTTTAGATATCAAACCACCATTTGATTGCATAAATTTTAGTTTATGACCTAAATCACCCGAAAAATTCTCAACTAATTGTTCAACATATTTTTTAAGCACTGGTGTTAAATAGGCATCTATTACTGTTGTATCTCCTCTTTCTACAAATCTTATTTGAGGCGATATTTCATGACTTGCTGAAACTTGTTTAAACCCCAAAGAATAAGCTAATTCTAATAATTTTTTTTCGTGATTAATATACTTATAACCATGCATTAACAAAATCGCACAAGAGGATATACCTTTTTTTATACACTTTATTAATTCTTTTTTTAATTCAGAGACATCAGGTGCTATTACTGTTTTTCCATCTGCTAGTATTCTCTCCTCAACACTGACCACTTTTTCATAGAGCTGATCAGGTAGATTAATTTTTCTTGCAAATATATCAGGTCGATTTTGGTAACCTATTTTTAGTTGGTCTTCAAATCCCTTAGTGACAACTAAAACAGTTCTGGCCCCTTTTCTTTCTAGTAAAGCATTTGTTCCTACAGTTGTACCTACTTTTATTTCAGAAATTAGAGAGGTTGGAATTTTTTTATTTTTTGGGATACCTAAAAACTGCTTTATAGAATGAATAGTTGCATCTTTATATTTGCTAGGATTAATTGAAAGATGTTTGGAAATTAATAAATTCCCGGTTGGATCTAAAGCTATAGAATCCGTGAAGGTTCCCCCTCTATCTATCCAAAAGCTCCATTTTGACATTAAATTCCCTATGATAAAATTTTAAGAATGACTAAATACATTTAATATTTATAATATATATAAAAATTAATTTGAAAATTAAACTCAAATTAATATGTTAATTTGATCAGCTATATTTAAATCAATTCCTAAATCTCAAAAAAGGGAGAACAACTAAGTAAAATTTTTCAAAATTTAAAAACACCTTCTGAAAAAACTGTTGTTGACCATTGTAGTTATTGCACTTAGTGCAAAAATGGCTAAAGCTGATGGGATAGTAAAAATGTAGAAATCAAAGTATTTAGACAAGTTTTTTTATATCTAACAGTGAAGAAAAATACGCCGATTTGTTTTTTATTTAGAAAGAAAAGATGTTTCTGGATTTGAAATTTATGCAAATAAGGTAACCAAAATGCTATATTCTAATAATAAAGTTTAAGAAGATTTACTAGAAGGATAACTATATATTACAACATCAGACAGAATTTATGATCCATTAGAAAATCAATTTATTGAAACTGTAGCTAAAATCTTTAAGATTAAACATAACAGATTAAATTTTTTGAAATCAAAATACTTACCAAATGAAATTATACAGCCTTTTATGATTCTAGGAGCCAGTGCAAACTGGTATATTTCTGTAGTTAAGAAAAAATGGAAGGAACTAGTTTGTGAATGCCATCCAGACTAATACTTTGCAAAAGTATTGCCTTTGCGGCATCACTTTTGGCAAATAACCAACTTTAAAAAATTAACAAAGCATGGAAATAATAAATACATAATAGTATAATATAAAAGAATTGTTTTAAAATTAATTATATTAAATTATTTTTAAAGTTAAAATAATATCAAATGGGTAAATCATGGATAAAAAAATAATAGAAAAAACAGAACTTCCTTTATGGGATCTTTCTGATTTATATAAATCAACTGAATGCTCTGAAATAGATCAAGATTTAGATAAATTAGAAAAACTAACTATTAATTTTAATAAAAAATACAAAGGAAAAATATATAAATTAAATGATAAAAAAATTTTTGATCTCTTCAAAAGTTTAGAAATAATAGAAAAGTTGAGTGGTAGATTAATTTCTTTTGCTTATCTAAATTACTGCGAAAAAGTTAATTGTGAAGCGAAGAATAAATTTCTTTCCTATATACAAGAAAAGCTTGTTAAATGTGAATCCAGAATGCTTTTTTTGTCCTTAGAAATTAATTCTCTTAATGAAAAGAAGTTTAAAAGTTTAATCTCCAAGCAAAGCAAAGTTTATAAATTTAAAACATTTTTAAAAAAAATGAGATTATTTAAACCATACCAACTTTCTGAAGGACTAGAAAATTTAATAAATGAATATAAATCATCATCTAGATCTTCTTGGGTTAAATTATTTGATGAAACAATATCAGAGTTAAGTATATCAGTATCTAACAAGCAGTATTCTTTTGAAGAAAGTTTGAATCTATTACAAAATAATAACTCAAGAATAAGAGCCATGGCAGGTACAAGACTTTCAGAAGTTTTACAGAAAAAAATTAAATTATTTAGTAGGATTACTAATACCTTAGCTAAGGAAAAACAAATTGAAGACGAGAAAAGAAAATTTGATAGTCCTGCAGCTTCAAGACATCTTGCTAATAATGTAGATCCAAAAATTATTCAAAATCTTAGAGATACAGTTGTAGCTTCTTACCAAAATACTTCACACAGATATTACAGACTTAAAGCAAAGATATTAAATAAAAAAAAATTAAAATTATGGGATAGAAATGCACCTATTAGATCAAGAAAAGAACCACAGATTGATTGGGATAATGCAAAAAATATTGTCTTGGAAGCCTATTATGATTTTGATCCCAAAATTTCAGAAATATGTAAAGAATTTTTTGATAATAATTGGATTCATGCTAAACCAAACCCAAATAAAGCCTCAGGTGCTTTTAGCCATCCTACCGTTACAGACGTCCACCCTTTTATTTTATTAAATTATTTTGGAACAAGTAGGGACGTAATGACACTAGCACATGAATTGGGTCATGGGATACATCAAGTACTTGCATCCAAACAAGGTGAAATTTTATCAAATACACCACTCACTTTAGCAGAAACCGCTTCAGTTTTTGGAGAAATGCTTACTTTTGAAAGACTACTAAATGCTGAGAAAAATATCACCAGAAGGAAATATTTATTAGCAGGAAAAATAGAAGACATGATAAATACAGTAATAAGACAGATATCTTTTTACGACTTTGAAACACAAATTCATAATAAAAGAAAAGAAGGTGAGTTAACTTCTGAAGATATTTCAGAAATTTGGATGAATATATCTAAAGAAAGCCTAGGTGATAGTTTTGAATTTGACAATAATTATAAATACTTCTGGTCATATATTCCTCATTTTATCCATTCTCCCTTTTATGTGTACGCATATGCATTTGGGGATGGCATGGTTAATTCGCTATTTTCAAAATATAAAAATAAAGATTGTGATTTTGAAAAAAAGTATATCAAATTACTCAAATCAGGAGGATCAAAAAACTATAAAGAACTTCTAAAACCATTTAATCTAGATATCTCAAAAAAAGATTTTTGGAAGAAAAGCATAAGTGTAATTGATAATTTAATTGATCAATTAGAAAGTATAGTGTGAACTTTATGCAAATTCTTTTTGTGCCAGTTCATACATTTTCTTTTGAAGCTTTTCAAACGCTCTAACTTCAATTTGACGTATTCTTTCTCTACTAACATTATATTCACTACTTAATTCTTCTAATGTCAAAGGATCATCAATAAGTTTTCGCTTTGTTAAAATTTCACACTCTCTTTGATTAAGAGTGGTAAGTGCAGATTTTAATAAAAGCCTTCTACTGTCTAATTCTTGTTTGTCAGCAAATTTGGCTGCGTGATCAGAATCCTCATCTTCAATCCAATCTTGCCATTCCAATGTACCTTCATTATTTGTATTAACTAACACATTTAGTGATGCATCGCCTCCACCCATTCGCCTATTCATAGAGATCACTTCGTCTTGACTAACATTTAAATTCTCAGCGATGCTCTTTACATTATCTGGATGAAGTTCTCCGTCTTCCATAACTCCAATTCTATTTTTTGCCTTTCTTAGATTAAAAAATAGTTTTTTTTGAGCACTTGTAGTACCCATTTTAACTAAACTCCAACTCCTTAAAATATACTCTTGGATACTAGCTTTAATCCACCACATGGCATACGTTGCCAGCCTAAATCCTTTGTCTGGATCAAATCTTTTTACTGCTTGCATTAAACCAACATTTGCTTCTGAAACAACTTCATTAATTGGTAATCCATAACCTCGATAGCCAAGTGCAATTTTTGCAGCTAATCGTAAATGTGATGTAACTAATCTATGTGCACTTTTTCTATCATCATGATCAACCCATGCTTTTGCTAACATAAATTCTTCATCTGAACTGAGCATAGGAAATTTTTTTATCTCATTAAGGTAATCAGATAAACTTCCATCACTTAATACTGGTAAATTATTTTTATTCATGTATACCTCTATCTAAGCTAGTGATATAATAATTTTTAAAATAAAATCAATATAAATATTACAAATTATTATAATTCCGAAAATAATCTTTGTAATTTCTTAAAATCTGATGGTAAAGAAGTTTCAAAAGACTTATGTTCCAAAGTTACCGGATGAATAAAAGATAGATTCTTGGCATGCAGTGCTTGCCTCTTAAAATTATGATAAATACTGCCTAAGGTATCAATGAGTTCAGTATTTGTTTTTTTTCCTGATCTATATGTTTGATCACCAATTATTCCGTGATTAATTGAATCCATGTGAACTCTAATTTGATGAGTCCTACCAGTTTCAAGCCAGCATTCTACCAAAGATGCCACTACTTTATTTTTAAATTTATAGTGATTGTTTACCCTAAATCTTGTTACGGCATTTTTTCCAATATTATCATTTCTAATTGCCATTTTTTTTCTGTCTACAGGATGCCTACCAATTTTACCAACTATTTTAAAAATCTTATTTTCTTCCAAAAAAAATTCTATTTTTTTGTTTGTGTAGTTATCATTTATATTTGGAACCCCCCAAATCAAAGCTATATAGTGCCTACTTGCAGAATGTTTAGAAAACTGCTCCCTTAGACCTAAATAAGCTCGATCCGATTTTGCAACTACAAGCAATCCTGAAGTATCTTTATCTAACCTATGGACTATTCCTGGCCTTAAATGTCCTCCCAAATCTGATAGTCTATCAGAATGATACAATAGTCCATTGACTAATGTTCCAGTATTAACTCCAGAACCAGGATGTACTACTAATCCAGATTTTTTATTAATTACAATTAGATGTTCATCTTCAAAAACTACGTCCAATTCCATTTTTTCCGCAATTAAAACTTGTTTTTTATCTAAATCCAATTCAAAAAATAGATTTTCACCGTCTGATAATTTGTAATTTAAATCAATTGGTCTATTAGAAATAGCACTAAATATTAATCCCTTTGTAATTAAGTTTTTGACATGAGTACGCGATATGCCTAAATCTTTGGGTATAGATTCTGTAATTACCTTTTCTAACCTGCCTGATTTTTTTCTTATTTTAACTTTAATTTTTTTTGCAGTTTTTAAATTAGAGGAAGCCATGAAACAGAAACCTTTGAATGGGGAAACTAATTCTCTATTAAAATTAAATTTTCTTAAAACTCTAGTTTACATATTAACTATAGTAATGATTTTAGGTATGAGTATTATAGTATTTATTATTTTTAAACAGTTTTTTTTGGAACCTAGTAATAAAAAAAATGAAATAAAATTACCTGATTTTATTAAAATTCCTAATAAATCTACATTAGAATCAATTGATTTAAATCATAATAATATTAGTATGGTAATTAGGTTGTATGATCGTTCACAGCAGTTATTAATTGTAACTTTCGATAATGGTGTGGAAACATCAAGACAGTATATAGATATAAATAACAGTAATTAAAATTTAAGACATTATTTTATGCCAAAAAATGAAATTTTTATTAATCAGCTTAGAGAAAAACTTTCAATAGTTGATGTGATCGGGAAAAAGGTAACCTGGGATAATAAAAAAACAAATATCAATAATGGAATTTATTGGGCTTGCTGTCCCTTTCATACCGAAAAAACTGCATCTTTTAAGGTAGATCAAAACAAAGGTCTATATTACTGTTTTGGATGCCATGAAAAAGGAGACACTATTTCCTTTAAAATGAGAAATGAAAACATTGACTTTTTAACTGCGATTAAAAATTTATCAAGTGAGATAGGATTAAAAATACCGTTTGATTTTGGGGATAGAAAAAATATCAATGGCCCTAGATCGAAATCATATTCCAAAATATTAGAAATTCAAGAATTAGCATTATTATATTTTACAAATTGCTTAAGGGATAATCCTTCTAAAAAAGCGTCTTTATTCATGAAAAATAGGATTTCTTCTGAAAAAATCATAAATATCTTTAAATTGGGTTATGCTACTGAGAAGAATAAAGGTATTTATGAGCTTCTTTTAAAAAAGGGATTTGAACAAGATATAATAATCAAGAGTGGTCTGTGTGCTAAAAATGATAGAGGCGATATCTATGATAGATTTAGAGATCGTATAATTTTTCCAATTTATAATACTAATAATAAAGTCGTAGGATTTGGTGGTAGAGCGTTAAATTCATCTGCAAGCGCAAAATATCTAAATTCACCCGAAACAGAAATTTTTCAAAAAGGTAAACTTTTATTTAATGAGAATAATTGTCAAAAAGACTTGAAGAATAAAAATTTAATTGTTGTTGAAGGTTATATGGACGTTATAGCCTTAAGCAAAGTAGGTTTGACAAATTGCGTAGCTCCACTGGGAACTGCTGTAACTATCGATCAAATAAATAGAATCTGGCGTATATCGAAATCACCTATCTTTGCCTTTGATGGAGATAATGCAGGGCAAAAAGCACTTGATCGGTTAACTTACTTAGTACTTCCATACATTTCATCTGAAAATACAATTCAAGCATGCATATTACCTAATAATAACGACCCAGATGATTTAATTTCAAAATTTGGGAAAAAGTCAATTCTTAAATTAATTGATAATCCCAAACCGTTACTTCAAATTTTATGGGATAATGTGACAAAAAATATTGACATTTCTACACCTGAAAAACGTGTCCAATTAGAAAATAAATTAAACTTTATTTTAAACCAAATAAAAGAAAAAAGTTTGCGTTATCATTATTCGCAAGCATTTAATAAATTAAAATTAGACCTATTTCGCTCTTTTGAAAAACATAGTAACTTGCAAGAAATTAATGATGTTAGTGAAGAAAAAGGCTATATTTTTAAATCAAAAAATTATAAAAACAATTCATTACCAAATGAACACACAAAAAATACATTAATTGCTAATACTAATGATCCAAATACAGTAGAATCCCGATTGCAGGAAACTGCTATTATCCTTTTTCTAATAAATCAACCAAGTTTATTTAAAAAGTATGCTAATGAATTAAATGACATTTTTTTTATAAATAAAGATATAGAAGAAATTTTTAAATTTATAACAAATTTAAATTCTTATGTTTCTTTTAAAAAGACAGATATTATAGATAAATTGAACGAAAATTTTGGAAAGGATATTTATAAAAAACTTTATTCAACTGGACAAATAAAAATTAATCCACTCTTCAATAAAAATGTTACATTTGAAGAAGCTGAAATAGGACTTAATGACGTACTTAATAGAAAAATAGCCCGCCAGTACATAGACCAAGAGCTGAGCGAAGCAAGAGAAAATATTTTAAAAAATGAAGATGAAACATTAACTTGGAGAATCGACCAAGCTAATAAATTTTTTAACAAAACAATAAGTGGTAATAATGATAAAATCTATAATGACCAAAATAAACTTATTGATGATTTAAAGTCTATCAATGATTTGATTAAAGATAAAATCTGGATTAAAAAAGCTACTAAAACGAATCAAAAATAACAGATGATTCTATTTACTCTTACACTTTGGTGGTCAATGAATGCAAAATGAACAAGAAAATTCAAAAAGTCAAAAAGAAGAAGATACTAGCATCCCCTTGTTGGATTTAAATCAAAGTTCAATAAAAAAACTTCTTTCTCAAGCAAAATCTAAAGGTTACCTCACTTATTCTGAATTAAATGAAACTATGCCACCTGGCGAAATGAGTTCTGAACAAATTGAAGACATAATGACTGCTCTTTCAGAGATGGGTATAACTCTTATAGAAAGTGAAGAAGAGCATGAGGATTCTCAAGATAAACAAGAAAATGTAACCGAAGAAACAAAAGAACTAGTAGTAGCTTCTTCAGCTTCAGATAATTTAGATAGAACTGACGACCCCGTAAGAATGTATCTTCGTGAGATGGGATCTGTTGAGCTTCTATCTAGAGAGGGTGAAATTGCTATCGCTAAAAGAATTGAAGCTGGAAGAAATACTTATATCAGTGGCTTATGTGAAAGCCCACTTACTTTTCAAGCAATTACTATATGGCGTGATGAGCTTTTAGATGAGAAAATAATGCTTAGGGATGTTATAGATCTTGACGCAACTTTTGGAAGCTCTTCTGAGAATGATTTATCTGAAGAAACCAAAATAGAAGGTTTTGAAAATCAAAATCCTATACCAGGTGTTAGTGATGATTTAAATCAAAGTTTATCTAGAGATTTTAATAAAACCGAGGAAAAAGAAGCACAAAATAAAAATGAGGAAGATCCAGAATTACTTAATGATGAAGAAAACGAAGATTTTGAGGAGGATCATGCGAACGTTTCATTGGCAGCAATGGAGAGCTCTTTAAAACCAAAAGTTTTAAAAATTCTTAAGAAAATTGCAGATGCCTACACAAAACTTTCTTCTCTACAAAGCAACAGAATGCTTGCTGCAATGAAAGAAAAAAAGGCCTTTTCAAAAAATGAGGAAAAGAAATATCAAAACCTCAGAAATGATATAGTAGAATTAGTTAATTCTCTTCATTTACATAATAATAGAATCGAGGCACTAATAGATCAATTATATGGAATAAATAGAAAAATTATGGGACTTGATGGTGCATTAGTAAAATTTGCTGATAAATCCAGAATAAATCGAAAAGAATTTATAGAAAGCTATAAGGGATCAGAACTTGATCCAATATGGCTTGAAAAAGTTTCTAAGTTTAAATCAAGAGGTTGGGTAAGTTTTGTAGAAAATTTTGGTGATAAGATCGATGAAATAAGAAACGAGATTGCTGAAATTGGTCAATATATTGGAATAGATATAAGTGAATTTAGAAGAATAGTTCAACAAGTTCAGAAAGGTGAAAAAGAAGCAAGATCAGCAAAAAAAGAAATGGTAGAAGCCAATTTAAGATTGGTAATCTCAATAGCTAAAAAATATACAAATAGAGGCTTACAATTTCTTGATTTAATACAAGAAGGCAATATAGGCTTAATGAAAGCTGTTGACAAATTTGAATATAGAAGAGGTTATAAATTTTCTACATATGCAACTTGGTGGATACGTCAAGCAATCACCAGATCTATTGCTGATCAAGCAAGAACAATTAGAATACCTGTCCATATGATTGAAACTATTAATAAACTTGTGCGAACAGGAAGACAAATGCTTCATGAAATAGGTAGAGAACCTACACCAGAAGAACTATCCTCAAAACTTCAAATGCCTCTAGAAAAAGTAAGAAAAGTTATGAAGATTGCAAAGGAGCCAATAAGCTTAGAAACACCTATTGGAGATGAAGAAGATAGCCAACTTGGAGATTTTATTGAAGATAAAAATGCTGTTTTACCCTTAGAAAATGCGATACAAGGAAATCTAAAAGAAACCACAACTCGTGTGCTTTCTAGCTTGACTCCTAGGGAAGAAAGAGTTCTAAGAATGAGATTTGGTATTGGTGTAAATACTGATCACACATTAGAAGAAGTAGGACAACAATTTAGTGTAACAAGAGAGCGTATTAGACAAATAGAAGCCAAAGCACTAAGAAAACTAAAACATCCAAGTCGTTCAAGAAAATTAAGAAGTTTTCTTGATACCTAATGCGACTCTAGGAGAATAACATGAGATGCCCATTTTGTGGAAATACTGATACCCAAGTTAAAGATAGTAGACCAGCAGAAGACAATGTATCTATAAGAAGAAGACGATCATGTCCAGCATGCGCGGGTAGATTTACAACATATGAAAGAGTTCAACTTAGAGACCTAATCGTTTTAAAAAAAAATAATAGAAGAGAAATATTCGATAGAGATAAATTAGAAAGATCAGTAAGAATTGCACTTCAAAAAAGACCTATTGATATAGATAGGATCGAACAAATGGTAAGTGGTATAGTTAGAAGATTAGAGAGTTTGGGTGAAACAGATATTCCCTCTGAAAAGGTTGGTGAAATTGTTATGGAAACATTGGCTAGAATTGATACAGTGGCTTATGTAAGGTTTGCTTCTGTTTACAAAAATTTTCAAGCAGCTGATGATTTTGAGGAATTTGTTTCAGAGTTAAGACCAGATATAAAATAGTTATTTTTGTTGATGGAAAATCAAGCAAACAATAAAAAAACTGACTATAGATTTTTGAAAACTGCTATTTCACTAGGTTATAGAAGCATAGGACATACCTGGCCTAATCCTTCAGTAGGATGTGTAATAGTAAAAAATAACCATATTGTTGGAACAGGAAGCACTGCAATTAGAGGAAGACCACATGCTGAGAAAGTGGCCTTGGATCAGGCAAAATTTGACGCTGTAGATTCAACCGTTTATGTTACATTGGAACCATGTTGTCACTTCGGTAAGACAACTCCTTGTACAACAGAGCTTATACAAGCAAAAGTAAAGAGAGTAGTTTGCCCTTTAAAAGATCCCAATCCTAAGGTAAATGGTAAAGGATTTGATACTCTTCGGAAAAATGGAATAATTGTTGATAATTCACCTATCCTACTCAAAGAAATTAGAAAGCTCAATCAGAATTTTATAACATCAGTAGAAAAAAATAGACCCTACATAGCTTTAAAATTAGCTATGAGTTTAAACGGCAAAATAGCTACTCAGAAAAGAAAAAGTAATTGGATTTCAGGGGAAAAATCTAGAAATTTTGTTCAGCATTTAAGGTCAAATTATGATTCTATTATGATTGGAACAAAAACTGCTTTTTACGACAATCCTAGACTCAATTTACGTGATCAATATTTAGATCTTCCTCAACCAGCTAAGATTATTATTGATAAAGATTTAAAATTATCAAAAAAATTGAATCTTACTAAATCAAAAACTAATGAAAAAATATTTTTTGTACATGATTTAAATTTGGAAAATGATCAAATTAAATCATTGGAAATTCAAGGTATAAAAACTATAGGTGTATCTACTCTAGAAAATGGAAATTTAAATTTAGATGAAATTTTTAAAAAACTATCCAATTTAGGCCTGACAAGTGTCTTAGTGGAAGGTGGAGGAGAACTTGCAACTTCTTTGATAAAGTTTAAATTGGCAGATAAATTAATATTATTCACTGCAGGAATTATCTTAGACACAAATGGAATCGATGGTTTTCAATTATCAATGCCTGATATTATTGACTTAAATAGTTATAATCGATATGAACTTGAAAAATCTCTAAAAATTGGAAATGACGTTGCTCATTTTTGGAATATCAATAATTAAAAAATTAAAAATTTTACTATCCAAGGAACTTGGCTTGATTAATTTTACTAAAAAATGTTTGAAGTTTTATAAAATTAACATTAGTAAGATCTCTCAGTTAATTTATTATAGAACTATTTATCATTATTCAATTAAATATTAAATGGATCAAAAATATGTTTACTGGTTTAATAACAGATATTGGAACATTAGTAAGTGTTAAAAGATCCAAAATCTTTAATGCAAGAATAAGTTGTAACTATAATTATGCTGAAACTTCTGAAGGTGCTTCTATATGCCATGATGGAGTATGCTTAACAATTTTTAATAAAAGAAAAGAAAAAAAAGGCTTTTCTTATGAAGTAGAAGTTTCTGATGAAACAATATCAAAATCAAATATTATACAATCAAATAAGCCGTGGGAAATTGGTAAAAAAGTCAACCTAGAAAAATCTCTTAAAATTGGTGATGAATTAGGTGGGCATATAGTCACTGGTCATGTTGATGGCATTGCAAAACTTATTAAATCAGAAAAAATAGACGAAAGTCATAAATTAACATTTGAGTGTTCTGAAAAACTTATTAAATTAATTGCAATCAAAGGATCGGTTGCTTTAAATGGAACATCGCTCACTGTAAACGATGTCGATGAGAATCTATTCACCGTAAATATAATTCCACACACACAAAAAATCACTACTTGGAAAGATAGTAAGACTGGAGATCAATTTAATTTAGAAATAGACTTATTAGCTCGTTATATAAGTAGATTGCAAGAAAATAGGAATTAATATGAATATTACGAATCAAGAAAAGCCTATTCAAAAGAATAATGATAATGAAGCTATCGCAAGAATTAATGATATTATCGAAGAAGCTAGAAATGGCAGAATGTTTATTCTTGCAGATGATGAAGATAGAGAAAATGAGGGTGACCTTATAATTCCAGCTCAAATGGCTACGCCGGAAGTAATAAATTTTATGGCTACTTATGGGCGAGGTTTAATATGCTTATCTTTGACTAAAGAACGTATAGAAAAATTAAAACTTCCCTTAATGTCAGCTTCAAATTCATCAAGACACGAAACAGCTTTTACAGTTTCTATTGAAGCCAAAGTAGGTGTAACAACTGGTATATCTGCTCATGACCGAGCTTTGACAATTTCAACAGCAATTAATCCTCTATCAGGTCCGAGTGATATAGCAACACCTGGACATGTATTTCCATTAAAAGCTAAAGAAGGTGGTGTTCTTGTTCGAGCAGGTCATACAGAGGCAGCTGTTGATATATCAAGGTTAGCTGGTTTAAATCCGTCTGCTGTAATTTGTGAAATTATGAATGAAGATGGAACAATGGCTAGAATGCCTGATTTAATTTCCTTTGCTAAAATGCATAATTTGAAACTAGGAACTATTTCAGATTTAATCGCATATAGAAGGAATTATGATAGTTTAGTAAAAGAAATAGAATTTCAAAAAGTAAATTCAATTTTTGGGGGAGAATGGGAATTAAAAACTTTTATTGATGAGATAACTAATTCATTACATTATACAATTTCTAAGGGAGATATTAGAACTGATGATGGAATATTGGTAAGAATGCACGTTGCAAATACATTTCAAGATTTACTTGGAATTGAACCCAAACGGCAGAACCAAATAAGTGATTCTATGTATCAAATAAGTGAAGAAGGAAAAGGTGTAGTTGTACTACTAAATTTTAACAATCAATCTAGTAATAAGGAAGATAAAAATTCAAATACAATACGTAGATATGGTATTGGGGCTCAAATCTTGAAAGCTTTAGGAGTAAATAAAATAAAATTATTAACCAATTCTGGTACCCCAAAACTAATTGGATTAGAGGGTTATGGGCTAAAGATATTAAAAACAGTACCTATTAATAAATATGAACAAAAACAATAAAAAATTCAAACTCAAATATGATACCAAAATAGCTATTGTTGGTTCTCCATATTATAAATCAATTTATGATAACCTTTTGAGCGGTACACTGAGTGAATTATCATCCCACAATATCAATGTGGAAATACTTAATGTTGAAGGTGCTTTAGAGATACCTACAGCCATCAGTCTTGTTAAAAAAAATTTTGAGGGTTTCATTGCTTTAGGATGTATCATAAGAGGGGAAACAAGCCATTATGAAATTGTTGCAGAGAATAGTGCTAAAGCTCTATCTAAGTTAGGCTTGGATGGTATTTGTATCGGTAACGGAATACTTACTGTTGATAACGTAAAACAAGCAATGGAGAGATCTGATCCAAAATTAAAAAATAAAGGGAAAGACGTAGCTAAAGCCTTGATTTCTTTGCTTCTAATCAAGCAAAATTATAATTCCAATAAATAAGATTTTATAAATTTTTAAATTTTAGAAAGTACAAAAATTACAAAACTACAGAAAATCAAAAAGAAAAGTGTTTCAAGGCTATATGCTGTTCAGGCACTTTTCCAAATTGAGGCAAATAGTAATTCTATAGAAAAAGTTGTATTAGAGTTTAAAAATCACAGAGAAAAAGAAAATCTTGATAATAATAACTATTCTAAAGCTGACCTAATTTTCTTTAAAAAAATAATAGAAACAACAATTAAGTATCAAAAAGAAATTGACATAAATATAATGAAATCAATTAAGGAAGACTGGGCCATAGAAAGAATTGACCCAACTTTAAGAGCTATCTTTAGAGCAGCAGCAGCTGAATTTTTAATCAAAACTCCCCCCAAGGTTGTAATCAGTGAATTTTTAGAAATTGCAAAATCATTTTTTCCTAATGGAAAAGAGTGTAAATTAGCTAATGGAGTTTTAGATAAGCTTGCAACTAAAATTTTATCCGCCTAACTTTAACAAATAAAGTCATTTATTAATTCACTAGATAATATTCAGTCATCTTTGTATATTAATTCTTATTAAACTTGTTATTTCTTGGAAAACCTTTAGGAGCCGTTTTCCCTGACTGAGATCTTTTACCTACCCAGTTTTCAAAATTGCTTAAAATATTTTTCCTACCAGATTTATCAAACCAAACAAGGCCAATGTCTGACTCAAAAGATGTAATATCTGAGAGATCTGCATCTTTATATTTTTGCAATCTTACACCCTTACCCTTATTAAGTTCAGGTAACTCATCTATTTTGAAAATTAAAAGTTTGCGATTTGTGCCTATAATAGCTATCGAGTCTCCTTCAATATTTTTTAAACAATTGGCTAAAATACCATTTTTTAAATTTATTATTTTTTTACCAGATCTTGTTTGAGCTAACATATCTTCGTGCTTTATGATAAAACCATTACCTATTTTAGATGCAATGATAGATCTTAGTTTTGGATCAAAAACTGTTACTTGTACTATTTCTGTTTGATTAGGTAAATCGGTAAGTAATCTTATTGGCTCTCCATTAGTTCTTCCACTTGGAAGTAAATTTACTAGTAGAGAATATATGTGACCATTACTTCCAAAAATAAGTATTTTATCTGAAGTTTTTGCATTTATTAGAAAACGTTCCTTATCTCCTTCTCGATATTTTATTTCTTCGGAATTGATAATTTTGCCTTTTACAAATTTTATCCATCCAAGCTTTGAAACAATAACAGTAACTTCTTCTTCTTCAATAAATTCAGGAATTTCCATGTTTTCTATAATTGATTTTTCTTCAATGACAGTCTTTCGACAAAAATAAGAAGTATCTAAACTTAACTTTGTTTTTAATAACTCAAAATTTTTGGATAATTTTTCCAATTGACTATCTTCATCTTCTAAAAGAATTTCTAAACTAAGACGCTCTTTTAAGAGTTGGTCTTTTTCTTCTTCAAGTTGAATTTGTTCAAGTTTTCTTAAGGATCTTAATCGCATGTTTAGGATTGCTTCTGCTTGTAATTCAGATAGGTCAAATTCTTTTTGAAGATCTAACTTAGGATTTTCATTGAACCGAATTATACTTATGACTTTATCCACATTTAAATAGGTTACTATAAAACCTTCTAACAAATGTAATCTAGAATCTATATTTCTTAATCTAAATTTTGATCTTCGAATTAAAATATTTCTACAATGATCAATATAATTTAGTAATAATTCTTTTAAGTTGGAGACTCTAGGCAGTTTACCATCAAACAAAACATTCATATTTAAAGAAAATCTATATTCTAAATCAGTTTTCTTGAATAAATGTTCCATAAGTAAATCTGGAGAAATATTCTTCGATTTAGGCTCGAGTACTAACCGAATATCTTCAGCACTTTCATCCCTTAAATCATTTAGTAAGTTTATTTTTTTGTCATTAATTAGTTCAGCTAATTTTTCTACTAGTTTTGATTTTTGAACACCATATGGTATCTCTGTAATTACTATTTGCCATCTTCCCCTGGATAAAAATTCTTGGCTAAATTTTGCTCGAATTCTAAAACTGCCTTTTCCAGAAATATAGTTTTCTAATATTGTACTTTCAGAATCAACTATTACGCCGCCCGTTGGAAAATCTGGACCCTTTACAATTTTGACAAGATCTGAATTATCTAATTTTGAATTTTTAATTAATTTTATTGAAGCTTCCAATATTTCTTTTATATTATGTGGAGGAATACTAGTAGCCATTCCTACGGCAATTCCGTAAGCGCCATTTGCCAATAGTTGCGGAAAAAAAGCGGGTAAGAACTCAGGTTCTTTTTCCGACCCATCATAATTATCTTTAAAATCTACAGCAGATTCATCAAGCCCTTCTAACATTATCATAGAGATTTCGCTTAAACGAGCTTCTGTGTATCGCTGAGCAGCAGCATTATCACCATCAATATTACCAAAATTACCTTGACCCTCTATAAGTGGATACCTGGTTGTAAAAGTCTGAGCCATTCTCACTAAAGAATCATATATAGCCTTATCACCATGAGGATGGAAATTACCCATAACTTCACCAACAATTTTGGCACATTTTCTAAATGAACCTGAGGGAACTAATTTTAACTGCCTCATTGCAAATAGTATTCTTCTATGTACTGGTTTTAACCCATCTCTACTATCTGGTAATGCACGATCAGTTATAGTAGAAAGAGCATATTCTAGATATCTTTGGCCAAGTGCCACATCTAGATTTTCATTTAATATTATTTCTTTATTTGAATTTTTTTTATTTGTCATAAATAATCCATCAACTATTTCATATGCTTTTAATTTAAAGGTTTGAAAATGAAAACAAAAAATATTCTAATTACTGGATGTTCAAGTGGGATTGGTAAAAATGTTGCTATTACTCTTCATAATAAAGGATGGCGAGTCTTTGCAACATGTAGATCTAAAGCAGATTGCAATTTTTTTAAAAATTTAGGTATTGAAAGTTTTCAACTAGATTTAGTTGAAGAAGACTCAATAATTCATGCTGTTAACTTAGTAAAAGAGAAAACAAAATCTAGGCTAGATGCACTATATAATAATGGAGCATATGCGATACCTGGTGCAGTACAAGATATTCCTAGGTGTGCTATTAGAGAAATTTTTGAAGTAAATGTATTTGGCCAAATTGATTTAATAAATAAATGTATACCATTAATGATGAGTTCAGATTATCCAAAAATTGTAAACTGTTCTTCTGTACTAGGTTTTATATCATTACCTTATAGGGGTTTGTATTCAGCAACAAAATATTCAATGGAAGCCCTAACTGATGCTCTAAGAAGAGAAAACTACAATAGTAAAATAAAATTTGTTTTAATACAGCCAGGCCCAATAAATACTGACATAAAAAAGAAATCTATAAAGCATTTCGAAAAATGGATAGATTGGGAAAAATCTATCCATCAAAAAACTTATGAAAAAAAGGTAATAAAAAGGTTATATGACAATAATTATAAAGATTCTTTTTATAACTATGAATTACAACCAAATGAGGTTACGAAAATAATAATAAAAGTTTTAAATTCTAAAAAACCTAAAGCAAGGTACAAAATTACTTTCCAAACTAAAATTGCTCAAATGATGATTAAACTTTTGCCAACTAATACACTGGACTGGTTCTTTAAAATCTGATAACTCAAAATTTAATTTAAAATATAAAAAAAAATGTCCTCTATCTTATTTATAATTGCAATTATCACTTGTCTTGTTGTTTTAATCATTCTGATGTTTGGAATTGGATCTTTTGCAAAAGGTGGGAATTTTGGAAAAAAATATTCTAACAAATTAATGCGATGGCGAATTATAGCGCAAGCAGTAGCAGTATTATTAATTATTGCCTTTGTTTATTTTGAAAAAAGAGGTTAGATATGGTTATTCTAAATAAAATATATACAAAAAGAGGTGATGACGGAAAGACAGAACTTGGTAATGGACAAAGGGTTAAAAAATTTTCTAAAAGGGTTGTAGCATATGGTACAGTAGATGAGCTTAATTCATTAATTGGTATAGTAACTTCTTTAAATATTGACAAAGATCTTCAAAATTCTCTTTTAAAAATACAAAATGATCTATTTGATATAGGTGCAGATCTATGTGTTCCAACAGATGAAAAAAATAATAATTTTTCACCCTTTAGATTTCCAAATAATTTTGTTCTTAGATTAGAAAATGAAATAGATTTGATGAATTCATCCATAGAACCAATAAAATCATTCGTGCTACCTGGAGGTAGTAGAGTTTCATCTCAGTTACACTTATGCAGAACAACTTGTAGAAGAGCTGAAAGATATGTAGTCGAATTAATGGAAATGGAAAATATTAATCCAGAAGTCTTAAAATATTTAAACCGTCTTTCTGATTGGTTCTTTGTATCAGCAAGGAAATATAATGATAATGGAAAAAATGATATTCTTTGGATTCCTTCCAAAAATAAGAAAGAATGAAAATGTGCGACAATAATTAGTGTTTAATTAAATTTTTTTTTATGAATTAATGAAGATTATGTATTTAAAAAATGAGGGAATAAATGAAAATTTTGGTTCCAGTTAAAAGGGTTATAGACTACAATGTAAAAGTTAGAGTTAAACCTGATGGCAGTGGTGTAGATTTATCAAACATCAAAATGTCAATGAACCCTTTTGATGAAATAGCACTGGAAGAAGCTATAAGAATTAAAGAAGCTAATAGTGCTGAAGAAATAATTGCCGTATCAATTGGGCCAGAGCAATCTCAAGAAACTTTAAGAACTGCTTTAGCTATGGGTGCTGATAGAGCTATTTTGATCATTGCAACTAATGATGTAAATTATGATATCGAACCGTTAGACGTAGCAAAAATTTTACATGCTATAGTAGTTGAGGAAAAAGTTGATTTAGTTTTATGTGGAAAGCAAGCTATTGATAACGATATGAATGCGACTGGACAAATGCTTTCAGCACTCATGGGTACATCTCAAGCTACTTATGCATCAAAAATAGAATTTAATACAAATAAAGCGACTGTCACTAGAGAAGTAGATGGTGGTTTACAAGTAATTGAAGTATCTTTACCTGCAGTAATCTCTGTAGATTTAAGACTTAATGAACCAAGATATGCAAGTCTTCCTAACATAATGAAAGCTAAAAGAAAACCTTTAGAGCAAAAAACCCCTAAAGATTTTAATATTCAAATTAAAAATAGGTTGGAGATTTTAGAAACCAAAGAACCACCTGAAAGGCCATCCGGAATTAAAGTTTCTTCTGTAGATGAGCTTGTAGAAAAACTTAAAAACGAAGTAGGAGTAATTTAAAATGAGTGTTTTAGTAATTGCTGATATCGTAAACAATGACCTTTCTCTGGACCTAACTGGGAAAACTGTAAATGCAGTAAGTAGTTTAGGAGATGTTACTGTACTATGTGCTTGTGAAGATGCAGCAAGTGCTTCAAATGAGGCATCTAAAATCAAAGGAGTAAATAAAGTTCTTAATGTAAGTAATTCCCTTTTTAAAAACGGTTTAGCAGAACCTATGTCTGCCCTTATAGTTGAATTATCAAAGGATTATGATTTCATTGCTTCTGCTGCTAGTGCATTCGGAAAAAATATATTACCTAGGGTAGCTGCATTAATTGATGTAATGGTAATAACAGACATATCAAGAATTATAAGTACAGACACTTTTGAAAGACCTATATATGCAGGAAATGCGCTTCAAACTGTAAAGAGTAATGATAAGAAAAAAATTCTTAGCATAAGAACTGCTAATTTCGAGGTACCAGATCTTTCAAACAGTGCCTCGGTTTTAAATACAAGCTGCTTAATTTCTGAAAATAAAATGTCTACTTGGATAGAAGATAAAATCCAAGAAAATGATAGACCTGAACTAACTTCCGCAAAAATAGTAGTTTCTGGAGGAAGAGGTATAGGAAGTGAAGAAAATTTTGAGATAGTTGAAAAATTGGCAGGTAAGCTTGGTGCAGCTGTAGGAGCTTCCAGGGCTGCTGTGGACTCAGGTTTTGCACCTAATGACTGGCAAGTAGGTCAAACTGGAAAAGTGGTTGCACCAGAGCTTTATGTTGCAGTAGGAATATCAGGAGCTATACAACATTTAGCAGGAATGAAAGATAGTAAAGTTATAGTAGCTATAAATAAAGATGAAGAAGCCCCTATTTTTCAAGTTGCAGATTTTGGTTTAGTCGGTGATTTATTTAATATTGTTCCCGAATTAACCAATAAAATTTAAATTTAACATTATATTTCAATGACTAATAATATCAAACTTATAGGTGTAGTAGGAGCAGGACAAATGGGGCTTGGTATTGCACAAGTTTTTGCCACCTCTGGTTTTGATGTGTTGATAAACGACAGTAATAAAATAGCTTTGTCAAATTCTTCTGAATTAATCAAAGAAAACTTAAAAAAAGCAATTAATAAAGGTAGATTACAAGAAAGTGTTGGTATTTCCTCAGTTAAAAAAATCAAGCCAGAATTTGATATTTCTCAGCTTGGCAAGTGTGATCTAATAATCGAGGCCGCAACAGAAGATGAAAAAATTAAGCATGAAATATTTAAGTGTTTAATACCTCACCTCCAACCCCATACAATACTCACATCCAATACCTCATCAATTTCTATAACAAGGTTAGCGGCTAGAACAGATCGACCAGAGAAATTTATGGGTTGTCATTTTATGAAACCTGCACCAGTTATGCAGTTAGTAGAATTAGTGAGAGGTATAGCGACAAATGAAGAGACTACAAATTGCTTAAAAGATCTAGTAAAAAAAATCGGAAAAATCTCTACTAATTCTGAAGATTTTCCCGCCTTCATTGTAAATAGAATACTCATGCCGATGATAAATGAAGGAATTTATGCACTTTATGAAGGTGTAGGAACTGTTGAAAGTATAGATAATTCTATGCGTTTAGGTGCTAATCATCCTATGGGACCTTTGGAACTTGCAGATTTTATTGGTCTTGATACTTGCTTAGCTATAATGAACACTCTTCATGACGGTTTGGCTGATACTAAATATCGTCCATGTCCATTACTTGTTAAGTACGTAGAAGCAAATTGGTTGGGAAGAAAAAATAAAATTGGTTTTTATAATTACAAAGAAGAAAAACCAGTCCCGACAAGATAGATCAAAATTATTTACCCTCACCAAAGTAAGTATTGACTAATATTTTTAGTTTTTCTTCTAAGTTTTTTTCATCTTCTCCTGTAATTTTTATAGATATTACCGATCCCTTTTCTGCGGCTAAAGTAAGTAAACCCATTATCGAATTTCCGGGAACTACCAAATTATCTTTGGAAACTTCTACAAAGGATTGATAGCTGTCCACTAAAGATGCAAATTTTGCAGACGCTCTAGCATGTAGACCTCTTTCATTTATAATTTTTAATTTAAATTTTGTAGTAATCTTTTTTACCTTTAAAATTTACATAATTTAATTTGGAAGGTCTCTGTGATTAGAGAGGACATTATGGCCATCACTATTTAATTTTTTCCTTAACTTATTAACAAAAACTACTGAACGATGTTGACCTCCTGTACAGCCAAATCCAATTGAAAACTGACTTTTCCCCTCTTTTTGAACTTGAGGAATCAAAAAATTAATCAAAGAAAATACTTTTGAAAAGAATGTTTTAAATTCACTTGAACTACATACAAAATCTTGTACTTTTTTATTACGACCATCTAATTCTTTTAAATGTGAAACCCAGTATGGATTTTTCAAAAACCTACAGTCAAATATCATATCAAAATTTCTAGGTAACCCGTTTTTATAAGAAAATGACTCTAATAAAACGCTAAATTTTTTTATTTTAGTAATTGATAAATTACTTAATAATTCTTCTCTGAGGTCTTTAGGACTATAATCAGTTGTATCAATAATGATGTTTGCAAACTCTTTTATAGGTTTCAGATACTCCATTTCTTCAACTAATGCCTCTGATAAAGATTTAACTCCAGACAAAGGATGACTCCTACGAGTTTCATTAAACCTTTTTAAAAGTTTATTTGAATCACAATCTAAAAAGATTATTTTTACTATCATTTTTTTATATTTTGAAGAAAGTTTTCTTAAGTTTTCAGGAGAAAATTCTCTTGTTCTTATATCTACCCCTAATGCTAAGTTTTTATTTCTCGTTTTACTCAAAACTAAGCTATCTATCATGGATATTGGTATGTTATCTACTGATTCAAAACCAACATCTTCAAAAACATTTATTGCAGTAGTCCTACCTGCTCCAGATGCACCAGTGATAATGATTAATTGGTTATAATGATCAGTTTCCAAGAAATTACCTTAAATAGTATTGTGTTTTACTCCATATCTTAAGCTCATGAAAAGAGCGCTTTCATTATTATAAAAAGGATTAAATTCCATCATTTTTATTTTTTTTCCAAAGCAATATTTCTTTTTTGCATTTGGTAAACGTTTTAATTCTAGATTAGTAATCTTTACAAAGCAAAATAATTTAGCTGAAACCACAAAAGGAACCTCGATTAATCCAATACCTCGTGCCTCAATAAAATTTGGGGTAGTTTCAGGTTTGCTTATTATAATTTTATTTTCTTTTAACTTGAAGTGGGTTTGATCATCAGAAATTAATTTTGCCCCCATTGATATAAGTTTTATTGCTAAATTACTTTTACCAGCACCAGACTTTCCAAGTATAACGACTCCCTTTCCATTAATATCAACACTTGAGGCATGTATTATTTTACTATTATCTTTAGATATCTTCATGCTAATTATTGACTTAAAAATTTATTCATTATTCAATGTTACAATAATAAATTATTTTAAAAAATAATTTAATTTAATTAAAATTAATTTGATTATAGGAAATTTAGATCGTAACGAATAAGGATTACTATGGCTAATATAAGTATAACTACAAATCCAACAGGACGCAGTCCAGATAATAAATTTTTCTTTGGAAGGCAAACCAAAGCTTTAGATCTAACGAGACCAAAATATAATAAAATTGGTAAGGAAAAAGATTATAAAGAATTTTTAAAAATATTAAAAAGTCAAAAATATTTATCCCCTATGAATTTTGAAACAGTAGGGACTAATTTTACATTACATACCAATGATGAGCGTCATAAGCAATTTGTTTGGAATATGTTTAAAGTTACAGCTGAAGACCAAGTAGGAGATTGGACTATATATCACAATACTGAAATCAAAATGGATCCAAAGATATTTATTCACTTGGATGAAAAAACATTGTTAATAGGTGGGACGACCTTTCTTGGTGAAATCAAAAAGGGCGTATTTGGTATTGTTAGTTTTGAACTACCAAAGTACAAAATACTTCCCATGCATTGTGGTGCATTTACATATGGCGGGACTACTAACTTAATGTTTGGGTTAAGTGGTACAGGTAAAACAACATTAAGTAGTGATCCAGATTATAAACTTATAAGTGATGACGAAGTAGCATGGACAAGCATGGGCATAAGAATGATAGAGACTGGTTGTTATGCAAAAAGTGAAGGGCTTACACCTGATACTCATAGAACAATTTTTGATGCAGTAGCAACAGCCAAAAAACGTAATACTCTTGTAGAAGAAAATCCTAAGGCATTAAATGCAAGATTAAGTTATCCTATAACTTGTGTAGAAAATGCTTATCATAAACGTAGTAATTTTGATCATGCTAATAATATATTTTTTCTAACTATGGATGCTGAGGGTGTTTTTCCTGCTATTAGTAGAATAAGTGGAAATACTGTAAAGCGTTTCTTTGAAACTGGTTATACAAGTCAAATGCCAGGGACAGAAGCTGGAACTGATGAAATCAAAAGAACATTTTCACCATGTTATGGTTCTCCATTTATGCCACGTAAAGTAAAAGAATATAGTGATATGTTAATGAAAAAAATAAAAAAACATAATTGTAATGTTTTTTTGGTTAATACAGGTATGGATAAAAATGGTAAAAGATTTGATTTAGAATTTACTAGAAATACTATAAAACAGGCTATATTAACAGAATACCCTTTAGAAGATGTTAGTGATAAAGTTTTAAAAAAGCTTGAAAATTTAATTGAACAAAAATAGAAATTTTACTTTAAAATATAAGTGTAAATATTTAAATATCGTAAAAGCTATATATTATTTTCGGATTGTTTTGAATGTATATACATAATTTATCTAAAAATTAATACTAAAAAAATCCTTTACTTATAAAAATAGAAAAAACTATGTGAAATTTTTCAACATTTGAAGGAATATATGATGTATGCAGTAGGAATTGACGGATGTAGTAATGGGTGGTTGGCAAGCTATTCCAAACCTTTTGATTTTGAAAATTGTTTTTGTCTTTATTCAAAATCTCTTGATGAACTAATATCAAAACTTCCTGAAAGAAACTTTATTATTGTAGATATACCAATAGGACTTGAAGAAAAAAAAAACATACGGGAATGTGATGTAAAAGCTAGGGAATTTATTGGACCAAGACGCCACTCAATTTTTGCCCCACCATGCAAAAAAGCATCATTACAAAATGATTATGCATCTGCAAATAAATTAAATAAAGAAATAACCAATCATGGATTATCTAAACAAATGTGGATGATTAATGAAAAATTAAAAGAGTCTCAAAAACTTATTGAAAAAGGATATGTATTATATGAAGGTCACCCTGAGTGTAGTTTTCGTGAGTTAAAAGGAGATTTTTTAAAATTTGGTAAAAGTGGGCTTTTAGGATTTTTTGATAGACTTAATCTTGTAACTAACCTTGGATTTGATCCAATTTCACTTAGGAAGCAATTATCACATGATATAAAAGCAAAACCTGACGACTTAGTAGACTCTCTCATATTATGCTGGAGTGCATCTAGACATATAGAAAAAAAAGGTATTTATTTAGGTCTAAATAATAATTCTAAAAAGCATAATGATAAAAACAAAAGTTTGATTCTTGTCTAAAATATTAATAAATACCCAATTTTTGATAAAATAATTACCTATTATGTTAAATAAAACAAATAATACAAAAAACTCTATTGCTAATAAATATTCCAATATTATTAAAGGTCTGGAAAATATATTCGAAAAAATAAAAAAAGAATTGGTAGCAAAAAAAGAGTTAAGTCAGGATAGTTTTAAGGTATGGGAGGAAAGAAATCAGCATCTTGTCCACGGTTTTGCCTGGATTGCTACATATATAGAAGCCTTAAGGCAAATAAATAAATGGGGAATTGAGTTAACAAATAAAAATAAATTAAATGAATTTGAACAATTAATCTTAGATATTTCTTTCATTGAATATATAAGTCAAATTCTAAATGGCATACCAATGTCTCAAACTGAATTTATTAAAATTACTGATTTTGAGAGTATAAATAAAAATGATGAATTAAAAATTAGTGAAAATTTTAATTTTTGCAATGTTAATGAACTAAAAGAACGTTTAGTAAAAATAGCAATTAATAAAGATAACATAATAACACTTGAAAATACTGGATTGGAAACTGAATATGAGCAAATTAGAGAACAGTTCCAAAAATTTAACTCCTTAAATGTTTACAATAATGCTAATAAATGGCACCTTGAAGACAAACTTATACCCCAAAAAATAATAGACGACTTAGCAACATTTGGAGTATTTGGTTTGACAATTCCAGAGAAATATGGGGGACTCGGATTAAATAAACTTGCAATGTGTGTTGTTTCTGAAGAATTAGCAAGAGGCTATATTGGTGTTGGTAGCTTGGCAACTAGAACAGAAATAGCAAGTGAGTTAATTTTAAATGATGGAACAGAAACTCAAAAAAATTTTTGGTTACCCAAAATTTCTAAAGGTGAAACTATACCAGCTGCTTGTTTTACTGAACCAGATAGCGGATCGGATTTAGGATCTATAACTACTAAAGCAAAAAAAGATGATGGTAAATTTTTAATTTCAGGTAACAAAACTTGGATAACTCATGCATCTAGATCAAATCTCCTTATTATTTTAGCTAGGACAAATCCTGACATTTTATTGAAATATAAGGGTTTGTCTATTTTTCTTGTCCCAAAAAATCAAGGTAAAGAAGATGATTTTTTTCCTAATAAAAGTATATCGGGAACAGAGATTAAAGTATTAGGGTATAGAGGAATGAAAGAATTTGAATTAAGATTGGATAATCTAGAAGTAGAAAAGATTAGTCTTTTAGGAGAAAATGAAAACAATGGGTTTTCACAACTAATGAAAACTTTTGAGAGTGCTAGAATCCAAACTGCAGCCAGGGCAGTAGGTGTTGCACAAAATGCTCTCGATTTAGCCATGTCTTATGCTTCTAATAGAAAACAATTTAATAAATCCATTATTAATTTTGAAAGAGTTTATAATAAAATAGCAATGATGATTATTGAAATTGTTTTAGGAAGACAATTAACATACTTTGCTGCAAAAAATAAAGATCTTGGATTTAGATGTGATTTAGAGGCTGGCATGGCTAAGCTGTTATGTGCAAGAATTGCTTGGTCATGTGCAGATAATTCCTTACAGATACACGGTGGTAATGGATATGCACTAGAATATGACATAAGCAGAATTCTTTGTGATGCAAGAGTTCTCAATATTTTTGAAGGCTCAGCTGAAATTCAAGCTCAAATTATTTCTAATCGAATACTAGCAAGAGGACCTAATTAATTTTTTTTAAACAGAAATTCTGCAACCAATTTTACAGAATCTTATCAATAAAGTGATCTAAGATAAAATGAATTTCTCATTAAACTTTTGTTTATAACAGAATTTTGAGTTTTTGAATTATTATCATTTCTAGAAAAAACGAATATCTAAATTGATATATTACTAAATATTTATGAAATAATAGCATTTTTAAAGGTTGTAAATGATTATGAAAAAAAATTACGGAGCTTCACATGACCCATTTGTTGTAAGTTCAAAACGTATTGAATTGAGTCCATATCTTAATAAATACTATACTAAAAAAATTGTTCTTGGTATTTCTGCAAAGAGATTTTATCCATTATCCACCGAAGTAGATCCAACTTCTTCATATTGGAATCTAAAAAAAAATGTAATGCTTTATGACGTCCCTGAAAAACCACTGGAAATAAGTGGGCCTGACTCATTAATATTATTAGAAAATATATTCACTAGAAATATTTATGATCTTAAAATAAATAGAGCCAGATATGTAATTTCCTGTAACCATGACGGTGGAGTTATGATGGATGGAGTTCTGATTAGATTAACTACTAAAAAATTCTGGTATATTCATGCTGATGGTGATTTTGAAACATGGTTATTAGCTCATTCTAAGGGCTTAAGAGTAAAAATTAAGGATCCAAAATCTTGGGTAGTACAAATACAGGGTCCAAAAGCACTTAAAGTTTTAAAAGAATGTGTTCCCGAATTAAACATTAAAAATTTTAAATATTTTAACTGTCAGATACTAAATTTTAATGGCCAAAAGTTTTTAGTATCTAGAACAGGCTGGACGGGTGAACTTGGCTTTGAAGTTTACAGTAATGGTCCTAAAGATGATCATCTTGGTTTATGGGATTATATCATGAAAAAGGGGGAAGCTTATAAAATAAAAACAGCAGGCTTAGATTCAATGGGAATTAGAAGAATAGAAGCTGGTATTTTAGATTATGGTACAGATATGAATCGATTTAATAATCCATTTGAAGTTGGACTAGGAGCATATATTGATCTATCTAAGGATTATTTTATTGGTAGAGACAGTCTTCTTAAATCAAGTAAAAAAACAAAACTTTTCGGGATAACATCAGAAAATTTTATTCCTTTTGGTGGTTCTGAAATATATTATAAAAATAAAATAGTTGGTAGAACAACTGTAGGAGCTTTTTCACCATATCTTAATAAAGGCATTGGCTACGTATTGTTTAACCATAATAGCAATTGGGTAGAAAAGACCTTATCGATCAAAGGGAAAGAAAATAATTTTTATGATTGTAAAATCGTAAGCTTACCTTTTTATGACGAATTAAAAAAAATACCAAGGGGAATAAATTAAAAAACTTGAAAAGTGCATAATGAATTATAATATATTTGGGTTCTATAGAATATTAATTTTTAGAACTTTAAAAAATAAGCAATAAATGTTATATCTTCACATTAAATGATCAAGAATTTAATATATGTTTCTAACCCCGTCGGGTTTAATGAAAAAAATATTAAAAATATTTTAGAAACCTCCAATATAAATAATAAAAAAAATAAAGTCACTGGATGTTTAATATATCGTCAGGACCTTTATTTACAGTTCCTTGAAGGGCCTCAAAAAGAATTAGAATTTACTTACAATAAAATTTTAAGTGACAAAAGACACACAGATATTCATAAGTTAAGCGAGAACTCTACTAAAAGAAGGTTATTTACTAATTGGGCAATGCGAGGTGATCCACTAATGACTTCAATGTGGACTCATAAAGATATTAAAGATGGTAAAGTAAAAAAGTTAAATTCAAATGAATCTTTGAAATTATTTGAAAAATTTTCTAGAGAAATCGATCAATTTAATTAAAAATTTTAATATAGTTTTCCTGAGTAAAGGTATTAAAATTATTCATATGTAATATAAGAAAGTTATGATTTTTTCACTAAGTCAATTTAAAGCTTCGGGCATGGTGCAGCTTCATTTTTATTATCACAAAGAAAAACTTGAGAGACCAACTTCGACCAATCTTTTATTTGGATATCAGTTGGCTCATATCTCCATGCTTTCTGTACAACGTAAAGTGCATCGTTTCCAGCAATCGCTTTGACCATTGTAAATTCTGGTTTTTGTGTATTTGGATTTCTTCCACAAATTGTCATGAAATAATTGAATAAATATCCATATTCAACACCATCAGTTATTGTCAAACCTCTTCCATCTTCACAAATATCCACAATCATCTCAATGAAGTTATTTACAAAATTATCCAAATCTCCGATTGGATAATTAAATAATACTTGAATTGTTACCATTTCCGACCAATCCTTTATATTTTGCCCATCAGGTATCCATTCTTGAATATAAATATCTTTATTATTGTTATTGTATCCTATCTGATATCCATCAGGGGGACTAAAAAGGAGGTTCTCTCCTTGAAGTTCTTCAGCATTAAGATGAATTGGAAATATTAAAAAAAAAAATATTAATTTGATTTTCATTATTCAATATTAAGTATTATAATTTCATTTGACAATTTATGTTATCAATCAATTTATTTTACGTTTAGTAAGGAGTAAATATATAGATCTCAGTAAAATCGATATTAATATTATTATTCCTCCTATTAGAGTATTTAAAGTTGTATATTCATTCAAAAATAACCATACCCAAAATGGGCTAAGAGCAATTTCTATGAAAAAAAATAAAGTTACTTCTGCAGCCATTAGGTGCCTTGTGGCAAACACAAAACAGCAATTAACAAAACCTGAAAGAACTGCTCCTAATATAAAACAAAGGTAAAAATCATTACTAGATATTTGCAATGATCCCATTTTTTGAAATAAAGATAATGCCATAGCAATGATACCTGATATTAATAAACATGGCAGCATATCAATATTCTTATTTCTCCTCAAAATTATGGTAAAGATTGAGAAACAAATTGCAGCAAAAAGAGCAAGTATGTTCCCCCACAATGCCCCTATTAACAAAACACCATAGAACATTATTAATACCCCCCCAAATGCTAAAAGCATTGTAAAAATAGTAATTTTAGCTAATTTTTCTTTAAGAATTAAAAAGGAAAAAAAGCTAGTTAGGAAGGGTATAAGACTTATAGTAAAAACAGTATTTGCGACTGTTGTGGATGTCATTGATAAAATGAAACATATATTTGATAAACTTAATACAACTCCTCCAAGGAGCCCATAAAATTTAATTTCAATAATTTTTTTTAAAACGTCATTTCTGTATTTAAAAATCAAATACAAAAAAATAGCCAAAGAAAAGGAAAAAGCTCGGTAAAATATTATTGTCCAGTCATCTGCTAAATCTATATTCCTAAGAACTAATCCATTTAAGCTAATAGCTATAGAACCAAGGGTCATTAATAATAATGATAAAAAATGTTTATTTTTATAAGAATAGTAACTTTGCTTTATAATCAATTTTCACTTTCTTTTAGAGTTATATTTCCATAAAATTATTAAGAAAAGTAATTCAAGAATTAATTCCGTTAATTACTATATTGTTTTTTCCAATTCTCAATGCAAAGATTAATTTGTAATAATCCATCAGTCAGTGCCGCAGGTCCAGGTTGTAAAATAATAGGGGATTTAATTTCAAATAAAGAATTTGTTTTAATAGCACTAATTGAATCCCAACCATCCCTTTCTTTTATTTTCTTAAAATTTACCTTTTTACCACACCAAGATGCAAAAATGATATCTGGATTTTTACAAATGACTTCGTTGGAAGAAACCGATCTTACTTTAGATTTATGATCCTTGCTTCTTTCTGAAAAAATATCAACACCACCCGCTATCTCTATTATTTCTGAGACCCACCCAATTGCTGAAATATAAGGATCATTCCATTCTTCAAAATATACCTTAGGTTTGTATTTATTGTTTTTTTTCTTTATTTGTTTTATTAAATTCTCTAATTTAGTTACTAAATTTATTGCCCCTTCCACATTTCCTACTAAAGATCCAACATACTTAATCATACTAAAAATCTCGCTAATACTCTTTTGGTTGAAGCAAATTACATTAAATCCTTCCAGTATAAGTTGTTTGGTTAAATTAGCTTGTACATCAGAAAAAGTAAGAATTAATTCTGGTTTTAATTTTTTAATTTTTTCAATATTTACAGAAATAAAAGATCCTACTCTTTGTTTTTCCAGCCTCACCCTTTTGGGTCTTACTGCATACCCAGTTACCCCAACAATTCTTTTCTCTTCTCCTAAAAGATAAAGAGTTTCGACAGTTTCTTCTGTTAAGCAAATTATTCTTTGCGGTGGGAAATTAAGAACCATTTTAAGCAATATAAAAGTTATAATTATTTTTAAGATAATCTAAAATGTTAGCTTTGAAAAAAAAATTTTTAAAATTAAAATGACTAAGATTTTATTTAATTTCTATTTTTTTTATAAATAAAAATTGTTGGTACCATATTTATTACAGTTTCTCTATTTTGATTAATTCCAAAAATTTTTAATTTCATTATACCCATACTTGGTTTTGATCTAGATTCCCTTTTTTCTATTACTTCCCAGTATCCAGTTATCTTATCTCCAGGTCTTACAGGATGAAACCAACTTAAATTACTTATACCTGGGGAACCAAGAGTATTAGTTCTATTAAGAAATTTATCACACATTAGTTTCATTATAACTGAGCATGTATGCCAACCAGAAGCTATTAATCCTTTATATTCTGATGCCATTGAAAGTTTTGGATCAACATGAAAATACTGAGGATCAAATTTTTTTCCAAATTCTATTATTTCATCTTCAGTAAATTCGTAAGTTCCTAAATTTACTTCTTGATTAATTTCAAAATCTTCCCAGAAATATAAATAATTTTTCATTTTAAATAGCTATAACCAAACTAAGTAGTTACATCGATGTTTTTATTTGAATAGTTAATTATCTCGGGATTCCAATTTAAGATTATTATTAAATCTTTTAAATAAGATAGCAATCCCCACAGCAATGACACCACCCAAGAAAAGACTTTCTGGTTGTGCTCCTAAAGTTTCAAACCACTGTGTATAAAAGTGTATTGAACCAAAAACTCCCAACACGTTAATTAACCAAACTCTATTTGCTTTCCAAGCCCAAAATCCTACTCCAAAAATAGCTAGAGCCCATGTGATTGAAAAGAAATATGCTGGCTCTAACCAAATATCACCCCATAAAGAGCCAATCCAAAACCCTAAATTAACTAATAATACTGACACCCGAGATCCTGTAAGTAATAATTTTTCATCCTCAACAGTAACTTTTTTTGAAAGTGAATAAAGACAAATGGCCAAAATAGAAAAAATGATAATAGTGAGAAGTGGATACTCAACCCAAATAAAATATGATGCAAACTCATAGCCTACTCCTACACTTAAAAGAGTTGATAAACTTAAGATGGAGAGTGCAGAAAGTAAATTGCTTTTCAAAAAATAGGCAGAAAACCCTAAAATGAATACCATGAAAGATATAGACCGATATGTAGTCGCTTGAAACCAATAATCTTCAAACCATACTATAGCCACAGAACTCATAAGAAGACCTGATATTAGGCAGGTAATTGAAAGTACCATCCATTGATCACTCGCTTTAATTTTAACTAAAAGACCAATTACAGAAACTATTAATCCAAAAATAAAACAAGAATAAGGAGAGGGTGCTAAGGCTATTGCTCCGATGCTAGTGGCTACAATACCAATACCTAATAGAAGATTAAAAGCTAAACTTGTAGTTTGCCTTTTTGATAGTAAAAGTAATTTGTCATACTCTGTCTGATCAATTTGACCCTCTTCCAATAATTCTTTAATATTCAGTACTATTTTCATTATAAAAAATTATATTAATTGTTTCGTCAGAAAATCTTATTCTAATCTCTCTAATAAAGATATAAAATATAAAAATATCAAATTTAAGAATTTATCAAAATTTCGGAAATCTTATAGTTATAATTATTGTATTTCAAAATATAGGTACTCTTAACTATTATTAATTTCTTTTTCCAGAGCAATTATTTGTTTTTGATTTTCCTTTATCCGATCTTTTAAAATCTTAATCATTCTAATGCTTTCTTCATCGAGATCATATTGCTCCAAGTCATTTAGTGACTTTTCAAGGCTATATTTTGTTTTCTTTAGCTTACTTAAATACAGATGGTTTTGATTTTTCATAAAACTTTTTTATCATAATTAAAAATAAATGGATACTTTTATTAACAACCTGAGATAGAGTATTAAAAATAAATTTTCATCATCAGTTTCAAAATCTGAAAGGTTGGCCTCAATTGGAGTTATGGATCTGGGCAACTGTGTTAGCAGCACTTTCACAAAGTATAAGAAGTGCCCAACAAAAAAGGCTTAAAAATATATTAGGTGATATAGGTGCCAGCTATGTAAGGTTTTTGTATGCTATTCCATTTGCTTGGTTAGGTTTGCTGAGTTACTCATTAATATTTAATGAAACATTACCAACTCTAAATTATATTTTTCTTTTATGGGTTACAGCTGCTGGCATTTTACAAATAATATTTACCGTGCTTCTAATAAAACTATTTTCTTTGAAGTCTTTTGCATCAGCAACAGCCTTTTCAAAAACTGAAGTTATTCAAGCTATTTTTTTTGAAAGCATCATTCTAGGTACAATTACAACTATGCAGACTAATCTAGCTATATGTCTGGGTTTTATAGCAATTATTTTACTTGCTGTCGCGAAGGGTCAAATAAGTCTCTCAAATATAATTATTTCTTTATCCACAAAGCAAGTTATTTTAGGATTATTATGTGGTGCGTTATTAGCATTATGTAGTGTTTTTTTTCGCGCAGCAACAGACTCACTAGAAGGAAATAATTTATTTATTAAAGCAGGTACTACATTAGGAGTTTCAGTTATAATCCAAACATTTGTAATGGGAACCTGGATGATAAATTATACTTCTTCAGAATTTATTTTGAGCCTTAAATATTGGAGAAGCTCAATTTCAGTAGGTTTTTTTGGAGCTTTAACAAGTTTTTGTTGGTTTTATGCCTTTTCAGCTAATGCGGTTGCACCTGTAAGAGCAGTAGGTCAAATTGAACTTATAATTGCTATTTTCTTTTCGATTTTTTTCTTTCGCGAAAAACCGGTGTTAAAAGAAATATTGGCAATTTTATTGTTATTAATTTCTATACTTATGATTCTTTTTGATTGAAATTACCTAATTATAAGTCTGTGTATTGGTTAACCATTTAGTAATATATTCTTATTATTTAATTTACTCGGGATTTCTGACAAAAATTTAAATAGTAGAGATTAACTGGTTATTATTTTTTGTGTTATATAAAAAAGAATTACTGTAATTAAACAACTTATTATTAAAGAAATAAAAAAACCTAAGCCTTTACTGAGAAAAAAAGGTAAAATAAGGAACATAGGTAAACCAGGAATTACAAACCAAAATATTTGTTTACTAATAGTTGATATTTGTTCTATATCTTTTGTTTCAACCCAAATCCATATAAGTGAAATTATAGAAACCAAAGGCAGTGCTATAATAATCGCAGCAATGGTAGTTGATCGATTGCTAACCTCTGTAGCAACCAAAATAATCATCGCAGAAATAATTACTTTCACTATTTGCAATGTGGGTATCATAATTTTATATCACTCTAAATAGATTTTAATTAATGATAAGTGATTTAATTAATATTTGAATTAAAAAAGATAAAAATTTTATTAATCATCTAATATAGCCATAGATTCTGTATGCCATCCCAACCAAATTATTTTACTACTAATTTCTTGAGCAGTTTTATTATCATTAAAGGCTCTTAGCAAAATTTCATCAGTATTTTCTATTAATATTTTTGATATTTTAAATAAAAATATTATTAAATGTGCCTTCAATCTTTAAAACCAAAGGCACATATACAAACAGGCTTTTACATACATTTTTACAAATGGAAGATAAATAACCATTTTTCTTCTATCACAAATCATGCCAAAATGAAATTTAAATTATAAAAACTTTAAAAAAACAATATTTATATTAAAATTAGTATCCTGTTATAAAGACTAAAAAATTCGTGACTCAACGTATATACTATGCGAGGCAATATAAATGTCTACTTATGAACCTGTTTTATTTCCTAAAATGCCCACAAAAAGTGAAAAGGAAATAAAGGCATTAACAAAATCCCTTTATCAGATTTTTTCTTTTAGAAGAACTATACGAAATTTTTCCGATACACCTATTTCAGAAGAAGTTATACAAAATTGCATTAAAATAGCAGCCATGGCACCAAGTGGTGCAAATCATCAACCTTGGCATTTTGTAGCAATATCAAGCAATACAATTAAAATGAAAATTCGGCACGCAGCAGAAAAAGAAGAAAAAAAGTTTTATACTAGTCTAAATCATGATGAATGGCTCAGAGCACTTGAACCTATAGGCACTGGTCCAAACAAGCTACATCTGGAAAAGGCACCATGGCTCATAGTTATTTTTGCTGAGAGATATGGAATAAAAACTGATGGATCTACTTATAAAAATTATTATGTCCCTGAAAGTGTTGGTATAGCATGTGGATTTCTAATTTCAGCCATTCATCAAGCTGGGCTTTATTGCCTTGTACACACACCAAATCCAATGAAATTTTTAACAAAAATATGTAATAGACCAACATCTAATAAACCTGTAATGATAGTGGCAATAGGACACCCCGCAAAAGAAGCCAGAGTGCCATTTGCTGCAACAATAAAGAAGCCTTTAAAACAAATTCTTACAACACTCCGTTAATTAATTTTTCAAGCTTTTTATTACCCAAACCATACTACCAGTAAAGATATCTCTATAAACCAAAATGCATAAGCAGAAATTTATGTTAGTTATAATTTGTGGTTTTTGAGGTCCTCCATCCAAATGTATATCTTTCATTTTCTGTACAATGTTTACTGAAAGAAAAATCATACTCTATAAACATGACAATTCTATTATATAGAATAATTTTACTTAAGCCGCTCCATCAAGCTTTTTACAATTTGAGTAGTTACCAACTCCCCTTTTTCGGATGATGAATTATTTGCCGACTCAGTATACCAGGTACTATTTTCGGATATACGATCAATTTCAACTCCTTCTGGAGCAAGAGCCATCAAGAGCGAAGTTTCTCCTTCTCCTGCATGATCAAAAATATAATTTTTGATAATTTCTCCATCCATTAATGGATGTAACTTTATCCAATTAAATGGATCTCTTCCTTCCTGATTACTATTATAATAATCACTCATGTCTTGTGAACCCCACCAAGCCTCACCTGCAGTACGTTCTTGAAATTTAAAAATTGCCTGCCTCGCACCAATTTTAAATGCTAAGTCAGTTGGCATGCCTGATGAAAAATTTTCGGTTTGATGGTGTACTATACCGTGAATATTTCGAAAGCCAATTCTCAACAGACCAGTAAAAATTTGCTCAGCCAAAGGAGCTAGTACCGATGCATCAACATTTAAGGTCCCACTTCCTTCTGGACCTGCAACCGCATAACTGGCAGCCCCATAGCTAAAAGATGGTAGAATAACTACTTCCATGTGGCTCTCTAATCTATCCAAGACCTTTGTTACTGCAAGTGTGTCCATCCCAACGGACATATGTTCACCATGATACTCCATGACTCCTATGGGAAGAACTACTGGTATTTTTTTGGTAATGGCTTCCTTAATTTGATAAGGTAACATCAGTTCAAAGTGCATACTGAACCTCTCATTAGATTATTTCTCAAAAGAGTACTATACCAAATAATTTTGTTTTTGGTAATTAAATGAATAATTTTAAAACACAAAATATAGATTAACTTGTTAAAAAATTTTAAGCCAAAGAATAAGTCTATTAGTTAGTTCTAGCTTTTAAATTTACAAAACAAATAAATAAATTCTACTCCCTTATCTTATAGAAAATACCTGGGCTCCAAAAAATTCTTGCTTAATAAGTATCACCTGATAGCATTAGGCTATGGGTATTTAGGGCTCTTATGAGTGAATAAGTATTGTTTATTTTGTCGAGTCTTGCTCAAACTCTAATTTAAAATTATAGAAAATGGTGAATTATTAGATTTTAAGGTCAATTAGATAGTAAAAAACTATTATTCTATTTTTAAGCCATCTTTATATCGCTCAGTTTTTTTTATAGTGTCATTTACATTGAAGAACTTCCATAGACCATCTTTTTTACCATATTTATATTTGCCTTTACTCCATAATTGACCTTTAGCGTTATAAAATTCCCAAAGTCCGTCCATTTTTCCTTCTTTCTTGATGCCTTTCATCCATAACTGACCATTTTTGTGAAAAATTAACCATTCACCATAGCTCTTCCCATTCTTAATTTTACCGCTGAACTTTCCTGACACCTCTCCATTAAATGGAATATTTGTGAATTTTTTATAGTAAAGTCCCTCCCTCTTAACTAATTCACTGATAGTAAGAGTTTCTTGTATTATACGGATCATTGTCTCACCATTTATGATTTATTATTATTATAATTGTTAGAACATTTTTTTAGAAATTTAAGACATTAATACCATTCTTAATAAAAATATAATAGCATAAGTAAATGCAAATATTATTCTATGTTTTTTATAACATCCAAAACTCAAATTTATGTCTAAGGGTTAAATGATAATTGTATAATCTTAAAAATATAAACCCAAAATAATCTTCCTCTATTTCCTCCATAAGGCAACTTTGTAATGAAATCTAAAATTAAACTAATTATTTATTACTAATCAATCGAAAATCTTTCACTACAAATACTCTTCGAGAATCATTGACGAACATTTTTCTGCGATCATGATTGTAGGAGCGTTCGTATTGCCCGAAATAATGTTAGGCATTATAGATGCGTCTGCTACTCGAATATTTTTTAGTCCATTTATCTTCAATTTGTTATCAACAACAGATAACTCGTCATTACCCATTTTACATGTTCCTACCGGATGATAAATAGTATCAGCTCTGTCTCTAATATGCTTCTCCCATTCTAAATCATTAAGATTATTATGAACTCCATAAATTTCCTTTATTTTGTATTTTTTTAGTGGAGGAGTATTTAGAATATCTTGTGTAAATTTTGCACCTTTTATTAATTTTTTTAAATCACGTGAATCACTTAAAAAATTTGGATTAATAATAGGATCATCAGTAACTTTCGTGGAAGCTAAGCAAACCGTTCCTCTTGAATAAGGTCTAAGGAGACATACGTGGCAGGAATATCCATATCCATAGTGGATTTTTCTTAGATGATCATCAATAAGGCCAATTACAAAATGATTTTGTATATCAGGTCTTTCTAAAGATGGATCTGTTTTAAAAAAACCTCCAACTTCAGATAGTGTTGAAGAAATCATTGAGTTCCCATGGAAAAACCACTTTGCTGTTTCTCCTAGGATTTTAAGTAATCCTCCAGGGGATATCCCTAGGATATTCTTATCACTCGATTTAAAACAAAAATTGAAGTCAATGTGATCTTGAAGATTTTTTCCGACTCCTGGTAGATCATGTAACATCGTTATTCCGTGAGGACAAATATCTTCGGCATCACCGACTCCAGAACGTTGCAAAATAATGGGCGACTTAAGAGAACCTGCGGATATAATGATCTCTTTCTTTGCTCTTACTTCTTTCCTCAGTCCACCTTGAATGAATTCCACACCTACTGCACTCTTCCCATCAAATATTATTTTTGTAGCTGTTGCATTAATAATTATATCTAGGTTCTTCCTTTTTCCAATATGAGGTAAAATATATGCAGCTGCAGTTGAACATCTTTGTCCATTTTTATTTTTTGAGTGGAATATAGTTGATTGCCAAAAACCTGCTCCCTCGTTATCTCCAGTATTAAAATCATTATTAATTTTAATCTGAGAGTTTGCGCAAGCCTTCAAATAAGCATGTGAAATAGATCTTGGAACTTTTTGATTTGATACCTCAAGAGGACCCTCATCACCATGAAATTCTGTCCGTCCATTTTCATTATTTTCTGCTTTTCTGAAATATGGAAGCACGTCTTTCCAACTCCAACCATCATTTCCTAAATTTGCCCAACCATCATAGTCTTCCTTCTGACCTCTAATATAAATCATAGCATTTATTGCACTAGATCCTCCTAGTGCTCTCCCTCTAGGTTGGTAACCCTTTCTACCATTAAGACCCTTTTGAGGTGTCGTATGAAAGGCCCAATTGTGAAATTTGGGTTTATCTCTCAACATTAATAATCCCCCAGCAGGAGCTCGAAATAAAATACTACTTCCCCAACCACCTGCTTCTAAAAGACAAACGTTAAATTTATTATTTTCACTTAATCTAGAAGCAATAACTGCTCCTGCTGAGCCTCCACCTACTATAATGAAATCTGCTTGTTTTAACATTTTTATCCAAGCTTTTTCATCATCTTTGATAAAATGCTAAAGGCTTTGCCTCTTGGAGGTCTTATTATAGACAAAATAAAGTCTATTCTTGTCTGGTAATAAATAGACTTTAGATGTGAAAAATTAAGAAACCCCTCATAACCATGAAAACAACCATGTCCCGACTGTCCTACGCCACCGAAAGGCAATCTAGATTGTAGAATATGAAACATTGTATCGTTAATGGTAACTCCTCCTGATCTAGTATTATTTATAACAAAGTTTTGCTCAGATTTATTATTTCCAAAGTAATAAAGACCTAATGGATTATCTCTTTTATTAATATAATCTACAGCTTCACTAATATTTTCATAAAACATTATTGGAAGGATAGGACCAAAGATTTCATTTTTCATTACTTCCATATTATCATTTACGTTAGTAACCAATTTAGTAGAAAACATATTCTTATTATGATCATCATTTCTCCCTAAACTCTTTACATTTGCACCTTTTTTTGTCGCATCCAAAATATACATCTTCATTCTTTTAAGATGGTGTTTATTCACCATAGATGTTTGATCCGCACTATTCGGTATAGGAAAAAATTTATAATAAGTGTCTTGTAATTTAGCTATAAATTTTTCTTTATCATCTTTTCTTACAAAAATATAATCTGGTGATAAACAAATCTGACCTGCATTAAGAGTTTTAGAAAATAAAATTCTTTCTGCTGCTATCTTCATATTAGCATTAAGTCCAATGATTGTTGGACTCTTGCCCCCAAGTTCTAGCGTCGTTGGCACCAGATTTTTTGCTGTTTGATAGGCCACTTTTTTTGCAACATTATTACTGCCTATAAAAAGAAGATGATCTAGTTTAAGGCTGCTAAATTTTTCTCCTACAGATGGACCTCCGGTTATCACTGCAAGTTCAGAAACATCGAAATACTTTTCAACACCTTCTTTGATAACACTGGAGGTAGCTGATGTAATTTCAGATGGTTTAACCATTGCCCTATTGCCAGCAGCAAAAATAGATGTAAGAGGATAAAAAACTAAACCCACTGGAAAATTCCAAGGGGAAATTACCCCTACTGTACCCAGTGGAGTTGGCTTTAAAAAACTTTTTGCACCAAGTATATCTGTTCCAAGAGAAGATAATCTTCTTTGGGGCTGTATCCACTTATTTAATTTTCTGATCGTGAATAGAATATTTCTGATAGTTTGATCAATCTCAGAAATTTTTATTTCTTCTTTAGATCTATTTTGAAAATCATGATTTAACGCTTTAATTATTTTTTCTTCATGAGTTTCTATAAGCGCAACACATCTTTTAAGTAGGTCTTTTCTTACCTCTAATGAAGGAGGACCTTCCTTCAAAAATGCTTTTTTTTGTATTTCTAAAACTTTTTCCATGACTTAAAGTGATTAGCTTTGAATAATTTTAGTTACCATTTATAATTCTAAAATTATTTAACAGTAGTGCAAGCAGTAAGAATGTTTGCTTGTAAAATTTATAAGTATAATAAGTTACTACTTGTTATAATCCAATCATTTTTAAACATTTATATTCTATAAAAATTTATGAAATTAATTACACTTTAATCGTAAAATTTTAGTGTGTTAGTAATTGTATGAAAATAAGATTTTAGACAAGATCAAAACTTGATCATATTTCTAAAATTACAAAAAAATTCTGATTCTATAAGACCAGAATTTCTTACATTCTCCGCTTAAATATATGGGCAGTAAATACTTGCAAATATTAGACAATAGTTTTGTTATTCTTTTTAACCAAACTTTAGCTTAACCTTTCTTTGATAAATCGAAAAAATATATTATATATTATATTTACATAAAAAGGCAAAACCTTACAAAATTAATAATATTAGCAATTTTTATATGAACCATCAAAAATTTATAATGGAAATTTTATGAGCGTCAAATTACCCAAACTTGATCTTATTTATTTTAAAATGAGAGCATTCACTGAAGCAATTCAGATGCAGCTATGCTATAGAAATATACCCTATAACTATCACTTTCCTTGGGACTATTTTGATAAGCCATGGCAAGAGGTAAAAAAGGAAGTAGGTTTTGGTCAGCTTCCTCTACTTATTATTAATGATAGAAAAAGAGTATGGCAAAGTGGGTCCATAATGCGCTACACAGCTAAACTAGCAAAAACTGTTCCTAAAAAATTAGAAGACAAGGCTATCGCAGACGCTATTTTTGAGTCTAGTCAAGAATTGTTCCAACCCCTTAACGCAACAATTAATTTTAGAGTCGGAGAGGATTACGAAAATTTTAAGAAATCAATATTGGATGATTTTAGACCCAGATTATTTTACTTCAACAAATTTTTGGAAAATGATCAATCTGGACCATTCTTTTTTGGAAAATCTCCTTTTTATTGTGACTTTGGAACATATCATCAGTTTTCACTAATTAGGGTTTTGGATAACACAATTTTTGATGATTTATCATCTGTAAAACTCTTCATGGATGCAGTAGAAAGTTTAAAAGGTGTATCAGAGTATCTTTCCTCTAGACCAGAATTAGTAGGTGTTAGTAAAGAGCCGAAGCTAGTGATAAATGGAAAAGCTGTTTCTACTGGAATAAAGAAGAATTAAACCTTTTCGATTTTTTCTAACTGGCACCAATCTGCAATAAATAATACAATGATTTTTGGAGATCCCACCCTCAAGTATATTTTTTAGCTATTAATTACAGAAGTGACAAATTCAAATTAAAAAAAGGAAAAAAGCTAACCCTTTTGATACTTTTTTAGTAAGTCAATCTAAGTTATTGCCCCAAAATTTAACTATTTACTTACATTAGTCTATCACGTTGCGCCTTTCCAGTGATAATAGTAAATATTACAAGTAGTATATAACCTATACATAGACTGATCAAGGTGATCCAGACATAATTTAAAATAGCAGCGCCAATAACAGCAAAGCCAATCAAAAAATATTTAGAATTTTTTGGAGAAGTGGTTACAACTTTAAATGACCAGGTTGGAATATTGGTAATCATCAAAAGGCCTATGAGTACCAAATGGCCACAGATAGCCAAAGATGGCATGAAGTTAACAATCTCAAACGCGAATGAAAAATACATAGGTAGCATTACCAAAAGGGCTGCTGCTGGGGCTGGAACACCATTGAAATAACCGCTGGAATTAACTTCTTCATCAGACTTACTATTTACATTGAAGCGTGCTAATCGAACTACACAACAAACCACAAAGATCTGTACTGAAAACCAGCCTATGCCTTGCAGATCTTGTAACGCCCAGAAGTATAAAACAAAAGGCGGTGCAACACCAAAATTCAAGACATCAGCTAATGAATCTAGTTCTGCACCTAATTTACTATCGCTCCTTAACAACCTAGCCACGCGACCATCTAATCCATCAAGAATGCTTGCCAACAAAATCAGTTGGACAGCACTTTGAAATTTACTTTCAAAGCCGTGTTTGATAGCTGTTATTCCAAGACATATAGCAGCAATAGTCATCATGTTAGGTAATAATTGGGTCAGTGAAAGCTCAAATTTTTGATTTTTGGTTTTGCCCATCAATCATTCCTTTCGACCATTACGTGCTTGTTCTGTGCTATTTAAATCTGCTACTACTGTCTCACCTGAAATCATAGTTTGGCCGATGCACACAAGAGGTTGTACTCCTTTTGGTAAATAAATATCTACTCGAGATCCAAATCGAATTAGACCAAACCTTTGTCCAGTTCGCAATTTCTGGTTAGGTTTTACAAATGATACTATGCGCCTTGCAACCATACCAGCTATCTGTACCAGTATAATCTTCCGACCGTCTGGGATTTTAATTACCAATGTGTTACGTTCGTTATCAACACTAGCTTTATCTAATGAGGCATTGAAAAACTTTCCTGGACGATAATTAATATCAACAACCTCTCCAGCTATTGGTGATCGGTTTACATGACAATCAAATACATTCATAAAAACGCTAATTCTTGTAAGATCCTCACTCTCTATTCCTAGTTCTGGCGGCGGTTTAATTTTTTTAATAAGTGAAATCACTCCATCTGCTGGACTTACTAATAAACCATCTCGAACCGGCGTAATACGTTTCGGATCTCGAAAAAAATAATAGCACCAAAAGGTAAGGCCAATTCCGACCCATCCTAATGGAAAATAAATTAGGAATAGAATTACCGAAGTAACACTAAAAATTAGTACAAATTTTATACCTTCACGATGTAAAGGTTTAATAAATGTATTTAGCATATTCATTTTAAAATTTTATTCTTTCAGTTCTTTCAAAAGTGAGCTACTTAACATTAAACAATTAAAAAGCACATATAATAACTTTACAGTTTACTATCTCCAAAAAATATAAATTTATAGTTATCTATGCTATTTCAAAGAAAATTATTAGAATATGTTGTGATTATATCATCTCAAATTTTTACTTTTATTACTAATTCTAAACTAAATCTCAAAAGCCTTTAATAATTGTAAAGAATAATTATGATTCTTTTATTAATACAAATTATCTAATATAAAGTTTTTTAATTCAAAAAAACCTTTTTTTAAAAATCTGAATATGAGTTACAGTAGAAATCTTCCTGAAACATCCAGTGCAGCAAATTGTGAGAGCGACGGTCGTCTTAATGCACCGTCTGCAGTTAGAAACGTAGAACCTATCGTGGAATTAGTGAGAAAGACTGCAATCAAATCAGGTAACGCACTCGAGATAGCCAGTGGTACAGGCCAGCATATTGTAAAACTTGCCTCTGCAATGCCTTTTCTAAATTGGCAGCCCTCAGATGTGGATGAAACCCGTCTGAAAAGTATCCGCTGCTGGAGTAATGACCAGAATTTAACAAACTTGAAGCCTCCTTGCCTTTTAGATGCTACTAAAGAAGGTTGGTCTAAAAAGCATCATCCTCAAGACTTTATTCTCTTGGTGAACTTGTTACATTTGATTAGCATTAAAGAAACAAAAATTTTGGTTAAAGAAATATCAAAGGCACTTACTGCAAATGGCCTTTCAATTATTTACGGACCTTTTATGCGTAATGGAAAGCTTATAAGTATGAGAGATATGGAGTTTCATCATAGCTTAATTAATACTGACCCCTGTTTAGGATACAAAAATGACATAGACATGTTTAATTTGTTTGATGAGGCGGGTTTAATCCATTTGAGTACTGAGGAAATGCCTGCAAATAATTTTTCTTTTGTACTTAAAAAACCCTGAATAGTCCTTTCCATACAATAAAATTTCTAAAAAATACCATTTTTCATTTTGTTGTAATCATTTGACAGTTTCCAGGCCAAGATGTATTAGCACTAGTACTTTTTAACAATAGTTATGGTATTTGGAGGATCCACACTCAAGGATATATATTACATGTAGTGACAGTAAGCAAAGTTTTAATCTATGATATCAAAAACTGTTTCTACACTTATCACCACTTAACATTTCTTTGAATAAGGCTAACTGACTTTGCTCTAGATCACGACTTGTCCACCAAATCGCATGCTCTTTAATGCCTCGCTGAACATCAATGACCAGACCCCACATTGGCTCAATCTGATTTGGTATCATGGAGTAACGAACATCTGTCACAAGATTTTTTTCATCCTCAAAGCCCAAATAGTCCTGTGAAAACCAGCGGAACCTCTCGATATCATTTCTTTGCTGGCTGTATTTTTCAAGATTTGGCAAATGATATTGATAGTCAAAAATTCGAATACTTTCTCCAGAACACCAAGTTGAGTATTGAGCAGTTCGAATGGCATCAACATGAAACCTATCTTCATACTGATAAATAGACTTCCATAAAATCATATTACCAAATGATGGCTTAAGCGTCAGACGCTCTGGATTATGCCCTCTTGAAAGCGCAAGTTTGGTCGCAACTGATAAAGCTCTTTCATGTTGAATAAAACCTAACATTAGATAAAAAATTATCCATACAATGGCAAAAAAACTAAATAGCTTTTTTCTTGATATTATTGCAGCTACTATCAGAAATAAGATGGGAATGGTAAACAAAGGATCAACAACAGATATATTATTCCAAGTAATACGGTCATTGGAGAAAGGCCAAAAGAGTTGCGTGCCGTAAGAAGTGCATGCATCAAGTAATCCATGCGTTGCGTAGCCCAAAAAGCTTGCCACATAGACAGTCTTTAGATTTAAAGACCCTTTAACTAAAGGAAAAATCACAACAGCAACAATAAAAGCGCCAAAGGGAATAAAAAAAAGTGAGTGAGTGAACTGCCTGTGGTACTCAAGGGATAGAATTGGATCTGTTGATGACCGAATTAACACATCTAAATCAGGAGCCAATCCTGCCAGAAAACCAATAATACTAATCTTAATGCAATTATTCTTGTTTGCTGTAGACTGCGCAAAAGCTATGCCAACTGTTCCTTGAGAAATTGGATCCATATTTATTCCTTATACTTTTTTCCCACTATAATTATATATCCTAAAAGTAAATGGCTTAATTTAAGATTAAGCTTTAGTTTCATAAAGCTTTTAACTATTTTTTTTTGCTATTAATAGTTGGCAGATCATATTTTTTAGTTCTCGCACACCTTGTCCCAAACTTTCTAGTCCTGATTGTTCGCTTTTATGGTTTTATGAATCTACTAAAGTATTATACGCTTTATTTTTTTATGTGTGGCAAAAGCTTCATCACCCTCATAAAAAAATGTATCAGCAATTACATCTTTATATCCCTTTAACCATTCGGTTCTTTTTTCCCAACCTTCCCTTGCCAAGTCTTTATCTGGGTAAATAGTAGTATTAATAATCGAAGTTGTTCCTATACGAACTGTAGAGGCACTTGTTGCATTTGGAAAAAGCTCCCAAAAATCTTTTGAGTAATCCTCTATGAATTGATCTAGGGCATATACATAATTGTACTCTCCAATAGAAATTCTAGCTACCTGCATTTTTTAACTCCTTTTATATACAAAATAGTTAATAGGATCAAATATTTCATCTTTTATCCTTATTAATTGCTAATTTTTGTAAGTCACTAGCTACATTTTTCTATAAATCATATAATATGAATTTGTTGGATAAAGGGTATGAAACTCATACTTCTGAAGATAATGTGAAATAAGTGGTACTTTCTAACAATAGGATGGGGTTTTTGGGGTGACCTCAAGGATATGATTTAGGGGTGGATGTTATATGTGCATATTGGCTTTCTTCCACGGAGAGCGTTGCGGCTGTATTAATATTTCAGTTGGACAGGCAGTTTCTGAAGTATTCAGAACAAAGTTAACTACTTCAGCTATATCATTCGGTTGAATCATAAATTCAGGATTTAATCGTTCGGGGTTAACCATAGAGGTATTAACAAACCCTGGATTAATTGTGCAGACTTTTGTTCCATACTCTCTAACATCCTCAAATAATACTTCCATGTAACCATCAATAGCTCGTTTCTGAGACGTTTGAATGCCTATACCAGTATGAGGAGCATCTCGTGAATTGATCCTAATAACTGCACCACCAGAATTTTTATTTATTTCTGGAAGAACATTTCTTGCAAAATGATAAGTACTACGCAAATTTATATCTATTATTTTATCCCAAATTTCTAGATCACATTCATAGGCTAAAGCTTTATTATAATCTCCAGCACAATGAATAAGGAAATTCAATCCATCAAGACTTTTAATTGCATTTTCTGAACATTGTTTAATTTCAGTCATATCTGAAATATCACAGGAAAACATAAAACAAGGGTTTCCATATGAAGAACAACTTGAAAAAATATCATCCAGCTTTTCTTGACTTCGTCCAACTAAAAAACAGTGAACACCATTTTTTGAAAGCATCGATGCCACAGCACTTCCCATTCCACCACTAGCTCCTATTATTAAAGCCTTTTTATCTATAAAATTGTTCATGTTACTTACCTTTTTAATTCAATTGTGATTACAAGTTCAAATTTTGAAATATTAAATAGTTAATAAATATTTTTTCCAAGCAAAATATGTGAGTAGTAATATTTGCTAACAATAGGCTGTGGTTTTTAGGATGTATATCCTCAGGAATTTACCTTAGGGGTCGGTAATATGATTGTTATGTTGAAAACGAAAACTCAAAAAGTCCAATAATTTAGCTTTTTCCAGAGAAATAAAAAATCAAACTTTGTATAGAAAATGGTTGGTAGTAAAAAAATCGCAAGAAAAAGCTGTATTAATCTGTAATTATACCCTCTTCTCTTAAATAACTATGATCAGGATACCACATATCGTCGCTTGGAGCTTCGAGAGTTTTAATAAAAAAGTCTAAACTCATACCAATTCCTTGATAAAAATACAAATCATTTAATATCATCTCTTGTGTATCTTCTAAAACCCACGCAGCATAAGCAAATGGAGAATTAAAATTCATTTCATCTTTCATTGATTCATATTCTTCCTTTGCACTTTCTTCTGAATAAGATGTTTGGTGAAAGCCTAATTTAGATTCTTCTTTAGCAGTTCTTTTATTTCCTGCTAAAAATAAAATTGTACAAGCACTTTCACAATCTCCTTCAAGATGTGTATCCAAATTATAATCTAAAATTAAATCAGCTATTTCATATGCAGCTTCAACAAATCCACCAAGACTTGTAAGGCTAACTTTCGTAATATCTATATTTTGTTCTAATAGCGTTTTAAAATCATCAATATCTTCAAAAATAATACCAAATGAACCATTAGATGTTTCAATTTCAGAATTATAGAATAGAGTTTCGTTTGTTACAAAAAATCGTTCCTCAGCATTAGTTTGTATCGCTAGAAATATGTAAGTTAACATTAAAATCTTAAAGGACTTAATGTAATTTCTACTATAAAAAACCATGATTTCACCTATATCAATATAATCGATAATTTATCAATTCTTCTTTTATGATATATTTAACTATTGTAAATATAAAAGTCATAAGTTTTTAATATGAAAATTGAAATAGCTAATGCTCCCACAATGGTAGTAGTTCCACCATCATCCTTTGTACTCATTTTTGTAATCCTAAACTATAGGATATCTCCTAGGGGTTATTGTTGAGATTGTTATGACTATTATGTGCAAAACAAAAACTCAAAAAAGTCTACCTTTTAAGCCACATTTTGAACATTTTACACTTGCAAAGAAAAATGAAAGCTAATAAAAAAAGCACCAATTGAGTGTAGCCATGTGCGAAGGCAACTTTTTGGGTGACCATTGATCCTGTCTCGGTCATAATTAATCACCTAAGTAAAATCCAATTAACAATTTTAATGTAAAAGAGTATGATAAAATGTGTAGCAGTTTGATATTTATTAAAACAAGAGTTAACTCTATTATGAATTTTATATTTTTAATGATGGCACTTTCTTTTCTGACATGGGCTGGAACAGTTTCTGCTGCTGATGATTGTTATAGTCTTGATGCTGATGATAATACGTGGGTTGAGGTGCTGGTTCAGAAAGATTGGGCAAATGAATTGCTAGAGTATTTAGAAGAAAATTATGACAGCTTAGAAAAATCTGAAATTTGGTACTTTGTTGAACAATCTGAAACATATTATCAAACAGAAGAAGAGATGATGGAATATACAGAATTTCGTTCCATAGCGCTTGACGATCAAGATGTTGCTTGGTTTGAACAAAAAATATCAGCACTTGATCAATTTTTAAGTATTAAATTTGTCCGAACCCAAAAGCGCTCTGATGCCGATTTTATTATCGCTGTACATGATGGAAGTAACCCTGATGAATATGGAAATTTAGATATGGTAGGCTATGTTTCTGAGACCAAAGATGGGGAAGAATATGTTTTGGTATTGAATTACAATATAGAAGAAAGCAATTATGCAACTGTTTTTTATCATGAATTGGGACATGTTTTAGGCTTAAAACATCCCTTCGATAATTCGGACGGTAACTGCATAGGATCCACAGAAGAGTATGGAGATAAGACAGCTCATACTGGATTGACAGTTATGGCATACGAAGATCCTCCAGAAGGTTGGGAATATTTAAAATTCTATTCCAAAGTAGATCTCTTGGCATTGCAATCAATTTTTGGAAAAGAAAACTGATTTAACCTTTTCAAAACATGTGAGAAGTAATATTTACTAAAATGGGCTTTGTTTTTTGGTGCACCAACCCAAGTACATATCTACAATGTCCAGTAGAGAGTTTTCAAAACGATAACTCAGAAAATCCCCCCTCAAAGTCCACCTTTTGAGCCTTTTTAAGAGATACTGAAAAAAAAACCCCGTATTTATATGGCTTAAATCAGGTATTTTCTTCATTGGAGAAGGTATCTATTAATCTTTGTACTAGTTAGCTACAGTCTAAGTATTTTCACAAATCCAATAAAACAAAGATTAAAGTGATAGCTATATTATCATACCTCTCAGTAATAACCTATGGTTTGATTAAAATTCACCACCATTTTTCAACCACCTTGTATCTCTTTTAGAGTATCTACCATCTTCTTATGGTACTTATCAAAGAAGCGCGCATAGGTATCCATTGTTATCTTCAAACTTATTAATTTTCTTTTGTAATTTTTCAGTAGGAATTAAAGCAAATAAATAGCAAATCTTTTTCCTAAAGAAGTTAAATATTTATATGGAACTTTTGGATCATTATCTTTAACAAATACTTTAGATTTTTGTCCCAACTTACAACTTTATCTGTAAGCTCCGACACAGAAATACAATGAGGTACATAATATTTTGGAAATTTAAAATTAGGCTAAGCTATTACTATTTTAAGATAATATCCTTTTGGTAATTTACTTTATTTGTTAATAAACTCTTTTGTTAAATTCGATAAATTGGAATCATTAAATCCTGCGTTTAAATTAAATAAAGCCATTTATTCAAGTAGGGCTAATTTGCACATTTGTTTTAGAATACTCACTCTATCCCCTGGTTTAAAATTGTAATTCAATCTGCTAGATAAATCATTAACTATATCTTTTTTTGATTTCCCAATATATTTTAATTCATTTCTTTTTAGTGATAATGATAAAAGAGACATAACCCCATCCTCGGATATCAATGTGTGGAAAACATTTTTATTTTTAAAATTGATTTTCTGTAATTCTTTTTGTGAATAACGAGGAAAAGAAATATATGTTTCAGAAAATCTTGTTGGAGATGCTAAATAAACGATGGAGCAATCATTTTGACATTTACTATCCCTATGAATGTAAATGGGAACTTTTCTTTCAATAATTTTTTTTGCGAGTTCAAATGAAAAAAAGAAATTTCCACCAACACTATCAAGTTCTAAAACATTAGGAAAATTGTTATTCATTTTTTTTGAAATGTCTAAAAGGGTTTTACCTTCAAGAGAGCCTTTTAATTGACCTATAATACAATTTTTTACCCCTTCATTATTCAAGTTGATATACTGGAACCTAGGAGCCACATAATTACAACTAGCAAGAGAAAGAAAAGATAAGATAAGAACCAAAAAATTAAGTTTATTGATTAATTTTCGATAATTTATTTTAACCAAAGAAGTTCCCTTAAAGTTAAATTTATTTAAACAATAACGGCATCAGAAATTAAAAAATCTTCACCTACCCATACATTATCTGTGATTAAATAAAAACCAACATATAAATCATCAGTGTTTAGGTTAATATTTTTTATTCCATCATGAAAGATTTGAATTTGTTTAGATACACCACTTTGATCAAAAGTATACATGTTATCACTATCTATCCAATTAAAATCACTAACAGAATTGTTAGGATGGTGGGGAGACTCTGTTGCTATATTATCAAATTTTATTGAGTATTGTTGCCTAGAACTACCTGATAATATATCACTACAAGCTATATCAAAATAATAATAATCTTCAATGTGTAGAGTAATACTGCCTTCAATTGTATCGAGAATTGCCCAATCATAATCATGTGGTGAATTAAAAGAGTCTTGTTCTGTAAAAGTAGCTATTTTATTTTGAGTTGTAGATATGCTGGATGTAAACGAGTAATTGTCAGCAGTGTAATAAGAAGAATCTTCTATCTGAATGTAGTAAAAATCCTCACTTCCAAGCCAGGTTGAAAAGGTTTTATCTGAACCAATAGACTGTTCAGATATAACTTTACCTGATGAATTTATAACAAAAATATTAAAATAGTTGTTCAATGAACTTGTAGGGGCATCAAAATCAAGAGTTAAGGTAGAAGTGACCGAGTTATAGATTTTAAATATGTCAATGTCAGAACTTGAATGTAAATTACCAGAAATTGTTGTACCTGATGATATTATATCAGCTGTCGAAAATGAATTATTTGCCTCAACTTCAGTTGAAACATTTACTTGTATATTTTGGGTTTCTTGAGTTTTCTTATCATTATCTAATTGAGATCCTAAGGTCTGATCACCAAGATAATTAGTGGACATATCAGCTAGATTAATTCCATATAAGATGAGTTTGCTGTATTCATCTAAAACGTATGTTAAATTTCCCTGGCTATCCAATTCAGTAACAATAGTGTTTTGGTCTAAAGTTTTAAAGTCAGAATCCATCAAGATGATGGTATCTTCCTTTAAATTAAAATCCTGAATAACATCTATTCCCCACCCCTGAGCAAAGAAAAATGTATCTTTACCTGAACCACCAACTAATACATCATTACCTTCCCAGCCTTCTAATTCATCATTACCATCACCCCCCGAAATAAAATTTGGGAGAAAATTACCCAGCAAAATGTCGTTTCCGCTACCTGAGGAAATATTTTCAATTTCACCTAAAAACCAGGCTACATCTGTTGGATAAGACGCTATGGAATTAGTATAGGTAACACAGTATCCAATTAATTCTGAATTTAGGGTTGAATGCCTATACCAGGGTAATGAAACAAACCAATCGTGAGTAGAGTTTTCAAGACTAATTGTGTCAATGCCAGATGGATCCCAAATTGTACTGTACGCCCCATCATTTATGACATGGTGAGTGTTATTACCAGAATTGTGTTGCGTATTTTTTCCATATAAGTGTTGCAAGGCCAGTACATCGAGGATCATATATGTTTCTGGATCATATTTTACAAGGCTGATGTCCCCTCCAAAATCGTTAGTATAACTCATTACGGTATGGACATCATTATCAAGGTTATTGGAAATACCATAGGCTTGATTAAACGTTGGCTGACCATAGCTCCCATTATCAAATGGATGTTTTAATCCAAAAGCATGACCAAGCTCATGTATGATGACATATCGAAAAAGTGATCCTCCTTCTGTTCCTGCATAATAAGATTCTAATAAAGTATAACTATCATAATTGGTAAAGACATCTCCCGCTAATTGTGCATAGGACATTCCTCCTCTAGAATTAGGTTCGTTTCCATTAATCAATTTTGCTTCAGGATAATAGGCAAGAGCTGCAGATGAGGAGTATTCATTGCTGAATTGTTGACCATAATCACTACCATCTAAACTAATCGAAAAATCAACTCCATCTAAATAAGCTTCTTGAGGACTGTTATATCTTCCAGCATATGCAAAGCTTAATCCAGTGTAATCACTAATTTGAGAAAAAGCTTTATCTGCAATATCCCTAACTATTGGAAAAGAGTTATTGTCAAAACGTATGTTGTTAGGACTATCAGATATAGCGTACCTAATCATTACGTTGTCAGGAAAGTTCCATTTTGAACCTCCTAACATTGAATCTATAGATAGGTCATTAGTTAATCCAAAAGTTGAAACGTCAAATGTTTGTTTTGAACTTGTACCCTGATTTGAAGATCCAACAATTTTATAATTAAAATTATCACCACCACTGCCACCACAGGCAGACAAAGCAGTAGCCATCAAAGCAAAGCCTACGGGTTGGGTTAACCCTGTTTTTTGGCTTTGAAATAGCTTTTTGATTTTTATTCTAGTTTTAACCTTAGATTTATCCATAGGGATATAATGACTCAAAAATTATTATCTGAAAAGATAAGAAGAATATTCCCTTCTCAATACCAAAATGTGTGAGCAGTAGTACTTACTAACAAAAGGCTGTGGTTTTTGGGGTATTCTCAATATCCTCAAGGATATGTCTAAGGGGGAAGTGTTATGTTTGTTATGTTGAAAACAAAAACTCAAAAAAGTCTACATCAAAATCCACCTTTTGACCCTTTTACACAAATTGAAAATCAAACCCAGTATTTAAAAAACTGAAATTACTTATATTATGCTCAAGAAAGTTGATATATTAAGAAATAGCTAAAGTAATTTTTTAAATTTTTGCCAATATTTTAAAAAAAAATATTCTAGTGCATTATTGTATAATATCCATAATAATAAATAGATAAATACTGATAAATGATCTAATTGTATTTCTAGGAGAATAAAATGTGTATTTTTTCTGGTAATTGTTTGTGTGGTAAGGTTAGCTATAAGTGTTATGTTAAACCTAAATCTATATTTAACTGTCACTGTGAAGATTGCCGGAGAGCTACAGGGTCGGTATTTGGTACAAATCTTTTTGTTCCGGAAGATGAAATAAAAATTTCTGGCAATCTTTCTTCTTATTCCCATAGATCTGATAGCGGAAGTACAATGACAAAAATGTTTTGTAGTAATTGTGGTTCATTAATGTTTGGAAGGAATAGTAATAAAAAAAATATTATGTCAATTAGGGCTGGTACTGTAATCCAATTAGATTTAATTAAACCAGAAATTAATTTATTTATGGATAGTAAGGTTCCATCTACTAGTATTGACGAAAATATTAAAAAAGCCGCTAGAATGCCATCCTAGTTACTCCTTTTTTAACTACTTTGCATCTCCTCAAGAGGATCAACCATTTTCTTACCTTCTAAACCAATATGTGTGAACAATTAGTACTTGCTAAAAATAGGCTATGGTTTTTGGAGTACCAGCAAGGATGGGGCAAGGTGTGGGTATCATAACTCTCATATTGAAAGCAAAAACTCGAAAAAAGTCCACCTTTTAAATATAAAAAGAAAATTATATCATATAAGTATTCTATTTTATTTTATATTCTTTTCGATATAAATAACCAAATTTTTCTTTTAGGATTTCTAGAACCTAGTAGCTAAACCAACCACTTAACACTTAGACTTAAAAATGTGGGTATTAAGCTTTCATTTGAACTGGACCAGATAATTTTAATTCATTAGAGGCTGCTTCTTTCTCATAATTATAGACATAAATCCCAGAATATTTATTTTCTTTGAAGACAAAAGAATTTTTTAAATCAGAAATAAAATTTTCTTCTATATTTTCAAATTTCTTTAATTTTGAAGATTCAGAGAACTTAATAATAATTGATAGATCACCATCCTTACCTATCATTATATTTAAACCTTCAAAATCAAATTCTACAATTTTTTTTCCCAACTTATCAGAACAATAGGATGCTGCTACTTTTGCTTCACTTACGCCTGGGAATTTATATTGATAAACCTTTGCAAACATTATAGTGCCTCCAGTTCAGACAACATTGAGTCCACTAATATATTGGCAGCTTCTCCCTCAACTTTTCGTTTATTTAAAGTCTTAGTTTGAATACCCATCTTAAATTGTAACTTTTGACCCTTTTCAGTAAGTTCTACAATTCCGTTCTCCGTAACAAAGCAAAGTTCTTGAGTTTTTAATTTTTCACATTTTGCTACTTCAATATCTCTTCCAGCGCACAGATTTACAAAGTAATTAAAGTCCGATAGGGAGGTTTCTCCTACTGTTTCAGTAAATATACCAATAGCTCCTGAAATTTTTTCCGCTGTAATAGCTTTCTGCTCCGCCTGAGTGTCTAACTGGTGAGCTAATCGCTTTGTAAGTTTTTCTAAGAGTTTTATTTCTTGATTTTTAAGATTTTTGATCTTTGGATCAAAAAGGCAAATAGTACCAAACACATAATTATCTTTATTTATAATTGGAAATCCAGCATAAGCTACAATCATACCTGCTTTTACTGCACCTGCATCCTTAAAAATCTCATGCTCTCTACAATCTGGTACAAGTAATGGTTCGGGTGTTAATATTGTGTATGCACAAGGGCTTTGTGCACGCTCAACTTTTACAGGTTTACCTTCTGTCATTTTCTCTAGTTCACCATTTAAAGAACATAAAGATATGCCATGCTGAGTATCAACATCTATCAAAGAACAAGTAGCTGCAAAAAAACCAGAAACTTCTAATGCAAGTTCACTATAAATGTCAAAAATATCACCCTGATCTGTACCTATTACACCAAGTTTTTTTAAAGCTTCTAGTCGCCTATCCTCATTTGAGGTCATTGGAGCGGGCTTAAAATTATCACTAGGTATCAATTTTATCTCCTATTATTATAGCTTCATAAGCTGATCCTAAAGATTAAGTAGGTAGAAATATTAATCTTTGATATTTATTCAACTATAAAGGTAAATCAAGTGAACTAAATTTACAAATATTAAGTGTGGTTATTTACCATAAACTAATAAATGAATAAGGATTTTAAAAATAAATTATTTTTTTTGGAGGATTAAATAATAGAAATATGAAGCATCTTTTATGTTATTGCCATTAGTATCCAAAAATACCAATGCATTTTGAAGTGGTCCTTTAGATACTCCACCACTTTAATTTACATTTTGAGTAGTTGATCCAGAACCATCGCCACAACCAACACCACAGGCAGACAAAGCAGTACCCATCAAAGCAAAGCTCACGGGTTGGGTTAACCCTGTTTTTTGGCTTTGAAATAGCTCTTTGATTTTTATTCTAGTTCTAACCTTAGATTTATCCATAGGGATATAATGACTCAAAAAATATTATCTGAAAAGATACGAAGAATACTCCCTTCTCTACCCAAAATTCTAACCTATCTGCGATGAAATTCCACCATCAACTACTAATTTTTGACCAGTTACATACCTCGCTTCATCGGATGCTAGAAACAATGAAGCATATGCCACATCCCACGCATTTCCCATCTCTCCACTTGGACACATTTCATTTCGTTTCTTAATCATTACTTCTTCGTCGCTGGAATCACTGTAGCCACTTTTTACATAATGGCGTATCTGGGGTGTATCCATTAGTCCTGGCAGCACACAATTTGCTCTAATATTCTTATGGGCATATTGCACAGCAATATTTTGAATTATTTGATTTATAGCCCCTTTTGAAGCGCTGTATGATGCGCTTGGATAGCCAAGGTATCTTTCTCCTGCTATTGAGGAGATAGCAACAATCGATCCCTTCCTATTCTTAGTCATTATGGGAAGACAATATTTTGTTAACAAAAACAAACTCTTAACATTTGTATCTATTAATTTGTCCCAACTATCTACCGAAATCTCTTCTGGACCACCCACCTCAACAATACCAACATTACTATGAAGAACATCAATCCTATTATGGTCTTTGAGAATTTCCTTAAATAATTTTGAAATACTTTTTTGTTTGCTTACATCGCATTGTAAGGCTATTGCATTTCCACCTTCTTTTCTAATAATATCACTTGTTTCAATTGCCGCGTCTAGATTAATATCACATGCAATTACTTTTGCTCCTTCTCTAGCATATAAGACTGAGCATGCCTTACCATTTCCCCATCCTGGTCCTATCGACCCTGCTCCACTAACTAAAACAATTTTGTTTTCCATTCTCTTTGGCATTTTAATTATTCTTAATCCACAATAAAAAGTTCTTCAAAACGATCTCTGGTACACTATATTGATTGTCAGTATAGGGAAATTTTTGAGATATTACTTCATCATGGTATCTTCTAAAGGCATTCTTGATTTCCAACCCAATTTCAGAGTATCTTTTGCTAAACTTAGGCTGAAATAAATCAAACAAACCTAATATATCAGCTCCAACTAGTCCTTGAGCATCCAAACTTGGGCCAGAGCCATAGCTTATTGTTGGGACATCAAGTTTTTCATTAATCACGGAAGCAATTTTTGCAGGAACACATTCCATTAGGATTGAAAAAGCACCCGCTTCTTGAAGAGAAATAGCATCATTTAATAATTTTTTTGCGCTATCTACTGTTTTACCTTGAACTTTTAGTCCACCTAGTTGACCTGAGCTCTGAGGAGTTAGTCCAATGTGACCTATAACAGAGATACCAGCTGAAAAAATCGAGTTAACAGTTTCAGCCATTTGATTTCCTCCTTCAACTTTTACCGCGTCTGCTCTCCCTTCTTTTAAAAATCTACCGGCATTTTCAACGGCTTGTTGCGAAGAAATTTGATAAGACATAAAAGGCATATCAGCCACTACCATTGAGTATTGCGACGCTCTAGTGACAGCTTTAACGTGATGAAGCATTTCTTCCATAGTTATAGAGATTGTGTCCTGATGTCCTAAGACAGTCATAGCTAAACTATCACCAACCAACAAAGAATTGATGCCTGCTTCTTCTGCATATTTTGCAGTTGGATAATCATAAACACTTATCATGCTAAATTTTCTTTTTTCTCTTCTACAGTCAAAAGCTGAATGAGGTGTGAATTTTTCTTTTTTCATAATTGTCTATTATTGTTCATCAATTTTTTCTAGAAATGGTAACAAAACCTTAAGCAGTTCCTTTGGTTTTTCTTCCGGGATAAAATGTCCACAGTCAAGAGATTGACCTAACACATTGTCACATCGTTTTTTCCAGGCATCAATCATATTCAGCCCTTTGCCAGTTTGCCACCCAGGTCTTTTTGAAGTGTTTGACCCCCACAAAACTAACATTGGACAATCAATTTTATTTCCACGATCTATTTCATCATGCTCCAAGTCTAAAATTACTGAACGATATTCAGCACAGGTTGAATGAATTGTTTCGGGGTTACAAAAGTCTTTTTTGTATAAGTTATAGATCTCCTTATCTATTGCCCCTGCCGTAGCACACCATTTTTCCATAAGAAAATCAAAATATTGTTCTGCACTATTTCCAATTAGTGTTTCAGGCAATGGGTAAGGTTGTCTCATTAAATTCCAATGAAACCAAGCATATGCTAAAGATGAGTCCATGTTATCAAAAGCTTCTTTTGAAGGCATTACATCTAATGAGATGAAACTCTGAACAACACCCGGATTATCTAAAATTAATCTGTGGGCAACACGCGCCCCTCTGTCGTGACCTATAATATGAAATTTGTTGATATTATTTGCCCTCGCCAGTTGAACCACGTCATTAGCAGAGGTTCTTTTACAATAAATAGTGTGATCTTCGTTTGATGCGTCAGGTTTGTCACTTCCACCATACCCCCTTAAATCAGGGATCAGAAGGCGATGCTTCTTTGATAATGGAGAAACAATTTTATGCCAAATCAAACTATTTTGAGGATAACCATGCAATAATATAATGGGGCTACCATTTCCAAAAATTCTATAATTGATGTTTACGCCATTTGTTTTAAATTTACTTTCAGGCCAATCTAGTAATTTTTCCATAATGATTTTTAAACTCATATCAAAGTAGCCAGTGCAGGAATTAGACAAAGGATTTCGTATTCCTATTTTCTACATAGAAAAAATAAACCCTAAAATCACTCCCAACGCAAACAATTTTTAATTTGGGGAATAGAATTATATCAATGAAATTAGATTAAATTTTTTTTAAAAGGTAGCCTTTGGAATTATAAATTGTCTCTTATTCATCAGAGATTTTTTATTAAGTGATCTGTCATTCACTTTGAGTGAAATAATCCCAAAGGTTTATACTTAGTATGGATAGGCTACTTTACATCATAATATTGTTACAAATTCATGACAATGTTATGAAACATTTTTATAATGTTTTACTAACATAAATTTTTTCAAACAGACTCAAATAATTGTTATTGTTTATGCATTTAATTAATGCACCAGTGGTGTAAAAAAATCAATTTATCTAAATTCCCTTTAGGAACTCTGAGAAAATATAAGTCGTCTATTATTAGTCAATAGTAATTCATTGCCTTTCAGAAAGCCCCAAAGGTAACAATAAGAAAAAAATAGATAATTTATATTTTCATTCAAAAAAAATACTAGTTTGTACTTGTTATTTATAGATAAAAAATCTTTTCAGATGTGAGCAGCGATACTTGCTTAAATAGGCTATGGTTTTTGAGGTAACCTCAAGTATATGTCTTAGGGGTGGATGTTATTATTATTATGTTCAATACCCTTTATAGTTCTTATTTGCACATTCTCTTGCCAGTCTTTATGCTTCATCCACTTGGTAAGCTAGGGGAATATTTTGGTTTTTTAATTAATTGATGGAATTAAACTGTAAAGAGTTTTCCTTTGTTCTGATGAGGCTACTCTATATTTATTAAAGAAATATAGTTTACTAAACATATTTTGATATGCCCCACCTACATCTCTTTGAAAAATTTTTGTATGGTTTTTTAATCCAGATTCAGAGTGATACCTTTCTATAATTACATAATATACGTGACCAGAAGCCTCATCACTCTTGGTTATAGTTAAACTCTCTAATCCATCTTTTTCATCAGCTCCCATAGGATGGGTATCTTTGATCCAGTTCCCCCATTCTACCAACCATTTATCTACATATTCAATCTCTTCAACAGGTACTTTAAGTACTGCTCCCCAACCAGTTTTAGGAATATTGTCAGAAGAATAAACTGGAAAACTTATTAAAATTGCTAATAAAAAAGAGAAAATTGGTTTTAAAATCATAGTATCAAACCTTTAATTAGATTAAATATTTTTATAGTATAATGATCATACATAAAATATAATTTAGCTATATTAACCTAACGTAATTAACCAAATTTATTTTGGAAGACTACGTTCAAGGTTAAGTCTTAGGGGTGGGTGAAATCTCTGATATTTGTGACATCCTTTAAAATTGCTCTAAATTGATTAAAATTCTTTCTCTCCTATAAGAGTTGGACTCTCATGGGTATTAATGTCAAGTGAAACAAGTATTACCTTAAGTAAAGTTAAAAAAGCTTTTTGTACAAGTTAATTGATGTTTAATAATGTTAAGACCTTAATTCTGATAATTAATGACGTAAGGTAATTAAAATTGTTTATTGTACTTTAAAAAGAATAATTTATTTTGTGATGTTTAATCTCAATATTTTTTTAGAAAGGAGTAATAAACATGAATATTATAAGAAAAAAACTGTCGATATTAATTACTATAGTGTGTTTAGTGTCCTCATCAAATTTTGTTTCTGCAGAGGCTTATTGGTCACGTACTGCTGAGGTAAGGGACGGAACACCGCTGCCAGTAGCAGTTGAACATGCTCTTGGTTTTGTGAAAATATGTGCCGAGAATGGTGTGGAGCTGGCAGTTACATTACCTATTTCAGGAAATCCTAATAGAATAAGGTGGACAACTAGTGGCGTAGATATAGCGACAGTACAAGCAGATTTTAGAAAGATGCAACAAGTTCCTGCATTCCAAGAACATTGGATGAAAGGTCTAGAAATGTTCGAAAACCCAACAGACGATTGGTGGATAAGTCCCCAGTAATGCTTCTAAAATACTAAATTTCTTGAAACCCCAATATTAATTGGGTTTTCAGGATCAATTAAGAATTGGAAATTTTTAAAAATTACAAGAAAGATATTTCTTAAACTTTTGAAAAAAGGTGTGAGTTAATAACTACTATAACCAACAAAGTTCTATATTTTGAATTTCAAGAAGAAAATTTTTTTTAATAAATATAAATTATTTTAGGCTTAGTAAGCTTTATTATAATATTTCTAGGAGAATAAAATGTGTATTTTTTCTGGTAATTGTTTGTGTGGTAAGGTTAGCTATAAGTGTTATGTTAAACCTAAATCTATATTTAACTGTCACTGTGAAGATTGCCGGAGAGCTACAGGGTCGGTATTTGGTACAAATCTTTTTGTTCCGGAAGATGAAATAAAAATTTCTGGCAATCTTTCTTCTTATTCCCATAGATCTGATAGCGGAAGTACAATGACAAAAATGTTTTGTAGTAATTGTGGTTCATTAATGTTTGGAAGGAATAGTAATAAAAAAAATATTATGTCAATTAGGGCTGGTACTGTAATCCAATTAGATTTAATTAAACCAGAAATTAATTTATTTATGGATAGTAAGGTTCCATCTACTAGTATTGACGAAAATATTAAAAAAGCCGCTAGAATGCCATTATGACTTATAAAATATGAAAAAAATAGAAAACAAACGAAATGTAGTTACTTCCCATAATGAGCCTGGATTTAACTATGGGTATATAAATTCTCCGTTCATCCAATTTGATTATGCCAGGAAAGCTACTTTTCTTGTATATAATGGTCGTCTTATGCCTATTTCTTTTGAGGACTCTAATCGGATTGATGACTACTGGAGTTTGAGGAAAAATGCAGCGATGTATCCTACCGGAGAATTGCCGATAGAAATCAAGGGGTCAGATTCAGAAAAATTATGTGATAATATATTTACTAAGGACATAACAAAGTTAAAGGTTGGAAGATGTTTGTATGGTATTGCTTGTTATCCTGACGGAGGTATTATCGTTGATGGAATATTAATGCGTTTGGAAAAAGACCTCTTCTGGTATGTTCAAGCTGAGGGACAAATTTACTCTTGGTTAATAGCTAAATCCGAAGGTCTTGATGTTAAAGTTTCCAACCCCAATATTTGGGTTAATCAGGTCCAAGGACCTTTATCACTTGATATACTTTACGCAGCATGTGATGACTTTAAACCTAAATCGTTTAACTATTTTGATAATACCAAGGTAATAATTGCTGGTCAGGAAGTAGTAATTTCTAGAACTGGCTTCACTGCTGAAGTTGGCTGGGAATACTATGTATCTCCAAAGGCTGATACAACTCTACTTTGGAAACATTTGATGTCAGTAGGGGAACAATATGGACTTATTCATAGTGGTCTTGACTCAATGGACATAAGAAGAATTGAGGCAGGTATAATGAATTCAGGTTCTGATTTTGATCTCACAATGAACCCTTATCAGGTTGGTCTTGGTAAATTTGTTGATTTAAGTAAAGACAACTTCATTGGTAAAGCAGCTTTAGAAGTAGCACCTAAAGAAAAGTTAATTCTTGGTGTACTTTGCGATAAATCAGAACCGATGGTTTTAGGAGAAGTTTTGGTTAATGGTAAGAATATTGGCCTTATAACTGCAGCTGCTTGGTCTCCTTATCTTAAAAGCGGAATAGGTTATGTGCGTCTAATTAATTCAAAGCACAAATCTGGGGAAGAAATTGAAATATATGGAATTGATGGCATAAAATATATTGCAAAACTTATAGAATTACCATTTTACGACAAAGAAAAGAAAATACCTCGAGGTCTAAAATTCAGAAAACCCAATAATTAAAACTTTTTTTAAAAGTTATGTTCAGAAACATATTTTATATGTTCTGTGGTTATACCACAACAACCCCCTACTAAGTTTATACCCCTTTCAATCCATCCTTGAACGTATTTTGAATAATCTTCTGGAGATATTACTTCTTCAAATGTCCATTTTGTTTTTTGCATTACACCTGAATGAGCATATACACCAATTAAACCTTTCCATTTATTTTGTAAAACATCCAAGCAATTATTGATCAAAGGGATTTCAGTATGCATAATATTAATTAGATCAACATTTTTATTATTTAAATTATCTATTGCTTTTTCAAGTGGGTCACCGCTTAGTAAAACTACCTTACCCGAGCTATCTTTTTTACAACTTAAACCTACCCAAATAGGTAAATTAGCATTTTTGGCTCCTTCAAGAGTTACCATCATTCGCTCAATATCTTCCATCATTTCAAGAATAAGTAAATTAACTCCATTATTTTTAAAAATCAGAGCTTGCTCTTTTACATTACTTCTTAAAATTTCCAGAGATGGTTTGTTTTTGGTAAAAGTCCAATAAGATATGCCACCAGCAATTAAAGAATTTTTATTAACTTCTTTACATGCTTTTTTTGCAATAAGAACACCTTGAGAGTTAAGTTTTTCAAAGTTATGAATTTGATTAGCGTCTTCTAAAGTATGTTTTCCAGTCGCAAAAGTATTTGTAATTATAATTCTTGCCCCTAATTCAATATATTCTTTATGAATTTCTTCAAGAATTTCTGGGTGACTTAATGCACCACCACCATTCCATGCATTAGGGATTTGTGGGACCCCTCTTCTTTCTAGTTCAGTACCTGTTGCTCCGTCTATCATAATACACTTTCCTAAATGCATATCATTTATGAGCTCTATATATATTTTATTCATTTTTGATATTTTTTTAGTCATTTCATTTTTTTTAAATAAAGAAATATTTCTAACATGACAAAATAATTATAAATTGAATTTAATTTAATAAGATGTGTGAGCAGTATTATTTAGGCTATGGTTTTTGGTCTTCTACTACTTCAAAAAACTATTATTTTCTAAGCTGTAGTAACGTAAGTATAAAATATGAATACTTTTTAGTCATTTATTTAATATTAATAATTTCTTATATAAAAAAACTTTTAAACTTACCAAGATTAGTCAAAAATTAATTTATAGTTATTATGATAAAAAGGAAATTTAAATGCCAAAAATACTTGAATATATGCCAATACCTGATGACAAAATTGAACAATTTAAATTACTTATAAAAAAAACACACGGTGATCCAGAGTGGTTGAAAGAACACGCAAAAAGAACAGGAATTAATTCTATAGATGCATTTTTTGCAGAGTTACCAACTGGAACAGCTATGATTGTTGTTCGAGACCCTGCTGAGAGTTTAGAAAATTGGATGAAAAGTGATCATCCCGATGATAAAGGACATCTTGAGGAAGCTATGAAAATATTTGGAATGACGAAAGAGGATATAGAATCATCTGATCAAGAATTAAAATTTGAACATGTAGCTAGCTATCAGAGTAATTAGTAATTTCTAAAAAAACTTTGATATAAATGAAGATATTTAAAATAGACTAACCGTATAAATTTGTACCTAAAAAAATTAAAACCCTGTGAGCAGTAGTACTTGCTAACAATAGACTATGGGTTTGGGGTGCCGTAGGTAGTAGGTTCGAGTCCAATCGCCCCAAACACTTTTCACTCAACTATGCTTTGAAAACGTGAAGTTCAAGTATGCTATGCTTGTAACAAAATGGCTGGTAAGTAACACATAACGTAATACATTTCAGGATTAGAGGTATCAGACCATCTTGAACATTATTGTAATGATCACGATAGCTCTTGTAATAGTACTAAAAATATTATTTTATTTCTATGAAAATGAGGGGAAGTAATTCTCAATGCAAAGTTCTTTTAAACAAGTAGGGAATACTCCTCTAATAAAACTCGATGTTTTAAAACCAGATGAAGGTGCTTCAATCTGGTTAAAGGTTGAGAGCGGTAACCCGACAGGCTCCTACAAAGATCGAATGGCAATCTCTGTGATCGGTGAAGCTATACGTAAAGGAAATTTAACATTGAGCCAGACGGTAGTAGAATATACTGGCGGTAGTACTGGCTCTGCGCTAGCTTTTGCATGTGCTTGTTCAGGTATAAAGTTCACTGCTATATTTTCAGACGCTTTTTCTCATTCGAAACAGCTTGCGATGGAGGCATTTGGTGCAGAGGTTATTGTAGTTCCGTCCTACGGAAAAGGAATCTCACCAGAACTTATTAAAAAAATGAAAGAACTTGCTCATAAAAAAGTTGATAAAATAAATGGTTTTTATGCGGACCAATTTGGTTCAAAGGATGTAGTGCTCGGGTATCAACCAATGGGTTTGGAGATAGCTCAACAGATAGAAGGTAAAGTTGATTTGCTTTGTGCATCGGTAGGAACTGGGGGAGCTCTGATGGGAACTCTAGAAGGGCTACATAAAAAAGATGAATTTCCAAATGTGATAGCTTTTGAACCGAGTCAGTCTCCCTTGTTGACCAAAGGTTGTGGAGGATCTCATCAAGTTGAAGGTGTTGGAGTCGGCTTTTATCCTCCATTTTTAGACTCTAAGCGAGTTAATCAATTTTATGCAGTAGATCAAATCGAAGCTTTTGAGATGAGAAAAGTCCTTGCCCAAAAACATGGTATCTTCTGTGGCACATCAACGGGTATGAATGTTGTTGGAGCAATTAAGTTTGCACGGGAGATGTCGCCCAAGCAAAATATTGTTACTTTTGGTTGCGATAGTGGTTTAAAGTACCTTTAATCAAAATGCCGCTTAAATTTATTTAAGCAGTCTAAGATACATAAATAAAACCGAGTATTTTGTTTTACAACTGATAACATTTTCGCCCAAAAGATAAGAATGAACATGTAACTGGTGGTTATCTACGCAAAGCATGAAAGGGATATAAGCAAGTTTAAAAGGTGAATTTAATTCCTGACTATCTATGAAAAATTCTGGTACGATTTTGGGGTACCCTAAAGGATATGTCCACCATGTCCAGTATGTCCAGTAGAGGGTTTTTAGAACGAAAACTTAAAATTCTTCCTCTCAAAGTCCCCCTTTTTAGACCTTATTCAGAGAAATAGAAAATCAAACCCCTTATTTATTTGGTTTAAATCAGGTATTTTCCTCATTGGATAGGGTATCGATTAATCTTTGTACTAATGATCAGAAGTTATCATCCTTCTCATAAACCCAATAAAACAAGGTATAATCTCTTATCACCTTTCTCATGCTTATCATAGATTATCTCTGCTCCACTAAAAAAAGTGCCCCTTTTGTGTCCCTTTTATAGCTACTAGGATATCAACCATCTTCTTATCGTTCTTATCAAAGATGTGAGCACAGGTATTCATTGTTATCTTCAAAGATGCGTTAGCTAGTCTGCTAATTATTAAGGTATTTGGGCAATTTTAATTCCATAAAATAGTAATTGAAGAAATAATACTCTGGCCAGAAGCCAATTCTTCTAAACCAGGTCGACAAGGTAAATTAAAGGCGTCTACAGGATGTGAAACTGGTTCAAAACAAAAAAAATCTGATTTATCATTAGGAGAATATATTATAGCAGTTTGCAGATTATTTGATGCTGTTAATTTACAGGATACTGCATCTTCACCCTGCTCAATAAATGACGTACCGTGCCAGCCAGTATATCCATTGTTTATAAAATTTACTGGTAATTTTCGAAGATGTTTAAAGCTCCAAATAGAATCATCTACCAAAAGGATTTCTTTGGTAGGTAAATGATCTTCATTTTCCATCCAAACCTTTTCAGCAGTAAAGGATAGCTTAGTACCATCGTTTCGTGGAAACCAGGGATGAAACCCAAAACCGTAGGGCAAAATTAACTCACTATTATTTTTTACAATCAGGGTGATTGTCAAACTATTTGGGGTAAGTTTAAATAATTGTTCTGCACTATACCTCCAAGGACCAAAGGAACCATTACTAAGTCTCATACTAATACCATTATCTGAATCAGAAATATCCCAGACTTTTTGAAATCCATCACCATGGATTGGAAAAATTTCACCTTCCAAATTTGGCTCCAAGGAATAATTAACACCATTCCAATTAAATCCTCCACATGAAATTCGGTTGGAAAATGGAACAAGAACATTATAGGCTAGCGAAAATAGATTATGTTCGTCTCCTGACCATGGGCGTAGAACGGGTTTATTATCTACATCCAGTCTAGCAATTCCACCTCCAAGTTCTGGAGCAAGAATCAACCGAGCAGCATCAGCAGTAATGACTTTGAGTACCGACATCTAAAATCAACGATCTATAATTATCCATAAATTTTAATTAGGTATAATTAAATATCATACTTTTGTATCTCCTCAAAATAAATTAGAAGTTGGTTATGCTTTCTTTAATTAATTTGTGAATTTTGGGGATGTCCATTCCTAATAGCAACTCAATTAACCTATTTAGACTGGAGAGGTCCAATAGGTTCTTTTTAATGGTTGCTCTAGGAAGGAATGTTAATTTATTTTTAATACTATTATTTTAAATTTTTAACCATTAATATAAAATCACCAGTATCATCGGAGCCAGGGAAAGGGATATAGGATCTTCTATCAATTTCTTCAAATCCGTTTTTCTTGTAAATTTCTAGCGCACTGTTATTTTCCTCCTCAACCTGAAGAGAAATACTTTTTAAACCTAAAGCCTTCACTACTTTTTCTACTTTTCTTAATAACTGAATGGCAAACCCATAACCCCTATATTCTGGTAAGATTGAAATTGCCTGTAACAACCAAGAACCACTAGCAACCTTTTCAAGTTCAACTATAGGATGCAAATATTTAGGAATATCATTATAATCTATTTCCGGATAAGGTGTTTCTACTATGAATCCAAAAAAGGCACCAACTAAAATACCATTTTTTTCAGCAACATACCAATTTTTATAGTACGAACGTCTATTTTCATCACTTCTTATTTTTTCCCTACCATACTCATATGCTGATTGCCCTTGTTTAGCTTCAATACTCCAAAGGTATGCTGGGAGACCTCTACCAGCTACATCAAGTAAGAGCGCTAGATCGCTACTATCCTCTTTAGCACCATTTCTAAATCTGAGCATTTTTTGCATATTAATTATCTTATATGAAATATATAAAATGAAAAAATTATAAATGCATACCTTCCCAAACCAAAATGTGTGAGCAGTAATACTTGCTAATAATAGGCTATGGTTTTTTGGGTACCCTACCCTCCAATACATAATGTAAATAAAGACATAGCAAGTGTATTTTGTTTCCCCTGTGTTTCCCCAGCAAGAAAAGCAAAATACCAAATAATATAAGTTATTGATTTTGTTGTGCCTCCAGGGAGACTCGAACTTCCAACCCACATATAAAAATCAGTTGTTTTTAACTTACTATTAGGATACTTTAGTATGATTAATTAACTAAAAAAAATGTAGCTAACGAACTTTACTTATCTAATTTGATCGAACTAGACTTAATGTTTAAAGTTTTAAATAAAGTATTTTTAAAAAGACTATAAAATGAAAAAGTTTTTGATCATATTGCTTTTATTATTCGCTACACCTTCTTTTGCTGATTGGGATTTTGTGGCAACCGCTGGTGATGGTTCTGTGGATAGTTATATAGATTTAGACCAAATTAGGAAAGAAGGTGAGTTTATTCATTATTGGAACCTAATGGATCTAAAACAACCAGATAGCGATGGTGATTTGTCATTTGTATCTTTTATACTAGGTGACTGTAAATCATTCAGACTTATGTATAGTATATCATATTATTATAGAAAAAATATGGGTGAAGGTGAACTGTCGGGTACAATGCATGAACCCACCGAATGGCAATCCGTTGAAACTGGCACATTGGATGGGTTTGCGCTTAAAAAAGCATGTGATCTTTAAAAAGTAATATGAAAATGTCATAAGCGGTGCTTCCAGAGAGACTTAAACTCAAGACCAACTGATTATAAACAAAAGGCTATGGTTTTTGGGGTGGCCTCAAGGATATGACTTGGGGGTGGGTGTTAGGTTTGTTATGTTTAAATAAAAACTCAAATTCCCTAATAAATAGATTTAAATTAAAAGATATTATTATTAGCCATTAATCTAACTAAATCATTAAATTCTCAGTTTTGATCATCCCTTACCCGACCACGCATAGCTTTAATTTTACTTCTTCTTTGTTTTTCATCACTTCTTCGAACTTTTACCAATTTACTTGGACTCGTTTTTAACCGGTAGACTGGTTTTTCGAGAGCCTTTAAAATTAAACTAACTAATTTTGATTTTGCCAATTCACGATTCCTAGACTGCGACCGATATTTTTCGACTGTAATGACAATTTCTCCTTTCTGAGTCCACTTGTTACCAGCAATTACTTTTAATCTATCCTTTACAGACTGTGAAAGATTCGGTGACTTCATCGCAGAAAAACGTAATTCAACTTTAGTGTCGACTTTATTAATATGCTGTCCACCTGGTCCAGAAGATTTTGAAAATCTTTCAGTTATTTCGCTAGGTTCCAGCTGTATCAAATTGTTAATTTTCATCATAATAGTCTATTTCATTCTTTATGCCAGTTACAATCCAAATTGTAATGCTCAATTACTCTTAATAACGCTTCATCACGCTCTCTCTTTCCACTCTTTTAACTATTAAGTTCGGAAGGAATCCATTACTTCTAAAACAAAATTTTAAAATTAAACACATATTTTAAAAATCATTAAGCAGCTAATTTTTGTCACATGCAAAAAGTATCTTTTGTCACATTAAAAGAAAAAAAAAGTAATTATGTCAGTACTTCAAATAATACAAAAGGATACATTTATGAATAAATTTTATTTACTACTTATAATATCATTTTTATCATTTGCAGGTATTTCAAAGGCAGATGGACATAAACCTGATATTGTAGAAACCGCCGTTGCAGCTGGATCTTTTAATACATTAGTTAAGGCAGTTACAGCAGCTGAACTAGTTCAAACTCTTAAAAGTAAAGGACCATTCACTGTATTTGCACCAAGTGACGAAGCATTTTCAGCATTGGACTCAGACCTTTTAGCTGACCTCTTGAAACCAGAAAATAAAAATACCCTAACTGGAATTTTAACTTTTCATGTTTTAACAAGCAAAGTCATGTCAACAGACATATCAGGAGTTATAGAAGCTACCACTGTAAATGGACAAAAACTTACTGTAAAAAAGTCATATGGTAATGTTTTTGTGAATGATGCTCAAGTAATAAGTACTGATATTGAAGCTGACAATGGGGTTATCCATGTAATTAATAAAGTATTAATACCTGAATAATAAGTAATTATTTAAAACACCTTTAAACAAAATTATTTAGAGGTGTTTTATTTCCTAATCAAAAATACTTAAAGCAAGAAAATTAGAAATTAATATTTTTCAACCTAAAATGTGTGAGCAGTAGCACTTGCTAACAATAGGCTATGGTTTTTGGATTACCATCATGGATATGTCTTAGGGGTGTGTGACATCTCTGATATTAGTGACATCTTTTGATAAAACTCTCACGAATTTCTTTTATGTTCAATGAAATTATCAAGAATTTCAAACATATTTTTTTATTGAAAATTACTTATTCTATTTCACCAATTATTTTTAACTCACTCTCAAATTCACTAAATGTGTCTTCATCCATTTCGTATCTAGTTAAATATTTTTTTGTTAAACCCATATTCTTAGCTCTTTGTAAATATAATTTTGCTGAATCTAAATCGCCTTCTTTTATTTTAATAAATGAGTAATAAGCTAGTAAATTGGCAGGCATGTCTGTAGCATCAATTATAGGTTCTAATATTGTCTTAATTCCATCTTTATAACCGCCTCTATACATTGAAGGCACTAAATATCTTGTGATAAACCAACCATTATCGTTAGGAACCACAGCAAGAGCATTTCTAAAACTCTTAATAGAAAGATCATAATCTTTGCATAAAAAATAAATTGTACCTGTTGTTGTATATGCATCAACTGTTCTTCCTAATTCTATAGCCTGTTTTGCATAATCTTTTGCAACATCACAATCTTTTGAAAGGAAAACAAGTTCTACAATACCTTTAAAATGTAATGCATTAACTCTTAGATCTGATTCCAATACTTCGTCTAAAAGTATATCAAGTTTTTCAATATCTTTTGAAGGTTCTTCTGATAATCCTATACGTAGTTTTTGAAATAGACCATATGCTCTATTAAGAGTTATAAAGGGGTTATCTTCACCAATTTGCTGAGCTAATTGATCTGTTAATTCGTTATATTTATTATATCCTTCAGGATTAAATTTTCTCCATTCGTCCCTAGCATTTAATGAAATTATAAGTCTTTCGGGTGTTCCTAACTTTTCAGCGGCTGTTCCAGATCCTGCCACAAGATTTATTTGCAAATATTCTAAAATCTCATTTCCTATTTTTTCTTGAGCTTTAAATATATCTGATATTTCAAAATCTATTTTATTAGACCAAACCACAGTATCTTTTTTGGCATCAGTAAGTTCTAAATTTATCCTTGAGTTATCACCAAATGTTTGAATTGACCCTGTAACTATATAATTTACTGCATATTTATTAAAAATTTCACTGGGACTCATCTCATTTTCTTTTACAAAAAAACTAGTACTACTAGATAAGGTCCTAATTCCTTTATATCTGGACAAACTACCTATCATGCTTTCTGTGAGTGCCTCACTAAATCTATTCTTATTTTCAGGATCAGTAATATTTTTAAAAGGGTAAACTAAAATAGTATTCAAAGAAGAAATATCTGAAGTAGATGTCGATTTATTTACTTGGTTTATATAAAAAAAACTTACGACTGCTATCACTAGAAAAGAAGCTGCCATTGCTAAAATGGGCCTATTTGATTTTTGCGTTTTCAGTTTTCTTTTTTGTGATGGATCAAGAAGAATATCATAAGCGTGAAATTCATTCTTTTTCACCTTTTGAATACCTAAGTCATTATATTGGTGAGAAGTTTTTGCTTTTACCAAATCATAGATGTTTTTTGAAATAGTTATTCCACTTGTTTGAGCTAAAGCTTCTAATCTTGCTGCTATATTTACGCCATCACCAAGAAGATTTTCCTTCTCTTTAATAACATCTCCCATACTAATCCCTATTCTAAACTCTAAAGGGACTGTGATTTTATCTGAACTATTTCTTTTCTTAATATCGTTTTGAAAAGCTACAGCACATTCAACAGCTTCCACAGCACTCTGAAATTCAACAAAGAAAGAGTCTCCACCTGAATTAAAAAGACGACCGTCATGTTTTTTTATAACTTTTTGTAAAATAAGCTCACAAGCACGAAGATTTTTAACTGTTTC
>CACESU010000001.1 GCA_902562285.1 uncultured Alphaproteobacteria bacterium | reverse complement strand
ACTATGTCTGCACTTATCAATTATACTACTATTGCCTTTGTAACAGAATTTGAAATGAACGAGATGATAAAGCATATTGATACTACTAGTAAAGTATGGGCACCTGAAATGAAAAAACGTGGTTTAAAACGTTTTGTTTGTACTCGCATTTGGAACAAAGGTGATACATTTAAATTGGGGATTTTATTTGAATACGATACAAAAGAAGCTTTTCAAGATACCATTGAGTATTTAGATAAACATTTTAATACACTTCCTAAAACAAAAGAATTGATGACTATGGCAAAAATGGAAGGAAGCCGAGGCATAGCAGTTTTTGAAGTGTAAGTATCTTCTACTTCGTTAAACTAAATTGTGTCCATGATGACAAACGTAATAGTACTAATTATCAAGTTTCATCAAATAGACTAAGTTAAATTTACTTCTCATTTTCTTTCACACTACTGATCTGTATCACCAAAAGTGCTTACATATCAATGATTTAAACACACTATCTGATGTGATATGGTGCGGCTGAGAAGTAGTTTAATACTTACACCATGCACCACTCACACCTTAATGCAAGCAATAACAATATGTTAGGTACTTGTGAGTCACTGTCAACAGGCACGTTTTCTTTCACAGTTAAATTAACTGTTACTAGTATAGGGAAAGTGGTCCCCATATAGGTGTGTTAACTCTAACCACGCATGGGCCATACCACCCATATGGGTATACATTATCAATGACTTACACAGATCAGTGATATAGTTAGGTAACCACTTTAAATACCTATGTAAGTTAATCACCTAGTATGCTTAGTTGTTAAAGTGTTCCTGAATAGACTCTCAGTGACTCTAGGATGTGTCAGGAGAGTCATATTAGGTGTGTAGAAGAGTATGACTCTAGAGATAATCTTGAGTCTGTATGGGCTTTAAAATGGGGGGTATATTAGGTATGCTTTATATTTGGTTAGTTATAAATATTCTATCGGCAAGTGAAAATTATTAATTATTCTTTAATTGAACTTTCAAACAAATTTTTCCATATGTTAGCTAGATTTTTATCATTATTAATATAACTTGGATCTGAATAAAGAAAATAAAGTCCTTTAGCTGCCCAAATAACTCCATCATCATAAGATTCTATATATAGTTTTTTTGCTAATCCAAAATCTTGAGTAACATCATCACCAAGATAGAATAAAGTAGCTAATGCAAATGCTGCTACAGGATATCCTAATTCATAAGATTTATTTAGATCAGATACTGCATCTGTAATATTTCCAGTCTTTAAATATCCACGTGCTCTTTGGAGGTAAAACCTTGAAATATTTTCAGAGTTTTTTGATTTTTGAATTGCCAATGTACAATTCTTAATTACTTGGTTTGGCATTAGATCCTCAAATAATATAGGTTTTGAAGTTCTGTTAGGGTCTGCTTCTAATGCTGCAAGATTATCACAAAGATTATTTGAATATAATTCATTAAATGGGAAGAAAATAATTAATAAAAAAGTAATTACTAAACACTTTATCTTATGTTTATAAAAATTAAATCCAAATTTTAATATATAATAATTAAATAATGGCATGATGTAAATATTATTACACATACTTTCATGTTTTTAATAAAGAAATAATAATCATTTATCAATTTAATAAATAAGATTTAAAAGGCTATTGATTAGTTCTTGAGGTGGGCTAACTCTTTTAGTATTCGGTTTTTGAGCTTTAGGAGAGAGTTGTGCCTCTAAGGAATTTAACTTTTCTGCATCCACACCCTGCTTCTTTGCCTACTCGAAGATTTGCTTAGCATTATCAAACTGCTTTTCTTTGATAAGTGCCTCAATATAACTGAGCCAGAACTGAGCAATATTTGGATTGGTTTCTAGTGATGTTTTAAAGAATGGTAGAGCTTCTCAAACTTTACCAAGACCAATAGCAAATATACCTATATTATGATTGGCATCAGGATGCTTTGGATGTGCTTTAAGTATTGCTGTATAATAACGATCAGCTTCTTCAAGATTACCAGCCTTATGTGCTTCAACACCCTTCTTTAGCGCTTGATCTATTGAAAGTTCCATCACATCATTATTACTGTTAACTTTAAAGAATTTAAAAGCAACTTTATTATAGTATAATAGATGACTGAAGTTTTATTTTTAAATAATTGGATGAAGAGATTTGATATAAAATAACTAAACACTTTATTCCACAAGTAAGTTGTGGGCTAAGCCAAAATGTGTGAGCAGTAGTACTTACTAATAATAGGCTATGTTTTTTGGGGTGCCCTAGCCTCCAATACACAAGGCAAAAAACATCATAAAAAGTGCATTTTGTTTCCCCTATGTTTCCCCAGAAAGAAAAATAAAAATACCAAATAATAAAAGTTATTGATTTATATGGCTCCGGCGGTAGGGATCGAACCTACGACCAATTGATTAACAGTCAACTGCTCTACCGCTGAGCTACGCCGGAATATAAAACAATCTATATCAATGCTTTTAAAATCCATCAAGATCAATTTTTAAATATTTAATAACATAAAGTAATTATCTGAGGAAATGGGTGTTTTAGTACTAACCATATCTCTTTCAAACAAATTAAGTAAATGAGCTAATACATTTCTACTTCCAGCATAAACTATAGCAGAAGGTTGATTTTTATAAATTATTTCAGCAATTTGATTACAATTACTTGGTTGTTTTTTTAAAATTTTCAAAATTTGATTTTCTCTATCAATTCGATGTTTTTTTAGTTTAGAAACTAAATTCTTAGCGTATTTTACCTGCATACCATGACCAGGAAGATATAAATCTTCATTTCTCTTTAATAACTTATCTAAAGAATAGAAATACTGTCCAAGATCTCCATCAGGAGGAGATATAATTGTAGATGTCCAACCCATTACAATATCTCCGGAAAAAAGAATATTAGTCCCTCCCATTGCAAAGCATAAGTGATCAGCTAAATGTCCGGGAGTATAAACTACTTCAATAGACCAATTGTGACCTTTTAAAATTTGAGAATCTTTTAAATAAAAATCAGGTTTAAAATTCAAATCTAATCCTTCAAAACCACCAATATCAAAAGAGGATTCCAATATTTTTTTCATAAGTTTTGATCTAGCATTTTTTAATTGTCCATGGGCATAAATAGGTATTGAAAACTCTTGAGATATTCTTGTAGCTAATGGAGAATGGTCAAGATGAGAGTGAGTAACTAAAATATGGCTAGCATTTTCTTTCTTTAAAAGGGTTTTTAATTTAGAATAATGTTCATCATCATTAGGTCCAGGATCGATAATACAGATGTTTTTTGAACTCCCAACGATATAGGTATTTGTTCCTTTGAAAGTCATAGGACTTGGGTTAGGTGCAGTAATTAGTCTTATATTTTTAGAAATATTTTCCAATTGATTTACAATGCGTTAATTTTAATTAAAGATCATGTATTAATTATGATTAAATTTAAAGAAAGATCATCAATAAAATGACTCAAAACCCTATTAAGAGATATTTACCAAAAAGTTTATTGGGTAGAGCTATTCTTATACTTTTGTTTCCTATCATTTTTATTGAAATTGTTGTTGGTATTGCCTTTATTCAACGTCATTTTGAGCAAGTTACAAATCAAATGGCTGAAGGAATTGCCTTTGAAATACTTTATATTCAGAATGAAGCAGAAAATGGAATTAAGAGTAAATTACCTGACAAAGAATTAATTAAAAAAATTTCAAACTTAGGAGAAAAGTTTGGATTTAAAGTAAATATTAGTAAGGAAAATAAACTTACAAGATCAACAAAAATTGATTTCGTTGATTTGTCAGGAAAAATATTTGTAAAAAATTTAAAGGAGAAAATTTACAAAAAATCAACTTTTGACTTATCAGATCCAAGAAAAGTTTATATTCAAGTTCTACTAGATAAAGGCTTTCTTGAATTTCAAATTAGTAGAAAAAGGATTAGTGCTTCTAATCCTCATCAACTCTTAGTACTAATGTTGTTTGTGACAGTTTTACTTGTTTTACTTTCTTTAATAATCCTTAAGAATCAAATACGACCTATAGGTAAACTTGCTAAGGCTGCGGAAGCATTTGGGAAAGGTCAGTTTGTAGAATTTAAACCAGGTGGATCAGACGAGGTTCGAAGAGCAGGTATTGCATTTCTAGCAATGCGTGCACGAATAGAACGACAAATTAAGCAAAGAACTCAAATGCTTTCAGGTGTAAGTCATGATTTAAGAACACCTCTAACTCGATTAAAGCTATCACTTACATTAGAAAAGAAGAGTACCGAAATTAAAGAAATGTTAGAGGATGTTAATTCTATGGAAGCTATGCTAGATGAATTTTTAGAATTTTCTAAATCTAACATAAAAGAAAAATCTCAAAAAGTTGTTATTAATGATTTTATAAAAACCATAGTTAATAGAAATAAAAAACATTTTAACAATATAGATTTAGTAATCTCTAAATCATTAGAAAAGGGATTTTCAATGAAATTTCGCATTAATGGCATAAAAAGAGCGATCCAAAATATTATAGATAATTCAATTACTTATGGAAAAAAAGTAATTATAAAAATAAATAAAGATAAAAATAATTTAGTTTTTGAATTTGAAGATGACGGTGTTGGTATCGATGAAAAATATTATGAAAAAGCTTTTCGGCCTTTTTCAAGATTAGATGAGTCCAGAAATCAAAATAATCACTCTGGGGTCGGACTAGGTTTAAGTATAGCTAATGATGTCGTTAGAATGCACGGGGGACAAATTACTCTTTACAAATCTTTAGATTTAGGTGGACTAGGAGTAAAAATAAGAATTCCTATATAACGACGCGGTTAATACTCTCAAGTCCTTTTATGGCGTATTTTTTTATATAGGCACCCATTTTCAATCCATGCTCAGGATTTGATGCATTACCATCTAAAGCTCTTCTTTTAACTCCTTGTAAAATAGCAGCCATCCTAAAATAACAAAATGGAATGGCAAATCTAAGATTTGGGGCTTGTGTTAAATTTAAAAATTTACTGTACTGCTCTATAAATTCTTTATCATCTGGTATTCCCATTTCTTTACGATTTACTCCATTCAAACCTCTACCCACCTCTCCAACATCCATAGACCATTGCATTATTTGAGTGGCTAAATCTGCCTTGGGATCTCCTAAAGTAGAAAGTTCCCAATCAAATACCCCTACTAATCCAAAATTTTTTTTATCAAATAATAAATTGTCAATTCTCCAATCTCCATGAACTATTGTTGTTGAATCTTCTAGGTCAGTTGGAAGATTCTGCTCCAACCATTTAATAAGATTTTCCAGTGGCTCTATAAACTCTGTTTTGCTATTCTCATACTGAACAGACCAACGTGTAAATTGTCTGAGAAAATAATTTCCAGATTTCCCAAAATTGGATAGACCAACTTTTTTTGGACAGACTTTGTGCAATTTAGCTAAACCCTTTATATTTTCTTGATAAACTTTTTTTCTAGAATCAATATTTAAACCAAGAGCCCTTGGATCCAAGAAAGAATGTCCTTCAACATACTCCATTACAAAATATGGTGTTCCTATTTCACTTTCGTCTTCACATAAAAAATACATTTCAGGAACGGGTAAGTCAGTTATTTTTAAAGCAGACATTACTTTAAATTCTCTTTCGATCATGTGCGCAGACTTTAATAAATTACCTGAGGGTTTTTTTCTTAAAACAAGTTTACTATTTTTACCCTTTAAGATAAAAGTTGGATTAGATTGACCAAATAATGTTTTTTCATAACTCCAGGGTCCTTTTTTTTCAGGTAATCTCTTAGCTAATGCAGATGTAACTTTTTCTATGTCTAAAGTATTAGAAATATTTTTTGTCATTAAAATTCATTTTTATTAAATTTTTTTAATTCTGCTTTAGCAACTTGTCTTCTATGAACTGCATCCGGTCCATCAGCAAGTCTTAGCGTTCTTAAATGTGTCCAAGCAGCTGCAAGAGGAGTATCCTGACTAACTCCCATTCCGCCATACAGTTGAATAGCTTCATCTACTACCTTTAAGGCTACTTGTGGTGCAATTACTTTAATTTTACTTATCCAAGGCGCAGCAGTTTTTGGATCAAAATTGTCCATCATCCAAGCAGCTTTTAGACAAAGTAGTCTTGCCATCTCAATTTCAATTCTACTATTGGCTATTATATCATAATTTGCACCTAATTCAGATACCTTTTTACCAAAAGCGGTTCTTGTTAATGCTCTATTACACATTAATTCAAGAGCAAACTCGGCTTGGCCTATTGCCCTCATACAGTGATGAATTCGGCCTGGCCCTAACCTTCCTTGAGCAATTTCAAATCCTTTACCCACTTCATCAAGCAAAAGATCTTCTTTGTTAACCTTAACATCTTTAAAACTAATGTGCATGTGCCCATGTGGTGCATCATCATGACCATATACTTGCATGGGTCTTAAAATTTTTATTCCAACTGTGTCACTCGGAACCACAAACATTGAATGGTTTCCGTGCTTATTTTCAGTAGAATTACCCGTTTTAGCTAATACTATATAAACTTTGCACCTAGGATCTCCTGCTCCTGAGATCCACCATTTTTCTCCATTTAAGATATAGTGACTATTATGGCATTCTGCTTTAAGAGATATATTGGTTGCATCAGACGATGCTACATCAGGTTCTGTCATACAATAAGCAGATCTGATTTCACCATCAAGTAAAGGCTTAAGCCATATCTCTTTATGCCTTTGAGATCCATATCTTTTTAATACTTCCATATTTCCTGTATCAGGAGCTGAACAATTAAATATTTCAGCCCCAAGCCTACATTTACCCATTTCTTCAGCTAAATAAGCATACTCTACTGTAGTTAAACCATGACCTTCTTTGGAATCGTTTAGCCAAAAATTCCAAAGATTTTTGCTTTTAGCCTTTTTCTTTAAATCATTGATTATATTAAGCATGTTTTGCGTGAACTCAAACCTTGATCCTCTAACACCTACATCAAGAAAATACTCATCCTCTTTCGGTCTAATTTCATTATTGATAAAATCACGAACTTCATCTCTTAATTTTTGTACTTTTTCTGAAAGACCTAATTTCATTACTATTCCTAATATTGACAATCATTTAGCAAAACCAAATTAATGATTTAGATACACTTAAAATTAATACGGTTGTAAATTAGGAGCAATAGATTATTTAATAATAATCTTACAAATCCAGATATATAGCGTGTTATGAAAAAAATAAACATACATTGGTTCAGAACTGATTTAAGAATAAATGATAACCCAGCCCTTTTAAAAGCTGCAGAAAATGCTGAACTACTTCCTATTTATATATTTGATGAAATTAAAATCCCTAATTATCAGCAAGGGGAAGCTAGTTTAACCTGGTTATATAAGTCACTTCAATTGTTGAATAAATCTTTGAATGACAGATTATTAATCTTAAAAGGTAATCCTCTTCAAATTTTAAAAGAGTTAATAATTAATTACAATATAACAGGAATATACTGGAATAGAAATTACTCTCCATGGGAAATTGAAAGAGATACTAGGATAAAAAACGAAATTAAAAAGTTAGACATAAACTGTGAGTCATTTAATGGTTTTTTACTTTGGGAACCATGGGAGATTTTAAAAAATGATGGTACTCCTTATAAAGTTTTTACACCATTTTACAGGAAAGGTTGTCTTGGAAGTTCTACTCCAAGAACACCTTTGCCTAAACCCGAAAAAATAGTATATGCAAAAAAAGTTTTGAATAATTTTGAATTCAATATTGCGAACAATACTACAAATAGTTGGCAAAAAAAGATTTTAAATAATGCACTAGTTGGTGAAAAAAAAGCCACTGATAGACTAGATTTTTTTATTAAAAATGGACTAAATGACTATAAAGAAGGTAGAAATTTTCCTTCCCAAGATAATGTTTCAAAATTAGCCCCTAATTTACACTTTGGTGAGATATCTCCTAATCAAATCTGGTATACAGTTTCTAAATTAAAAAACACCCAAAATACTGATCACTTTCTTAGTGAATTAGGTTGGAGAGAGTTTTCAAACCACCTACTTTATCATTTTCCTCATATTATTTCTGAAAATTTACAAAAAAAATTTAATAATTTTCCTTGGGTAAATGATGAAAATTCATTAATCAAATGGCAGAAAGGAATTACTGGTATACCACTTGTGGATGCAGGAATGCGTGAACTTTGGCAAACTGGATCAATGCACAACAGACTACGAATGGTGGTAGGTTCATTTTTGGTTAAAAACCTTTTAATTGATTGGAAATATGGTGCTAAATGGTTTTGGAACTGTTTGTTTGATGCAGATATTGCTAATAATACTGCTGGTTGGCAGTGGATTGCTGGCTGTGGTGCCGATGCAGCCCCCTACTTCAGAGTTTTTAATCCAGTAACTCAAAGTGAAAAGTTTGATAAACTAGGAACATACATTAAAAAATATATACCAGAATTAATCAACTTAGATCATAAGTTTTTACATTGTCCTTGGGAAGCACCTAAATCAATTTTATCAAATGCTGGAGTTAAATTAGGAGAAACTTATCCTTATCCTATTGTAGATTTAAAAAGGTCTAGAATAAAAGCGCTAGAAGCTTTTAATACACTTAAATCAAGCTAAAAAAATTTAGTCTCAAAATCTTGAAAGTAAGGAGATATTTTTATGGAGTATATAAGTGCATTAATTACAGGTTTACCATTTTTAATTTCGCATCTATTTATAACTTTGTGTTTGCTATTTATTGGAATAACAAGCTATACTTTTTTAACACCAATAAAAGAATTAAAATTAATCAAAGATGGGAATCTATCTGCTTCAATTTCATTTTCTGGAGCATTATTAGGTATAGGAATACCACTTGCTAGTTCTCTTTCTGTGAGTAATTCAATGTTAGAAATTATTATTTGGGGCCTAACTGCTATAGTCCTTCAATTATTTTGCTTTAAAGTAACAGATACTTTTTTAAAAGATTTAAGTAAGAGAATTGAAGATAATCAGTTAGCTACATCTATTTTGTTATTTTCAATAAAAATCACAGTTTCACTTATAAACTCTGCAGCTATTATTGGGTAAATGTATTCATTTATCAAAAATAATCTTTATTTGTTTATTGCATTTCTTGTAGTCTCCTGGGCCATTATAAACAATATTCCTACTTATGAAAAAACTGTAACTAAATATTTTTTCGCACAAAAAGATAAAAACTTCATTTCAAGTCAAAAAAATGAAGTTAATCTACGAAATTTAAACAAATATAGTCTGAATACGAAATCTAAAAGAAATCAATCGGGTTCTGGTACTGCTTTTTATGTTGGTGATAATATATGGATTACAGCTAGGCATGTTATAAACGACTGTTCAGAAGTTTATTTAAAAGATGGCCCAAATAAAAAATTCATTGAAAAAATACTAATACATCCAAATTCAGACCTTGCCCTTTTTAAATATAATTCTTTTGATATTAAATATTTTAATATCGCTCAAAAAATTTCAGAAAAATCATTTTCATCAGGTTATCCTGCTGGGAGCCCAGGAGATGCAGTACTTAAATTGCTTGGATTTATGGCTATGGAAGCTAGATCTTATAATATATTAGAAAAACATTCTATATATGCAGTTTTAGATAAAAACCCAAGGAATTTATTATCATTTGGAGGTCTTAGTGGGGGACCAGCATTTGATGATTATGGATTAATTAATGGTGTAATTGTAGCAGAATTCAAAAGAAGAGGTCTTATTGGAGCAGTAGGTTTAAATCAGATTAATTGGTTAATTACGGCATCAAATAAAGAAGCTGAATTTTTCGAGAAAATTTCAAAAATAAACGATAATGCAATTAAATTAAATAAAATCGATAAAAACTATAAAAAAATTGGTAATGAACTAAGAAAAAGTAAAAGTGTAAGTAAAATAATTTGTATTGCTTAATTACTTTAATTGCACATTAATTTTGATTTGATTTTCTCTGTATAATACAAAAAGACCAGAAAAGATAATAAAGAAAATACCAATTGAACTTAAAAGATCTATTTTTTCTTTGAAAAAGAAATAACCAATTAACATTGCCCAGATTATTAATGTGTATCTAAAAGGACTTACAAAAGATACATCCCCAAAACGCATAGCCTCAACACTAAAAAAATATCCAATCATCAAAAAAATAGCAGCTAATCCAAGGTTTATTAGTATATAAATGTCAATTGGCGCCCAAATTTTAAAAAACACCAAATAAATTCCAGTAGTTGAGGTAACCATAAATGATGTTACTAAAGAAAGAAATAAGGCAGGAAGATTTTTTGGCATTTTCCTAGTTAAAATATCCCTAAATGTTACAGACAAAACAGCAAAAATTGCTAATATTGAATAACTATTAAAATCATTTGTTCCAGGTTTTATGATAAGTAAAACACCAAAAAATCCCAAAATAATTGCTATTACCCTCTTATGTCCAATAGTCTCTTTTAGTATGATACTTGCAGCAACTGTTATAACAAGAGGCAAAGTTTGTAAAATAGCATTTACATTTGCAAAGGACATATTTATTAGTGCTATTAGAAAAAAAATTGTTGCAATTAACTCTAATAGTGATCTAGCGGTAATAATTTTCAAATTATTAAAACATCCTTTTAGGTTTTTTTCATTTTTAAACATGAAAATTGTAAAAATAAATATGGAACAATATACCCCTCTTATGAAAATTGTTTGTGCTAAACCCAATTCTGAACCAACTAATTTCATAAAAGCATCATTTGTAACATAACCAGCCATTGAAATACTCATAAACATTGCACCAGTTAGATTTTGTGAATTTTGAGTAAGCATCCAGAAGATATCTTTTTTGGAAATAATTGTTTTCTAACACTATTTAGTATTAAGTTAAACAACATATTATTAATTTAATCCTTGTCCTTAAATATAAGTTTACAAAACCATTAATTAAATATTATCTGTAAAGGCTAATGAAATGGAGTTTTACCATTAATAAAAAAAGAAAATTTAAATTAAATCCTAAATTTCCAAACATATTGAATGATAGGCCACAGCATGAGTGTGGTGTATTTGGTATATTTGGTCATGAAGATGCAGGAGCTTTAACTGCTTTAGGACTGCATGCTTTACAACATAGGGGACAAGAAGCAGCAGGAATGGTTACATATGATGGAAAACATTTTCATGCAGAGCGTCGAATGGGTTTAGTTAGTGATACTTTTACAAAAACTAGTGTTTTAGGAAGACTTAAAGGCAATTCGGCGATTGGGCATGTTAGATATTCCACCACAGGAGGTACACTATTAAGAAATGTACAGCCACTATTTGCTGATTTAGCATTAGGTGGATTTGCAATAGCCCATAATGGCAACCTTACTAATGGACTAACGATACGTCTTGAATTAGTAAAAGAAGGTGCAATATTTCAATCTACTTCAGACACAGAGACAATTTTGCAATTAGTTGCAAAATCAAAGAAAAAATTATCAATTGATAGAATGGTTGATGCTCTTTCTCAAATTGAAGGAGCTTATGCACTAGTGGCTATTACCAATAAACAACTTATAGGGGTAAGAGATCCATATGGAATTAGACCTTTAATGCTGGGGGAATTAGATGGTAAATATATTTTGTGTTCTGAAACATGCGCACTTGATATAATTGGTGCAAAATATATTAGAGAAGTTGAGAATGGTGAAATAGTTATAATAAGTGATGATGGAATTGATAGTATTAAACCATTTCAAAAATTAAAACCAAGACCCTGTATTTTTGAATATATCTATTTCTCAAGACCAGATAGTTATTTAGGAGGATTAAGCATATATGAGTGTAGAAAATCTTTTGGAAAGCAATTAGCAATAGAGTCTCCAATGGATGCAGATTATGTAATCCCAGTACCTGATAGCGGAGTACCCTCAGCGATTGGTTATGCAGAACATTCTAAGATTCCTTTTGAACTCGGTATCATTAGAAACCATTATGTTGGAAGAACTTTTATCGAACCCCAACAATCTATAAGAGCTTTATCTGTAAAACTTAAGCACAATGTGAACAGAGCATTAATTGATGGAAAAAAAATTATCCTTATAGATGACTCAATTGTAAGAGGTACCACATCTACAAAAATTATTGAAATGCTAAGAGATTCTGGTGCTTCAGAGGTTCATATGAGAATAACTTCACCACCAATAAAGTTTCCAGATTTTTATGGAATTGATACTCCTATTCAAGAGCAACTATTATCTGCAAAACATACAATTGATGAAATTTCTAAGTTTCTGAAAGCGGATAGCATCTCTTTTTTAAGTATAAATGGGTTATATAAAGCTATGGGATACCCGGAAGGAAGAGATCCTGATAATCCAGCATTTACAGACCACTGTTTTACTGGTGATTACCCTACAAAATTGCGTGATAAAGAAAGTAATGAAGAATTTTCACAACTTTCACTTTTATCTAATTTAGAATAGAAATAAGGTAGAATTTAATTATTTTTTTGTAACCAAAGGCTTTACCCTCTTTGGAAAGCAGGTTCTACAAATTTCACATGTAATTCCTTTACATCCTCTAGCAGTGCAAAATTCTCTTCCATAAAAAATTATTTGTAAATGTAACTTATTCCAAGCATCTTTAGGGAAAATTGTTTTTAGATCTTCTTCTGTTTTAACTACACTTTTACCATTCGTTAAACCCCATCTTTGTGCTAAACGATGAATATGCGTATCCACAGGAAAAGCAGGAATTCCAAAACCTTGTGATAGGACAACACTAGCAGTTTTATGCCCAACACCGGGAAGTTCCTCTAACAAATCAATTTCTTTTGGGATTTTTCCATCATATTTTTTTACTAAAATATTTGATAATTCAGAAATAGCTTTGGATTTTTTTGGTGCTAAACCGCATGGCCTTATGATGTTATAAATCATCTCCACTGGAACCTTTTGCATTTCAAATGGGTTACAAGCTAATTTGAATAGTTCAGGAGTTACTTTATTTACTCTTTCATCAGTACATTGAGCACTTAATAATACTGCAACTAATAGTTGAAAGTGGTTATTGCTATTTAATGGGATAGGCGGATTAGGATAAAGTTCATCTAATTTTTTAAGAATATAACTTGCACGTTCAGATTTTAGCATAAATTGAAAAAAAAATAAGTATATAACCTTAATTATATATTTTAATTTCTTTTTTTATCAAGAGAGGATATGAACCTCCAACTTACAAAAAGAAGTGGAAAACAAACCATAAAAGAAATTTTTATCCCATAGTGTTCTGCTATATACCCTAAAAATGGTGGACCAATTAAAAAAACTACAAAGGAAATCTGTGCGAGCGATGCGACATTGGCCGCAGCAGATTTATCTTTTAATTTTGCTGCTGCAGAGACAGCTAGTGGGAATAATACTGCAGTGCCACCACCCATAATAAAGAATCCAAATAATGCTAAATATGAAGAATTTGAAAAAGAAACAAAAATTAATCCTATAAACATTGCCATTATAGATAATCTTGCAACATTCATACTACCAAATTTTTCTACTATATTATCTGCATAAAATCTTACTAAAAATTGTGAAGCTGCACCTAAAAAAAGAGCCATCCCATTTATAAAAGGGGGTGTGTTAAATATATCTCTCATGAAAATAACAGACCAGTCAATTCCAGCACCTTCTATTAGCATTGCTGATAAAGTAAAAAACACAAGTGCTAGCACCTTCTTTGAAGGCACGACAAAAAGAGAAGATTTTTTTATTAATGTTGGACGACTAGGTGCATAAATATATTTTGTAGAAAAAAAACATACTAATGATACAGCTAAAATAGAACAAAATAAAAAATGGAGTGTTGGGCTGATTTTTAGTTGTGAAAAAATAGCACCTAATAACCCTGCAGAAAAAAAACCTAAACTCCAAAAAGAGTGGCTCCTATTCATAATTCTCTTTTTGAATTTATATTCAACTCTATCAGCCTCAATATTTACTGCTACCTCCACTATACCAACTGCGAATCCTGCAAAAAACAGAAATGTGAAAAAGCTAATGGGATCTAAACTAAAAGATGCCAAAAATAAGAAAAACCCAAGTACTGAAATACTTAATGAGACTGCCAAATTAAAATTTAAAATTGATAAAATTTTATCTGATAATAATAATGCTATCTGAACTCCAATTGGTAGGCCACAAAGTGCAAGCCCTAAATAGCTTTCTCCAATATCCATTTGTATTTGCAAATCGCTTATTCGTGGAAATATCATCCCAAATGTAAAAGAATACAAAAAGAAAAACAGAAAAACAAATCGACGAGAAGAAGTTTTATTCATATTCAATTTTTATTTAATGAAAACTATAAATTTATTTTCAGTATATATATCTAAAAATTTTTATAATAAAGGGGTTATAAACTATAGAAATTCATTTTTAATTATTCCACTAGAACTAAATCCTCCATCGATTGGAAAAACAGTGCCATTAATATATGAAGAACCTGGTAATGTAAAAAATAATGCTGCTGATGCAACTTCTTCGGGGAAACCATATCTTTTCTGTGGGATTTGCTCTAGGAAAGCTCTCCTGGTCTCTTTATCATGCATATTTTTAACTAATTCTGTTTCAATCGCTCCAGGACATAATGTATTTACTGTTATATTGTAGGGTGACAACTCTATGGCAAGAACCTTAGTTAAAGCAATTACACCCCCTTTAGAAGCACCATAGGCAGACCTGCCTGTACCACCTCTTAAACCAGCGACTGAAGAAACATTTAATATTCTACCATATTTCTGAGAAATCATTATCTTTGAAATTTCTTTTGTTATAAGAAAAGATCCTGTAAGATTTACCGAAATAATCTTATTCCAATCGTCCATGGTTGTATCTATAAATTTTTTTTCTAAACCAATACCAGCAAAATTCATTAGTATTTTAATTGCAGTGTAACTTTTGGTAATTACTTCAACAAATTCTAAAATTGACTTCTCCGAACTTACATCACAATAAATATAATCTACTTTCTTACCATTTAACCTAAATTGATCTGATATATCAGAACCTTTTTTTTTGTTAATATCAGCTATAATTACATTGGCACCTACACTACTGAGCATTTGAACAGTAGCTAAACCTATGCCGCTTGCTCCTCCAGTTACCACTGCTGTTTGACCAGAAAGAAAAAAATTATTTTGATCCATAAGCACCCCTTTAAAGTTAAATTCATAATTTTGGCATAGTATCAAGTACTTGAAAAAAATGTAACAAGCGAAAAGAAACTATCTAGTTTTTTATAACTTTGATTAGTATGGTAGGCGAGGCAGGACTCGAACCTGCGACCAAAGCGTTATGAGCGCTCTGCTCTAACCAACTGAGCTACTCGCCCTAATTTTTAGAATCTAAGATAGACACATCTGTAAAATGATATAAAGGAAAGAAAAAAATTCTGCAAATTTTTAATTAAAAATTTAAATAATTAATTTCTATTTCTATAATATTTAAGATAGAAGAAAGTTTAAAACGTTAATTAATAATTAAAATATGTCTAAGTATAAAGAAGCTGGAGTCGATATTAATAAAGGAAATGATTTTGTTTCCTTAATTAAACCTAAAGCCAAAAAGACGAATATTCCAGGTGTTGTTGGGAATATGGGAAGTTTTGGAGGAGCTTTTGATCTCAAAAAAGCTGGGTTTATAGATCCTATACTTATTTCGGCTACTGATGGAGTTGGAACGAAACTAAAAGTAGCCATAGAAACCGAGATTATAAATACTATTGGAATAGACTTGGTTGCCATGTGTGTAAATGACCTTATTTGCGAAGGAGCTAAACCATTGTTTTTCCTTGATTACTTTGCAACATCAAAATTGAAAATATCTAGATCAGTTAAAATAATTGATGGTATTATTGAAGGATGCAAACAAGCTGAGTGTGTACTTTTGGGAGGAAAAACAGCGGAAATGCCAGATTTATATAATAATAATGATTTTGATCTAGCAGGATTTGCCGTAGGTGCATTGGAAAGGGGTAAAAATCTTCCTAGAAGAATAAATGATAATGATTTACTAATCGGATTACCATCTACTGGCTTCCATTCAAATGGCTATTCTCTTATAAGAAAAGTAATAAAAAATGAAAATCTTAATTATGAATCCCCTAATCCTATTGATAAAAATAATACAATAAAAGACGAGCTTTTAATTCCTACAAAAATATATCAGAGAGCGCTAGCTCCATTAATTTCCAACAAAGTAATAAATGGCCTTAGCCACATAACTGGAGGTGGAATTACTGAAAATCTACCTCGTATATTACCAAATCAACTTTCTTTTAAAATAGATTTGGATCTATGGAAACTACCAAAATTCATGTCTTGGATTATTGAAAAATCAGAAATGACTGAACAAGAAGCACTTAAAACATTCAATTGCGGGATAGGTATGATATGCGTTGTTCCAAAAAATAATCTTAAAAGTTTTTCTGCCCATTTACATGAAATAGGAGAAACCTTCTATATAATTGGGGAAGTTAAAAAAAACAAGAAAAATTCATATCAAGGGCATTTAATTTGAAAACCAAAATTAAGCCATTTAAAAAAAAAATAGCTATTCTGATATCTGGGGTAGGCACCAATATGGAAGCTATTATAAAAGATAGCAAAACAATAAGGTATCCAGGTATTGTAAAATTTGTTTTATCCAATAATCCAAATGCCTTAGGTATAATAAAAGCAAAAAACCATGGTATAAAAACTTTTGTTTTTCCTATTGATAAAAATCATAATAAAGAAATTTTTGAAAAAAAACTTCTCAATCTTTTAATAAAAGAAAAAATCGAACTTATTTGTTTAGCTGGATTTATGAAAATATTGAGTAAAAATTTTATAAAAAACTATAAAGGTATAATCTTAAATATTCATCCTTCTATTTTACCTTCAATTAAAGGTTTACATACACATAAAAGAATTTTAGAAAAAAAAATTAAAACTCATGGTGCAACTGTTCACATTGTTAATTCAGAACTAGATTCAGGTAAAATTTTGGGTCAAGTAACAATAAATATATCAAAGGAGGATACTCCTAAGACTCTTGCAAAAAAACTTATTAATAAAGAACACAAATTATATACAAAAGTAATAAGAAATGTACTAATAGGTAAAAATACTATAATTCAGGAAAATTACCCTGTCATTTCCAAACCAGAAAAAAAATAACTGATTTCAAAAGCAGCTGTTGTTTCTCCATCAGAACCATGAACAGAATTTTCTCCAATAGAAAGAGCAAATTCTTTTCTTATAGTACCTTCTTCAGCTTCAACAGGATTAGTTGCACCCATAACTTTTCTATTCAAAACAATAGCATCAGCACCTTCCAATACTTGAACTACAATGGGTTCAGAAGCCATAAAACTACATAATTCATCATAAAACGGCCTTTCTTTGTGTACTAAATAGAAAATACCAGCTTGTTCTTTAGTTAATTTTATTCTTTTTTGAGCTATAATTCGTAATCCAGCTTTTTCTAGCTTTAGATTTATTGCTCCAGTAAGGTTTCTTCTAGTTGCATCTGGTTTAATAATTGATAATGTTCTTTGAATTGCCATTTTTGAGCTCCTAGAAAATAATTTAGCAAATTTGATCTTCCAATTCTAAAAAAGAAATTTAATAATGATTAAATTGTAAGATCATTAAAGTCAAATGAAAGATATCGAATTAATTGAATAAATTATTTATTTCCAATAAATATTATAAATCGATTGAAGTGGAATTTTTTTGAATACATTTGATAAATATATATTTAACCAACAGACAAAACCTTTTATATTTTTTTCGTTTGTTTTAGTAGGAATTTTATGGCTTGTTCAGTCAATGCCAAGGTTGGATGATGTAATCTCCAATGGCCAATCTGGTTTAGTATTCATAAAAATTTCAATGCTAATATTTCCTCAGGTTATGCTTATAGTTTTACCAATTTCAGCATTCGCTTCTACTATATATGCTCTCCATAAACTTATTTCAGAATCAGAACTTTTAATTTTTGCAAATGCAGGTTTATCAAATTTAAGAATTGTTTTTCCTGTACTAATATTTGGAGGATTTGTTTGTTCAATATTATATTTTTTGTCTTTGTATTTAGTGCCTTTAAGCCAAAATAAATTGAGGACTGACCTCCATAACATACGTGAAGAATTTTCTAATCGCCTAATTAAAGACCAGCAATTTTTTCACCCAATCAAGGGAGTTACAATTTACATTAGGGAATCGAGCAATAATGGTGATATAAGAGGTATATTTATAACTGATGCAAGACAAAAAAGTAATAAAGTTACTTATTCAGCGAAAGAGGCTATAATGACAAGAACAGATAGTGGTTTGATGCTGGTAATGCAAAATGGGTTACTTCAAGTTTTGGATTCAACTAATACCGCACTTACTACTTTAAAATTTAAAAGAATGGGTTTTGAATTAAATAATTTCCTTCCAGTTGGTCCACGAAAAGATATTTCACCTGTTGAAATATTTCCTCTGAGAATAATTTTAAACCCTACCTATTATGGGAAAGATAATATTTACAAAGCTAGTGAATTTATAAGTGAAGCACATACCAAATTAGCTACCCCACTAAGCGCTTTAGCTTTAACTCTACTTGCTTTGAGTTTTTTTTCTATAAGTGGTCTTAATAAAAAAAGTTATTTTAAAACAATTATTTTTGCGATTACTTCTGCAATTTTTATACAGTCATTAATTTCTGCATTAAGAACATTGGTTATCAAAGATACTAGTTTTTTTTGGATTTTATATTTACCTTCAATTTCTTGTATCTTAGTTTCTTTGGTTATAATAATTTCAAATGTCACCCTTTCTGGTTTTTTTATTAAAAAAAATTAAAGTAAATTTATGATATTATCATATTATATAGGATTAAAGTATCTATCCCATTTTTTCTGGTCTTTTCTATCTTTATTTTTTTTGATTTTACTGGTGGATGGATCAGATCAGCTTATCAGCATGTCATCGCAAGGTCACAGCTTTATTCTAGGTTTAAAAAATGCAGTTATTAGATCTCCTATACATATAATAGAAACATTACCACTTATAGTAATGTTGGGAAGCTTAACTTGTTTTTTAAGCCTCACTAGAAGTAACGAATTGATTATTACCAGGAGTTCTGGTAGATCAGCATTAAGAATACTCTTTTTTCCAATAGTAATAACTGTTATTATTGGTATATTGGGCACTACTATAGGAAATCCTTTGGTTTCTGTTTCTATAAAATCTTCTGAAGACTTACTTGAAGAATTAGGGATAAAACAAAAAAGTTTTTTGTCAGTAAGTTCCGATGGTATTTGGTTAAGAGAGGCTGATAAAGATAAACAAATTGTTATACAATCCAACAGGACAAATGCTAGTGGTACAGAGTTATTTGATTTAACATTATTCGAATTTGATGGAGAAGATAACTTAAAAAAAAGAATAAATGCTGAAAGAGGTAGCATTAGTAACAAACACTGGGAACTGAAAAAGGTAGGTGTCTGGAAATATGCACCACAAAAAGACCTAATTTCAGATTTTGAGTATGAAGAAATAAGTAAATTATCTTTGAGTACAAACTTATCACAAGATCAAATCTTAAATAGCTTTTCGGACCCCAGATCAATTAATTTTTGGTCGATACCTGATTTTATAAAAAAACTTGAAATCTCAGGGTTTTCAGCAACTCGGCATAAATTATTTTATCAAAATGAATTATCACGACCACTATTCTTGATCGCAATGATGTTAATAGGAGCAACATTTGCAATGAGATATAATAGATTTAACCAAGCTGGTTTGTTAATTTTAATATCTGTTTTAGTAGGGTTTGTACTATTTTCATTAGAAAGAATAGCTATAACATTAGGAGAAGCTCAGCAAATCCCAATTTTATTAGCAGCTTACGGTCCTCCAACAATCGGGATTCTTGTTTCACTTGGCTTACTGCTTCACCTTGAGGATGGTTAATTGTTTTGAAATTTTTCAAATATATATCACTTATACCTTCTCTAATATTTATTTTATCTTCCCATAATTTGTTAGTTGCAAGTAATGATTTTAATTTGATTGCTGATAAAATTTTTATTTCGGACGAAAATGATAAAATAATTGCCCAAGGCAATGTGAAAATTTTTTCTGATAAAAAAATACTTAGTGCAAAAAAAATAATCTATAATAATTCCAGTTCCTCAGTTCATGTTTATGGGCCTATAAAAATTATTGATCAAAATAAAATAACAATAACTGCAGATTATTCTTTAGTATCAAAGGATTTAAAACAAATATTAAGTAGAGGAGTACAAGCACTATTCGAAAATCAATTCAGAATTACATCAGATGAAATTAAATATGATTCTGGAGACAAAACTCAATTTATAAATTCAATGGGAACATCTTGTAAAATATGCTCTAAAAATAGCTCACCACCTTTATGGAATATCAAATCTGAGTCAATAGTTCATGATCAAGAAAATAGAACTTTATTATTTAAAAATGCGTTGCTGGAAATAGGTGGTATACCAGTTTTTTATACTCCATACTTGAAAACACCAGAGCCAGGAATTAAAAGAGCCTCTGGATTATTAACACCCTCAATTATAAGCTCTGATATATATGGGTATGGGATTAAACAACCATACTTCATTGTCATAAATAATAATTCAGATTTGACGGTGTCTTTATTTAAAACTAATCAAACAGTTCTATTTGAAACCGAGTATAGATCCAAATTAAGCAATGAGAATGTCAACATAAAATCAACTTTTGGATCTAGTATAAGTAATAAAAGAGTTAATGGAGTTTTGAATTTAAAGGGAGAAAAGAAATACTATGAGAATGTTAATCTTTCATATGATTTTACATTGTTTGATAAAAAGCAATCGCTTATATCCTATGATCATGAAATAAATGATTATGTTGCAAATTACATAGCAATCAAACAATTTGAAAAGAATAAAAAAAGAAATTTTGAAACTTTTCATTTTCAGTCACTAAGAACTCAAGTTAGTAAGGAACCAATAATATTTCCAAATTACCACGAAAAAAGTATCAGTAATTTATTTACTAATAACACTATAGTTTCAAATAGATTTGGAATTTTAAATTTATATGATAAAAATAAAAGATATACTAGAATTGATCATACTGCAGAACTTAGATATAGTGGTATCCAAAAGAATGGTTTAATTTATGAGAACCTAGGTAAAGTTTCAAACCATTTTTATGATATAAAAGAAGGAACAAAACTAAGGTCAAATTATTTAGAAATAAAACCATTATTATCAACAACAATTTCTTATCCTTTGATTAATTTAAAAAAAATTAAAAATAAACAGTTTTTAACACCAAAACTGCAACTTAATTATTCGCCTTCTAAGATCTCCAGTACAAAATTTAACCAAGACAGTATAGAAATTGATTTGGATACAACAAGTCTTTTTTCTATTAATAGATTTTCTGGTAAAGACATGCAAGAAAATGGCTTATGGCTGAATACAGGAATAAAATATGAAAATCAATCTATAACCGGAAAAAATTTTGGAACAGAGTTAGGTCAAATTTTTAGATTTAATAATATTAACCAATTTCCAGAATCAACAGGTTTAAATGGGAAAAATTCTGATTTTTTGATTTCCAGTTTTTTCCATTACAACAACTATTTTAGCTTAAAAAATACGTCACTCATAACTAATAATTTCCAATTTAGAAAGTCTGAAACTAGTATGAATTTGGATGGAAAAAAAAATAAAATTTCAAGTAGTTTGATGTATGAAGCTAAAAATAAAAATAGCTATTACAAGAAAAACTTAACTGAATTTTCTATCTCATTTCTTTCTAAAATAGATAAAAATTGGAAAAGTAATTTTGATATGAGACATGACGTAGCAAATAATCAACCAATAAGTGCGACTACTGGTTTGACTTTTGAAAATGAGTGTGTTGATTTTTCCATAAATTTTAGCAAAAGATTTGCTAATTCTGAAAAACTTCCTGAAGATACCCGAATTGAATTGAGTTTTGATTTAGGGGGTTTTGGCAAGCGTAGTAGTTCTTCCAGAAGTTGTAGTATGATGTAATTTTTTAAATTTAAGGGATATTATGATTAGTAGATTAATTTCGCATCGAATAGAAATGGATAAATTTATAAAATTTATTTGTTTTTTAGTTTTGAATTTTTTACTTATAGTAGAGTTTGCTCAGTCTTCACAATTTTCACCGGCTATAAAAGTTAACAATGTTTTTATTTCAAAATATGAAGTAAATGAAAGAAAAAAATTATTAGTCGCTCTAGGGACATCTAAATCAGAAGCAAAAAAGATTGCACAACAAAATCTTATTAATGAAACGTTACAAAAACTTCATGCAAATGCTATTGGTGTAAATACACTTCCGAACCAGGTAGAAGAAGTTTTTAATAATTTTATTGCAGCTAGATCATTAACAAAAAAAAAATTGAGACATAGTTTAAATAAATTTGGTTCTTCATTAAATGAACTTAGATCCTATTTAGAAGCAAATGTTCTGATGCGAAATATAATTAATAAAACCTATTATTCAAGAATGACTATTGACGATTTTGATTTTTCACTTTTTCGACCCAAAGCATCTATTTCTATACCTACTCAATTGAATATATCTGAGATAATAATTCCTTTTTCTATCAGAGGTAAAGAAAATAGTATTAAACTAGGTAAAAGAATTGTTAAAGATCTTAGTAGGGGCAATAGTTTTGAAAAATTAGCAAAGAGATTTTCAAAGGCTGCTACTTCCAAAGATGGTGGATCGGTAGGATATGTATCTTTGAATTCACTACCGGAAGGCTTAAAAGAAATACTAGTAAAATTGAAAAGTGGAGAAAATACAAATATTATAATTTCATCAAATAGTATCATGATTTTTAAATTAAATTCTTGGAAGAACACTGAAAAAAATCAAACTCCTCCATCTGAAATTACTTATGCAAAATTATCAAAAATCGAGAGTAAAATAAATAATTGCAATTCGATAAAAAAGGAAAAAATTGAAGGTCCAATTAGGAATAATAAATTAAATAAAAACATTAATGATGCATTAAACCAGTTAAGACCATCTGAAAAAATTTTTTTCAGAGATGCAGATGGAAAATCATCATTTCTTATACTTTGTAGCCGAAGATATATATTGTCAGATAATTCAATAAAGTTGATTAAAGGACAGATGTTAGAGAATCAATTACTAAAACTAGCAGAAGGACTAAATTTAGAACTTCGGAGGACTGCAGAAATAAAGTATATGAAATGAGATTGATAACAGACTAACTATGAGTTCTATTGATACTTCAACTAAAAAAAAATTATATGGAATTACTGCAAAAAAAAAGTATGGCCAGAATTTCATTTTTGATAAAAATATTTTGACTAAAATAGTTCAAAAATCGAAAATTACTAAAAAAATTAATATACTGGAAATAGGCCCAGGCCTTGGTGGACTAACTCAAGAAATATTAAAAGCAAACGTAAACAAAGTTTTTGTTGTTGAAAAAGATAAAGAGCTTTTACCAATACTTAATAACATTAAAAATTTATCACCAACCAAACTAAACATAATTTATGAAGATGCTTTAAATTTTGACATTAGAAGGTTAAATGACTTTCCTTTTAAAATTATTTCAAACCTACCCTATAATATTTCTACAGTATTACTGATAAAATGGCTAACATCTAATATTTGTAATACCACATGCTTATCACTAACTTTAATGTTTCAAAAAGAAGTCGCTGAGAGGATAGTAGCAAAAACTGGCTCATCTAGCCGTTCAAGAATAAGCCTAATTTCAGAATTATATACAAATCCGAAATTAGTTCTAAACGTATCGTCAGGTTCATTTATACCAAAACCCAAAGTAAATAGTTCACTTATTTATTTTGAAATTTTAAAAAAACCAAGATATGAATTTAACCAAAGTAGATTTAAAATTATTTTGGATGCGGCTTTCAATCAAAAAAGAAAGATGATAAGATCTAGTTTAAAAAATATTTTTCCAAATGTAAAATTAGCATTACAAAAAGTTGGAATAGAAGAAACAAAAAGACCTCAGAGTATTGATTTAAAATTTTTTTGTGATTTATCACTTATATAGCATTATAAAACTTAAGATCTGAAAAAAATATCTACTATTTAAATTTCAGATAACAAAGTATCTTTCTTAGATCTAGGGAATTTCTTATCATGAAGTTGTTCTGTTTTTTCTACTGACGAATGTTCATTAGTAATTTCTTTTTTCAATACGGAATTTTCGATTGTAATAGTTTTAGCTTGATTATTTTTACTATCTTTTTCTGAATCTTCTAATTTAGAGTAATCTTGAATTACATTTTCGTTTCGATTAGTGTTTACAGGGTTTGTGTTTGATGAATCAACTTGTTTATCAACAATTTCTTTTTGAGCTTCTGATAAAATTCTAGAGTAATGTTCAGCATGTTGCTGAAAGTTTTCAGCAGAAACTCTATCACCAGATAACTGTGAATCGTGGGCCAATGAAATATATTTGTCAATAATTTGTTGAGGTGTACCTCTAACTTTTCCTTCAGGACCAGCACTCTCAAAAACTCGATTTATTACGCTTCCACCGTTGTTGCCTCTACGGTTTGCATTCCTTACTCTATTCCTGGACTTACTGGATGATCTCATATTATTTGATATTGTACCAATTTAAAAAATTCGAAAAAAAATCTCAATTTTAGGTTTAAAACTTAACAATTATTATAATGTTAGGTTGGAGATATAATGAAAATAATAAAATTTAAAAAATTAGCAAGAAAATTACACAAAAAGCTTAAATCTTTGCCGATTCAATTTATTATGCGTCTTTTTTAACACATACTACACGGTATTTCCCAGATAAATCATTTAAAAATTCAATTTTTTTATACCCATTATAATGAAATAATTTCTTAATATTTTGTTTTTGAGTAGAACCAATTTCAAGAAAAAGCATTCCTTTAGGCTTTAAGTATTTATTAAATTGTTTAATAATTTTTTTAAAACAGTCTAATCCATTTGATCCAGCGATTAAAGCAATTTTAGGCTCAAATCTACGTATACATAATGGTAAATCATTATATTCTGTTTCTGAAATATATGGTGGATTAGCTACAATTACGTCAAACTTTCTATCAATTTTTGAAAACCAATCAGATTTTATAAAAGTAATAGAAGTTTGGTATAACTCAGAATTTCTTTTTGCAACTTTCAAAGCACCATCACTAATATCAGATGCAAAAACTTCAAAATTAGGTTTCTCTTTAGCAATTGAAATTGCAATGCAGCCTGAGCCAGTACCTAAATCAATTAAACTAAGATTGCTGCTTGGTAATTCTAAAACTTTTTTGACAAGTAACTCAGTTTCTGGTCTTGGATCTAAAACATTTTTATCAACATAAAATTTAGAGTGCCAAAATCTTCTGGAGCTGATAATTTGGGAAATAGGTTCTTGTGATAAACGTCTTCTAATTGCAAATTTAAGTACATTTATAAAATAGATATCTTTATAAATATTCTCAATTTCAGAATATGTCCTATTATCGAAAACATATCTAATTAAAATGTCTAAATCTCTTCGTTCAAAACTATTATTAAAAAGTTTTATATTTTCTTTAAAATACTTAATAATTTTTTCATGAAGCATCATTAATATTTTCTGCAATTTTTTTTGCTTGATCTTCAGATGTTAATTTATTAACGAGTTCTTCAATATCACCATTAAGAAAATTTTCTAATTTATATATTGTATAGTTTATTCTATGGTCAGTTACTCTGCCTTGTGGAAAATTATAAGTTCTAATTCTTTCTGACCTATCTCCGGTACCAACTTGATTTTTTCTATCTGAAGCAATTTCATTTTGCTGAGAAGAAATACTTAAATCATACAATCGAGTTCTTAATACTTGCATTGCCTTTGCTCTATTTTGATGCTGAGATTTTTCAGAAGAAATAACTACTATCCCAGTAGGTAAATGAGTAATCCTTACTGCTGAGTCAGTAGTATTCACATGCTGACCACCTGCTCCAGATGATCGCATTGTGTCTATTCTAATATCACTATTTGCAATTTCTATATCTACTTCTTTAGCTTCAGGTAATACTGCTACAGTAGCAGCAGATGTATGAACTCTTCCACCACTTTCTGTCTCTGGGACTCTTTGCACCCTATGAACTCCACTTTCATATTTTAGTTTAGAATAAACATTTTCTCCCGAAATACTTAGTATAATTTCTTTAAATCCTCCTAATTGGCTAGGGGTGCTACTAATATTTTCTACTTTCCATTTGCAAATATCCGAATAGCGCTCGTACATTCTAAGTAAATCTGAAACAAAAAGAGCTGCTTCATCACCACCAGTACCTGCTCTCAATTCAAGAATTACCGATCTATTGTCATTAGTATCTTTTGGTAAAAGTAATAATTGTAGCTCCTTATCCTGTACTAATAATCTTTCTTCTAGTTTTGAAACTTCTTCTCCTGCGATATTTTTAAATTCAGGGTCATAAAATAATTCTCTTGCTTCAGAAAGTTCTTTTTTTATTTTATTGAATTCCAAAATTTTTTCATAGATTGGTTTTAGTTCTGCATATTCTTTTGAAAATTTTATAAGCTCATTATTATTAAGGTTTTCATTCAATTTAGCTTGCAAAAACTCATAATGTGATAAAATTTTTTTAATCCGCAAATCAGATACATTTTGTGGCATAGAAACAATTTTTCAAATCTAAACTGTAGTTATTTTTTATATGATTGCAAAAAAATATTCAATAACAAGATTTTTTTATATTGGATTTTATTTTATTGTTAATTTTCTACTTTTTTTTCAACTAGTCGAACAATGTGATCTATCATTTCTTCATTAGACATTTTATGAGCAGCCTTTCCAGCCAAATAAACCATACCTGATCCTGCTCCACCACCAGTAAAACCTATATCAGTCATAAGAGCTTCCCCTGGACCGTTAACAACACAGCCTATAATTGAAAGAGACATTGGAGTTTTTATATGTGATAAGCGATCTTCCAACTTCTTAACAGTACTTATAACATCAAACCCCTGCCTTGCACAGGAAGGGCAAGAAATTATTTGAACTCCTCTATGTCGAAGTCCTAAACTTTTTAAAATTTCATAACCAACTTTAACTTCATCAACTGGATCACTAGAAAGAGAAACTCTAATTGTATCACCTATTCCCATCCAAAGTAGATTTCCAATTCCTATTGAAGATTTAATTGATCCAGACAAAAAACTACCTGCTTCTGTAATTCCCAAGTGTATAGGAGCATCAGTAGCCTCAGAAAGTCCTTGATATGCAGCTGCGGCCAAAAATACATCAGAAGCTTTTACAGAAATCTTAAACTCAAAAAAATCATTATCTTCTAATAGCTTTATATGCCCTAACCCACTTTCGATCATAGCTTCAGGACAAGGCTCACCATACTTTTCAAGAAGATTTTTTTCAAGACTACCAGCATTTACACCTATTCTTATTGAACAACCAAAATCCTTAGCAGCTTTCACTACCTCCCTAATTCTTGAATTAGATCCAATATTTCCTGGATTTATTCTTAAGCAGGCTGCTCCTGATTCTGCTGCCTCTAATGCCCTTTTATAGTGAAAATGAATATCAGCAACAATTGGTATAGGGCTTTCTTTGCAAATAGTTTTTAATGCATTTGTGCTCTCAATATCTGGACATGAAACTCTAATTATATCTGCGCCAGCTTCACTACAATTTAATATTTGATTTATTGTATCACTAATATTCGTAGTTAATGTATTAGTCATAGTTTGTACAGTTATAGGAGAGTCCCCTCCAACAGGTACTGACCCAACCATAATTTTTCTACTAATTCTTCTATTTATGCTTCTCCAGGGTCTTATTGAATTTAAATTCATAGTTTTTTTGCTAAAATAAAGTTATTGTTTTAATCGATCTTCTTTGCTGTACTTACATTATTAGACTTATTGATTTTATTTTGTTTAAAAAACTCTACACCGCTGGATATGAAAGATAAGTTTCTTTCAATATTTTCTGGATCAATTGAAAAGTTTTTAACTACACTTGATTTTGTACTTAAGGGACCAAAAATATTGTCATTTAGAACGAAAAATACTTTAGAAGAATTACCTGCTCGCAAAGAACCAGAAAAAAGTTCATTAGGTATGTTAAATTCCTCACCTTTTTTTAAGTTTCTTTCAAAGTAAATATCACCTTTTTGATCCTTTAGTCTTATCCATGATTTTTCAACTGCAACAAGTTTAAGAGTAGGAGTTTTTGGTTGTAAAACTAAAGTTTTTTCTTCTTCTTTTTTCATAAAATCTTTTGTCGTTTCAAATAAGTTTTTTTCAATATCAATAGGGCTTAACATTTTTTCTGTTTTTAAAAACAAGCCATAAGAATTTGGATCGATTTTAGATATTGGACTGTCACGATTTTGAACAACAGGGAAAATTTCATCCCGAGTAGAATAAAGATTACCTAATGGTTTTTCTGAAATAACATCAAAACTAAAGTCTTGATCGTCAAGATTTTTATCAGCGAATTTAAAAAGTTCATAATTAATATTTTTTAATTCAACTGAACTATAAGGTTCTTGATCTATTGGAATAAACTCCAATCTTTGAATGTCTAAAACTATTTGAATAATCCAATAACCCACGCCAAAAAGAATTAAAAATAAAGAACACAACGGCAAAAATTTTTTAATTATGAAATTACTGTGGTAGTTTATTTTGAGTTTATTATCGTCAAATTTACTAAGGCTAAGTAAATTTGAATTAGCAGGAATAATACTAATTTTTTCTTTTTTTCTTTTCTTTTCAGGTGTAAAAGAATTAAGATCTGAAGAAATGTATCCAGATTCTTTACAAAAACGGTCATAAACATAATTAGGGTCTAATCCTAAATATTTAGCATAAGTTCTGACATAACCTGCTATAAAGCTTTTATTTTCAAGATCTCGGAGGTCACATTTCTCGATTGCCTTTATGTATTTAGATTTAATTTTTAGATCTTTTTGAACATCAGAACAAGACTTACCTAAGGTTGCTCTTTCACCTCTTAAAAGCTCTCCAAGACTTATTTCAAAAGAGTCATAACTTTCAAAAAAATTTTTACCTATGTTTTCCAATTTTAATCCATCGACAAAAAATTAAACAGGAGAGTTACAAATATAACATTTTTAATATTAATAACAAGAAAAATGAAATTAAAAATTTTTATGAAAAATTTTGTATAATAAACTAATTCTCTTTAAATTCTATTTTTGACCTAATTTTTTTTATTATAATGTCGTAAATCTCAGGTATAGCTGAAGCACCAATTATCCAATTATAAATATCTACATCATTTTCATCAATAAGTCTGCTAAATATTTCCAATTCATCTTCAGAATGATCATTTTTGAAATTTGACCAAAATTTTTTAAAAATTAAATCCATTTCTCTTGTGGATCTATAATTAATTCTGTACTCAATTTTTTTCAGCATAAAATAATTAAAGAAAAATAAAGATAAAGTTACAATCAATAGAAATAAAATTTGAATTATTAATTTAACTTATATTTAGATTGTCTTGATAGCAATAGCATTAATAGCGCAAATCATTTCAGTTTAATAAATTTATTTTCATCCTAAAGAAATTGTTATATTAATAAAACAGATTAAGCCAACCATTGATAAATTAATGCATGATATTAAAAAAATTAGAAATGATCCAAAAGAATTTGATCAACATTTAAAAAAAAGAAACATAAATCCACTCAGTGGTAATATTATAAAAATAGACGCTAAGAGAAGAAAAAATATTGAATCTCTTGAGACTTTAAAAGCTTCTGTAAACTCCTTATCTAAAGATTTTGGTAAAAATAAGTCGTCAGGAAAATCTATTAATGAAAAAAAATTCAAAGATACAATTAAAGAAAAAAAAGCTAAAATTTCAAAACTGGAAAATGAATCTAATAAACTTGAAACAGATTTAAAAGAGATTTTAGAGAATATTCCCAATATTTGTAGTAAAGATGTTCCGTACGGTCTGGGAGAAGAAGATAATAAAGAAGTTTATAAATGGGGTAAGATCAAAAATGTAACTTTCGAACCAAGGCAACATTTTGATGTTCCTGCTGCAATTGGTATTGATTTTGAGGCTGCTGCTAAGATTTCTGGAAGTCGTTTCTCTATACTGTCCGGTGGAATTGCAACTTTGCATAGGGCAATTACCCAATTCATGATTGATAAACATATAAAAGACCACAAATTAAAAGAAGTGGCCGTACCTGTTTTAGTTAAAGAAAACATTATGTACGGAACAGGTCAGCTGCCAAAATTTTCGACAGAAAGTTACAAAACATCTAATGGTTGGTGGTTAATTCCAACTGCAGAAGTACCATTGACAAATTTAGTTTCCAATTCAATATTAAACTATGAGGAATTGCCAATAAGACTTTGTGCAATTACTCAATGTTTTCGTTCTGAAGCAGGAAGTGCTGGTAAGGACACTACAGGAATGCTTAGACAGCATCAATTTGAAAAAGTTGAAATGGTCACATTTTCTTTGCCTGAGAAAAGTCCTGAAGAACATTTAAGAATGACTCAGTGTGCTGAAAATATTCTAAAGGAATTAAATCTCCCTTTTAGAAAAGTGGAATTATGTTCTGGTGACTTGGGTTTTTCGGCGAAAAAAACTTATGACCTAGAAGTTTGGTTGCCAGGACAAAAAAAATATAGAGAAATCTCCTCAATATCAAACTGTGGTGACTTTCAATCAAGAAGAATGAATGCTAGATATAGACAAAACCAAGAAAGTAAACCAGCATTTCTTCATACTTTGAATGGTTCAGGGCTAGCTGTTGGTAGATGCTTAATAGCAATTATTGAAAATAACCAAACAGCTGAAGGTAAAGTTGAAATACCACAATGCCTGTCAAAATACTTACTAGGAGCAAAATTTGTTAATCAAAAGGGTAATTTAGAATAAAAGATGGATGTGTTTTCTATGAAACCTTTAAATGAAGATAACATAAAATTTATATTGAATCTTAAACGTAAAGGAATACGTGATAAAGAAGTTCTTCGAGCTATGGAAAAAATTGATAGAAAATTATTCTTGGATGGTATTTTTCAATCCCGCTCAAAAGATGATATACCTTTACCAATTAGCTGTGGTCAAACTATAAGCCAGCCATCTGTTGTAGCAAAGATGATTGAAAAATTAGAAACTAATAGAAGCTGCAAGGTTCTAGAAATTGGAACAGGTTCTGGTTATCTAACTGCAATCCTTTCGAAACTCTCAAAAAGAGTTTTCTCTATTGAAAGACATAAAAGTTTGAAGAAAAAGGCTGAGTCACTGCTAATTAATAATAATTTTAGGAATGTAATTTGTATTTTGGGGGATGGATCTTTAGGTTTGGAACATCAAGCACCATTCGACCGAATAATTATCTCTGCAGCCGCTGAAGACATTCCTCAAATATTAATTAAACAACTTAAGTATGGTGGTATAATGATATTACCAGTTGGAATGTCTAAAGATGAGCAAACTCTTATTAAGGTTAGAAAAGAAAAATTCAAAAATCATTATGAAGAAATTTTTAAAGTAAGATTCGTTCCTTTGGTTGAAGGTTTACCAAATATAAGGAAATATATTAATGGATAAAAATAAGTATATAATTATCTTTCTTTCCCTGGTGCTTTTTTCTTGTAAATCAACTAATAATTTTAATAGACAAAATCAACTTGGAAGTGCCTTCCAAGATACTATTTTGGAAAGACCAATTCCAGATAGTAGAGGAATAATAACATATAAAGATTACCAAATATTAGTAGCAAATGGGAGTGAGACAGTTGAAGAAATAGCAAAAAGACTAGATATCAATCCTAAAAGACTTGCATCATATAATGGTGTAGTATCAAGTTATCTACCAAGAGCTGACGAAGTGCTGGCCCTTCCTATAAAAATATCAGGAGATATTATAAATTCAAATTCTAATTGGGATATTGAGACTTCAGAAAAATCAATTGAGAAATCAGAAAATATAAATTCTAATTTTGGGACACCGGATAACCCCCTAAAACACCGTGTTGAAACTGGTGATACTGCTTATTCTATTGCTAGATTATACAATGTGTCAGTTACTTCATTATCAAAATGGAACGGATTAGATGCCGATTTAAATGTAGTTATTGGAAGAGAACTCATAATTCCAGTAGTTTTAAATAAAAAAAATAAAAATAAAATAAAAAAATCTACACCAACAGAAATAAATAATAGTTCAAATACTTTTGAAACAGAAACCAATAAAGAGAGTTCCTTATTACAAAAAAGTGAAGTTGATAAAGATATAATTTTAGAACAAGAGGAACAAAAAAATAATACAGTACAAAAATTCATAAAACCAGTTAATGGGGCAGTACTTAGAAGATATAACCCTACTTCAATTAATAATAAAAACGAAGGAATTGACTTTGCAGCTGAACCAGGAACCGCTGTAAAGTCAGCTGCTGCTGGTGTAGTAGCACTTATATCTGAGCCTGTAGGTGGTCTCGGTAAAATAATCTTGATCAAACATGAAGACTCTGTGATAAGCATATATGGCCGAGTTAATGAAATTAAAGTAGTTAAAGGTGAGCGTGTTCAAGCTGGTCAAGTTATTGGTAAGGTTGAAAAGTCATTTACAAATATATCTGGAAAAGAAAATAAACAAAACTATTTACATTTCGAGCTACGAAAAGGTACTGAGAGTTTAGATCCAGAACCTTTATTCAAATAATTGATAAGTTTTTAAGATTTTAGTAAAATTTCATATTTACCTGATAAAAATATAATAAATTGCCATGCAACTCTGCCAGACCTTGCGCCTTTAGTCTGTTGCCACTCTATTGCTTCTTTAATTGTTTGATCATCACTTATTGGTATTCTAAATTTATTTTTATAACTAAGAACTATTTCTAAATAATGCTCTTGTGAAAATGGATAAAAACCTAAAATCAGCCCAAATCGATCAGAAAGTGAAACTTTTTCTTCGACTACTTCTGCTGGAGAAATTGAGGAAGATAGAGTATTCTCTGACATTTCTCTAGAAATTAAATGTTTTCTATTTGAAGTACAGTAAAATACAACATTTTTTGGCTTTTCAATTAATCCACCATCTAATAATACTTTTAAAATTTTATAATCCTCATTTTCGTCAGAAAAAGAAAGATCATCACAATATATAATAAATTTATATTCTTTATTTAAATTTTTTAATACTAATAATAATCTATCCATAGAAGAAATATCTTCTCTTTGTATCTGAATAAGTTTAAGAGAACTATTTGAACTAGAAATTTCCTTATGTATCAATTTAATTAATGAAGATTTCCCAGTTCCTCTTGATCCCCAAAGTAAAACATTGTTAGCAGGGAAGCCTTTAGCAAACTGTAAAGTATTTTTATATATTTGGTCTTTGTTATAATTTACGCCAATAAGTAAATCTAGACCTAACACAAAATCACTTTCTATAAAGACTAATCTATCAGGATTAGTCTTCCACAAAAACAAATTAGACTTGTCCAAATTATTATTATCAAATGGTAAAGGGCTTATTCTTTCAAGAGCATCTGCTATTCTTTTTAAATTATCTTCCTTTGAAAAATTCATTTATTTTTAAATTCTTAAATTACACATTCTCAGATTTTTCATCAATAAAATCATCTTTATCAAGATTTTCTTTTCTCTTTTTTTCTACCCATTTTACTAAAATTACAGAAATTTCATAAAGTGCATAAACTACCGTAAATAGAATTATCTGTGTAATAACATCAGGAGGTGTAACAATTGCAGCTAATACTAAAATACCAACTACTGCATACTTTCTAGATTTTGCAAGTGCTTCAGAAGTAACTAAACCTGCTTTACCCATTAAGGTAAGAAGGACTGGTAATTGAAAGCAAAGGCCAAACGCAATAATAAATTTCATTGTCAAACCTAGATATTCATTAATGGTACCAAGATATGTTATACCTACAAGATCAGAAAGATCTTCGTTTTTTTGTTGAAAACCTAGAAAAAAGTCGAATGCTAAAGGCATAACTATATAAAAAGAAAAAGCAGCTCCTAATAAAAAAAGTAAAGGAGAAGCTATCAAAAAAGGTAAAAAAGCCCTTTTTTCATTTTTATAAAGCCCTGGAGCAACAAATTTCCACATTTGAAAACTAATATATGGAAAAGATAAAATGAAACCTCCAAAAAGTGAAATCCTTATATTAACCATAAAACCTTGTTGTAATCCTGTAAATATAAGATCAGGTTCTTGGCCATTAATTTTTAATATATTTACAATCGGATTTGCTAAAAAATTAAAAATAGGGGAAGCAACTGTAAAAGCAAAAATCATGCAAACCGCAAAAGCTACTACAGATCTTATTAACCTATTTCTTAATTCTGCAAGATGCTCAATTAATGGAGCAGCACTCTGCTCAATATCATCATTATCATCATTCATTAATTAATTTAATCCTTAAGCACTTTTTAAAAAACTTTAATGTTGAGTTATTTGAAAATAAATGTTGTAAGTTAACTCAAAAGTGTCATTTGACTAAGTTTTTTTTTTGCTAACTTTACTTAATTTTTTTTCGTTAATTTTTTCTCCTTCAACTGAAAAATTACCAGTCGATTTTATAGATTCTTCAATTGGATTAATTTTTTCTTTAAATTTTTCTTTTAAATTTTCTTTAACTGGAAATTTTGTCTTTTGATGAAAATCTGTTATTGAATTTAAAGTTTTTGTTGCATCCTTTAAACCACTTTCATTGGCAGCTTCTTCCATATTTTGTGAAAATTCCCTGGCCATTCCTTTTACTTTACCAAAGAACCTACCAACCGTTCTAAAAAGTTGTGGTAGTTCTTTTGGACCAACTACTATCAAAGCAGTAATCCCTATTACCAAAAGTTCTAACCAACCTAAATCAAACATTAATTTGTTCCAATTTTTTTAAAATTCTAACTTTTATCTTTTTCAGGTGTTACATCTTTCGCCTCAGCAACTGCTTCCTCTTCTGCTTTCTCAAGTTCTGCTTTTCCTTCACTAATACCTTTCTTAAAGCTAGTAATACCTTTACCAACTTCTCCCATTAGTCCTGAAATTTTTCCCCGTCCAAATAAAACAAGAACTACTATTGCAATTAACAATATTCCTGGTAAGCCAATATTATTTAGCATTAAAATTCTCCCATACTATAGTTTACTCTTCTTCGTCTTGCGTGATTTATTATACATAATTATATCTAACAAAAAAAAAAGTAAACATATTGTAAATATTTATAATTTATTTTACCTCTTTTGGGAATACGAAACATCGGTCTCTTCTCATAGACAACCATAAAGGCGTTTCTGGGTTAGGTAAAAAAACTCCTGGAATTGACACTTTAAGTTTAGATCCATCTTTTTCCATTTTTAATTCTATTATACTTTCTTTTCCAATAAATCTAGATATACAAACTTTGCCTCTTGCTGGCACACCATCTTGGATAGTTGGATTTGGTCCTTTACCGCTTCTATCAAAATCAATTTTCAGGTGTTGAGGTCTGATAATTATTTCTACATAAGAGCCCTCTTTAAAACCTGGTGTAATAAATGGACCAAATGGTGTTTCTGTTCGCCCATCTTTAACTATACTGTGCAAAATATTTATATCTGAAAAAAAAGCTGCGACATTACCGTCTAATGGTTTATTATAAATATTATATGGGGCTCCTTGCTGAATTATCTTTCCATTTTTCATTAATGCAATGTTATCAGCCATTTTCATAGCTTCCTCTGGTTCATGGGTTACTATTAGTACTGCTACACCTTGATCTTTAAGCATTTGAATAGTTTCGTCTCTAATTTCATCTCTTAATCTCTTATCTAGACCAGAAAAAGGCTCATCCATTAACATTAACTTAGGCATACTAGAAATTGCTCTAGCAAGAGCTATTCTCTGCTGTTCCCCGCCAGAAAGTGTATGTGGGTATTTTTTTTGGAATCCATCAAGGCCTATTTTTTTCAAAATTTCGTCTGATGAAAAATAATTAAATTTTTTATATTGATTTTTTGTTAATCCAAATTCTATGTTTTTTTCAACGTTCAAATGAGGGAAAAGAGCGAAGTCTTGAAACATAAATCCAATATTTCTTTTTTCAGGTGGTAAATGACAAACATTAGGTTCAGAAATTAAATTACCATTTATCTTAACTTTTCCATGGTCTTGAATCTCTAAACCTGCAGCAATCCTAAGAGTGGTAGATTTACCACACCCAGAAGGACCTAGCAGGCATGTGACCTTACCAGGAAGAATTGATAAATCTAAATTTTCGACTACTTTTGTATTATCGAAACTTTTATTTATTCTAATGAGTTCTAATGAGTAATCTATGTTCATAAAAATGGGATTTAATTGATTGATACTTTTATAAAGTTAAATATTCTTCATTAAATAGTTGAGTTAACCGCTCCCCCATCAAGAAGAATATTTTGACCAACTATGAACCCAGCATGTTGCGAACAAAGAAAAGCACAAGTGTTTCCAAATTCTTCAATTGAACCATATCGTCCAACAGGAATCGTATCTTTCCTTATATTTCTTGCTTCTTCATATGATATTTTTTTCTCTTTACTAAGAGCTTCATCCAAGTCAACTAATCTTTTTGTATCATGCATTCCAGGTAAAAGATTATTTATGTTTACTCCAAACCTAGCAACTTGCCTAGAAGTTCCTGCTACATAACCCGTAAGACCTGTTCGAGCAGAGTTAGATAAACCCAATGCTGGAACTGGTGCCTTAACTGCTTGGCTAGTTATGTTAATAATTCTACCCCATTTTTTTTTTATCATTAAAGGTAAAACTTTTTTAATTAATTCAATTGGCGTTAACATATTGGCATCTAAAGCATTGATAAAATCTTTACGATTCCAATCTGTCCAAATTCCGGGAGGAGGTCCACCCGCATTATTAATTAAAATATCAGGGGATTCACAAGCCTTAAGTAATTTTTCCTTTCCACTTTCTTTGGTAACATCACATGCTAATCCAATTACCTTTACCCCATATGAAGATAACCTGACAGCAGCACTATCGATATCTTCTTTTGTTCTAGCACAAATAGTAAGATCCACTCCAGCTTTAGCCAACGCTTCAGCACAGCCATAACCCAAACCTCTAGATGATGCACAAACAATTGCTTTTTTTCCTTTAATACCTAAATCCATGAATATCTCTTCTTAAAAAATATAATTGACAAGATCATACATACTTTTCAAAACAAAAATTGTATGATAAATAATCCTAAGTAATTTAATAGGATTACATCACAACCAGAATGTAATCAAATAATATCTTAAAAATATATTAAATAATTATCAAAAAAAATTATTTACTATGAAAATTTCAGCCAAAGATATACCTAAAAGTATTTTGAATAGGAGAACTTTTGCAATTATTTCCCACCCAGATGCTGGTAAAACTACCTTAACAGAGCAAATCTTATTAGAAACTGGTGCCATTAATCTTGCAGGACAAGTAAGAGCAAAAGCATCGAGTAAAAGAACTATTTCTGACTTTATTAAAATTGAGAAAGAAAGAGGAATTTCCGTATCAACTTCTGCAATGTCTATAAATTATAATGGGTATTGGCTAAACTTGGTAGATACACCAGGTCATGCAGATTTTTCTGAAGATACATATCGAACTCTTACTGCTGTTGATTTTGTAATTATGGTTATAGACGGTGCAAAAGGAGTAGAAAGTCAAACTAAAAAGTTATTTGAAATTTGTAGACTTAGAGATCTTCCAATAATTACTTTTTGTAATAAAATGGATAGGGAAAGCCGAGAGGTAATTGATATTATTGATGAAATCCAAGAAAAGCTTGCTCTAGAAATTTCGATAATTAACTACCCAATAGGAAAGGGTAATGATTTTATTGGTTGTTATGAAATAAATGATGGAAAAATTGAGTTACTAGATAAACAGAATAAAAATATTAAAAATGAAATCAAATTCATAAATTCTAAATCCAGGAACCAATTGTCAGCAATAATAAAAAAAGATAAATGGGAACATGAATTTGAAAATTTAAATTTGCTAAAATCTTTAACTTCAGAATTTAATCATAATAGTTTTCAAGATGGTGTATTATCCCCTATATTTTTCGGTTCAGCAATTTACTCATTGGGTATAAAAAGGTTATTAAAATCAGTTATTGAATATGGACCATTCCCAAAGCCTAGACAGAGTAAAAAAAGATTAATAAGACCAGAAGAAAAAAATGTATCTGGGTTTATATTTAAAGTTCAAGCAAATATGGATTTTAGGCACCGTGATAGAGTAGCATTTCTTAGAATTTGTTCTGGAAAATTTAAAAGAGGAATGAAACTTTATCACGTTCGTTCCAAAAAATTAATTACAATCTCAAATCCAATCTTTTTCCTAGCTAAGGATAGAAATATTATAGATGAGGCTTGGGCTGGGGATATAATAGGGATACCAAATCATGGTCAATTTATAATAGGAGATACATTTACAGAAAGTGAACTGGTTAAATTTCTAGGTATTCCATCATTTGCACCCGAAATTATGAAAAAAATTACTACAACTGATCCCCTAAAATCTAAACATCTAAATAAATCGTTAACACAATTTGCAGAAGAAGGTCTAATCAAACTTTTTAAAACCAATGTAGGAGATAGTAAAATAATTGGTGTAATCGGGGAACTGCAATTCGACGTATTGAAACATAGAATAGAAACTGAGTATAATATTCCTGTTATATTTGAAAAAACACAATATAATAAAGCTAGATGGTTGAGTGGTGATCTTATAAAAATTGAAGAATTTGTTGAAGTTAATTCAAATCAAATCGCAAAAGATCATGAAAACGATTATGTATATCTAGTAAGGATTGATTGGGATCTACAGAAAAGTATACGAGATTTTCCCAGTATAAAGTTTAAAAAAGTAAAGGAATTTAATGATTCTGAACTTTAATCCACAAAAGCTTTTTCTATAACAAAATGACCTGGAACGGAATTTGATCCCTCAATCATACCTTTCTGGAGACATATCTCTTTGTGTTCTTTCAACATTTCAAGACTACCACATATCATTACTCTATCTGTATCAACGTTTAAATCTTTTCCCGTGAATTTCTCAAATTTTCCACTCAACAACCATTCTGTCATTCTACCCATAAAATACGAATTATCTCGAGTAGTAGTAGATATAAGTTGTAATTTATCCCCAACAAATTCATTTAATAAATTATCACTCTTAATACTGTTGAAAATCTTCTTACCATATTCTAATTCTTCTTCAAATCTACAAGTATGAGTAAGAATAATTTGATTAAATTTTTCATAGGCTTCAGGGTCTCTAATGATACTTAAAAATGGGGCTATGCCTGTACCAGTTGAAAATAGAATTAATCTTTTTGAAGGTAATAATGCATCTAAAACTAATGTCCCTACAGATTTTGGTTTTAAATAAATTTTTTCTCCCTCTATTAGATACTGTAGACGTGATGTTAGGGGACCATCCTCAACTTTAATTGAATAAAACTCTAAAATTTCGTCCCAACTTGGTGAAGCTATTGAATAAGCTCTAAGTATAGGTTTATCTCCATTTTCTAGCCCTATCATTACAAATTCACCGGACCTGAATCTTAGGTATTTTGGTCTTGCACACTTAAATGAAAATGTTTTTTTGGTCCAATGCTTAATTGATAAAACTTCAATATGTTCTAATCCGTTATAAGATTTAGTTAGTATCTTCAATAAAACCTCTCAAAATTGCTTGTCGTAAATTAAACTTTTATGAATCATATGATAGCATGCAGATGTTAAAATAGAAAATTAAGTATTTAAAAAATATTAATACAAGAAATAAATACTTATAATTTGCTATATAATATCCATTCGATGGATACAAATTGATATGTGTGGCTTTTTACCAATCTCATTTTTCAAAAATTTATTCAAAATTCTTCTAACTTCTGACTCCAAATAATAACTTTCTATATTTTTTAATATTTGTGTTTTATTATTTTCTAATGAGAAGTTTATTTCATTTTCTAAGTGAGTTAATATTTCATTGTTAAAATTAACTGTTGTAGAAACACCGACTAAGTCCATTTCGAAATTTAAATAAGGTTTTATTTTATTTACTAAAATAGAAATATTTAAAAGACCATTTTGCATTAATTTTTTTCTCTCAGATATAATTCCTTCGTTCTCATCAATAAGAACTGAACCATCTAGAAATATTCTTCCACAATCAACTTTATCTATTATTGAAGCGTTAGAACTGTCTGATATTTGTGCTACATCACCATTTTCAACTAAAAGGGTTTTAATACCTGACACTTTTGCAATCCTCTCATGTTCTTTCAAATGCCTATATTCACCATGCATTGGTATAATTAATTTTGGGGATATTAAATTATGGAAGATACGTAAATCAGGTTTATTTGCATGACCAGAAACATGATATAGGCCGTGTTTATCTTCTATAACCTCTACACCTCTACGCTCAAGCTGGTCAATAATATATGAAACTCGAATTTCATTACCAGGAATAGTTTTTGAAGAAAATAAAAATACATCACCTTTTCCTATGGTAAATCCCATATATCCTTCTCTAGCAAGTTGAGCAGAAGCTGCTCTTGGTTCTCCTTGACTACCACTTGCCAAAATAAGTAAGTGACTTTTTGGTACTAATTTTGCGTCTCTAGGTGACAATATATCAGGAAAATCTTTTAAAATACCACTTTCTTTTCCATAATTAATCATATTATTCATTGCTCTACCTAATACAACCAAAGACCTACCCGTTCTATCAGCCGCTGATGCTAAAGTTTTTAATCTTGCTAAGTTTGAAGCAAAAGTAGTTGCAATAACTATTCCCTTTACTTCTTTAAACAAATTTACAAAATTATCGAAAAGATTAGATTCTGATCTTCCATTATGATCATTGAATACATTTGTACTATCGCAAACTAAGGTGTTTATACCTTTTTGACCAATATTACTAAGTATTTTCTTATTAAATGGATTACCTAAAACCGGATTGTAATCAATTTTAAAATCACCTGAGTGAAATATACGTGAAAATGGAGTTTCTATAATTAAACCTGATGCTTCTGGTATAGAATGAGAAATATTTAAAAATCCAACGTTAAATGATCCAACTTTTATCGTTTTTGGATAATGTGGTGCTATTTTAACTAAATTAGAATTTCCACCTCCCTTGTCAATTTTTGACTTAGCTATAAGGGATGTAAATTTTCCACAATATACTGGGGCTTCTATATATTCAAACAAATGAGTTAGAGATCCAATATGATCTTCATGGGCATGAGTAATAAATATTGCCTTAAATTTGGACAAATTATCTTCAACAAATGATGTATCCGGCATAATTAAATCTATACCTGGAGTATGTTCTGGATTAGAAAAGGTTACCCCAGCATCAACTAAAATATACTCTATTGTTTTGCCATTATTGTAACCATAAACATACATGTTCATACCTATTTCTGAACACCCACCTAATGGAATAAATAGCAAGTCATTTTTATTATTCATTAGCTTCCTTTAATGTACTGTTGAAGAAAAAACTATTTAATTTTAGATAAAAACATCCCCAACATTTATTTCTACTACTTTTTTATCAACTAAAATTTTAAGTGAACCATTATCATTTATACCAAAGAAAGAACCTTTTAGTATTTTTCCTTTCAATTCAACCTCTAATTTTTTACCAATGGAATGAGAGAAATTTAACCAACAGTTTTTAATAAAACTAAACCCATACTTATTATATTTTTTTTCCCAACAATGCAACGAATTTGCAATATAGATAAGCATTTGATCTGGTGAAGGCGTTTTGTGACCTAAAATAGAAAATAAACTAGTGGGTTTGATTTTAAGACTATTATAATCTTTAATTTTTTTTGGATATGAATAAAGATTAACACCTATTCCAATAATCAAAGCTGATTTTTTTGAATTGTTATTTATTACGGACTCTAATAAAATACCTGATACTTTTCTTTTTTTTAATAGAACATCGTTTGGCCATTTTAAAATTAAATCTTTATTTTTTATACCTGCATATACAAATGAATCAAATAAGGCTAAACTAGCAACAAAAGTTCTATGAGAAAATTCAGTTAAATTTCCACTTGGGTAAATAATAAATGAAGCTGTTAAGTTTTTGAACCCAGAAACCCATTTTCTTCCTCTACTTCCTTTTCCATTTGTTTGAATTCTAGAAAATACACAAGTATTTATCTCATCTTTAAATGCCAACCTTTTAGCCTCAGAATTTGTACTATCTAACTCATTATATTGGATAAGTTTAAAATTTTTAGGCCAGGTTTCCACTAATTTAAAAGACTTTTAGCTACTATAAATGAAGGTCCTTCAAGACCATAAAGGTTTATAATTCCAATCAACATTAATATAGCTGATCCTGATAAAATTAACCAGTGAGATGTTGGCATCTTTCCATTTAAAGGATCAGATACCATTCCAAAGTACATCAAATAAACAATTCTCAAGTAATAAAAAGCTGCAATAACAGAAGAAATACCACCTATAATTGCAAGCCATGAAAGTCCCGCATTAATTGCTGCATTAAAAATAAAAAATTTTCCAAAAAATCCAGCTAAAGGTGGAATTCCAGCTAGAGAAAATAATAAAATTGTTAAGAATAATGTTTGACCCTTAGAAACTTCATTATACATATTAAGGCTATTAATTGAGGTAACTGCTACTCCATTACGCTCCATATTTAAAATAAATACAAAAACTCCAATATTCATAATAACATACAAAACAATATAAATTAATACTGCCGAAAGCCCTTTGTCGGTTCCACTAGCAATACCTATAAGTACAAAACCTATATGTCCAATTGATGAATACGCCATTAATCTTTTAATATTATCTTGACCTATAGCTGCTATAGAACCCAAAAGCATAGATAATACAGAAATTAAAATAATAACTTGTTGCCAACTTTCTAATAATGGACCAAAACAATCAAAAAGCACTCTTAATAAAACAGCAACAGCTGCTATCTTAGGCACTGTAGCAAAGAAAGCTGTAACTGGGGTTGGAGATCCTTCATAAACATCTGGAGTCCACATATGAAATGGGACTGCAGAAGCTTTAAATGCAAAACCAGAAATCAAGAAAACTAAACCTGCTATTATTCCAGGGTAAAAACCTTTGGAAGTTATTAATGAAGATATTAGTTCAAAATTTATTGAACCGGTAGAACCATATATTAGACTTATACCAAATAACATCAATCCTGAAGACAACGATCCCAGTATAAAGTATTTTAATCCAGCCTCTGTTGACTTTAAGTTTTCTCTTCTAAATGAGGAGATAACATATAGAGATAATGACTGAATTTCTAATCCAAGATATAATAATAAAAAATTTTTTGATGATATCATTATCATCATGCCTAAAGTAGAAAATAAAATTAGAATTGGATATTCAAATTTAAATAGATCATTTTTTTTAAGATACTTTTTGCTCATAAATAAAAGGCATGACACACTTAACAAAATTAACACTTGGAAAAATTTAGAAAAACTATCTCTTATGAATATACTTTCAATATTAGATTCACCTTCTAAAGGAGTTAAGTAAATGATTAATGCCGAAATTAAAAACATAAGAATTGTGGAATTGAAAATAAAGTGATTAGAACTTTCATGCTTGAAAAAACTTGCAAACAAAATAGACATCAGTGCGTAAATAATTAATAAAATTTCAGGCCCTAGAATTAAAATATCACTAATATTCATTTTTAATCCACTATTCTGTATTTCCAACAAAGTTTGATACTAGTAAACCAACGGAATTGGAAGAAATTTCTAAAATTAGAAAGGGTAAAACCCCTAAAACCAATGTTAAGACAATCAGAGGAAAAAAGAATAGTTTTTCTCTTCCATCCAAATCAGTTATTTTTAATAATCTACTATTAGTTATTGTTCCAAATATAACTGTTCGGGAAAGCCACAAAGCATAACAAGCTGATAAAACTATTCCAAAACAGGCAATTATAGAAGCAAGTTTATTCACTTGAAATGCACCCAACAATGCAAGAAATTCACCTACAAATCCACTTGTTCCGGGTAGACCCACATTTGCCATTGTGAAGAAAATAAAAAACAAAGCATAATTAGGCATACGTGAAACTAAACCGCCATAAAATTTTATTTCTCTTGTATGCATACGATCATACACTACTCCTACCAATAAAAACAGAGCTGCTGAAATTATGCCATGACTTATCATTTGAAAGATTGCGCCATCAATCCCTTGTTGATTCATAGAAAATATTCCTAGAGTTACAAAACCCATATGAGCAACTGATGAATATGCAATTAATTTCTTTATATCAGTTTGCATCATAGCAACTAAAGAGGTGTAAATAATACCTATAATTGAAATTACAAATATAAAGTTTTGAAAAAGAATGCTTGCATCAGGAAACATTGGTAGACTAAATCGTAAAAACCCATATCCTCCCATTTTTAGTAAAATTGCGGCTAATACAACAGAGCCGCCAGTAGGTGCTTGGACATGTGCATCTGGTAACCATGTATGGAATGGCCACATTGGTAATTTGACTGCAAAAGAAACAAAAAATGCAACCCAAAGCAACGACTGTATACCACCTTTTATACTGTAACCGAATAAGCTAAAACCAGAACTATTAAAATTAAATGACATTAAAGAAGGAACATCAGTAGTTCCTGATACAGTCCACATATAAATTATAGCAAATAACATCAATATTGAACCTAATAGAGTATAAAGAAAAAATTTAAAGGCTGCGTAAATCCTGTTATTACCTCCCCAAATACCAATTATTAAAAACATTGGTATTAGCCCAGATTCAAAAAATAAATAAAATAAAACTATGTCTAAAGAACAGAAAACACCCAATATTAGTGTCTCTAGCAATAAAAAACAGATCATATATTCTTTTACTTTATTTTCTATTTTCCAACTAGAAATTATAACAATAGGCATTGTTATAGTAGTTAATATTACTAGTGGTAAAGATATACCATCTATACCTACTTTATAAGTTAATCCCATAAGCCATTCATATTCTTCAACTAGTTGAAAACCAGACTCATCAGAGTTAAAATTATAGATTACAAAAAGACTAAAAATAAATGTTGCAAAAGTTGTAACCAGTGAAAGTAATTTAGCATTTTTGTTAGATTCAATATTTTCACCCCTTAAAAAAATGCCTAATATAATAGCACCAAAACTAGGAAAAAAAATCACTAATGAAAGTAAATAATCCAATTTTTAACCTCCCATACTAACTAAAAAATAAGTTAATATAGAAACCAAACCAATGAAAATTGCGAAGGCATAATGATAAATCAACCCAGTTTGAAGTCGGCCAACAAACCTAGTTAAATTAGGAATAAAAGTTAAACAAATGTAATTAATAATACCATCTATGATTTTTTCATCACCAGTTTTCCAAAAAAAGTTTCCAAGCCATTTAGATGATTTCACAAACACAAAATCATAAATCTCATCAAAATACCATTTATTTATCAGAAATTTATATAAAATGTTTTGATTTTCTGAAAATACTTTGGGTAAATTTGGTTTTCGAACATAGAAAATAAAAGCTATAAGTACTCCAATAATCATTGATAATAAAGGTGTTAGCTTTGCCCAAACTGGGATGTAATGTAAGTCCGATAAGATTGTATTAGAGGGTAAAAGAAATATAGATTGTGAAAAGAAATATTCTGCTTTTTTTCCTAAAAAAACATCATAAAAAATTATTCCAACAAAAATTGAACAAAATGAAAGAATAATTAATGTAATGTTTATAGACCTTGAGTCTTCTTTTGCATTATCAAAATATTCTCTTTTTCCTCTGTATTCACCAAAAAATGTTAATATAATCAACCGCCAACTATATAGTGACGTTAAAAATGCAGCGAATGTTATGAATATAAAATAAATAAATGCACTTTCATCCTTAGAAGCATAAATTCCCTCAATAATTGAATCTTTGGATACAAAACCTGAAAAACCTATTGGCAAATGAAACAAATCATAACTAAGAGGTATTCCAACACCAGTTATGGCAAGAGTTCCTATCATCATTGAATAAAAGGTTATAGGCAATTTTTTTCTCAAACCACCATAAGTTCTTATATCTTGCTGGTGATGCATGGAGTGTATAATGGAGCCTGAACATAAAAATAATAGGGCTTTAAAAAAAGCATGAGTAAATAAATGAAACATTGCAGCCTGATAAAGACCTATACCTGCTGCAGAAAACATGAAACCAAGCTGTGAACATGTTGAGTATGCAATTATTCTTTTAACATCGTTTTGAACTAAAGCAACTGTACCTGCAAATAAAGCAGTTACTACACCTACCAAAACTATTACATTGGAAGCAACTGATGTATATTCAATTACCGGAGAAAGTCTGCAAACCAAGAAAACACCTGCAGTAACCATAGTTGCTGCATGAATTAAAGCAGATACAGGAGTTGGACCTTCCATCGCATCTGGTAACCAGGTATGTAGAAAAAATTGGGCAGATTTACCCATAGCACCCAAGAAAAACAAAATTACTATAAATTCTAATGCATTAAACTTGAAAAAAAGAAGCTCAACATTTTTTTCAGCAATTATTGGGGCATTCAAAAAAAGATCATCAAAGTTAAGAGAATTAACATAATAAAAAGTACAAAAAATTGCTAAGGCTAATCCAATATCTCCAATTCTATTCACAATAAATGCTTTCATAGCAGCTTTATTTGCTGTGGATTTTTTATAATAGAAACCAATTAATAAATATGAAGCTAATCCCACACCCTCCCAACCAAAAAATAATTGAACAAAATTATTGGAAGTAACCAACATAAGCATGGTGAATGTAAAAAAAGATAAATAAGAAAAAAATCTTGATTTATAATTTTCAGAATCTTCCCAATTTGGGTCATGAGACATATAACCTAATGAATAGAGATGAACAAAAGCAGAAATAGTGGTTACAACTGTTAACATTACAGTGGTTAAACTATCCAGCCTGATTTCCCAGTTAACAACTAAAGAACCTGACTCCATCCATTTAAATAATATTATTCTCTCAATACTAGACAGATCCAACGAAAAAAAAGTTATCCAAGAAAAAATGGAAGAAATAAATATTAAAGAGGTAGTAAAATAAAGAACGGTTTTCTCATTAAATTTTTTATAAAAAAAACCTGAAAAAATAGATCCCAACAAAGGTGCAAATATTATAAAATGTAACATTTAATTAGCCCTTCATTACATTAGCATCGTCAACAGCTATTGACCCCTTATTCCTGAAGAAACAAACTAATATAGCCAACCCAATTGCAGCCTCTGCAGCAGCTACAGTCAAAACAAATAGTGAAAAAATTTGCCCTGTGAGATCTCCTAGAAAATATGAGAATGATACAAAATTAATATTTACGGCTAATAAAATTAATTCTATGGACATAAGAATTATAATCACATTTTTTCTGTTTAAAAAAATTCCAAAAACACCTATTAGAAATAAAAGTGAGGATAAAATCAAAAAATGTTGAATTTCAATCATAATCCTTGCCCTGGCTTTATATCTTTTAGCTCAATTGAATTATCTGGGTCCCTGTAAATCTGAGTTAAAATATCCTGTTTTTTAACGTCTTTTCTTCTTTGATGTGTTAGTACAATAGCACCTAACATTGCTATAAGTAAGACAATCCCAGCCAGCTGAAAATATATTATGAAATCTGTGTATAAAACCAAACCTAATTGTCTAGTATTTTCAATTTCTTCGTTAATTAATAAATTTTTATCCCCTTTTGGGGAAAGAGCTGGAACAAAATCGCCAAAAACTAGACCCAACTCAACAAATAGAACAAGTCCGATTAATACACCTAATGGTAAATATTTTGTTAATCTTGATTTGATTTCTTTGAAGTCTATATTCAGCATCATTACCACAAACATAAAAAGGACTGCCACAGCTCCTACATACACAATCATTAAAATTAAAGCTAAAAACTCTGCACCTAATAAAATGAAGAGACCTGAAGCTCCAAAAAAGGTTAATATAAGCCATAAAACTGAATGAACAGGATTCCTTGACAATACAACAAATAAAGCAGAAAAAAGTGTTATACCTGCAAAAAAGTAATACGCTAAAATTAATGGCTGCATTATGAATCCTCGTCTATTACATAAACTATCTAAAGCTTTTATCTAACTTTATATTTTCGGCAATTAATTTTTCCCACTTTCTACCATTTTCCATTAATTTTTCTTTATTATAAAATAACTCTTCTCTTGTTTCAGTCGCATATTCAAAATTAGGACCTTCGACAATAGCATCTACAGGGCAAGCTTCCTGACAAAACCCACAATATATACATTTCGTCATATCAATATCATATCTTGTTGTTCTTCTACTTCCGTCAGCTTCCCTTGGTCCTGCATCTATAGTTATTGCTTGTGCAGGACAAATTGCTTCACACAACTTACAGGCAATACATCTTTCTTCACCATTAGGATAACATCTTAATGCATGCTCACCTCGAAACCTTGAAGAGATTGGACCTTTCTCATATGGGTAGTTAAGAGTAGCTTTAGGTCTGAAAAAATACTTAATTCCAAGCTTAAAACCTTTTAAAAAATCTTTTAGTAGGAAATAATTTATTGCTCGTCGCCAATCAATTTTATTCATTAGTACACCATAATTTTACCATCTTACATAACCAGAAATACCAAATTGAGCAAGAGTAGCTACAATAACAACCCAAGTTAATGACATTGGAAGAAAAACTTTCCATCCTAGTCTCATTAATTGATCATATCTAAATCTTGGGACTATAGCTTTAACCATAGAAAACATAAAAAAAAGCAACAATATTTTAGCTACAAGCCAAAAAATACCGTCTGGTAATAATGGAATTGGTGATAGCCAGCCTCCAAAAAAAAGTATGGATATAAGAGCACACATCAATACCACCGTCATCAATTCACCAATCATAAACAAAAGGAATGGTGTAGATGAATATTCAACTTGAAAACCTGCAACTAATTCAGCTTCTGCCTCTGGCAAATCAAAAGGTGGTCTGTTTGTTTCAGCTAGTGCAGAAATAAAAAACAAAATTACCATTGGAAAATGTGGTAGCCAATACCAGCTAAAGATACCATAACTACCATCTTGCGCTAATACAATTTTACTTAGATTTAATGAACCTGTTGATATAAGAATACCAATAATTATAAATCCTATTGAAACTTCATAGGATATCATCTGCGCAGCGGAACGAAGACTTCCAAGAAAAGGATACTTAGAATTAGAAGCCCAACCTCCCATAATAACTCCATAAACCTCCAAACCTGCAACTGCAAATATAAATAAAATACCAACATTTATATCTGTAAGCACCCATCCATTATTAAAAGGAATTACAGACCAAGCAATCAGAGATAAAACAAAAGTAATTAGAGGCGCTAGTAGAAATACTACTTTATCAGATCCAGCAGGTATAATAATTTCCTTAAATATATATTTTAAAAAATCTGCAAAAGACTGGAGAAGACCAAAAACACCCACAACATTGGGGCCTTTTCGCATTTGTACAGCTGCCCATATTTTTCTATCTGCAAACATTAAGAAAGCTAAGCTTAATAGAACAGCTATTGTTATTAATAGACATTGACCAGTAATTAGAAGTATAAGGCCAAATCCATGAGAAAAATCCATTTTAACTCTTCACTTTTTCATTATATATTTCTTTATTATTCTTTGACAATGTTGCCATAATATTACTCGATCTTGCTATTGGATTAGTCAAATAGTGATCACTCCAAATATTCTTTAAATCAACTTTTAAACAGTTTTTTGCAAATTTAGTAGACTTAACCCATGAATTTGATTTAACCTCATCTAAAGAAGCAAAAATTGGGTATTCTGAGAAAAGTTTTTTTCTTAATTCATCAAGATTATTATATTCTAGTGTGCAATCTAGCTTTTCTGATAATGCCCGTATTATTGACCAATTTTCTCTAGCATTTCCAATTTTCTCACATGCTTTTAGAGAGAGTTGTGGTCTGCCTTCAGTATTCATAAAAATTCCCGACTCTTCCGAAAAAGCACAGCCTGGAAGTATTACATCTGCTCTATTTGCTCCACGATCACCATGACTACCCTGATATATTACAAATTTATCGTCAGGTATCTCATATTCATCCATGCCTATATTAAAAATTACATCAGACCAATCCACTGTAGATTTATAATCTCTATCAGAGACAAAATTCAAATCCATAGCCCCAACTCTTGAGGCAGCTACATGAAGACTTATGAGTTCAGCACTCAAAGTTTCTTTAAACTTTTTCACTACTTCTAAGGCTTCATAACCATCAGTTCTACAAAAAATACCTTGTCCTAAAATAATTAGGACCTTTCTATTCTTGTAAAACTTACCTTTATTTTTTATTATTTTATCTAATTCAATCAGATTAGTTCCAAGATGATTATATCCATATGTTAAATCTGAATTTTCACCAATTAAATTAACCTCAGCACCTTTTAACCAAGAACTTCTAATTCTAGCATTCAGCACAGGAGATTCAACTCTGGGGTTCGAACCAATAATAAATATGATTTCAGAATCGTTTATAGCTGTTATTGGAACTGTTCCTGCATATAAAGCTCTATCATTAGGAGGAATACAAGCATTAAAAATTCTACATTCAGTTCTTCCACCCAAATTTCCAATAAGCTCTTTGGTAGAAAAAAGTGTCTCTACACTAACAAGGTCACCAGCAAGAGCTAAAATTTTTGAACTTTTATTTATTTTCTTAACAATAACATCAAATGCCTCACTCCATGATGAAACTTTTAATTTACCTGCTTCATTCCTAATATATGGAGCATCTAATCTTTGTTTATTTAAACCATCCCAAATAAACCTGGATTTATCTGACAACCATTCTTCGTTTATTCCATCATGATTTCTTGGAATGATACGCATAATTTTTTTTCCTTTGGAATCAATCCTGATATTTGATCCAAGTGCATCCATTATATCGATGCAGTTTGTTTTGGTTAACTCCCAAGGTCTAGCTGTAAATGCATATGGCTTTGATGTAAGTGCTCCAACAGGACATAAATCAATTATGTTTCCCTGTAATTCACTTTTCAAGGTCTTCCCCAGATATGATGTAATTTCACTATTCTCACCACGTCCTATTTGACCCATTTCTGGTATTCCTGCTACTTCTGTTACGAATCTTACACACCTGGTGCAGGAGATACATCTAGTCATATGTGTTTCGACTAAAGGGCCTAAATCAACATCTAAAACAGCTCTTTTAGGTTCTGTATATCTTGAAAAATCAACACCAAATGCTAGTGCTTGATCCTGCAAATCACATTCTCCTCCTTGATCACATATTGGGCAATCTAATGGATGATTAATCAACAAAAATTCCATAACACCCTCACGAGCTTTTTTAACCATTTTGGAATTTGTTTTAATAACTGGGGGTTCACCATTAGGTCCGGGTCTTAGATCTTTAACTTGAAGAGCACATGAGGCCATAGGCTTAGGGGGGCCACCAACTACTTCAACCAGGCACATTCTACAATTGCCTGCTATAGATAATCTTTCATGATAACAAAACCGTGGAATTTCTTTATTTATATGTTCACAAGCCTGAAGTATAGTCATAGCAGGATTTACTCCAACTTCTTGATCATCTATTATAATTTTGCGAAGGTTATTTTCCATTTTCACTCAGCTGCAATATTTTTGGTAATCCTATTTTTTATTCTGTCCTCGATCTCATGCCTAAAATGCCTAAAAAGGCCCTGAATTGGCCATGCAGCAGCATCACCTAATGCACAAATTGTATGCCCTTCAACTTGTTTAGTTATCTCCAATAGGTTTTCAACCTCTTCTAAATTTGCATCTCCAGTAACTAACCTATTCATAATTCGCATCATCCAACCAGTACCTTCTCTGCAAGGGGTACACTGACCGCAGCTTTCGTGATTATAAAATTTCGACAACCTCCAAATAGCTTTTACAATATCTGTATCAGAATTCATAACTATAACAGCGCCAGTTCCTAGTCCAGATTGGTTTTCTCTAAGCCAATCAAAATCCATAAGAGCATCATTACATAATTTGGCTGGCAATAGTGGAACTGAAGATCCACCAGGTATAATTGCTTTTAAATTTTTCCAACCACCTATTACACCCCCAGCGTATTTTTCTATAAGCTCTTTGAGAGGAATAGACATTTCTTCTTCAACAACACAAGGTTTTTCAACATGACCAGACAAACAAAATAATTTAGTACCAGTATTGTTTGCTCTACCAAATTTTGAAAACCAAGAAGCACCTCTTCTCAGGATTGTAGGTACTACAGCGATAGATTCAACATTGTTAACAGTGGTAGGGCAACCATATAGACCAGCCATTGCTGGGAAAGGTGGTTTCATTCTAGGCATCCCTTTTTTACCTTCCAAACTTTCAAGAAGTGCAGTTTCTTCTCCACAAATATATGCACCTGCACCATGATGAACATAAATATCAAATTTCCAACCCGATTTCGCAGCATTTTTCCCCAAAAATCCTTTGGAATACGCTTCATCAATGGCAATTTGTAGAGATTCTCTCTCTCGAACGTACTCACCCCTGACGTATATGTAGGCAACATGAGCACCCATAGAAAACCCTGCAATCAAACAACCTTCAATTAGGGTATGTGGTTCGTGTCTTAAAATTTCTCTGTCTTTACAAGTTCCGGGCTCAGATTCATCAGCATTAACGACTAGGTAAGATGGTTTGTCAGGATTTGGTTTGGGCATAAAGGACCACTTCAAACCTGTTGGAAAGCCAGCCCCACCTCTTCCTCTTAATCCTGATTTTTTTACTTCATCAATTATCCATGAAGAGCCCTTTTTAATAAATTTGGCAGTATTATCCCAGTGCCCTCTAGAAATTACAGAATCTATTCCTCTATTTTTTATTCCATATAAGTTTGAAAAAATTTTATCTTTTTCTTTAAGCACTATTTTACCTTTCTTTTGTACTATTTTTTTCTATCTGTAGAAAATGGCATTTCTAAAAATAATTTAACTGAAGCATTAGTTTTTTCTTCAATTTTAAATTTTGAAGATTTAAAAAATCCCTCAGGTTCAGAAGAAAATCTTTTTTTTCTACTTCCAGGTTCTGGATTACCATCAATTAATTTATCTAAAAGATTTACAAAACTGTCTTCAGATAAATCTTCGTAATAATCACTTCCTACTTGAACCACTGGCGAATTGGAACAAGCCCCAATACATTCTACTTCTTCCCAAGATAATTTCCCATCTGAAGACAGTTCTTTTTGTTTTTTAGAAATTCGTTTTTTGCATATTTCAACTAATTTTTCAGATCCCCTCAACATACAAGGGGTTGTACCACAAACTTGAATGTGTGCTTTGTCACCCACTGGTGATAAATGAAACATAAAATAGAAACTTGCAACTTCATATACTCTGATAGGAGCCATTTTTAACATTTTGGCAATTTCTTCTATTGCTGGCTTAGAAACCCAACCTTCTTGCTCTTGAGCTCTATATAAAAGTGGTATAACTGCACTTTGTTGACGATCCTGAGGGTATTTTGCAATCTGTTTTTTTGCCCAAGAAAGGTTGTTTTTGGAAAATTTAAATTCTGAAGGTTGTTTTTTATCTATTCGTCTTAAAATCATCTATCTATTTCTCCAAAAACAACGTCTAAGGAGCCCAAGATTGCAGAAACATCTGCTAGTTGGTGTCCTCTACAAATGTGATCAATGGCAGCTAAATGTAAAAAACCTGGAGACCTCAATTTTACCTTATAGGGTTTATTTGTTCCATCAGAAACTAAAAAAACCCCAAATTCTCCCTTAGGTGCTTCAACTGAAACATAAATTTCGCCTTTAGGCACATGAAAACCTTCAGTATAAAGTTTAAAATGATGAATCAGAGCTTCCATAGATTTTTTCATATCAACTCTGTTTGGTGGAGCTATTTTACCGCGAACTAATACGTCATCTCCTTTACACATAGATAATTTCTCAATACTTTGTTGTACTATCTTAACACTTTCTTTCATTTCCCAAACTCGGCAAAGGTATCTATCATAACAATCACCATTTTTTCCAATGGGAATTTTAAACTCGAAGTCGTTGTAACATTCGTAGGGCTGTGATCGTCTTAAATCCCAGGCTAAGCCAGAACCCCTGACCATAACACCCGAAAATCCCCAATCAAAGGCTTCGTCTTTACTTACAATACCAATATCTACATTTCTCTGTTTAAATATTCTATTTTCAGTTAATAACTCTTCTATGTCATTAACTACTTTGGGAAATGATATCGACCAGTCCATAATATCATTTAGTAAATCATCAGAAAGATCTTGATGAACACCGCCAGGTCTAAAATAAGCTGCATGAAGTCTTGCACCACAGGCTCGCTCATAAAAAACCATTAATTTCTCTCTTTCTTCAAATCCCCAAGAAATCGGAGTGAATGCACCTACATCCATAGCTTGTGTAGTAATATTTAGTAAGTGATTTAGTACCCTACCAATTTCACAGTATAATACTCTTATTAATGACGCTCTATAAGATATTTGAACATTCAAAAGTTTCTCTATTGCTAAACACCATGCATGCTCTTGATTCATTGGAGCAACATAGTCTAACCTATCAAAATAAGGTAAGTTTTGTAGATAAGTCCTGCTTTCCATTAATTTCTCAGTTCCCCTATGAAGAAGTCCAATATGTGGGTCACACCGGTCAACTATTTCTCCATCCAACTCTAGTACCATTCTCAAAACCCCGTGAGCTGCAGGGTGCTGGGGACCAAAATTAATGTTAAAATTCCTAATAGAATTTTCACTTGTTTTTTTTTCATGTTGATAATTATTAGCCATTTTCTTTATTTTCTTCTTGAACCTCATCACTTTGCTCAAAAACAAACCCCTCTCCTTCCCAAGGACTCATAAAATCAAATCTCCTATATTCTTGGGTAAGTTTAACTGGTTCATAAACCACTTTTTTTCTTTCCTGATCATACCTAAGCTCTAGATAGCCTGTAGTTGGAAAATCTTTTCTAAGTGGATGTCCTTGAAAACCATAATCTGTAAGTATTCTTCTCATATCGGGATGGTTAGAAAATAAAATTCCATACATATCAAAAACTTCTCTCTCAAACCAATTAGCAGCAGGAAACAATTTTGTAATTGATGGAACAATTTGTTCTTCTTTTATGGAAGATTTGAGCCTAATTCTTATATTTTGTTGCATTGATAAATAATGATAAACTAATGTGAATCGCTTTTCTTCCGAGGGGAAATCTATTGCGGTAATATCTATAAGTGTCCTAAATTTACAAATATTGTTTAGTTTCAAAATTGAAGTGATACTTTCAATTGATGAAAAAACAATACAAATCGAAAGATGATCATGTTCTATATTAGATGAAATTATGTCTTCAGAATAATTAGACAGCAAAAAATCATTTAAATCTTTAAGTGACTCATCCAATTCTGATACCTACTATCTTGCTAAAGTTCCAGTTCTTCGAATTTTACGCTGAAGTTGTAATATACCATAAAGTAAAGCTTCTGCAGTTGGAGGACAACCTGGCACATATATATCTACAGGAACAATTCTGTCACATCCTCTGACTACTGAGTAAGAGTAGTGATAATACCCACCACCATTTGCACAAGACCCCATGGAAATAACATATCTTGGCTCCGGCATTTGATCATAAACTTTTCTGAGAGCGGGAGCCATTTTGTTTGTTAAAGTTCCAGCAACAATCATTAGGTCAGATTGACGTGGACTTGCTCTTGGTGCAGTTCCAAATCTTTCTAAATCATATCTTGGAGTTGACGTATGCATCATTTCGACAGCACAACAAGCTAATCCAAAAGTCATCCAATGCAGACTACCAGTTCTAGCCCAGTTAATTACATCTTGAGCAGATGTCTGAATAAAACCCTTATTAGCTATATTATCAGAGATTTCTCTAGTTGCTAAATCTTTATCAATTCCGGTAAATTTGTAACTATTTGTTAATCCCATTCTAGTGCGCCTTTTTTCCACTCATACACAAAGCCTACAGTTAAAACGAATAAAAAAATCATCATAGACAAATAACCAAAAAAACCAATCTCACCAAAACTTATTGCCCAAGGGAATAGAAAAGCTACTTCTAGATCAAAAATAATAAAAAGAATTGCTACAAGATAAAATCGAACATCGAATTTCATTCTGGCATCATCAAAAGCATTAAATCCACACTCATAGGCTGAGACTTTTTCTACATCAGGATTTCTGATAGCTATAACGAAAGCAGCCAAAAGAAATGTAATACCCAAAACTAAAGCAAGTCCCAAAAAGATCAAGATTGGCAAATAATTAATAGCGATACTACTCAAAAGTTATTCCCCCAGGACATAAAATAATTACAGTTGGTGTACTCTTTCCTGACATTTACGTCAACACTGTAAAACACTTTACCCAAGATCACAAGGTCGCACCAAATAATAAAAAAAGAAGACTAATATCTAAAAAATTAACTTAAATTATCTATGAAATTAAAAATTTGAGCCTCTTTTTTTATCGCATCCAGCCATGAAGTTACTAATTGGGGAGATTTTGGTGCGGCAGTCACACCATAAGAAATTTTATCATTAAGAACACTTTCGACTGCCAATGCTACAGGTATTGAAACCAACCTAGCCATAGCAGTACTATTCTCATTACCCCAGGCATCCATTAAAAAAGATCGATCAAAAATGTAGGCTTCATCTTTTGAGGCCATTAATGACACATTTAGTACTACTCGATCTTTCTCATTTTCTTCATAGGAGTGTTTTTCCCAAAGCATATTGGATAATTTTTCAAGTTTTTCTTGATCACTTTCAATATTGATTTTTTCTATAACTTCAAATATTTCCTTCCATGCGCTTTTCCATCCAAGATTTCTTAAAGTGCCTCTCACAAACCTTTTAACTCTCCAATTATTTTCAAATTCATATTGATTAATAAATGGTAAACTATCCCGATTTGGATAAACTTCAAATTTTTCTTTATTAATTGAAGGAATTTCATGTATTTTTACATTATGCCATGGTCTTAAAGTATCTACTTGCTCAAAGTTTTCTATGGCTGTTGCTTTAGATTTTAATGCTTTTAAAACACCTAAAGGAGACCAACTAAATTTATAACAAAAGTCATTAGGTTTTTTTGGCAACCCACCACAAAATGAAAAAAATTCAACTATGTTATTTGGATTATAATCACTAAATTCTTTATATTGCTTTACCAGTTCATGCGCCATTAAATGATCTATACCGGGGTCAAGTCCAACCTCATTCAAAAAAACTAGGCTTTTTCCTTTTACAGTATTATTTAATTTTCTAAGATCCTCAGATATGTAAGAAGAAGAAACAAAATTTGCGTTCTTTTTTAGACATAAATTAGCTACATCTAAATGGTAATTTGCTGGTAGCATCGATATCAAAACATCACCACTTGTTATCTGTTTTTCTAGCTCATTAAAATCAAATTTATAAATATTATTTGTTAAGTCACCCAATAAATTTTGAGCTTTCTCTACAGTCCTATTCCAGACAAAAATTTCATACCCCTTTTTTAATAGTTTCCTTAAACCTGGTATTGAAGAGAGACCTGTTCCTAACCAATGCACCCTAGACATTTTAAATCCTTTTTTTAAACAATATTAATTTTATCATAAAATATTCTCTTAGCCCTACCCCATACTCCATTTTTGTCTACATCGAAATCTAATAAATAGGGTAGAAGCTGTTTTTCAAAATCTATACTACTTTCTTTAGGAAGCATTGCAGGTAGATTATCTATAGCAGTCAATAATAAAGGGTTTTTCCCTCTAATAATATATTGATAAGGTTTTTTGAATGATGACGGTTTATCATAAAGTGGTATTGTATTAAAATCACTACCAGGATCACAAGAAACATCAGAAATTAGACTTAATTCTCTTTTTTCAGTAATATCACTTTTTTTCAGAAATTTTACTGACTTTGTATCTGATAATACACAATTTACAAAAATATCATGTTCTAATATTTCAGAAAAAGAATTTCTTTTAGAAGTTTCTTTTATATCCCATTCAGTTATTTTTAGTCCTAACGACTTAAAAAAGTCACAAGCACCACTTCCTACTCTGCCACCTGCTCCGATTACTATAATTTTTGGTATTTGATTACCTGTTTTTTTATAAATATCAATTTTTTTGGAAGCACTCTTAACTAAAAATGTTTTTGAAGTGTCGACTGGAATTTCTATACCTGTCACCAAATTATTTTCTTTAAAACTTAGCCAGATATCTAATCCAACAAATGCTCCTGAAAAACCAGCATAATATCCAAAAGCAGCTACTCTTTTGCTATTAGCATCTATCAAATATTCCAAATCATACAATATACCATTATTTTTTCTAAAGTTATTTAAAATATGCTCCGAACCTTTTTGGTTTTTGTAAATATGAGCAAACATTATATGTCTGTGTCCAAGAATAATTTCATCATCTAATTCTTTCAGACCCAAGATTATGGTATCTAAGTCAGTATCTATCCAAGATCCTTTATTAGCTATTTCACAACCTACTGAGTGGTATTCATCGATAGAAAAGGTCCTTTTGTGGCTTTCTTCTATTGTAACTTTTATACCATTATCTAAAAGCTTTTTCGCACCTAAGGGAGTTAAGGGGGTTCTGAATTCATCCTCCCTATATTCTGAGCGCACCCAAAAGTGAATCATTATTTATCCTTGTAACACAAGAAATTTAGAATTTTGTGGCGCGGTTGACGGGACTCGAACCCGCGACCTCCGGCGTGACAGGCCGGCACTCTAACCAACTGAGCTACAACCGCACTTAATTTCACAATATATTACTTTTAAACTCTTGGTTGCCAGTATTGTCAAGAAAAAGATTTTAAAAATAGTATAAAATTTAAAGTTTATTAAAAGTAGTAAGATTGTGGATGATAAAAGACTCGAACTCCTGGAATCTTCGGTAGATACTTGATTTATGATTTCAATAACTTACAAGCGATAAAGCTTGAGAAAAAGCGCTAATAAAAAATAACACAAAGGCTTTACTAAATGTTACAGGCTTAATATTTTCTTACGTTTGTAAAAGATCTATACCCCAAATAGAAATAATGAATAAAATTATCAATAAAATCAATAAGTTAAGAAACGATTGAAAAATTTATATAGTAGAAAGCTCATAATTTCCAATTTTCGTACATTTTATTCCCTAATTATCTGGTAACCCTAGTGGTGCAAGCGTATTCAGAAGTTCGGTTAAAAATGTTTTATTCCTTAAGCCAAAAAGTTCACCCTTAATTCTCTTTGCTGTCTTTCCTTTCCCATCAAGCTCTCTTTGCTTTTCAAAAAGAACATATGCCTCTTTCTCTTTACCTTGTTTAATTTTAATAAAAGCAGACAAAATATACAACGTTTGCTCCGTTCCTGACCAAGAATGCTTTTTTTGTAATTCTGTCTCAAAAAAATCTAGGGCTTTATCGTACGCTTGATGTTCAGTCAAAGCATAACCGTATAAATATTTAACCCATGATGAGAAATGTGGTGCTTTTTTCAAAACATATTCATAATTTGTAATAGCATTTTCGAGGTTTCCACAAAAATGTTGTCCAGCTGCTGCAAGCGCTCGATCGGCTATAGACTCGACTAAATCAGTCAAAGTTTTATTAATTTTACAACTTTTTTCGTAATTGCCAGCAAACATTTCCAAAGAAGCACTTGCGGAAAGGGCTCCAACAAAATTTGGGCTATAAAGTAAAGATGCATTGGCGTATTTTAATCCATTTTTAATATCTTCATTACGATTTTTTGAAATTCCCATATAAATTTTTTGCCAATAAATCCAAGCCAAGTCATTAAGGATTCTATGATTTTGCGGTTCAACTGAAAGAGCAGCTTCAAAAAGTTCCTGAGCCGCCTTGTTACTATCAGGCGTATTTTGGCTAAACAAAGCACCAGCTCTTAGGTGCATTTTATAGACCTCAGCATTTTTTGATACAGGTTCAGCAGGTGCAAAATCAATTTTAATCCTCGAGGCTTTAAGTATTGAAAGAGAAATTGCATCTTGAATTTCGAAAATGTCATCTGCTTTTTTAAAATCGTAAATTTCAGACCAAATCACAATATTTTCCACAATATCCACCATTTCAGCAGTTACTCGTAATTTGTTTGGATTGCCTTGGATATTTCCTGTTACTATAAATTCAATACCATACTTTTCTTTCACCTCTTTATAATCTAATTCATTTTTTTGGATATATTTGACCGTACTTGAGGGTGGAACCTCAAATCTTTCACTTTTATTCAAAGTAGCTATAATATTTGATGTAATGCCATCACCAAGATAGTTGTTCGCAGGATCGCCAGTGATATTTTTAAAATTTGTGATAAATATGGAAGGCTTATCAGATATAATGATTGGATTCTGTTCCAAATTCTTATTTCCTGTTCCATAAAAATTAAAGTACCCTAGAATTGCAATTACTAGAATACCAATAAATGATATTGCGAATACTAAAATAGAATTTGATTTTTGTTTTAGAGTTCTCTTTTGCTCAGGAAACACTAATAAATCAAAGGCGTGGAATTCATTTTGTTTGATCTTCTGAAATCCAATATCGTTAAACTCAAACTGAGTTTTGCCCTTTACAAAATCATAAATTACTTTGGAGATGGTGATGCCATTTGGCTGTGCGAGTGCTTCCAATCTCGCCGCTATGTTGACACCATCACCAAGGAGGTTGTCCTTTTCTTTGATGACATCACCCGAGTTGATCCCTATACGAAATTCGAGCTTTACGATTGTTTCATCAGATGCGTTTCTCTCTTTGATAGCTTCCTGAAACTCGACTGCGCATTCTACTGCGGATACAGCACTGGGAAACTCAGCAAGAAAAGAGTCCCCACCTGTATTGAATAAACGTCCCTTATGCTTATCGAAAATCGCCCTCAGTAGCTTTTCACATGCTCGAAGGTTATTAACGGTTTCACTTTCATTCGCTTCCATATGTTTGCTATAACCAACAACATCAGTTGCAAAGATCACAGCAATTTTACGATCAATTTCGGTATTCATGATTACTAGTACAAAAAATAAATTCTATTTACAATTGAGATTACGTAAATATTATTTCAACGAGAAATAAATACAACTCATAACAGGTTTTGTCAGTTTAGTTTTGTCAATTCTGATGTTATTATTTAATCTTGAAGAAGTATGAGTAGATATTGGACTGATGAAATTCGGCGTCTCGATCTGACCTCGTTAATATCAGAACAGTCCAGATCTATATGCGAAATGCAGAAGAAATGCGAGCGAATGCTTTCGCTAAATTAGCATTAAAAACGTCTGGGAATCACAGCACTAATTAATAGCAAAATAAAGCTTTAACTAATGTGGATAAAAAGCATAAACATAAATTTTCTCAAAAACCACTTTTTTTCATTTTTTTAAAAATAAAATGTAATGAAATCAGTATATTGGTGGGTGATAAGAGACTCGAACTCCTGACATCTTCGGTGTAAACGAAGCGCTCTACCAACTGAGCTAATCACCCAAAGAAAACAGTAAAATGATAATAATAATATAAATTTAATTCAATAACTATTTTTTTGTATACAATGATTATAGTAAAGATGCCTAATGAGCAATGGAAGTTTCACTGTCTAGTTCGTCATCCCCTTTTTTACTTTCTGCACTACTTGATATCATAGATGTTGGATCCCATTCTATAGCTTTTGGTTTCTCAACTAATGCAATATTTAATACTTCACTGACATGCGAAAGTGGTATTATTTCAAGACCATTTTTGACTTGATCAGGAATTTCACGTAAATCCTTAGCATTATCTTTTGGAATCAATACCGTTGTTATCCCTCCACGCAAAGCTGCTAACAATTTTTCTTTTAACCCTCCTATAGGCAATATATTTCCACGAAGTGTCACTTCTCCAGTCATAGCTATATCTCTGCGAATAGGTATCTCCGTAAGAACAGAAACAATAGAGGTGACCATAGCTATGCCAGCGGATGGACCGTCCTTTGGAGTTGCACCTTCAGGCACATGAACATGAATATCTAATTTTTCAAAAAGTGGCGGCTTAATACCAAGGGATGGAGACTTCGATCTTACAAAACTTGATGCGGCATCTATGCTTTCTTTCATAACTTCCCCGAGTTTTCCAGTAGACTTCATTCTACCCTTTCCAGGTAATTGTAAGGCCTCTATAGATAACAAGTCTCCTCCAGTTTCTGTCCATGCTAATCCAGTAGTAACTCCAATCTGATTTTCTTCTTCTGCTAATCCAAATTTGAATTTTTTAACACCCAAAAAATCTTCAATGTTCTTTAAATTAATACTTATTTTTTTTGCTTCTCCTTTAATGATTTTTGTTAAGGATTTTCTACAAAGTTTTGCTATTTCTCTTTCTAAATTTCGAACACCAGCTTCTCGAGTGTATCTCCTTATTATTTCCAAAAGACCATTTTCATTTATATTAAATTCAGTATCTTTGAGACCATGAGCTTTCATCTGTTTAGAAATTAAATGTTCAGTAGCAATATCTCTTTTCTCAATTTCTGTATAACCTGCAAGACTTATTATTTCCATTCTATCTAATAATGGTCTTGCCATATTGTATGTATTTGCAGTTGTGATAAACATTACATTAGATAAGTCATACTCCACTTCTAAATAATGATCAGTGAAACTACTATTTTGTTCAGGATCTAAGACTTCTAACATAGCACTTGCTGGATCACCTCTAAAATCTCTACCCATTTTATCTACTTCATCTAAAAGAATGAGAGGATTATTTGTTTTTGCTTTTTTCATAGACTGTATAATTTTTCCAGGCATAGAACCAATATATGTTCTTCTATGACCCCTTATTTCACTCTCATCATGAACGCCACCTAATGCAATACGAATAAATTCTCTACCAGTAGCGGATGCAATTGATTTTCCTAAAGACGTTTTACCAACGCCTGGTGGACCAACTAAACAAAGGATTGGACCTTTTATTTTCTTAGATCTTTGTTGTATTGCTAAATATTCAACAATTCTTTCTTTTACTTTTTCTAAACCACAATGGTCATCATCAAGTATTTTCTGTGCCCGATTAAGGTCTTTCTTTACTCTGCTTTGTTTTCCCCACGGAATAGATAGTATCCAATCTAAATAGTTTCTCACAACAGTAGCTTCAGCTGACATTGGAGACATAGATTTTAGTTTTTTTAATTCTGCAAGTGCTTTATCTTTAGCTTCCTTACTGAGTTTTATATTTGATATTTTTTCTTCTATTTCAGCCAACTCATCTTGAGCTTCAGTGCCATCACCTAATTCCTTCTGAATAGCTTTCATTTGCTCATTTAAATAATATTCTCTTTGAGTTCGCTCCATTTGGTTTTTAACTCTGGATTTTATTTTTTTCTCAACTCTTAAAACACTCATTTCTCCTTGCATTATGCTAAAAATGGTCTCTAGTCTTTTCCGTAAATCAATTATTTCTAAGAGTTCTTGTTTTTTTTCGACAGTAACACTTAAATGGCCTGCCACTGTGTCGGCTAGTTTAGAAGGATTATCTGCTTCAGTTATGGCTTTTAAGGCTTCCTCAGGTATGTTTTTATTTAATTTGGCATATCGATCAAACTCATCTATAACTGATCTCCTAAGAGCTTCAATTTCTTCAGTTTTATTAATGGTGTCATTCAATAGGATCGCTTCAGCTTCAAAAAAATCTTTGTTATTTGTGAATTTTTCAATTTTAACTCTATTTTTTCCTTCAACTAAAATTTTAACTGCACCATCGGGTAGTTTTAAAATTTGAAGAACGTTTGCTGAAACACCAATTTTATTAATAGTATCTTCAGTTGGTTCATCTTGTGTTGCATCAATTTGACTTACTAGTAGAATTTCCTTGTTTTCCTTCATTACATCTTCTAAAGCTCGAACGGATTTTTCTCTACCAACAAAAAGTCTAACAATCATATTAGGAAAAACTACAATATCTCTCAGAGGTAGAACTGGTTGAATAATTTTATTTGCTTTAGCCATGACAACACCTATCTCTTAAAATAATATATAATGCGAAATAATAAACTGCTTGGATATAGATATGTTCATTAAACAACAGTTTCAAGAAATACATTTAATTTAAGTTATTTCATTTTTCAAATAGTAATATTGCAAACCATAGATCAAATTAATGTAAGTCTCCAGATTTTTGCAAATTATAAAAATCTTTTAAAAAAATATCTAATTTTTTATTCATTATAGCATTTCTTATATCATTCATAAGCTCTTGGTAATAATATAAATTATGCCATGTAAGTAGTATAGCTGAAATAATTTCTCCTGATTTGAAAACATGATGCAAGTAGGATCTAGAATAATGGGAACAAGTATAACAACTACAATCAGGATCTAAAGGCCTTGAATCTTTCCTATGCCTGGAGTTTTTAATATTTAGAGGTCCCCTTCTTGATAAAGCTTGACCTGTTCTTCCAGATCTAGTTGGTAGAACACAATCAAACATATCAATACCTCTAGATACGGCTCCAACAATGTCATCTGGTTTCCCAACACCCATTAAGTACCTAGGTTTGTTTTCAGGAAATTTATGTGCTGACGAATCTAAAACTTTAAACATTTTAGTTTGCGGCTCTCCAACTGCCAAACCTCCTAAAGCATAACCCTGAAAATCAATTTCTAGCAGTTTTTGTCTGCTTTCGTCTCTTAAGTCATTATAAATACCACCTTGCTGAATACCAAATAATATTCCAGATTTTGTTAAATCAAATTCTTCTTTTGATCTGATAGCCCAATTTATTGACCTTTTCATACTATTTGAAATATCATTTTTGCTAGATTTAAAACTAGCGCAATCATCAAAACACATAATGATGTCACTACCTAAGGTTTTTTGTATTTTTATGGAATATTCTGGAGATAAAAAATATTTCTTTCCATCAATATGAGAACGAAATTCCACCCCATTATTAGACTTTCTAGATAAACCACTCAAACTCATTACTTGAAATCCACCACTATCAGTAAGTATTGGTCTTTCCCAATTCATAAATTTGTGTAGTCCCCCTAAAGAATTGATTAAATTTTCACCTGGTCTCAACATTAAATGATAAGTATTACAAAGAATAATATCTGCACCTAAAGCTTTAACATTTTCTGGTAACATTGCTTTTACTGTCGCTGCAGTTCCAACTGGCATAAATGCAGGTGTTTTAATTAATCCACGTTTTAATTGTAATTCGCCTACTCTTGCTTTACCGTCTGTGCCTTTAATCTTGAAATTCATTGAAAACCTATTTAAAATAATAAATATAAATTTTGAAGGTAATAAAATGGAAGAATTTAATAATAATAATTCGTATACAATAGATGATAAAGATAACCAAATTGAAAATATAACTTTAATAAAACCTTCAACTACGGAACATCCCCTATATCCTAAAGTAGTAGAAGCTTGTAAGACTGTATTTGATCCCGAGATACCTGTTAATATATATGATTTAGGACTAATATATACTATAGAAATAAATAATAATGGAGATGCGTCAATTTTAATGAGTCTTACTGCTCCTGGTTGTCCTGTTGCAGAAGACATGCCTGGATGGGTTCAAGATGCTGTAAAGCCAGTAAATGGGATTAAATCTGTTAATGTCGAGATAGTTTGGGAACCTCAGTGGGGAATGGATATGATGAGTGACGAAGCCCGCCTTGAACTTGGATTTATGTAGGTGTAATAGTATGAACAATCCAATAAATTTAACAGAAAAAGCAATTAACAAAATCAGAGAACTTACTGTTAAATCACAAAAATTTGCACTACGCCTAGATTTAAAAAAAGGTGGCTGTGCAGGTATGGAATACTTTATGGAATACGTTGATAAAGTAGAAAAAAATGAAGAAATAATTGATTTTGACGGTGCTAAAGTAATCATTGCACCACTTGCCCAAATGTATCTATTTGGTACTACCATAGATTATGAAGATGGGATCCTTGAATCAGGATTTAAATTTAAAAACCCAAATGTTAAAGAAGCTTGTGGTTGTGGAGAATCCATAAAATTCTGATGGGTAAAATTTTCAAATTTGTTTTTTTGTAATTTGCTTAGTAAATTTTAAGTGACTTTGGTATGCTTATGGAGATGAAATGAATAAAAGAAAAAATTTTATTGCAGGAAATTGGAAAATGAATGGGACTTTAGATACCATTAGCGAAATTTCAAAAATCGACAAACTTAGTGAAGGTTATGAAGGTGATATAGCCCTATGTCTGCCTAATACAATAATTAGCAAAGCTAATGAAAATATTAGTCATAAGAAATTGTTAATTGGAGCACAAAATTGTCATCATGAAGAAAGCGGAGCATACACTGGTGATGTTTCAGCAAAGATGCTTAAAGATGCTGGTGCTAAAGTAATAATTGTAGGACATTCAGAAAGAAGACAAATTTACAAAGAAACCAATGAAATAATTAGTAAAAAGGCAGAATCGATAATAAATTCAGATTTACTCACAATAATTTGTATAGGCGAAACAGAAGAAGAAAAAAATATGGGCTTAACTAGTACAACAGTTTGTACCCAACTTAAAAACTCAATGCCTTCTATCTCAAATGAGACAAATACTGTTGTTGCGTATGAACCAATTTGGGCTATTGGAACTGGAAGAATTCCAAGTCTTAAAGAAATAGAAGTTGTACATAAAGAGTTGAGATCTTTAGTTTCCAAAATTAAAGGTATAGACACTGCAAATAAAATGAGATTTTTGTATGGAGGGTCGGTTAAACCAAATAATGCCAGGGATATTTTTGATTTAACTGATGTTGATGGTGCGCTTATTGGCGGAGCATCTTTGAAATCTGACGATTTTATGGGAATTATAAATGTTTGTTAGGTTTTATACAAACGAATCCGGCATAGAATCTTTTTTAATTTTTATAAAATCTCTTAATTCTTCTTCAACAGAAATATCTAGTTCAGGTTTTATATAATTCTCAAGTAAGGATTTTACCCTTTTACTTGCATTAGATGTGGTATCTTTTGCACCTTCCTCTTGCCAAGTTTCAAATGGCTTATAATCAAAAATATCACTTCGCCAAAAAGCATTTTCAAAATTTAATTGTGTATGATTACAACCTAAAAAATGTCCAGAGGGACCAACTTCTTCTAATGCTTTAATAGCTAGGCCATTGGTTGAAATGTCAATACCAGAACTGAGTGTATGCAATGCTCCAAGTTGATCTGCATCTATAACAAACTTTTCAAAACTAGAGACTAATCCACCTTCTAACCAACCACATGAGTGAAGCATGAAATTTACACCTCCATGAAGTGCAGCCTGTAAGGTATTAGAACTTTCATAAGCGGACTGCGCGTCTGTTAATTTTGAGCCACAAAGTGCTCCACCTGAACGAAATGGTAAACCTAATCTTCTGGCTAATTGTCCAGCTCCATACAAAATCTTACTAGCTTCAGGTGTTCCAAAAGTTGGTGCTCCAGAATTCATATCTATGGATGTTACAAATGCACCAAAAATTACTGGAGCACCAGGATTTAATAATTGAGAATAAGCAACTCCAGATAGAACTTCTGCAAGAACTTGAACTAAAGTTCCTGCAACTGAGACTGGTGACATAGCACCACCAACTATAAAGGGTGATATTATGCAAGCTTGCTGATTAGATACATATTCTTCAAGTGCTCCCATCATTATTGAATCAAAAGTAAGTGGTGAATTTATATTTATTAAACTAGTTAAAACAGTATTTTTATTTACAAATTCGTCTCCAAAAAGGATTTTTACCATATCAATACTGTCTCTTGCCCTTTCAGGAGCGGTTACAGACCCCATAAACGGTTTATCAGAATATAGAATATGAGAAAATAACATATCCAAATGTCTTTTATTAACAGGAACATCGGTTGGTTCGCACAGGGTGCCGCCAGAATGATGTAACCATTTGGACATGTAGCCTAATTTTACAAACTTTTCAAAATCAGAAATAGTTGCATATCTCCTGCCTTTTTCAATGTCTCTAACAAAAGGTGGTCCATAGACTGGCGCAAGAACTAAACTTCTACCACCTATTTCTACTGTTCTTTTAGGATTCCTAGCATGCTGAATTATTCTACCAGGTGCTGTACTACATAATTTCTTTGATAAACCTTTAGGAATTTTCACTAGTTCGCCTGTTACATCAGCACCAGCATCCTTCCATAACTTTAGTGCCTTTGGGTTATCCAGAAATTTTACCCCTATATTTTCGAGAACTTGTTCTGCTTTTTCTTCAATAATTTCAATAGATTCTAAATTCATAATTTCAAAATTAGGAATATTTCTTTCTATATATTTAGCAGTATCTATAACAAGATTTGTTCTTGCAGCTCTTCTCGCAGATTGTCCTCCTGCCCCTCGTATTCTTCTACTTGCCATGTTCAAACCTTTTATAATTAAATAAAATATATTATAACTAAATATGTATGAAAATATTTTAATTTTGCTTAATCTAAATAATCAAAGTAACTTACTTATAAATTTCATAATATAGTTTTAGGGTATCTTGCAATATTATTTTTAAAAGAATAATAGTTAGTTATGAAACATAACAAGCACCAAACTCTACTAATTGTCGACTTTGGAAGTCAAGTTACCAAACTCATAGCAAGAAGGCTACGAGAAAAAAAAATTTATTGTGAAATACATCCATATCAGAATATTTCAGAATTATTTTTGAAAACTCTTTTACCAAGAGCTATTGTATTATCCGGTGGCCCAAAAAGTGTTAATGACCAACATAGTCCTAAAGTAAGTTCTTTTATTTATGAATTAGGAATACCAATACTTGGTATTTGCTATGGACAGCAATTAATGATGCATCAGCTCGGCGGAAAAGTAAAAAATAGCAAATTTTCATCAGAGTTTGGAAGAGCATTTCTAAAACTAAAAAAAGAAACAAAACTACTCGAAGGCTGGTTTAATGATACTAAGGAAGTAGTTTGGATGAGTCATGGAGACCACGTTTCAAAAATAGCTCCAGGATTTGAAGTATTTGCAATCTCTAAAAATGCGCCTCATGCTGTAGTTGCAGATACAAAAAGAAACTTTTATGGTGTTCAATTTCATCCAGAAGTTCATCATACTCCAAAAGGTATTTTACTTTTTCAAAACTTTTTGAAAATTGCCGGTTTTAATGGTGATTGGACAATGCAGGCATATAAAAATGAAATGATCCAAAATATAAAAGATATTGTAAAAAAAGATAGAGTAATTTGTGGTATTTCAGGGGGTGTAGATAGTACAGTTACTGCAACTTTACTCCATAAAGCTATAAATAAACAGCTAACCTGTATTTTCGTAAATCATGGTTTCCTAAGAAAATATGAAGAAATAGAAGTTTTAAAAATGTTTAAAAAAAATATCAAAATACCATTGATATATGCTGATGAGAGTGCCCTTTTTATGAAGGAAATAGAAGGAGTAGCAGATCCAGAAATAAAAAGAAAAAAAATAGGTAAGCTTTTTATAAATATTTTTCAAAAATATGCAAAAAAAATAAAAAATGCAAAATATTTAGGCCAAGGAACTTTATACCCTGATGTTATTGAAAGTGTGTCTGAAAATGGACAAATCTCTGAAACGATCAAATCTCATCATAATGTAGGTGGTTTACCAAAAAAAATGGGATTGAAACTAATAGAGCCTTTAAGAGAAGTTTTTAAAGATGAAGTAAGAAAATTGGGAAAAGAACTTGGAATAAGTAAAGAATTTATTAATCGCCACCCTTTTCCTGGTCCTGGTTTAGCAATAAGATGTCCTGGTAAAATAACTAAAGAAAAAATTAAAATATTAAGGGAAGCTGATTATATATATATCGATCAAATAAAGAAATTTGGTTTATATGATGAAATTTGGCAAGCTTTTGCAGCAATTTTACCAATAAAAACAGTTGGTGTGATGGGAGACAAACGAACATATGAATTTGCCTGCACTCTTCGTGCAGTTACATCAGTTGACGGAATGACTGCAGACTATTATCCATTTGAACACGAATTTCTAAAAGATACGTCAACGAGAATTATAAATGAAGTAAAAGGAATTAATAGGGTAACATATGATATTACGTCAAAACCACCTGGGACTATTGAGTGGGAGTGATTAAAAAGTTAATAAAATCAGTAACTTAAAAGAATGCGAATAAGAAAAATTTAATATTTCAATATATATACATTTTAATTAGTTAGAAAAAATAGAGGTATATGATGAAAAAGATACTATTAGGTTTAACATTTGCAACACTAACAGCAACTTCAGTACAAGCAGTGGAATGAAGAGCAAGTTGTAATAGCGATTATTCTAATCCTAGTAAAGGCACATATATTTTCCATGTTAAAAAAGGTGAAGTAGGCGGTTGTGATAGTGACAGTGTCCACCAAGACTATGGGTGGACTAAATTTGATTGGTCCGAACGTTCAGAGGTTAAAACAAAAAGAAATGATTTGTGGGGCAAATGGGAATGGAGTGCAACTATTGATATTGATCGTAATTGCATTCCGGCAGATAGAAATACATTATTCCAAGTTTTTACTTATAGTGATTATCTTAAAGGTCTTCCTAATTGGTTAGGAATAAACCGTTTTAATCAATTTAGAACCACTAAGAATAGGCGAGATACAGCCGGTCCTGTACCAGATGGTCCTTTTAAACTTACCGCAATAATTAATTCTACAATGAAACAAGTAGATATTGATTATTTTGTTAATGATAAATTTTTAATTTCTACTCATAAAAAAATCGAAAAATCATATAACCAAATGTATTTTAAATTTGGTTTGTATCGAGTGAATTCTAACTGTGACATCACACAAACATACACTAATGTAAAACTTAATAGGGTAAATTAAAAACTAAATCAGTAGAGGATAAAGTAATCAATTTCATTGTTAATACAAATTTATATAAAAGTTTTTTCAGACGAAATTTACTCTGCTTTACTGTAATGACTTACAAAGTACTTACAAAGTAAATATGAAATCCACCAAAAACAATTACTTATGCAGTTGGCACTATTGAGTAGGAATAAGAGATAGATATTTTTATTAAATAGTATCAATAACTATAGGTACATCACAAGACTAGGGATTTTGATAGAACTAATGTTTCCAGACTTTCTTTACTTTATCTATAATCAGTTCCTGTCTCGCAACTTTACTAATCATATCTTCTGGAGATTCTACAAAACTTTCTGGATTAGTTTTAAAATAACTTTGAACTAAATCTTGAACTTGTTTCTCATTTTCTGCTTCAATAACTATCCCCTCGTATTTGGTAATCATAGTTGCATCTTCCATAAGGAAATTGACGTGATAGTTAATCTGAAACTCTGATTTCCAGTTCTTCATTTTATGCATATACAAAAATGTACAGTAAAATCATTATTACTATTACTATGATAAAATGTGCCCAGTTCCTGCTTAACATTCTAAATTCTTGATTATTTTATAATTTTAATCCCCTCTACTGCTCGTTGACTCAAATCAAATCTATCGTACAGAAACCGATATGAATCACAGGGAATGAATTTGATATAAACTATCAAAAGAAAAAATAAAGAGGGGTACTAAAACTGACAAACTTTTTTTAATCTATAAATGCAATAAAGATACAATAAGGAATAAAGTGTTATTATAATAAAATGGATTAATGGAGTTCAATATGTCAATCGCAAGAATTACAATTATGAATTTTAAAGAAGAGAGAGATGTTAAGATGTCGGAGGAGATTTATATGACAGTTCAAATTTTAAATAAATCAGACCCGTATTAGAATATTTCTACTTATGCTATAATTACAGACCTAAAATAAAAGATTATAAAAAAAAATATTTATATGCTTGAAACAGTTAAGGGAGAGTAATATAATAAAATCAGTTACTTACATAATATATGATGAAGTTTTGAATAGTATTTAATGGAATTGACAATTGAACAAGCACTACGTAAGGGTGTTGTCGCACATAAAGAGGGTAAACTTCAAGATGCTGAACGTTTTTATCGGTCTATCTTGCAGTTACAACCATCACATCCTGATGCCAACCATAATCTAGGATTATTAGCAGTATCTGTTGATAAAACTGATGCTGCATTGTTATTATTTAAAACTGCCCTCGCGACCAATCCAAAAATAGAACAGTTTTGGCTGAGCTATATTAATACCCTAATAAAAGATCAACAGTTTGATAATGCCAAACAAGTCATCGAGCAAGCAAAGAAGCAGGGTGTAGATGTAAATAGGTTAAATTGCTTGGAAGCACAACTCTCGCCTAAAACTCAAAAACCAAAAACCGCAAGAGTAAGCCCACCTCAAGAACTACTGAATAAACTTTCAGAACTCTATCAGAACAGACGATTTGGTGAGGTTGAAAAGCTTGCTGTAGAAATCACTCAAAATTTTCCTGAGCATCAATTTGGCTGGAAAGTACTTGGCGCTGTATTAGGAATAACAGGTAGAAAATCTGAAGCCGTAGATGCTAATCAGATAGCAGTTATATTATCTCCTCAAGATGCTGAAGCCCACAGCAACTTGGGCATTGCACTCAAAACACTTGGAAGATTAGACGAAGCCAAAGCCAGTCATACAAAAGCGATAACGTTGAAACCTGACTCTGCTGAAGCCCACTACAACTTAGGTAATACGCTTCAAGAACTTGGAAGATTATGACAAGCTGAAGTCAGCTATAACAAAGCAATATCGTTAAAACCTGACTTTGCTGAAGCCCATAGTAACTTGGGTAATACACTTCAAGAACTTGGAAGATTAGGAGAAGCCGAATCCAGCCATAAACAAGCAATAAAGTTGAAGTCTGAATATGCTGAAGCCCACTACAACTTAGGTATAACGCTACAAGAACTTGGAAGATTAGGAGAAGCTGAAGCCAGCTATAAACAAGCAATTGTATTGAAACCCAACTATTCTCAAGCCCACTACAACTTAGGTATAACGCTGCAAGAACTCGGCAGATTAAGAGAAGCTGAAGCCAGCTATAATGAAGCAATAACCTTGAAACCTGCCTTTGCTGAAGCTCATAGTAACTTGGGTAACACGCTTCAAAAACTTGGAAGATTAGACGAAGCCAAAGCCAGTCATACAAAAGCGATAACGTTGAAACCTTACTATTCTGAAGCCCACTACAACTTAGGTAATACGCTTCAAGAACTTGGAAGATTAAGACAAGCTGAAGGCAGCTATAACCAAGCAATAGCGTTAAAACCTGACTTTGCTGAAGCCCATAGTAACTTGGGTAATACGCTTCAATAACTTGGAAGATTAGGAGAAGCAGAATCCAGCCATAAACAAGCAATAAAGTTGAAGTCTGAATATGCTGAAGCCCACTACAACTTAGGTATAACGCTACAAGAACTTGGAAGATTAGGAGAAGCTGAAGCCAGCTATAACCAAGCAATTGTATTGAAACCCAACTATTCTCAAGCCCACTACAACTTAGGTATAACGCTGCAAGAACTCGGCAGATTAAGAGAAGCTGAAGCCAGCTATAATGAAGCAATAGCATTAAAACCCGACTATTCTCAAGCCCACCTACATCTTACATCAATAAAAAAATTTGATTTATATGATGAGCAGTATTCAAAAATGCTAGAGCTATATCATGATGAAAATATTTTAGAGGAGCAGCTTTGCCATATTAATTTTGGCTTAGCTAAGGCATGTGAGGATTTAGGAGATTTTGAACAAGCTTTCACTCACTATAGCGAAGGTAATTTACTACGTAAAAAGTTGTTAAACTACGATATCAATCAAGATGTCGAACTCTTCAGGCAAATTAAAGCTAATTACTCTCGGATAGAACAAAATTCATTAGAACCTAAAACAATGTCACAGAATTTAACCCCGATTTTTATTGTAGGTATGCCTCGCTCTGGTACAACTTTAGTTGAGCAAATAATTTCTTCTCATTCGAAAGTCACTGGAGCAGGAGAGTTAAATTTTGCAGATCAATTTGGGGCGAGGATTGCTACTGGTATTGCTGAATCAAATAAGGAATCTTTAATTCATTTCCGAAGTAAATATTTAACAAAACTAAAGAATGTTTCAAAAAAAAATCTGATTATTACAGATAAGATGCCACAAAACTTCCGTTATTTAGGACTGCTTGCAGCAGCTTTTCCTGAGGCTAAAATAATTCACGTTAAAAGAAATCCTGCCGCAGTATGTTGGGCAAATTTTAAGCAGTATTTTGTATCAAAAAATTTGGGCTACTGTTACTCAGTTGATGACGTAGTTAGTTATTATAAATTATATGAAAATCTCATGGATTTTTGGAAGAATAAGCTTAGTAATAGGATTTACAAGCTTGATTATGAACTACTGACTGTTAATCAGGAAAGCGAAACTCGAAAACTAATTACTTATCTTGGCATAGATTGGGATGAAAAATGTCTATCACCTCAAAAAAATAATAGGAACGTTGCAACAGCGTCTAACGTTCAGGTTAGAAAAAAAGTTTATAGAAATAGTTCAGAGCAATGGAAAAAATATAAACCCTTCCTTAACGGTGCTTTTGATAATTTGAAACCACTATGAGTTGCAAACTAACTTCACAGCTGAAAAAATAAATAAGGCTGTAAGGTTTAGCGGTTGGTAAGTGATCAAGATATAAAAGAAGCAAACTACAAAGCATTACCTTTATATAAACTATGGACAGAAAAATAACGGATTTACCAGAACTAAGTAATTTTTTTGAAATCTATAAATAATGAAGATACAGAATTACTTTTGAAGTGTTAGAATTTTAAATAGATCTAACTTTTATAAAAGTTTGCAAATTATTTATTACAAATGCACCTATATAAAAAGATAATAAACACAACTATTTAAAGGCTTTTAATATTTTAATGGAAACATTATTATATTAAATGCTGATAGTAGAATAAAAAACTTATAAGAGAAGAATTAAATAATAGAAATGAATTTTTTCTTATAAATTATTTTTAATACCTTTGTATTACAAATTAATATTAAAGCGACTTTGAAATAAGTATAGCAATCAGTTATAAAGTAATAACTTTAACCCTCTTATTACTGTAATTTGAAATATCTTTCTTTATTTCACTTTCATAGTTTACATTTGAAACAATTACTAAATCATTATTTGAAACATTTTTATAGAAAAACTCAGCAGATTTAATTTGAACGTATGAACTTGGCAAAAATTTATCTACATAATTTGAATTTATATCAATTGCAAATTTTATTTTTTCTGTTGATTTTATTAGATTAAAATAGTGATGGAGAAACATGCAACCTTTTGTTGATGCCCCCCAAAGAAATGTATTATTTGATTCTTCAACAACAATACTTAAATTTTTAATTTTTGTATGGATTTGAGGGAAAAGGGAATAAAAATCTATATCAACCCAGTTGTCTATGTTAGAAAATTTGGCATAATATTCTTGATTAAGATTTTTTAGATTGGCAATTACATATTGATATTGATTATTAAATAATTTACTTGAACATGATTTTGTAAATAATTGATTTAATGAATTTTGTGTAAAGTAATTTACTCTTTCATAAGTTATATCACTAAATATTTGCTTACTAACTGTCCAATCAAAATTAAGCTGTTCAATATATATGTCTACATCTCCAAAAATTTTATTAAGAAATATAAGGAACGAATATGGGTCAGGTAAATATTCAAGTACATGCCTTAAGACAATTACGTTAGCGTTTATTCTGTCTTTAGCATTTAAGTATCTTTTGTGTATTTTTCTGCTTTTCCCTTCGTATGTAGTGTCATAGCCCGTTGCATCAAAATATGAATCAGAATTAAGAAGATTTACAAAATCTCCTTTACCGCAACCGATTTCAACAATTTTCAAATTTCTATTAAATTTTTTTTTGAAGATTGAATAAACTACTTTTAAGTGTTTATTAAATTCCAACGAATGAGATTGATTAAGTAAATAAGTGTTATCATAAACAGTTAATTCCTTTTCGTAACTCGAATTTATATATAAGTCTAATAATTTATTTTTCCGTAAATTTAATTTTCCATAATGAGTTTTTTCTGTTGGTGATATCAAAAGGGCGTTAGGTATCGTCGGTATATTTAGACTATCGCAATTCTTTGTATTTTTAGTCATTGCGTTCCCTTTAAATGGTTATCATTTATTTCATTTTAAGAATTCGTTTACACAACGCAAAGTATTTTTTGATTTAAATGTACATCATGTTACTATAAAAATATGAAATGGAGCAAATATAATAGTCTATGTCAGTATAAAAATTGATGAAAAAAACTCCCTATTATTTATACGTAAACGATATGCTTAGCTGTAAGTTCATAATATACTAGATTTTACGTTTGAGGAACTATTAAGTGCAATGAATTTTTAGAATAAGCTAATCTATTTACTTGTTAATTTAGAATAGAAAAAAAGACTACAAATTCAAACTGTGGAAAAGGTATGCTAGTTACTATTAAATAATTGATAACTTACTTCAAAAGATCTTTATATATATTAGTTTATGTTTATCCTTGTATAATAAAGATAAATAAGTCAATATTTTTATATTTATAAATAGTCATTTTAAAATATTTTTTTGCCTCTTATGATTGAAAAGAAAAGTCGCATATTTTATAGTAAACCATCTATCACAAACCTTGAAGTAGAGTACGCTAAAGATGCAGTTACTAATGGGTGGGGTGCGGAATGTTATAGCTACATAAACCGTTTTGAAAGGCATTTTGGAGCACATATAGGTGTAAATTACTCTATAGCCACGTCAAGCTGTACAGGGGCTCTTCATATGGGGCTCTCAGCACTAGGTATAGAGGCTGGCGATGAAGTTATACTTGCTGATACTAACTGGATTGCGACAGCATCTCCGATAGTTTCTCTAGGCGCAGTTCCAATATTTGTTGATATTCTTCCCAGCACCTGGTGTATAGATCCTAAAAAAGTAGAAGAAGCCATAACAAATAAAACAAAGGCAATTATAGCAGTTCACCTTTATGGTAACCTATGCGAGATGGATGAGCTTCTCAATATTGGAAAAAAATACAACATACCTATAATAGAAGATGCAGCTGAAGCAATCGGCTCAGTCTATAAAGATAAAAAAGCTGGGAGCATGGGCATATTTGGTGTTTTTTCTTTTCATGGTACAAAAACTTTAACCACTGGAGAAGGTGGAATGTTTGTTACAAATGATAAAAAGCTTTTTGAAAGGGTTCTTACTTTAAGTAACCATGGTCGCAATAAAGATGAAAAAAAGCAGTTTTGGGCTGATATCATAGGTTTTAAATTTAAAATGTCTAATGTGCAAGCTGCTATTGGTTATGCTCAGATACAAAGGATCGACCAGTTGATAGCAAGAAAAAGGAAAATACTTGACTTCTACAGAAAAAACTTAGAGTCAAGTCCTGATGTAATAATGAATATTGAAAAACAAGGGATTAAAAATGGTTGTTGGATGCCAACGATTGTTTTTTCTCCAGAGACACTTATTAGGCGTGAACTTCTGTTAAATGAATTTGCAAAAGAAAACATAGATACAAGAGTATTTTTTTGGCCTTTGTCGAGTTTTAAAATGTTTGAAGAAAAAAAAAATAACTCTAATGCTTATGACATCCCAGAAAGGGCTATAAATTTACCAAGTTATCATGATATTTCTGAAGAAGAACAGCTTAGGGTAATAGACGTTATTAAAAAATGTTTATGAATTGTTGTTTAATTCTTTAATTTCAGATTTTTTTTACTAATTAAATTTTCTCCAATAATAGAAATTATAAAAATTTATTCTTTGTGAAAAGATTGCTTTTTTAGATTTAAATAATCAGCTAACTTATAATTTAAAAAATTTTAGGAAGATTTATTTGAAACTGAGTATTTAAATTAAAAAAATTTAATAAATCTTTGAGGATTTTGGTTGTTTTGAAATTGGGATTATCGATAACAAAAAAGCAAAGTTAATTACTAGATTTTGTGCTGGGGTTTTAAGTAACTTAGAAATGAAGGAGTTGACAATAATCCTAAGTAACAGTTTAACTATTGACTTATCATATTCTTTTTCTTTGGTGAGAATACGTCTTGAAAAAAGCAATTATATCAGGTTCGACCGGCCTTCTAGGCAGAGCATTAGTAAAACTCTTATGTTTGAAAGGAATAGAACTTCTTTGTTTAGGAAGAAAAGAATTGGATAAAAGATCCTGCGAAGAAATTTTTGGCTCATCAGCAGTAAAATACCTTTGTTTACCTATGGAAAGAATACTAGAATTAAAAAGAAAGAGTGAGGAAGTTAATTGGGTTACCGATAACTCCTGCGTCTTTTATAATTTTGCTTGGAGTGGGGAAAAAAAACTAACTGATGGAACGTTTAAAAGTCAACTGGAAAATGTTGGGAATTCAGCAAATGCTATTACCGTAGCAAATGATTTAGGATGTAAAAAATTTGTAAATGCTGGCACTATAGAAGAGACTTTTGCCGACTCATGGTTTAAAAATAGCTCTAAAGAATTTAATTCTACACAAATGAATTATTCGCTGGCAAAAATAGCCGCTCGAGATATGTGCAAAATAGTCGCTTATTTATGTAAAATTGACTATGTACACACTCGTCTATCTGTACCTTTGGACTTCACTCTTCAAAATGGTTCTTATGTAGCAAACACTTTAAAAAAAATTTCAAAAAATATTAAATATCAAAAGCCGACTAATAGTCAGCTTTTTGACATTATTTCAGTAGAAGATGTTGCTAAAGCTTATTTACTGATAGGTTGTCATGGGAAAAATAAGGCTGATTACTATATTGGTTCTTCGCGCCCAGCTACGTTGGAACAATTTTTTAATGCTTTTGAGAAGCTGTTAAAAACAAAAAATATTAAAAAAACAGAAAAGTTTTTTTCTAACAAGTCTAGTTTTTTTAACTATTCACAACTTAAGCAAGACACAGGTTTCAGTCCCTCTAGTATTTTTGAAGATATTTTGAAAGAGAGTTTCTAGAATGAAAAAGGCAATTGTAACCGGAGCTACAGGTTTTATTGGATCCGCATTTGTAGAATTTCTATGTGATAACGGAATAGAGGTACTTTCTCTGGGAAGAAAAACAATTAGCGAAATATCAGAGCTTCGCAAAAAAAAATTAGAAAAATCTATCTATCTCAAAATTAGTATGAACGAAATTTGTAAGCTTAAGTATAGAATTAAAGAAATAAAATGGTCTCCAGATGAAGCCTGCGTTTTTTTTAATCTTGCATGGGGAGGCATAAATCAACTATCAGATCTTTCAATTGAAGCACAGATCAAAAATGTTAGTGAATCAGTATCTGCGCTTGAAACTGCAAATGAGTTAAAGTGCCTTACTTTTTGTCAAATTGGTACCATGGAAGAGACTTTCACTAATAAATACATGGATCTTGATTATAAAAAAAATAGTGAATACAATAGACATGTTATATATGCATCATCAAAAATTGCTGCAAGATATGCATTAAAAGCTTATGCTAGTAAGCTTGATATAAATTTTATTTATGTACTTCATTCTCACGTAATGGGAAGAGATGACTATAAAGACTCTTTTTTACAAGTAACTCTACAAAAATTAATGAAAAAAAAGAAATTGTTATTTTCATCAGGAAATCAGTATTTTGATGTTATTTCACTCTTTGATTGTTGTAATGGTTATTATCTAATTGGAAAAAAGGGGAAGCCTAACTCTGAATATTGGGTAGGCTCTGGAGATCCACGACAACTTAGAAATTATGTAGAGAGAATGTACAAATTATATCCATCTGGTGAAAAAATGCAATTTGGAAAGCTAGAGTATAATGACGTGAAGCTGTCCAAAAGTGACTTCTCTATTAAAAATTTATATAAAGATACTGGTTATCAGCCAAAAAAAAGTTATGAACAGGTTGTTGTTGAACTTTATGATTATTTAAAGAATAATAAACAAACGTAATAAGGACAAAGCAATTTAATGGCAGAATTAATGAACCAAAGAGGCACAACCATCTGTCGTGGATGTGAATGTGTCACCCTAGTAAGTATATTAAATCTTGGGGAACAACCATTGCCTGCAGAATATGGAAATAGCCATAAAGATAATTTAGATAAATTTCCACTAAATATTTCGATTTGTTCAAAATGTGGCTTAGGCCAATTGGGTGAATATGTTCTTCCTGATCGTATATTTCATAAAAATTACCCATATTTATCTTCAGCAAGCTCCACATGGGTAAGTCATGCCAAAAATTATTGTACAAAAATGATAAAAAGATTGAGGTTAACCAGAAAAGATCTCGTTGTTGAGATCGCAAGTAATGATGGTTACTTATTATCACAGTTTAAGAAGAAAAATATCCCTGTATTGGGCGTTGAGCCAGCTTCAAATGTTGCTGAAATTTCAGAAAATTTAGGTATTATTACAATAAATAGTTTTTTTGGTAAGGATCTAGCAAGGGATATGTTGAAAAAATACAATTTTCCAAAGCTTATTGTTGCTAACAATGTCTTAGCACATATACCTGACATTCAGGATTTTATGTCTGGCATTTCAATTTTAACCAATGAGGATACAATTATTACAGTAGAAAACCCATCGTTTTCAAAGCTACTAGAAAATACCTTATTTGATACAATTTATCATGAGCACTACTCATATTTGTCCGCTCACTCCGTATCTGAAATAGCAAAAAAAAATGGTTTGCAATTAATTCATGTAGAGCAGCTTAGTACTCATGGGGGCTCAAACCGTTACTGGCTCGCGCGTTCTGGTGAAGCCGATTTTACAGTAAAAAAAACAATGATTTCAGAAATCAATAATGGTTTATTTGATAAAAATACTTGGACACTGTTTAGTAAGAGAGTAAATGAATCTATAAGTGAATTTCGTGAATGGTTATTGGAAAAAAAAAAGAATGGAGATGTTGTAGTTGGCTATGGTGCCGCACACAAAGGTAATACTTTCTTAAACGCTGTTGGAGAGGCTTCAAAATATTTGACTTATGTGGTTGACGCAAGCAAAGAAAAACAAGGTAAATTTTTACCTGGCTCTGGTATACCTGTAATAGCTCCAGAGCAGCTAGGACTTTGCAATCCAACTGATGTATTAATTTTACCTTGGAATTTAGCTACCGAGATATCAAAAAATATAAGACGAATGCTACCCAATGCTAGGATATGGATAGCACAACCTAAACTATTAAATATCTGAGAAAGGTGAGAATATTGAAACTTGAGAAAACCCCAATCAATGATTTATTTATCCTTCATAAACCTATTCAGAGTGATGAAAGAGGCATATTTTGTAGACTGTTTGGAGTTGATGAAATTGAAAAAGCAGGAAGAAGCATAGATGCCGTCCATGTAAATTCGTCTACGTCATTAAAAAAGGGCACATTAAGAGGTATTCATTTTCAATATCCACCTTTTTCAGAAACTAAAGTAGTATCATGTGTTGCAGGTTCAATTTGGGATGTAGCTGTAGACTTGAGAGTAGGATCGAAAACAAAGTTTCAATGGTTTGGGCACAAGCTTACTCCCCGTAATGGCAAAAGTTTGATTATTCCAGAAGGCTTTGGGCACGCTTTTATTACTCTTGAACCAAATACAACTGTAATTTATGTTGTTTCTGCAATATACGCACCCAAATATGAGTCTGGTGCTAGATATGATGATCCTCTTTTAAATATTAGTTGGCCAATTAAACCAAACGTTGTATCTAAGAAGGATCAACAATGGGAGCTTGTTTCAGATCGTATTGATGTATTAGAAAAAAGGTTCTCTAAATAGTTTATAAAAAAAACCAGGTCTATAAAAAGATTCTATGAATTCATATAAATTGACTAGTTTTTATTCAAGTTAGGAATAAAATTATTATGTTGTAAAAGTGACCTTTAGGTTCAACTTATTTTCAAATTTGTAAATTAATCTTCATAGTTATCATGCCTTTTTCTTTTAGTGAAGATATGGCCTTATCTGCAGCCCTTTCCCATGAAAACTGAGAGCGGATTATATCACTTGCTTCAAGAGCTTTTTCACACCAAATTCCGTAGTTATCACGTATATCCACCATAGCCTCAGCAATTTTTTCAGGTGATGCCACAGCCCAAGATCCGCACTCACCCCAGGCAGATATAAAATCTGGACAGTCAATATTTTTAAGCCTGTAGTCAAGAAATCTTATTTTATCTTTCACCAGTCTCAGATATTCAGTCTGTCCACTATAAAAATTTGTGATAGAGGGCATTCCACAGGCAATAGCTTCACATAGAGGAAGCCCCCAGCCCTCGGCTCTGGTTGGAAATGCCAGCGCATCGCAATAACTGTAAATCAAGCTAAGCTTTTGGGAATGAAGTTGGCCTGTGATCTGCTTCACATTAGTAAGACCTAGAGCCTGTACTTCTTGTCTTACTTCAGCATTCTTATCAGTTTTCTTTACTTGATCAGACAAGAAATTATCAGCTTTTAAACAAAGTAAAACTGATGGGTCATTGTCAAATGCCAGTTTGAACCCCTCAAGTAGTTCTGAAAAACCTTTACGGTTTTCTTTCTTACCTAGCATATAGAAGCGAAATATATCATCTTTCAATTTTATATCTCGGGTAAAGGGATGAAAAACGCTAGCATCAACTCCTTCAGGTACTACATCTACCTTTCTCTCATCAATACCATGATTTATGAGAACTTGCCGAGCCCACTGACTGGGTACCCAGATCAGATCACTTCTAGTCAGATAGTCAATATAAAAAGTGGGTAAAATATCAATTTCAAAAATACCCCATTTGATAATGAAACCCTTTAAAGAAAGGTTTTCATTAAGGGGGAAAAAAAGTACATTTGTATCTTGAACTGTTGTCTGTTCCACAACTGTCTGAAGGTTCTGCCCCTGAATATCAACTTCCTGAACTTGGCTACCAAAAATATTTAGCCTTTTCATTGCATCTGTGAAGCTTGCAAAATGTACGCCACCACCAAAGAAATTACGCTGACCCCATAGATAGATTTTCATACTTCATACCTATTTTATATTGGTTTCAGATGTGAGCAAGTTTTGTGCCATCAACGTACTTAAAAATGCTAATAACAAATTGATTACATCTTATTAAAAGGGAGAGGATCTAGCCATTTTACAACTGGCATGGATACTGCAGTTATAATAAACATTTATTAATAAGATATGAACTAGTCAAATGAGCCAATCCACGTTATTCTGGAACTTTTTTAAACAAATCGAAGGCAAACTTCAACATAGAGGTACCACATTTAGAAAAATATTTGAGCATATCGATTGCTTTAGCGGACCAGTGATGATCGTAGAAACAGGATGTGCAAGACTAAAAGGTAACTGGGTCGGTGATGGCTGTAGCACTGTGCTATTTGACAAATATGTTAACGCAAGAAACGATGGTTCCTCTGTAACAACAGTTGACTTGTCGCCCCAAGCTGTAAAGGTATGCAAAACTTTGGTTTCAGATAAGGTTAAAATTGTTCAATCAGATAGTGTTCTATTTCTTCATAATTTTGTAAAGGAAGCGCAAATTAAGGAAATATGCGTACCCTTATTTTATCTAGATTCTTTTGATCTTGACTGGATTTATTGGCAACCATCTGCAATTCATCACCTCAAGGAATTGACATCAATACATGGATTTCTTAAACCTGAAACAATGGTTGTTGTGGATGATTGCATGCAGGATGCTGATTTTGTCATCACTGAAGGCAAGGTTTCTTTTCGTGGCGAACCAAAACCAGGGGGTAAGGGGCGTTTGGTCGCTGAATATGCTGAAGTTGTAGGTGCAAACCTTGAGTTTTCAGCTTATCATGCTGGCTGGACAGGTTTTAATACCCCTTAGAAGTAATTAACATTGTCATATAAGACTGAACCCCATTAATGTGTTTACAAAAACAATAGATTTAACCCATATTAAGAAGATAGAACTTTATATCTGAAATTCTGATCTGCACTAGCTCATTCAATATTTTAGTTTTTATCATTATTTAAAATCGCTCTAATGCTCGAGGATTCAAATCAGAACATTATACAGCATCCCAAATGAATCACAGGAAATTAAATTTTAATATTCTATATAAAGAAAAAATACACACCAGAAATCTTATAAATTTATTTAATCTATAATTAAAAAATATTAAAAGCTTACTAGAATACCAAAAATATTTTAATTGTTTAATATTAAAATAAAGTAATAGTCTTATCTTTTTATTAAATTACATGCAGTTTTTTAATAGCCTAGTCAAATTTTCCTTAGTTAATTTTATTGGATTACCACCACAACTTGGGTCCTTAAGAGCCGACTCAGCCAAAGCCTCTATATTTGGATTTTTTACTCCTAATTCAATCAAAGACTTAGGGATATTTAATACTATATTCAGATTTTTAATAAATGATATAAATCCCTCAAATCCTCCTGAAATATCAAGATAATTACATAATTTTTCAATTCTGGGTTCTATCGCCCTTCTATTAATCAAAAGTGCTTCCTGCATTATTACAGCATTTGTAGTACCGTGATGTGTATTATGAACCGCGCCTATTGGGTGCGAAGCTGCATGTATTACCCCAAGACCTTTTTGAAAAGCCGTTGCTCCCATTATTGCTGCAGACATCATATTAGCGCGTCCATTGATATTGGACCCATCTTTAAAAACAATTGGCAGATTTTCTTTAATTAGCCGCATACCTTCTAGTGCAATACCGTGGGACATTGGATGATAATGCGGTGAACAATAAGCTTCTAAGCAATGTGCAAAAGCATCCATCCCAGTTCCAGAAGTGATTGATGACGGCATTCCAACAGTCAATTCTGGATCACAAATAACAATTCTAGGAAGAAATTTAGGATGAAAAATAATTTTTTTCTCTTTCGTTTCGCTGTTAGTTATAACAGAAGCCCTACCAACCTCTGAACCAGTCCCCGCTGTTGTTGGTATAGCAATTATAGGCTTAATCCCAGTTGTATCTGCCCTAGTCCACCAATCACTAAGATCTTCAAAATCCCAAATTGGTCGTTTTTGACCAACCATAAAAGCGATTAATTTACCAAGATCTATGCCAGATCCACCCCCGAAAGCGATAACCCCGTCATGTTTACCTTCTTTAAATATTTCTATGCCAGAGGCAGCATTAAGTTCTGTAGGATTTGGGTCTACCTCTGAAAAAATTGAACGCCCAAGGCCTGCTTTACATAAAATATCCAAGGTTTTATTAGTAATATCGAGTTTTGCTAAACCTTTGTCAGTAACAAGCAATGGTTTTTTTATGCCAATATTTTTACAAGCCTCTGCTATTTCGATTATACGACCTACTCCAAAGCGAATTGAAGTTGGATATGACCAATTTGCATTTAACAACATAATTTATTCCAATCTTTTTGAAAAATAATAATTGAAATTTTATCTACTGTACTTAAAGTATTCAAATTTATAACAAAATTAAAATAATTTTCTGCAATTTTTGATTTTTTCGATATTTATAATTCTTTCATAAATAGATTCAGCTGATTGAGTAATTTCTGAAAATTCGATGCAAGATTTAAACTTATTAAAAAGCATTGCTTGATCTAGTGGCTTTTTAGCTGAACCAATAGGAGCACCCATAAATTTTTCATAGCAATTCCCAGATTTATCAAACAGTTTTACATTTGACCACTCTGGACAAATAATTTCAGACTTTTTTATATTATTCGGAAGTTCCCCTACCCTCATATCTATTATTTCCATCAATTTTTTTGTATCTTCATCCAAGATATATTTATCATCTAAAAAATTTAACTTGATAGAACCAAATTTAATAATCATTGCAATGGAAAATTGCATACTAAATTGAGCTTCTTTTACTGTTGTAGGATTATTATATGTTAAATTAGAAGCAATTATTGGAGGGACTGTACATATAACTTGACTGATTTCTCTTATTTTTATTTTTTTTGATTTTAGAATAGAGTTTATTCCGTCAGCTGCTGCATGGCTAGCATAACATACTGGATATTTTTTTATATCTACTCCTGGATCAAGCAAACTAAAATCATCACCAATATTTTTGATTAACTCATAATTAAATTCATTATCATTAAGGATTTTTAATATCCCATTCCTATCCTCAAAAACATCATTAGGCCCTGTTGCACCTTTTTTTGCAATATTTGAAGATAATATACCATTTTCAGCAGATTTACCACAATAGTAATGCTTAGCATTTGTTCCTCTTATCGCGCGGACTGCTCCAACACCAGACAATGAAATAGATAGTGCATTTTTAATTTTATTAGTTTTCAAACCTAACAAAGAAGCAGTACCAGCTGTGCTACCAACAGAACCAAAAACTGAGGTAGTCCACCATCCTTTATGATAAATATCATTAGAAAAAGCTTTTGCAACGGCAAATTGAATTTCTAAACCTATTATAAAACTTTTTAATAACTCAGCACCTGAAAGTTTATTTTGCTGTGCACAAGCCAATACAGCTGGAAAAACAACAGATGAACCATGTACTACTCCGGCATAGCAGTTGTCATCAAAATCAAGTGAATGACCCAAAGCACCATTAACAAAAGCAGCACCTGCTGGATTTAATTTTTTCTTCATTCCAATAATTTCACAATTACCTTCTAAATAGGTTTCTTTTGCTAAGTTATAAATTAGTGATGCGGACTTTGTTCTTGATCCTGCAAATGTAACTCCTGATATATCAATGATCAGATTTTTGGCTATATTAATTATTTCTTTTGGAATTTTTATAGTGTTTAATTTTTTAATCCCACTTGTAAGTTTACTAATAATTAGCTGATCAGAGCTCATTTAATTAAAACCTTTTTAAGTAACTAATTTACAATGGAAATTACTTTTTAAAATAACCCGCTCTTACAGCCGTTCCTATTAAATTACATATGAACCTACCAGCTGTAATAGCAGAAATTCCGTTTACATCTTTAGCCGGAGTAATTTCAACAATATCCATTCCTAAAACTCTACCTTTTTTTACTAATCCTTGTATTAATGTCCTCATCTGTGCATAATTTACTCCACCAGGAGCAGGTCCAGCAACTGCAGGCATTATAGTGGGATCGACTCCGTCAGCGTCTATTGTTAAATAATAATTTTGATTATCAGGGATTCTATCAAGAATTGCTTTCATTCCAACTTCTTGCAATTCTATATCGGTAATCAAATTTGAACCATAATCTAAAGCAGCTTCCGCTTCCTCCGGCCTTGCACTTCCAGCTGATCGAAGTCCAATCTGAAAAATTTCATCAATATGATCCATTTCAGAAGCTCTCCTAATCACACTTGATAATCCATAGCTTACGCCATGAAATACATCCCTCCAATCTATGTGTGCATCTACCTGAACCAAGGTAATAGGACCATGATTTTCTAAGGCACGAAAAACAGGAATAGGAATTGCGTGATCACCTCCTAAGATAATTGGCATTGCTCCAGAGGATAATACTTTTCTAACTGCTTTCTCAGACCTATCATGATTTCCAATTACATCTTTTGCCTCCCCAATTACATCTCCACAATCTACAACTGTAATATCTTCTCCATTTAAAAGAGTTCCTCCAATATCAAAATCATATCGATCAAGTCCTCTTAAAGCCCTTTCACAGTATCTTCTTATATGTGTTGGAGCATTAGATTGATCATTACTTGCCTCTCCCATGGAATATGGGTCTCCAAAAGGAATTCCCAAGAAAGCTACATCAGCTTTAAAATTGTCCAAATCATTAATAATTGGAAAATTATGAAAACTTTGGAATTCTTTTTTGGGTGGATTTGTAATAGAATTTGACATTGATTAATTTTCCTTTTTTGATAATTTTAAATTTAAATTGATGTTTATTAAGCTTAAAAATGTTTATATTTGATCGGTGAAAAGTTATTTATGTCTCCTGAAAATATAGTCTTCTAATTATGAAAAAAATGTTTTTAAAGTTTGGAAAATTTAACATCAAAAAATATCCTTTTATAACATAATTTTATTTGATTATTTATAATTATCACGGGATAAAAAGTAAAAAAACTATTTTTTAATAAGTTGTATAGTGAGTAAGATTTATTTGTTTACTGACTATTCATCAGTTGTAAGGATCTATTTATTACAAAATTAAAATTTATTTAAAATTTATAATATTTTTAACTAATTATAATTGAAAATTATATTTAACTGAAAACTTAAATAAATTATTTTAATAAGATATATTGGAATCTAAACTTGCTTTTCTAAAATTGTTATTTAAAAATTGATAATGTTGATTTATAGAAGGTATAGATATGTCTTCAATTGTTTTCAAATCTGCAAAACAACATGCAATAGCCATACAAAAAAGGTCAATTAAAGCCATAGACCTTCTAGAAGCTTATTTTGAACAAATTGATAAATTCAATCCAGAGATAAATGCGGTTATTTGGCAAGATAGAAAAGCTGCTAAAGAAATAGCTAGGCAAATAGATAAAGAAACAGCTACAGGTAATTTTCGTGGTCCATTACATGGCGTGCCGATGACAGTTAAAGAGTCTTTTAACCTTTCAGGAGCACCTACTACCTGGGGAGATCCAAAAAATATTCATAATATTGCAACAACTGATAGCGATGCAGTAGCAAGACTGCGTAGTGCTGGTGCTATAGTTTTTGGTAAAACAAATGTTCCACTTGATCTTGTTGAATGGCAGACTTTTAACAAAATCTATGGAACAACCAATAACCCTTGGGATCAAACCCGTACTCCTGGAGGTTCTTCTGGAGGATCAGCGGCTGCACTTTCAACTGGCATGAGTGCTCTCGAAATTGGCAGTGATGCAGGCTCATCAATAAGAAATCCGGCTCATTACTGTGGTATTTTTGGAATGAAACCTACATTTAAAGTCGTTTCTTCTCAAGGTCAGTGTATTGAAGAAACACATTCTGAGTCAGATATTTCAGTGGTTGGACCATTGGCCAGAACAGCCGAAGATCTAAAGCTTGCTTTTGAGGCTATTAGAGGTTTACGAGCAATAGAATCAACAGCATTTAAAAATAATTTACCACCAGATGACAGAACTAAGTTGAGCCAATTCAGGATTGGATTAAAACTTAATGATCCAGAAAGCCCTGTTGATAATGATTATCTAGATAAATTAGAGAAGTTTGTTATGAATTTGGAAAATGCAGGTGCAAAAATAATTCGAAACAAATTACCTGATATTGATAACGAATTACATTTTATGATTTACCTAAAGTTAGTGGGTGCATCTGATTCACCTCACTTTACAAAAGAGCAAATAAATGCACTTACCAAAGGTGTAAAGAAATTGAATAATGACAGTGTAAGCCGCATTTGTGGTACACGATTTGAGGGTTTATCACTTCTGCATAGAGACTGGATTAACTTAAACAAACAAAGAAATAAACATAGATTAGCATTTGATGCATATTTTGAAGATATCGATATTCTTCTTGCTCCAGCTACTGGAACACCTGCATTTAATCATGATCAAAAAGGTCCTCGCTTCCAAAGGTTTTTAAATATAAATGGCAAAAAATATCCTGAAATGGCACAACTCTATTGGTCTGGTTATTCAGGTGTTATTGGATTACCAAGCGTTGTAGGACCAATTGGACTTGTTAGAGGGCTTCCTGTAGGATATCAAGCAATTGCAAGCCATGGTCGTGACTTCACAGCATTAGCCTTTGCGGAAGCAGTAGAAAGAGAATTGGGTGGCTTTATTCCACCACCTTTATGTATTTAAAAAAATAAAAACAATTTTATTACTGCATTTTATAAATTTTAAACTACATAAATCTAAATTATTAGCTACTAAAGTGAAGTGAGACTCAATTTTTCTAAAAAAAGTTTTAATCTTTCTGTTTTTGGCGACTTTAGAATGGTATTTGGAGGACCAGATTCAATAATTTCACCTGCATCCATAAAAACTATTTTGTCACCGAATCTAGAAGCAAATCCTAATTCATGTGTAACAATTAACATTGTCATTCCTTCATTTACTAAGTTTCTTAAAACTGATAAAACTTCACCTATAAGCTCAGGATCTAATGCAGATGTTGGTTCATCTAATAACATTAAGATTGGATCCATAGCTAAAGATCTTGCAATGGCGAGTCTTTGTTTTTGTCCACCCGAAAGATTGTCTGGCCACTCATCAATTTTATCTTTTAAACCTACTTCATTTAATATCTTTATTGCTTTTTTTTCAGCTTCATCTCTCATTATTTTTCTAACTACAATTTGTGCTCTAACCACATTCTCAAGAGCATTGAGATGTGGCCAAACGTTGAATTGTTGAAAAACCATTCCAATTCTTGCTCGAAACGCATTTAATGAATTATTTTGTTCAAAGGTCATTTTTCCTGTGTCAGAGCCAATAATTTCTCCTTTCAGTATAACCTTTCCACTATCTGGAGGAGTAAGCCAATTAACAGTTCTCAAAAGTGTACTTTTACCACAACCACTAGGTCCTATTATACAAATCACTTCACCCTTAGAAACATTAAGAAAAACATTTTTCAAAGCATTGATATTTCCAAATTTCTTATTAATATCAATGATTTCTAAAAAGTTTGGTTTCATCGAGAAAATCCACTACTTTTTATAATATCAATTTTAGATCTAACTATTTTGTTTTGTTTTCTATTTCGACTATATCTCTTTTCAATTCTACGCATGATCGAAGCTATAGTTTCATTTAAGGCCCAATATAGTAAAGCAACCATTATAAAAACTTCAAATGGCCTAAAAGTTTCACCCTGCACCATTAGCCCTGTCATTGTAAGTTCATGAACAGTAATTGTAGATAATATTGCAGATTCTTTTATAAGAGTTAGTGTCTGGTTAGTTAATGGCGGTAAAACTATAGATACGGTTTGAGGCAAAATAATATTTTTCATAGATTGCCAATCAGTCATGCCAATTGCTCTAGCACTTTCAAGCTGACCTTTAGGTATAGCATCGATACCTGCTCTTATAATTTCAGCAAAATAGGCACTTCCAAAAGCTGCAAGAGCCAAAATTCCTACATACTCAGCAGAAAGTCTTAGACCATAGAAAGGTAAAACATAATAAAATAAAAATACTTGAATTATAAATGGTGTATTGCGAAATAATTCTATAAAACTAGTTGCAAAAAAACTGATGGGTATAAAATTTGATCGCCTGCCTAGAGCTAGAATTAGTCCTAATGGGATACCTAAAGCAATAGCACATACAACAATTTTTAAGGTTAACCAAAAACCTAATAAAATCATTGGGAAATAATCAAAAAATATTTGGTATTCTAGCATTGTAACCTTTAAGACCTTTTAACTTTAAATCTCTGTTCTAAAAAAACTGAACTTCGACTAACAACAAAACACATTAAAAAATAAATTATAAAAGTAGCACTTAGAACCTCAACTGGATGATAATTTGCACTATAAATTTGTTGTGAAACACGCATCAACTCAACTACTGTTATTACTGATAATAAAGCTGTAGCTTTAAGGACCATAGTAAATTCATTTACTAATGGTGGAATAGAAGTGATGAATGTTTGGGGTAGAATTATTTTCCACCAGAGCGCATATCCTGATATTCCTAACGATTTGGCTGCTTCAAACTGTCCTTTTGGTACTGAAGCTAAACCACCTCGTAAAATTTCTATAACAAACGCTGCACTATTTAAAGTAATAGCTAAAATTCCAGCGGGAAATGGTGCTAAATTTAGTCCAAAAACAGGTAAAACATAATAAATCAAAAAGATTTGAACCAAAAGAGGTGTTCCCCTTATAAAACTGATATAAAAGGCTATAAATCCATTAAAAATTCTTGAATTAAAAGAGGTTTTAACAATAGTTATAAAAGTAGCTAAAATAATACTGAAACAAAAACCTAAAATTGCAACTTGTAAAGTGATTAATGCACCTTCAAGTAGCCTTGGTAAAGCATCAAAAATATAACTTATGTCAAATTTCATGACTTTTACTAACGATGTAATAGATTGCCTTAAATGATTTTAAGGCAATCTTAAATTTAGTTATTTATTAAAATTAAAGTGCACCTTCAGGTAAATGACCTTCACTTGGAATTGGCATTCTAAAGCCAAACCACTTATCTTGAATTTCATCAATTATACCTTTATCGCGCATTTCAAGTATCTTTGAACTTAAATAATCTCGCAAATCTGTATCCTCTGGGCGAGTAACCCAAGCCATATATGTTTTATCAGTTATTGGACCAACAAGTTCGAAAACTCCTTCTTGTTTTTTAGCAACTACCGCCAAATTTGGTACAGTTTGAGTTTGAGCATCACAAGTCCCATTGGCTAATGCCAAGGTTGCTTCTGGGTGAGCAGTAAAAAGTTTTAATTCCTTAAAACCATCCAATCCTCTTGATTTCATATCTTTTTCCCATTCTTGTGTAGCCTTTTCACTACCTGATGCTAATTGTGTGCATACCACTTTTCCAGATAAATCATCAGGACTCATTATAGAAGTATCACCATTTCTTTTCATAACCCAGTTTGTTCCTTCAGCAATAGGTACTGTAAAAGCATATTTTTTTGCTCTTTCAGCACGAATACTGACACTAGTAGCTACAAAATCAAATTTTCCTGCTAATACGCCAGGAAGAATTCCCTGCCAAGGAAGGTCTAACTGATTTAGTTCAACTCCTAAATCAGCTATAATATAATCAAGAATATCTTTACCGTACCCTACAATTTTACCATCCTCAACAAATTCAAAAGGTGGAAATGCGGCTTCTGTTCCAACTGTAACTTTGCCAGTTCTTTTTATCTTTTCAAATGTTGTTTCAGCATAAATACTGGTTCCCATAAATAAAATAAAAATAGATAAAATTAAACTTTTCAACGACAATATTTTATAAATTTGTTTCATTCTCTTACCTCCATTTAATTTCATTTTTTAATATTGTTTTTAGATTTATTTATTTGTTAAGTAAAAAAATAAAGTATCTTTTACAAAATATAAATTTTACAAATCTCTAAAAACTATCTCAACTAGTATGCCACTTCAGGCTAGATACATCTTACTTAGAGTGGAATTTTACAGATAAATTTTATTTTCTGTTATTCCTTCTCACGTCACTCATAATTAATAAATACTATGGTAATTTGGATAAAAAAACTATTTTTTTTTTCATTTGTATACTGAGTATACATTCTACTGCTTACTGACTATCCACGAATTTTGAATGTTTCCTGGGCATTTGGAACATTATTAATTGCATGCAACTGCGTTAGTAATTTTGTAAGCTTAGGGATGTAAGTTTTTGCTACCAGTTTTGTGTACTTTAGATAATATTCTATATATCTTTCTGTAGCTCGAAATTCTTTATCTGAATAATATTCAACAATCCCCAATTTTATAGCACTCTCCACCATATCACTTGCTGCTTTTCTTGTAATCATGATTTGATTACTCACTATACTTTTTGTTGTTACTAGACCACTAAAATAGTTATAAAAAATCAGATTCATAAAATAAACACGCGCATTACTTTTGTTACACCAAGTACCAATATCTTCAAATTCCTTAATTTGGCTAGGCATTCCTATGAATCGATGGATCCACATTTCTAATTCTCCTAATGCCAATCCTGCCATAATTTCATTATTCTTTATAAAAGCTTCATCTTGAAATGGGTTAAATCTAAAATCTGTACTTTTAGGTCCGTTCCTTAAGTGTGGGTCTCTTCTATCAGCTTTAAAACTTGTTTGGACTTGAATATTATCAGCTTGAGTCATTTGTATCCCCTTTCTAATGAAAGATTTATTTAATGATAGAATTTCTAATTCATTTAATTATCTTTAAGGATTATTTAAAAAATGATTTACATAAATTTTGAAAAGCAACTATCAATGAAATTATAGACACTAAAATTAGCTAATATTTTGTATTTTAAGTCAAGTAATTTGAATTAAAATAAATTATAAATGAAATAAGTTGCTCAAATATTATAACTCATTTTATCATAATTATATAAAAATACGAAAAGGTTAATAAAATTGAAGAATTTAAACGAGTTATTTACACCATGCCTTATTTTAGACGAAAATAAGTTTTCAAAAAATATTGAACGACTAAAATCAATAGTTGATCAGAAAAATATAAATTTTCGCCCTCACCTAAAAACTGCTAAATGTATTGAAATAACTAAAAGATTTTCTGAAACATTTGGTAAACGTGCAATGGTTTCAACAATTGAAGAAATCGAAAAATTAAAAATTTGTGGAATTAATGATTTTTTATATTCTGTAGCAATAGTTCCAAATAAATTTGACAGAATAGCTCGATGTTTATCAGAAGATTGTAAGATTTCCGTTTTAGTTGATGATATTTCTATTGCAAGAGAATTAGTAGATTTTTACAAACAAACAGGTCTTAAAATAACAGCATTGATTGAATTAGATCTGGATGGACATAGGTCAGGTGTAAAATCTAACTCAAGTGAACAACTATATCAGATTGGAAAGTGTTTAGATAATGAGGGTTTATTTAGAGGTGTGATGTCACATGCGGGAGAAAGCTATAATCTATCAAATAGCAAAGATTTAAGAGAATGCGCTAGGAATGAGGCTGAACAAACTTTATTAGCTGTCTCAATTTTAAAAGAATTTTCTATTGAATGTGAACTTGTTACGATTGGATCAACACCAACAACATTTTCAGATTATCATAATGATAAAATTAATGAGTTGAGAGCTGGGGTGTTTGTTTTTTTTGATTTAGTGCAATCTGGTGTTGGTATTTGCAGAACTGAAGATATAGCAATTTCTGTTTTAACTTCTGTAATCAGTATAAATAAAGATATAGATGCAATTATTATTGATGCAGGCTGGATGGCATTATCAAGAGATATTGGAAATCCATGTCACAAGGTAGATTATGGCTATGGACAGGTGTGTGATATTAATGGAAAAATAATTGAAGATTTAATTGTAGTTAATGTACAACAAGAGCATGGTATTATAAAAATAAGAAAGGGTAGCAAAGCTATACTTCCCCAAATTAAGCAGGGAGATATGTTAAGAATACTACCAAATCATGCATGTGCAACAGCGTCTGCGTACAATAGATATCATGTTATAAATGAAGAAAACAAAAATTATGAAATCTGGGATCGTTTTAATGATTGGTAGTTTTTATTTTAAATTTAGAAAAAAATAATTTTGATTTAATTAACTTAAAAAAAATAATATGACGCAAGAGTAAATCTAATAAACATGGGAAAAAAAAAGAAAATTTTAACTGAACTACCAAAAGGAAATGCAAAAGGTTTTCTTGGTTTTCCACTAAATCTAGACTTAGACAATTTAGACGCTCACATTGCAATTCTTGGGGTTCCATATGGATTACCATACTATCCTAATGAATTATCAAATGATCAAAGTACTGCTCCTGACATTTTAAGATCTAGTGCCCAAGACGCAGCATGGGATGAACCAAGAACTTTAAACCATTTTGACTGGGATCTTGGTGGTTCGCTTTTAGATAATAGAGATATAAAAATTATTGATTGTGGAAATGTAACTGCAGATTTTAGAGATCCGCGTGAACATTATAGAAGAGCTGAAGAAGTAGCAAGAAAGGTATTTTCTACAAATGCTACACTTATATCTATAGGTGGCGATCATGGCATCCCCATTCCAATTATGAGAGCTTTACCTAAAAATAAGTCAATTATTTTAATTCAAGTTGATGCACACATGGATTGGAGGGACGAGGTCAATGGTGAAAAAGAAGGTTATTCTAGTCCTATAAAAAGAGCTTCTGAATTAAAATCTATTAATTCTATATACCAAATTGGCTTACGTGGGGTTGGTAGCGGAAGACAGCAAGAATTTGATGAGGCTAAAGCATATGGATCAAATTTGATAAGTGCATACGAAGTTCATGACATAGGTGTTAAAGAAGTTCTTAAAAAAATTCCCAACGGAGCAAATTACTATATCACATTTGATGCCGATGGTATGGATCCTACAATAATGCCAGCGGTTAATGCTCCTACTCCGGGTGGGCTAAACTGGCTACAAGTCAGAGAATTAATTCATGGTATTGTTAATAAGGGAAGGGTAATTGGTTTTGACCTAGTTGAAATCTCTCCTTCTTTTGAAAAAGGAAATACAACAATTATTCATGCTGAAAGACTTATTTGTAATTTAATTGGAGCAATGGTTAGGGCTAATTATTTTAATTAAAAAAATTGTTAATTCGTAATCTTTGTTTTAAATAAATTATTGTTTTTTTAATTTTTAAACCTTAAATGATACCAAATGGCCGAAATAATACTTAATCACTAAAATGCAGAAAACAGAAGAGATTCAAAACCAAAAATACAGTTTTTTAGCAAAATTCTTTCATTGGGGTTTTGTCTTTTTGTTTGGGTACGGAATATTTAAACAAGTGGATGATATTGAACAATTAGAAAATATTTCTCTCCTCAAATTTGAGATATTATTTGCTTCAATTTTTTTGTTTTTTTTAATTTTACGCTTTTTTTATATGAAAAAAACACAAACAACTTCTTTGCCAGCAAAAACACCAAAACAACAAAAGTTTGCCGCAAAATTAGTTCACTACTCTATGTATATATGCCTAGCTTCTATATGCATCTCAGGATTAATGATAGGACTTTTCTTTTGGTTAGGATTAAAAAGTGGGATATTAATTGAGTTTATAATTTCGTTACATGAAAATTCAATTTCAATAATTTACTGGTTGATTGCAATTCATATTTTTGCAGCATTATACCATAGAGTTAGAAACGACGGGGTATGGAATTCAATGGTACCTATATGGAAAGAAAAAAAATAATTTAATCTGAAATACTAGTTATTTTCCAAGAAAGCTAATTGATTTCCGACTTCTTCTCTTATCATAGTTGTTGATGCTTCTTTACTAGACTCTTCTCTAGCCTTTCTATGAATTTCTTTGGATTCTACGTAACCTTTTTCTGAATTGTAAATTACTAATGCACCATGGGTGAAATTATCAATCTTCCACCAGTGAACTTCTTTCACATTCGGATTTGTTCCTTTAAAGCTTGCTAACAAATTTTGCATCTTTTCATTGTTGATTTCATTTTCGTGCTTCCAAGTTGTGCTAACATAAAACATATCTTTTCTCCTCACACTTTCTATGTTGAAATATATTAGAAATCCGATTTAATTATTTAAAATTATATTACGAATAAAATAAATAATACTAATTAAAAATTAAACTTTGTATTTTTATTTATTAAATTACTTTAATAGTTGTCAGTAATGCTATATAAAATACGAAATTTTCTTTTTTACTTTAAATACACTAAAGGAGATAAAAAAATGTTAAGTTTCAAATCAAATTCTCTTAGTTGGATCGAGCTAGTAACTAATAAATTAAATAAAAACAAAATTTTTAACTTAGCTAATATAAGCACTGTTTTATTCGGGAGTATTATATTAATTATTTCAGCTAAAATTAAGGTTGATTTATATCCGGTTCCTATGACTTTACAACCATTAGCAGTTTTGATGATTGGTATGCTTTTTGGTAGAAATTTAGCCATAGCAACAATTGGTTTATATATTTTACAAGGAATTGCTGGGTTTCCTGTATTTGCTTACGGAGGTGGTTTATTATATCTCTTTGGCCCAACAGGTGGATTTATAGTCGGATTTTTTATTGCAGGTTTAGTTTTAGGTGAGTTAGCTGATCGAGGTTGGGGTAGAAATATCTTGTCTTCAATTTTTTGTATGATGTTGGGAATGTTCATAATTTACTTTTTTGGAATTTTGCAGTTGTCAGCAATCAAAGGTTTTGCATTTGCCATAATTAAAGGTTTTTACCCATTTTTAGTGGGTGATTTGTATAAACTTCTTGTTGCAGGGATTTTGGTGCCTTTCATATGGAGATTAGCTAAATAGAAAAATCATCTAATTATTAATTTTACTATTTTTAGAATTTGGGATCTAATAATTATTAGATCCCTTATTTTTGTTTGATAGGTATTTTCTAATTTTTATATGGTTTTGAATAAAAAGGAAAAATATGAAAAATACATCCACTGGGGTGGTTTTTATGATACTCACCATATTCCTTTTTTCTATAATGAATGCTACGGCTAAAGGTTTTGCAACTTACTATCCAATAATAGAGGTTGTATGGGTGAGATATCTAAGCCAAACAGTTTTTACTACCTTAATTTTCCTACCAAATTTAAACAACATTGTAAAAACAAGAAAAATAAAGCTTCATCTTTTTAGATCATTACTTTTATTTTGTGCAACAATATCAATGTTTTCTGGATTTAAGTATTTAACTTTGGTTTCAACAATCACCATTTTTCAAATCGGTCCATTAGTAATTGTTGTTTTTTCAGTAATTTTTCTGAAAGAAACAGTAGGTTATCGCAGATGGATAAGTGTTATTGTTGGATTTAGTGGTGCATTATTAATTCTGAAACCTGGAACTGATATGTTTTCTGTATTTGGTTTTTTTCCAATTTTAGCAGCAATATTTTATGCTGGATATGCAGTTTCTACTAGGAGATTAGGTACTGAAGAAGATCCCCAAACCAACTTTTTTTATACTTCACTAGTTGGAACATTAATCTCAACAATTATTCTTATTCCATTTTTTGAACCAATTGCCATAAAGGATTTATTTTTGTTTTCAATCTTGGGAGTTTTTGGAGGATTAGGACATTTTTGTTTTATTCTTGCATTAAGAAAATCTGAAGCCTCTTTTCTTGCACCTTTTACATATATTGATTTAATATTTGCCACAATTTTGGGGATATTATTTTTTTCAGAATTTCCCGATGTTTATGTAATATTTGGTGCAATAGTAATTGTGTCGGCTGGCATATACACATGGCATAGAGAAAATATAAATTTGAAAACAACCAAAAAATTTACTTAAATGTACAAAAATAAAAAATTATTGTGTAACTGTTCAATGCATAATTTTCTATAAAGTGGGCAGAAATCCACCTGATTGTAGAGACCACAGTTTTGAATAATGACCTCCCTTCTTAATCAGACTTTTATGCGTTCCCATTTCAACTACTTTACCATGCTCCATAACTATCAACCTATCAAGCTTATTGATGGTAGATAATCTATGAGCAATGACTAAAGCTGTTTTATCACGTAATATATTATTTAACTGGTTTTGGATTGCAGCTTCTATTTCGCTATCTAATGCGCTTGTTGCTTCATCTAGAATAAGAATTGGTGCATTTTTTAGTAAAACTCTAGCTATTGCTATTCTTTGCCTTTGCCCACCTGAAAGCCGCACACCCCTCTCTCCAACGAATGCAGAAAACCCTTTTCTTCCATCTTTATCTTCTAAATCACTGATAAATTCATAAGCCTCTGCTTTTTTTGCTGCTTCGTATATTTCATTCCTTGAGGAAGAAGGGTTTCCATAAGCAATATTTTCATAAATTGAACGATTAAGAAGAGCAGTCTCTTGAGTTACAACTCCAATTTGTGATCGTAGAGATTCCTGTGTTACTTTAGCGATATCCTGACTATCAATTAGAATTCTTCCTGAATCTACATCATAAAACCTTAATAATAAATTTAAAATGGAACTTTTTCCTGCTCCTGATTTTCCAACTAAACCAACTTTTTCTCCATGACTTATTTTAAGTGACAATTCCTCAAATAAGCCACCAGGTTTACCATAGTTAAATTTAACTTTATCAAAATTTATTTCACCACCTTTTATAGACAATTCTTTCGCATTATTGGCATCAATAACCTTTGGTTTTTGCGATATTGTAAGCCTACCTTCATCTATGGTGCCGATATTTTCAAATAAATAGCTTACTTCCCACATAATCCACCAAGACATTTCAGAAATTCTCAATGTTAAGGGTAATGAAGCGGCTACTACCCCTGCCCCAATGTTACCATTTCCTAACAAATACAAACCCAATCCTAAAGTTCCTATGATAAGTAATGCATTAGCAAAAGACATAAGAACATTCATAATAAATGAAATTCTCATAACTTTTGCCCAACCAAAATTAAAATCATCAATGGAGTCAGCTGCTCCTAATTGCTCATAATTTTTTCTTGCAAATAATTTTATAAGATTAATATTTGCATAGGAATCTACAATTCGACCTGTCATTTTACTCCTAAGCAACGAATGTTGATGACTTAATTCACGAACCTTTGGCATAAGAAAAAATAAAATTACAAGGAATATTGCTAACCATACTAAACTTGGTAAAGTCATCATAAAACTAGAATAACCTAACACAGTTATAGTACCGCCGAAGTAAAGTGTTATATATAAAATAGCTTCTAGAAATTTCATAGCTACACCACGAACAGCTTGACCCGTTTCAATAACTCTATTTGCTAATCTTCCTGATAATTCATTTGAAAAATAACCAACATCTAACCCCAACACATTCAAATGACTTTGCCATCTTACGATATTTGCAAATCCTGTCATTATAGCCATATCCATTAGCGCTTGACTTAAAGATTGTAATGAAGGTCGTATAACTAAAAAAAACAAACCAAAAACTATTAAAAATTTAAATTCCTCTTTAATTATTAATTGAACATCCCCCACTTCAATTATTCTGCTAATAATATAACCAAAGATTACTGGAACAGCTAAATCCATAATAACTTCCAGAAATTTTAGTAAAAATACTGAAAATAAGGTAAGTTTGATTTGTGAACAATAAAACCATATAAATTGCGCTATTTTTTTTGGTGGATTTGTTTTAAATCCAAACTTCATAGGATCAGTTAATCGTTCAAAAAAATTTAATTTATGCTTTGATCTGTTTATCATTTATAATTATCAATATATGTTTTAGAAAAATTATGATTAGAAATAAAAAATTTTATTTTAATTTATGAATTAAAAAAAAAAATAATTTAAAGTCAAAATTTCTTGATTTTATTTATTCGCCAAGAAAGTATGGATATAAATAAAAAAAAACTTTTGATCAACTAGAAAAACTAGAAATAAATTAATTCAAAATGGTTAAGCAAAAAATAATAAATTTGAAAAATATAAAAATTGGAGGTCCAAATCCTATAGTTTTTATATTGGGTCCATGCCAAATAGAAAATAGAGACCATTCTCTAATGATCGCTGAAAAAATATCGAATATTTGTGAAAAAATCAGTGCTAAATTTATATTTAAATCAAGTTATGACAAAGCTAATAGATCGTCAATTAACTCAGCAAGAGGCGTAGGTCTAGAAGAAGGCTTGAAAATCTTACAAGAAATTTCTGAAAATTTTGATTGTCCAACTATAACTGATGTTCATGAACCTTATCAATGTAAAATTGCAGCGGAAGTAGTGGATATTCTTCAAATTCCTGCATATTTGTGCAGACAAACAGATTTGCTATTAGCAGCTGGGGATACAGATAAGCCAATTAATGTTAAAAAAGGTCAGTTTTTATCTCCTACAGATATGGCGAAAGTAGCCGAAAAAATATCCAGTGCTGGAAATGATAAAATTATGCTTTGTGAAAGAGGTACAACATTTGGCTATAACACGCTAGTTAATGATTTCAGAGGCTTGGATATAATGGCAGAAACAGGTTATCCAGTTATTTTTGACGCAACGCATTCGGTACAACAACCTAGCTTATTAGGGGATAAATCTGGAGGAGAAAGAAAGTTTGTCCCGACTTTATCAAGGGCTGCATGTGCAATTGGGGTGAGCGGTTTATTTATAGAAACCCATGAAAACCCTGACGAAGCTCCTAGTGACGGTGCAAATATGCTAGATATTAATGATTTACCAAGATTAATTCCAACTTTATTATCCTTTGATAATATGGTTAAAAACAATATATAGAATTTAAATATTTTTAGGAGTATCGATGAAAAATACCAAGACAGTTTTAATTGATAAAAATCCAGGTAGAAACTCTCAAACTTTTGGAATTGCTCGTGAATTAGGAACAGACCTTGATTTAATCCATGAACCTTCAATTGGAGTTATAGGTAATAAAGGAGATTCTCAGTGTTATCTTGGTGTCAGCAAAAAAGTAAATGTTATTCACGAAGTGTTAAAAAAAAGAATAGGAAAAGAACCCAATCAGTTAGCAATGAGACTAATTCAACCTGAATTCAGCCTTGCTACTTCTGATGGCATTAGGAATGGTACAAAAGAAATGCGATACTCTCTAATTGGTAGAGAAGTCACTAATGATAGTGTATGTGAACATTTAAGTGCTACTGGAGTAGAAGGAATAATTGCAGTAGTCGCTTGTGATAAACCACCTGTTGGGACTTTAGCAGCAATTTTAGAGCATAATCGACCTGCTATTATAATGTCAGACGGATCAATAAGACCAGGAAAAGATAGTGTAACTGGAGAACCCTTAGATATTATAAGCAGCTATCAAATTGCAGGTAGTAAAGATGAGGATCTAAAAAAACGAATTGCACTAGAATCTTGTCCAGGTATTGGAAGTTGTGGTGGGATGTTTACTTACAATACGATGCAAACTTTTATTGGGGTTATAGGTATGCAGCCCCTTCATATGGTATCTCCTGCTTCAGAAGACTCTCGTAGATTAGATGATTTCCCCAATGAATTAGTAAATTATTTGAGTAATCTAATAAAAAAAGAAATCACTCCAAGAGATATTGTAACAAGAGAATCATTAAGAAATGCAATTATAGTAGCAATGAGTGTTGGGGGATCTACAAATGTGATGCTTCATGCACCCGAGTTATCAAGAGCTGCTGGATATTCAAATTTTAATAGAGACATTATGAGTGCTAGCGAATTTAATTATTTATCTGAGTCAGTAGTCCCAGTTGTAGTAAATGCTAGGCCATTTGGTAAGTACTCCATGGTCGATATAGATAAAATGGGTGGAATCCAAGTCATCGTAAAAAACCTTCTGGATGCTGGATTACTCAATGGAGACACACTAACTTGTACAGGTGAAACATTATCTCAACAAGTAAATAGGCTATCTCCGAGTAATCCTGATGGGAATGTAATTTATAGTGTAAAAAAACCTTTTAAAAAAACTGGTGGTTTAAGATTATTAGGTGGTAATTTATCTCCTGAGTTTAGCGCAATATTAAAACTAGCCGGTGTTGAAGGAGGTCTAGAAAATGGGATATTTAAAGGAAAAGCAAAAGTTTTTGATGGAGAGCAAAGTCTATTAAATACACTAGATAACCAACCTGAGAACTTTTCAAATTTTGACATGGTAGTAGTTAGATATGAAGGACCAGTTGGAGGGCCTGGTATGCCCGAGATGTTAGACTCAACTTCAAGAATTACAGCACTATGTCGTGAAAAAAATATAGTGATAGGTTTAATGACAGATGGTAGATTTTCAGGCGGATCAGTAGGTTTGGTTATTGGGCACGTAGGACCAGAGGCTGCTATAGGAGGTCCAATTGCCTTAATAAAAGACGGCGATACTATAACTGTAGATCTAAATGAAAATACCTTAGTTTGTGATGAATTAACTAATTTTGAAACAGTTAATCAACGTAAAGATGAATGGGTAAATGAATGTAATAAAAATAAAGGGATACATCCTGCAGTTGGAATTGCCAATACAAGGCTTTTAAATAAAATGAGGTGTTCAGCTGTACCAGCTATCTTTGGGGCAGGAATGCATCCCAATCAATCGGTTTGGGTTTATGAAGAAAGAGTACCAGAAACTTCAAAATTTAAACCTGTTAATAAATTTAGAGAGTAAAAACCTTTTTTTTGTCAATAAATCTTATTATACAATTATTACTTTATGAATTTTGTTTTGCAAATTTTAAAGAGTTCATATTTCTCCATAGTAATTCTATTTTTTTGTAATTTAGCAATAAATGCTAATGAAATAACTCCAAAAAGAATTATGTCTCTATCTCCATCTATTACAGAAATATTATTTGAAATAGGATCAGAAAATCAAGTTATAGCTGTCGATAGCCTATCAAATTTTCCTCCTGAAGCTCCTAAAACAAAAATTTCAGCATATGAACCTAATGTAGAAACTATTAGTTTATACAAACCTGATTTGGTTATATTATCATTTAATATTAGAAATTTAAAAGAAGCTTTAAGTAAACTAGGAATTGAAACAATTTATCTTCCTGCACCTAATAATTTTGAACAGATATTAGATCAAATTGATTTATTAGGAAAAAGGACAGGCAATACAAAAAAAGCACAAAAACTAATTTTAAATATGCAAAATAAAATGAAAGCTTTTGTATCCTTAAGAAAAAACAAAAATCCAATTAAAGTTTATCACGAAATTGATCAAAATTATTACAGCCCTTCCAAGTTTAGTTTTATTGGAGATATTTATCAAAAAATGAACTTTAAAAATATAGCAGATTCTGCTGATATTTCAGGGTTAGGTTATCCAAAACTTTCACCGGAACTCATAATTTCAGAAAATCCAGAGCTTATAATATTACCAGGTAAAAATGAAAAATATTCTGAACTTTTAAAATCTAGATCCGGATGGAGTTATATTAACGCAGTTAAAGAAAATAATATCATATTATTGCAAAAAGATATTGCTTCTAGATGGGGACCAAGAATTTTGGATTTTGTAAATATTTTAGCAGAATACTCAAATAATTGATTGTAATGTTAATTATAAAAAAGCAAAGTGCCTTTCATGGAAAAAGTTTTTAAAATTTCAAGTAAGTCATTAATAATTTCAATTTCTTTAGTTTTTTTGTCTTTCCTTTTAAGTATTGGATTAGGTGCTGCAAAAATACCTCCTTGGGAGATTATTAATTTATTTATTTATTATTTTTCCGAAAACCAAGGTCAAATTGAAATTAACAAAATAAATCAAATCATTATCTTTGAATGGAGATTACCAAGATTTTGTCTGGGTTTTCTTGTGGGTGCTTCACTAGCAATTGCAGGTTGTGGCTTTCAAGGAGTGTTTAAAAATCCTTTAGCTGATCCTTTTTTATTAGGATCAGCAGCTGGTGCAGGTTTAGGAGTAACTTTAATTATTGTATATAACATAAATTTTTCTTTTTTTATAATTAATTCCGTACAAATTGGAGCATTTATTGGTGCGTTAGGAGCAGTGATGTGTGCTGCATTTATATCCATAAATGCAGGAAAAACTATCCCAAGCCTATTACTTGCCGGTGTAGCTACTGCAGCTTTTTTAACATCATGTCAAACATACTTTATGCATAAATATTATTCATCAATGCAAGAAATATATAGTTGGATAATAGGAAGATTATTAACTTCTGGATGGGATGAAGTAATTACAATAACACCGTATTTTTTAATTTGCTTTTTAATAATTTATTTATTTAGAAAAGAATTAGATTTACTACGCCTTTCAGAGGATGAAGCGAAGATGTTAGGTGGAAATCCAAATATAACTTATTTTATTGTTTTAACAGCATCATCTCTATTAACAGCTGTTGCAGTATCTTTAAGCGGATTAATAGCTTTTGTAGGGCTTGTAATACCGCATATCGTTAGACTAACTGTGAGCTCAAGTTATAGAGTAATGATACCTTTATCAGCACTTGTAGGAGGTGCCTTTTTAACATTTGCTGATACATTTTCGAGGATTGTTATATCACCAGCAGAATTACCAATAGGTATAGTTACTGCCTTTATTGGTGCACCTTTTTTTGCATTTTTATTAAAAGCATCAAAGGGATCTTTTTGATGGGATATAAAGCTAGAGATCTTACTGTTTATATAAATAATATAAATATAATTGACAAAATTTCCTTTGATTTTCCTTCTGGAAGTTATGTATCGATAATCGGTCCTAACGGTGCAGGAAAAACTACGTTATTAAAAACTTTAGCAGGTTTATTAAATTATAAAGGATCACTCTCTATAAATAACCAAAATGTTAAGGAGTTATTCAAAAATTCTAATAATTTTAATTGTGCTTATGTCCCACAAATTATTGGTATACCTGAGGGTATGTCTCTAATAGAGTATATTTTTTTAGGAAGAAATTCATTTACTAATTGGTTTCTATCAGAGAATAAAAAAGATTATGACATAGTTGAAGAGGCACTAAATAAATTAAATTTAAGGTCAAAAAAAAATCAACTAGTTAAATCTCTTTCAGGTGGGGAAATGCAAAGAGCAACGCTTGCAAGAGCTTTAGCACAACAAGCTAATTTATTATTATTAGATGAACCTACTTCATCACTAGATTTCGCTAGGACGCAGGATTTTTATAAACTTATTACCAATCTAAATAAAGACCTAAAACTTACTATTTTTTTATCAACGCATGATATCAACAGTATTAGTAGATACTCAGAATATGTAATAGCACTTAAAGGGGGAAAGAATGTTTTTTCTGGTCATATAAATGAAATTTTAAATGAAGTTTTTTTATCTGAATTATATGAAACTAAATTAAAAAAAATAATAACTGAAGATGGATATTCTTTATTTTTTTAGTGCAGAAGTTATCAATTAGGGTTTTTATTTTTAGTTATATTTGGCAAAATCGTAAGTATTTGATCCCATGTTTTTTTGGGTAAATAAATTTTATTATTTGATTTTTTCTTATTTTCTCTCTCAAGTTCCCCTGGAATTTGAATACTCCTAAAACCAGTTGCAGTTTTACAATTTATTACATCTGATAAAATTTCACTTGCTAATTCTTTCAATTGATTATCTGTATTATATATACTTGTCTTTATGGTTATAAGTAGCCAGTTTGCCTCTTTTTTAACTTTACCCAACATACTTTCAGCAATAAGTTGTGCTATAAGTGAAAGTCCAAAGCCTTTATGTTTTCCAAATGGCAAGATCGCTCCACCATCAAAATAGTGATCTGGATTTCTAGTTAAATTTCCTTTTTTATCAATTATACATCCTTCTGGTAATAATCCGCCAGCTGACTTTGCAGCATATATCAATCCTCCAGCGATCTTTGAGGTGGCAAAGTCAAGTATAACTGGACCATTCAGTCCACCGGGAAAACCTATACACCATGGATTTGTTGGTAATTTTCCTTCAATCCCTCCGTATGGAGCTACTTGAGACCATTCTTTTCTATTTCCTCCACTTATTAGAATAGTCATCAAACCTTTTTCAGCAGCATAATCTGCATAAAAACCAAGTCGACCTGTATGCCCAACATTTTTAATTGCTATAGCAGAAATACTGTTTTTTTTTGAATTAGAGATTGCTTTTTTAAATGCAAAATTCATAACTGGAATACCTAAACCACCACCGCCGTCAATTTCAAATGTATTTGGTGAAAGTTTTTTAAGCTCAGGTTTTGCAGAAGTGGATAAGTATCCTTTTTTATACCATCCTACATATTGCAAAACACGAAATACCCCATGGCTTTCAACACCACACAAACTTGCGTCAATTAGGTGCTCGGATATTTCAGAAGATTTTTTGCTTGAGCAACCTAACGATATAAATATTCTTTTTAATAAATTATCAACTTTAGATACTGATAAAACAACTCTATTGTCTTTTAAATCGATTTTTGAAATTGTAGTCAAAAATTTTCCTTATAATTATAACTTAAATCTAAAGAAATATTATTCTCATATTATTATACAAATGGGTTGTTTTCAGAAGGACTTGTTGATAACCAAACAGATTTTGTTTGCATGAAACATCTCATACCTTCCCAACCATTTTCGCGACCATAACCAGATTGTTTAAATCCACCAACTGGGCTTTGAGTAGAAGCATTAAAGTAATTATTAATGTAAACTGTTCCTGCTTCAATTCTATTTGCTATCCTCATTGCTTTTGCAACATCTTTTGACCAGATACCAGCCGCAAGCCCGTAAATAGTATCATTTGCAATGTTAATGACTTCTTCTTCTTCTACCCATGATTGTGTAGAAACTACAGGACCGAACACTTCATTTTGAGATAAATCAGTTTCATTTGGAACGTTCTTAAAAATAGTTGGGCCTATATAGTATCCTTCAGACTTTGATTTAGCTCTTCCATCTAATATTAATTGGTGTCCATCATTAATTGCTTTTTCAATTTTTTTTAAAATATTTTCGTAGTGTAGTTTATGAGCAATCGGCCCTACATGTGTTAAAGGATCGTTCGGATTCCCAACTTTTGCATCTTTAACAGCTTCAACTAACAAATTAGTAAATTCTTCAATAACATTCTCATGAATCAATAATCTAGATCCAGAAATACAACTTTGTCCCGCAGCAGGAAAAATTCCTGAAATAATACCATTAACCGCAAGTTCTAAATCACAATCAGGGAGTACAATTTGTGGAGATTTACCTCCTAGTTCCATTACTGTTGGTTTAGCACTTTTTGCAGCAATTCCTGCAACTATACGACCTCCATTGGTACCACCTGTAAAAGATACCATTCTAACATCTTCATGATCAACTAAAGGTTCAACAATTTTGTTGCCAAAACCAGTTACCACATTTATAACTCCAGGTGGTAAATTAGCTTCCAATAAAACATCCATTAATTCCAAAGTTGAACAACTTGCAAACTCTGAGGGTTTGAGAACAACTGTATTACCTGCTGCTAAACAAGGTGCTAATTTCCAAATTAGTGTTCCAATAGGAGAGTTCCAAGGAAGTATTTGAGCAACAACTCCAAAAGGTTCCCATTGTAAATAATTATGAATATTAGGAACTTCCGCAGGAATAAGACTACCTTCAAATTTATCACACATACCTGAATAATAATTCCAGCTATCAACTTGCCATGAATTTTTCTGCAAACTTGGCGTAATATTTTTTGGAAGCTTCCCATTATCAGTTGTTTCAACTTTTCCAATACGTTCAGCATTTTTTGAGATTACATCTCCAATTTCTCTTAGGCACCTACCTCTTTCAGCTGGCATCATTTTACCCCAAGGTCCATAATAAAAAGCATTTTTTGCTGCTTTCACTGCTAAATCTATATCTTCTTGACTACAATCTGGAACTAATGCCCAAGGACGTCCTGTAGCAGGATTTTCACTTTGAAAATATTCTTTTGATACTGGTTTTTTCCATTCATTATTTACAAAATAATTAAATTTTTTTAATTCTGTCATTTAATTTTATCCTATTGATTCAAAACTCTGGTTTTTTAATTTCTTTTTTTAGAATTATGTCTGATGCTTTTTCTGCCATTGCTAATACAGTCGCATATAAATTACCTGTAATTTGTGAAGGCATAGCAGACGCATCACAAATCCTTAAACCTTCAATACCAAATACTTTCAAGTCCTTATCTACAACAGAATTAATATCATTTTCGTTACCCATTTTTGCTGTAGAACAAGGATGATGCCCAGTGTAAGCCGTATTTCTTATCGCAGATATAATTTCTTCATCTGTACTTATATTTTTCCAATATCCCTTTTCTCCATTTAGATATTTACTTATATTAGGATCTGACATAATTTTTCTTACTTCTTTAACACCCTCAACAAGATCATCTAAATCTTTTTTGTTACTTAAATAGTTAGGATCTATTTTAGGGTAATCAGAAGGATTTGAACTATATAAACTTACCCTGCCTAATGATCTTGGTCTTTCAAGATTAATATCAATTTGAACCCCGGGTTTTGCCACTTTTTTTCCTCTCACCAATAATTTTCTTCCTAAAGATTGAAAGATTGATGCACTTTCACTTTCTCCATCACTTAAGTTTTCATCAATATTCATTGGGGTCATGTAAATTTGTAACTCAGGGTAATTTGGATCATTAAATGAATGGAAAAGCATAGTTGAAAATAAAGAACCTCCACCAGGTCCACTTCCATTTAAAAGCCATTGCCCCATCAAAACCGCAGCACGATCAATCCTCTGATATCTTGCAGTGCTTAAATCCATTCTATCTGAACCGTATTGAATAGATACATCCAAATGGTCAGCTAGATTTTGTCCAACTCCAGGTAAATCAATAAGGGGTTTGATATCATGTGACATCAAATGTTTTGCATCACCTATACCAGATAACATAAGCAATTGTGGTGTTCCAAATGCACCCTGTGATATGATAACTTCTTTCCCTGCATAGATTTTTCTTCCATCTATAGTTTCAATACCAATTGCCTTATTTTTTTTAAATAAAATTCTGCTTACTCTTGTATTAGTAAAAATTTTTAAATTTTTTGGATTTTTTTTTAAATAAGCAATTGCTGAAGATTGCCTCACACCACGATAGGTTGTACTATCTACCCTTGAAACCCCTGATCTTTTATCTGCATTGAAATCATCCAATAATTCATGGCCTGACTCAACTGAAGCTTTAATAAAAGCCTTATCTAGTTCTGAAAAGTTTCTAGCTGGTTCAACTTTTAATGGCCCTTGATTTCCGTGAAACTTATTTTTTCGATTTATAGATCCTTCAGAATATTTAAAGTAAGGTAATAAATCTGAGTATCCCCAGCCATCAAGACCCATTTGTCTCCAATTATCATAATCTTGTGGAACTCCTCTGATATAAATCATACCATTAACTATAGAACTTCCACCCAAAGCTTTGCCTCTAGGAAAATAAATTTTTCTATTATTTAATTGGGTTTGTTTTACTGATTGATATCCCCAATCAAATTTAGGATTTCCAAAAATAAATCCATTACCAGCAGGCATTTTAATAAAAAGATTTTTACCTTTTCCTCCTGCCTCAATTAAACATATACTATCATTAGAGTTGCTTGCTAATCGTGAAGCTAATACACATCCAGCAGATCCTCCACCTGCGATTATATAATCAAATTCTATAGGCATAATTTTAATTCTTTTACTATCTGATCTGTTATTTCATTCGTTGAGCAACTGCCTTTTAGATCTTTTGTATGAAATCCCTTCTGAAGTGTTTTATCTATTGCTAATTCTATCTTTTTTGAGATTTCCTCTAGCCCAAATGAAAACTTTAACATCATTGAAATGCTCAAAATCATACCAATCGGATTGGCCGTTCCAGTTCCAACTAACTCAGGAGCTGTTCCATGTACAGGTTCATAAATACCTTTTGTTTTATTTAATGGGGATCCACAAAGAGAAGCAGAAGGTAGCATCCCAAGACTACCAGAAATAGTAGCTGCAAGATCTGAAAATATATCACCTAAAAAATTACAAGCTAATATGATATCAAAATTTTTTGGATTCATGATCATCTGATACGCACAATTATCTGCATAAAGATGCTCTAAATTGATATTATTATAATCATTAGATACCTCTTGAACTACATCTCTCCAGAGACGATAACTTTCCATTACATTAGATTTATCGATGGAAATAATATTTTTATTATACATTTTTGCTAATTCAAATCCACATTTAGCAAATTCCCTTATTTCAAACTCATTATAACCAGCAGTATCAAATCCATAGCGCTCATCATTTTCTAGAAATTTTAAACCTCTTGGTTTTGAAAACATCACCCCCCCACACATTTCTCTTAAAATAATTATTTCAGAATTTTGTACATATTCTTTATTAAAAGGAATAATATTTTGAAGACTTTTATAGTTTTTTGCTGGCCTTATACCAAAAAATGCTCCTAGTTTTTTTCTTAAGCACATTAAACCATCCTGCTCCTCTGGATCTCCTTTAATTTTCATTGCGTCCCATTTATGGCCACCAACGGCACCGACCAGAATAGCATCAGATTCTATAGCTTTTTCAATCGTAGAATTCCTACAAAAAGTTCCGTATTTATCCCAACAAGTTCCACCTATAAGATCAAAAGATATTTCAAAATTTAAATTATTTTTTTTTGAAATAGCTTCTAATATTGATAAACCAGATTCCAGAACTTCAGGACCTATTCCATCACCACCAAGAGCAAGTAATTTGTAATCCATTTTTATTAAATATACTCCATAATATCGAACACTTAACAATAACAAAAAGCCATTTAACTAATTTTAACTTGCTTTTTATCAAATAATCAAATTTGTTATTATTTTAAAAGTAATTAAGATATTCAATAAAAATCAACTATAAAAAATGACAAATATAGAACTAGATCTAAAACAAATAATTAATTTAAACCAGCATCCAATTGATAACGAAATATTCATTAGAAGTTGTGAAAATGAGCTTGATCAAAAAGGAGTATTAACACTACCTAATTTTATTAATAATCAGACTCTATTAGAACTAGTAAATGAAGCTAAGGTAAATCAATTTAAAGCGTACTATGCAAAGTCTACCCACAATATTTATTTAACTGAAATTGACAAAAAACTTCCCCCAGCTCATATATTCAATTACCAAGTAGTATCTTCAAAAGGATGCATAACAACAGATCAAATCCCAGAAAATTCGAAACTAAAAAGTATCTATGGATCAACATTATTTAAAAATTTTCTTGCTAAGGTTGTAAAAGAAAAAAATATATATGAATATTCAGATCCATTTTCTTCGATCAACATCCATTACGCCAGTGATACTCAGGAGCTAGGATGGCATTTTGATAATTCAAATTTTGCAGTTACGCTTTTACTTCAAAAACCCAAAGCTGGAGGTGAATTTGAATATGTAAAAAACGCCAGAAATATAGAAAAAAATGATATGGGATATAATTCAGTTTCTGAAATTATTCATCAGAAAAAACAACCCACAAAATTAGATATTCAACCTGGTACTTTAGTTTTATTTCGAGGGAAAAATTCTATGCACAGAGTAACACCAACTATTGGCGAAACCACTCGAATGCTTGTTGTTTTTGCTTACAACTCCAAACCTGGCATTTCTCTATCTAAATCAGCACAAAAAACTTTTTTTGGTAGAACTAGTGATGATATTAAATAAAAACTTTTAATTTAAAATAGGTAATAATAAATCTTTATCAAAATTTCCACCACATAAAAGTACTAAACTTACCTGTTTTTTTTCTGAATTTTTATCTTGCAGAAATCCTGCAAGTGCAAGAGCAGCAGATCCTTCAACCAACAAATTTTCATCCCAAGCAAGGATTTTAATTGCTTCTATTATTTGTTCTTCTGTACAGTCTATGACACTATCTATTACTGCTTTAGCCAGTGGTAAAGTGAGAGTATCTTCATCAATACCTCCCGCACAACCATCAGCAAATGTATCTAAATGAGTCGTTTCACATACTTTGCCTAGTTTCAAGCTAGCTGAAAGCGCTCCAGAGTTTTTAGCACTTACTCCAATTATCTTTGTTTTAGGAGAATGATATTTAATAACACTACCTATTCCAGATATTAAACCTCCACCCCCCATTGAAATATAAACATTATCTATTTTGGGTAATTGCTCAAGTAATTCAAAACCTATCGTACCCTGTCCCGCAATAATATCAACATCATTATAAGGAGAAATATAATCAAACTCACCATTTTCAGCTAATGATCTAGCATGTTTTTCAGCTAATCCAGAATCCCCAGGGTTTAGTATAATTTTAGTACCATAACCCTTTATTAATTCTAGTTTGGATTTAGAAACTTTTTCTGGCAAAACAACAGTAAGGTTATGACCGGTCACATTTGCAGCATGAGAACAAGCGATGCCGTGGTTGCCAGAAGAAGCAGTTATTAGTTTTGTATTTTTCTCGACTTTTTTTATTTTTGACAAAGCTCCTCTTAATTTAAAAGAGCCTGTATATTGAAAATTTTCTGCTTTGAAATAAAGCTCTCTTTGCTCATCTAATTTTAATCTACTTCGCAAACAAGGAGTTTTAATAATAGAATTTAAAATCAAATTTCTACTATCCCTGGAGTTTTTGGCTATTTTAAAAACTTTATCAAAAATTGTCTTCACTCTTTTTTAAGTTGCTTTCTTACAAAGGCTGAGCTTTTTCAACCAGTTTTACAAAAAAACTGGCTCCTATAGGGGATAATTCATCATTAAAATCATATTCTGGACTATGTAAGGCTGGGCCATCTCCCTGGCCAACGTGTAGGTAGGCTCCAGGTCTTTCTAAAAGCATATAAGAAAAATCCTCAGAACCCATGATAGGTGGAGCATTCCCTTCAACCAAGCTAGATCCCGATATCTCAGTTGCCACTTCTACAGAAAATCTTGTCTCTTCTTCATGATTAAAAGTAACTGGATAACCAATATTATATTTTAAATTAATTTCGCAATTAAATGAGATTTCAGTGCCGGAACAAATAGACTTAAATCTTTCATGTACAAGTTTTTGGGTAACTTTATCAAGCGTTCTTACGGTACCATTGATAAATGCCTTGTCAGGTATAATATTGTGCGTTGTACCAGAATGTATCTGTGTGATTGAGATAACAACATTATCCAATGCAGATAAGTTTCTTGAACTTATTGTCTGTATGGATTGTGCAATTTGAAGAGATGCAGCAATGGGATCAAATGTTTCCTCTGGATTTGCTCCATGCCCACCTTTTCCTTTTATTTCAATAGTAAAATCATCTGCAGCAGCCATATTTGGACCAGGATTTGTTTTAAAAAAACCTAATGGTAAACCAGGTGCATTATGTAATCCATATACCTGATTTATAGAAAAGGTATCCATAATTCCTTCTTCACACATCACCTGGCCACCCCCTCCATCTTCTTCTGAAGGTTGAAAGATTAAAGCTACCTTACCAGAAAAATTTTTGGTTTCATTTAGATATTTTGCAGCCCCCAGTAACATAGTCATGTGTCCATCGTGACCACAAGCATGCATTATACCATCTTTTTTTGATTTGTATGAACGCTGTTTAATTTCTTGTAATGGCAAAGCATCCATGTCTGCTCTTAATCCAATTGTTTCACCCTCTTTTTTTCCATTGATGATTGCCACTATTCCCGTTTTAGCAATTCCAGTATGAATTTCACTTATACCAAACTCTTTCAAACGCTTAACTATAAACTCTGCAGTTTCATAACAATCAAATTTTAATTCAGGATTTGAATGTAGTTCTTGTCTCCATTGTTTCATTTCTTCTGCAAAATTGGCTATCCTATTAAGAATTGGCATCCGATCCATCCAAATAAATTTATATATCTTATTTTTAAAATATATTATGCTAAGTTTTTTGTAAAACTATTATAGTAACAACAGTATAATTGGTTTATTCAGTATATTTTTATGTGATTAAGCAGGTTATTAATGAAAATTAAAAATAATAATAATTCAGTTTTAATTACTGGAGGAACACAAGGTCTAGGCTTTGAAATTGCAAATAAGCTTATTGAAAACGGTTGTAATGAAATAATTATAGCCGGTAGGAATGAAAGAAAAGGTACTCAAGCAGAACAAAAACTTTTGAAGAAAAATGTTAAAGTAAAATATATAAAGACTGACTTAGAAAATGTAAAAGAATGTCATAACTTGATTAAGGAAAGTATTAAATATTTTCCAGACCTTAATAGCTTAGTTAATTCTGCTGCAGTAACTACTAGGGGTAGTATAGAGAACACTTCTATTCAGTTATGGGAGCAACATATGAATATTAATTTAAGAGCACCTTTCATTTTAATGCAGGGGCTAATTAAAAAGCTGAAAAAGAATAAAAAACCTGGATCTATAGTTAATATAGCTTCAACCTCATCATACGTTGGACAAAGTTTTCTAACTGCATATTCTACATCCAAAGGGGGTCTTTTAACATTATCAAAAAACTCCGCATTAGCATTACGTAAATACAAGATACGTATAAATGTAGTTGCCCCTGGTTGGATGAATACACCAGGAGAAGACGAAATTCAAAAAAAATTTCATGGAGCATCTGACGACTGGGTCAGAAAAGCCGAAAAAAAATTACCAATGGGAGAACTTGTGGATCCAAAAAAATTAGCACCTTTGGTTACATATTTATTAAGTTTTTCATCTGGCATTATTACAGGTGCAATAATTAATTATGACCAACAAATTATAGGTGCAGTACCAGAGTAAAATTTAATCACTACAACCATCCCCCATCAACTACAAAAGATTGGTTAGAACACGCTGATGCTTCGTCAGATGCCATAAAAAGAACAAATCTTGCTATATCTTTAGGAAATAACTTACGCTTAATGCATTGACGATCCATAAGTTCTTTTTCACTTTCTGGAGTTAACCACATATCTACTTGTCTTTCTGTCATTATCCATCCAGGAACAACACAGTTAACACGTATATTTTTTGGACCCAAATCTCTTGCTAACCCTCTCGTTAAACCTTGTATTGCAGATTTTGCAGTTGTATAACATGGCATTCCTCCCTGACCTATCATCCAACTTGTGGATCCCATATTTATGATAGCGCCACCACCATTTTTTTCCATATCACTCACAACTGCTTGAGAGGCGAATAATTGATGTTTTAAATTAGTAGCAATTCTCTCATCAAAATATTCTGAAGTTACACTTTGCAGACTATGCCTATCATCTCTTGCAGCATTATTAACAAGAATCTGAATTGGTCCAAATTTAGAACTTGTTTTTTTAATAGAATTTTTTAGTTGTTCAATATCTCTTAAATCACAAAATTCAAAATGTAAGTTATCAGTATTTAAATCATTAATTAACTTTATGGAATCTTTCTCATTAAAATCTAAAAAAGCAACTTTAGCACCCTGTTTGATGAAGGAGCGAGTAATAGACTCTCCTATTCCAGAACCTCCGCCAGTTATTACTACTACCTTGTTGTTTAAAGAAGGGTAAACAGCTTCATTTGACATTTATAAACTCCAATTGTTACTAATGAAATTAAAGTGAGTTAATTCATAATTAAAAAAATTGGATGCTTTAAAATGATTTATTCAAAACCCAATCTTTAATTCTTAATATTCCCTCATATAACATTGTAAATAATTTTTTTAATCATTTATTTCAAGTTTATTCTTATTTTTTGGAGATTAAATGCTTTTTTTAACAACTGTAAGTCAAAGATCCAGATTGATGAAGTAAAAATTAAGTTGATTATAAAATCTTTGAGTTTTTACAAATAAGAAACCCCTAAATTAATTATTTGTTGATTATAAATTATAAAAACCTTTGTTTCTTGATTAATAATATTAGGAAAAGCATTATTTTTAATGTCTAATCCTCCTGTAAAAGTTCCAAAAGAAGGTAAGATAAATTTATTTTTTGTTACAACAAAACAAGAAGCTCTAATTCTAATGCCTTTAAACTTAATATTTACCATTGGATGAAAATGTCCACTTATTTCCAATGTTTCATTCGAAGACATTTCATGAGTAAATGTTATATTCCTCAATTTATAGTAAGGATCTAGTTTTAGGTTTGGGAATGCTAGTTCTTCATCATGATTTCCACTAATCAAAATAAAAGAGTTCTTTTTTAATAATGAAAAGATTTTATTTTTAACCTCTTCCGACATTCTTAATAATCCATTTTTGTCATGAAGAGTATCACCTAATAAAAGAATTTTTTTAGGAGAAGTTATTTTAATTATTTCCTCAAGTCTTGTGATTGTATCAAAAGAATCGTATGGAGGTAGAAAAGTACCATCCTTATTAAAACTACTACCTTTCTCAAGATGCAAATCAGAAGCAATTAACATTTCTTCACTAGGCCAGAAAATAGTCCCTGAAGGAAGAATTTCAAAGGTTTCACTAGCAAATTTTATTTTATAATGTTTCATCTCTGAAAAAATTCTCTTCTTGCATTTCAGCTAAAATATCATCTTTACCAATTGAATAACCTATGCTCTCTTTGGTAACGTCAAGTATAATTGGTAATGATAGTGGTGAAATTTGATCTAAATATTTCACTAAAATGTTTTTTCTCAGTTGGTGTAAAGTCTCTCGTAACCTTGAACCATCTATAAGACCATCCATAGCGTCTTCTTTAACCGCTTCCAATAATACATGTTTGGAATCATATTTAATAAGTACCTCATAAATTAGATCAGTACTAAATAAAACTTGTTTTCCTGTTTTTTCTATGCCTGGAATACGTTTTTCTACTAATCCTGAAATTAATGCTACATCCCTAAATAATCTTTTCAATAATGGAGTATCTTGCAACCATTCTTCAAATTCCTCAAAAACTATATCTGTATCTAAAAGATCATTTACATTCTCAGGTTTTTTAAAAGACCAAATGGCTAATCCATAATCATTCATAGAAAATCCCATGGGTCTAAATCCAGCTCTTTTCATTCTTCTTAAAAGAAGAAACCCCAAAGTTTGATTAGCATTCCAACCCAAAAAAGAATGTATTACTGTATAAAATCTTTTTTTAAAGGGAAAAATTTCTACAATCATATTTTTTGGATTGGGTAATAGTGATTGCTCTTCTTGATAATTCAACCAGTCTTGAATTTGTTTTGGAAATTTTTTCCAGAAATTTTTATTTCCTATAATTTCTCTTACAGATTTAGATAATTGAGTAGATAAAGGAAGCCTACCACCAGCATAAACTGTTATCTTGGCTTCTTTATTTTTTGATTTTTTTACATAAACAGTTAAACCTTCTACTTTTTCAAATTCTAAAACTTCTCCTCCAAATATAAAAGTATCACCTGGAGATAGGTTAATAATAAAATTCTCCTCAATTCTTCCAAGTCTTTTTCTTTTAAATTTCACAGTTAACATCGGAGCTTCTATTATAGTTCCAATGTTCATTTTATATCTTCTTATATCAGCTTTTGAATTTATTTTTATATGACCATTTTCAAGAATTTTAAGTCTTCTATATTTTTCATATTTTTTTAAGGCATAACCGCCATCTTTCACAAAATTTAATACTTTCAGAAAGTTTTCATGCCTTAAATGTTGATATGGAGATGCAGAAATTACCGTCTTATAAAGTGTGTCAGGGCAAAAACTATCTGAGCAGGCAGTTCCGTAAATATGCTGAGCTAAAACATCTAATGCTCCTTTTTTAATAGGAATATCATCTAAATAATTTTTGTTGATTGCATTTATTGCTGCAAAACATTCAAGATATTCAAATCGATTTGTGGGAACTAGAATTGCTTTACTAGGTTGATCATATTTGTGATTTGAACGTCCAATTCTTTGTATTAATCTATTTAAACCTTTTGGGGCTCCAATTTGAATTACTAGATCTATTTCTGCCCAATCTATTCCAAGGTCTAGAGAACTAGTTGCAACAACACAATCTAGGATGCCATTACTCATTTGTTTTTCAACTTTTTTTCTTAAGCCCAGATCTAATGAACCATGGTGAATAGCTATTTTATAGTTTTTAGCATTAATATTCCATAATTCATGAAATATAAACTCAGCTTGTCCTCTAGTATTAACAAAAATGATTGTTTTTCCAATTCCAAGTAACTTTTTATAGATTTCAGCAATTGCATGAATGCCCATATGACCTGACCATGGGATTCGATTATCTGGGTGGAAAATCTTAATATCAGGAGTAGTAACTTTTTTTATTTGAATTAAATCAGTTTTCCCCTGTGAAAGCCAATTCATCGCAGAACTTGGAGTTTTTATAGTAGCAGATAATCCAATTCTTTTAACATTATTTGCAATTTTAAATAATCTAGCAAGATTCAAACTTAACAAATCACCTCTTTTATTATTTAGAAAAGTATGGATTTCATCAACTATGACATACTTTAAATCTTTGAATAGTGTACTTGCAAATTGATTAGATAATAAAAGAGCCAATGACTCTGGAGTAGTCATTAAAAAATCCGGAGGATTTTTTATTTGTTTTAACCTTATATTTTGCGAAGTATCACCAGTTCTTGTTTCTAAATTTATAGGAAGATTAAGTTCTTTAATAGGCTTAGAAATATTTCTATGAATATCTATTGTCAAAGCTTTAAGGGGAGAAATGTATAAAGTATTTAATGTAGATTTTTGTCTATCAAAATTAAAACTTAATAAAGATGGTAAAAAACCAGTTAAGGTTTTGCCTGTACCTGTGGGAGATTGTACTAAAACAGAATTGTTTTTCTCGATAGATTTTAGTATTTGAATTTGATGAGGAAACCATTCCCAACCTTTATCAATTATCCATTGATTAATGGGATGGGATTTAAGTTTATAAAATAATTTCTTATATTCTATTTTATGGGAATTATTAATCATAAATTATATATAGAAACAATTAATGCATATATCGACCCTATGATGGCTGTAGAAAATGCAATTATTACTCATGGTCATGCAGATCATGCAAGAATAGGCCACCAAAATGTATTGGCTACACAAAATACAATTGATATAATGAAAATAAGGTATGGTGATAAATGTGCGGGTTCTTTTCAATCTATAGAATACCACAAGCCATTAAAAATTAACAATTTAAATTTCACATTCTATCCAGCAGGACATATTCTTGGGAGTGCGCAAATTTTGATTGAAACAAACAATAGTCGCCTATTAATTACGGGAGATTATAAAACTTCACCCGATAGCTCCTGTCAAAGCTATGAACTAGTAGAGTGTGACCAATTAATTACTGAAGCAACATTTGGATTACCAGTCTTTCAACATCCCAAACCAGAAAATGAAATAAAAAAAATATTAAAAGCTTTTGAAAAAAATGATACCAAAACCTATATAATTGGGGCTTACGCACTAGGAAAATCACAACGAGTAATAAAATTATTACGTGATGCAGGTTACGATGAAACAATTTATTTGCATGGGTCCCAACTAAAAATCTGTAACTATTATATATCCCAGGGAATTAATCTTGGTAACTTAGAGCCCGTTTCTTACAAAAAAAGTGAGGATTTTGAGGGTAAAATTGTAATTGCTCCACCCTCAGCTTTAAAAGACAAATGGTCCAGACGTTTTTCAGATCCAGTAATATGTTATGCATCAGGTTGGATGTCTATTAAACAAAGAGCAAAGCAAAGCTTAGTAGAAATTCCATTAATTATTTCTGATCATTGTGATTGGAACGAATTAATTACAACCATAAAAAGCTGTAAGACTAAATCAGTTTGGGTAACACATGGTAGAGAAGATGCTTTAGTACATTGGTGTAAGACAAATAACATAAATGCAGAACCTTTATACATGCAAGGTAGAGAAGAGGAATAATAATTGAAGACCTTCTCCTCTTTATTAGAAAAGCTGTTGTTTACTCCAAGCAGAAATAGGAAGAAATCAGCTCTGAAGGAATACATAGCAAACACTCCAGATCCAGATAGAGGGTACGCTTTAGCTGCTATTACTGGTGATTTTAAAGTAAAAAATATAACAGCCAGCTTTTATCATGAGTTAATTAAAGATCAAGTTGATTACGAATTATTCAAAATGTCATATGACTATGTTGGAGATTTAGCAGAAACTATTTCATTAATTTGGCCAATAAGATCAGTAAAAAATCAAGAAGAATTATCACTTCATGCTTTCATTAATTTAATAAATGAAAACTCAAAATCTGAACAAAAGAAAATAATTTTTGATTTAATGAATAAATCTAATGCAAATCAAAGATGGTCTATAATAAAACTTACCACTGGTGGTTTTAGAATTGGTGTCTCAGCAAAATTAGTCAAATTAGCATTAGCTGAGTATGGAAATAAAAATATCGAAGATATTGAAAGAATTTGGCATGGATTATCTTATCCCTATTTAAACTTATTTGAATGGCTGGAAAATAAATCCTTCAAACCAAAAATAAAGTTTAGTGATATGTTTCATCCTATGATGCTGGCTCATCCAATTAATGAAGAAAAAGATTTTAATAACTTAAAACCAAGAGATTTTGTTGCAGAATTGAAATGGGATGGGATTAGAATTCAATTAGTTTTAGATAATAAAAATAAAAAAGTCTATTCGAGAACAGGTGATGAGATTTCACAATCATTTCCAGATATAGTGGACAATATATATGGAAATGCCGTTTTAGATGGAGAATTACTTGTCGGAAGGAAATTTGAAGCCCTTCCCTTTAATTTTCTTCAAAAGAGACTGAACAGAAAAAAACCCTCAAAAAAAATCATTAATGAAATCCCTGCATTTGTAAAATTATATGACATTTTATTTGAAAACGGGAATGATCTTAGAGATTTACCACTTAGTAAAAGAAGGTATATTTTATCAAATTGGTTAAAATTAAATCCGTCTGAATGTTTAGACATTTCAAAAATTATTGATTTTAAAGACTGGAACGACCTTAAACAGATTAAAATAGAAAATACCGAAAAGTTTAATCAAGAAGGCTTAATGATTAAATCTAAAAATAGCGTATATTTGTCAGGCAGACCTAGAGGACATTGGTTTAAATGGAAAAAAAACCCTCTCTTTTTAGATACCATACTCATGTATGCACAGCGTGGCCATGGAAAAAGAAGTTCATATTATTCTGATTTTACTTTTGGTGTGTTGAATGACAACGCAATTGTACCCATAGGAAAAGCTTATTTTGGGTTTACGAACGAAGAGTTAAAAAAATTAGATAATTGGGTTAGAAAAAACACTATCAATAGTTTTGGTCCCGTTCGAGAAGTGAAAAAGGAATTAGTATTAGAAATTGCATTTGATAGCATTAATGAAAGTAAGCGACACAAATCAGGTTTAGCATTAAGATTCCCACGAATACATCGAATACGATGGGATAAACCAACCAGTGAAACAGATTATTTAAAAGACATTAAAAAAGCTTTTTTCTAACTTGTTAATCAATTGTTTATATTTTTTTATTTAAGTCGTTAATACACCTACCGATTTCAAAAGTAATCTTTGAAAATTTAATTTAAGAAATAATTTAGTATGGAGATCCTTTCAAATAATGAATAGCCCCTTTAAAATATACGGATGTTCTGAGGCAATTGATTTCAATAAAAAAAATGAAGAAGTTTCAATTAATAGCCTTATAGAAAACTATCAAAATAAAGACTATAATTCCCTAGTAAAAAATGCTCAACAATATGTTGAGAAAAATACCTCAAGTGCAATGGCTTGGAATCTTTTAGCGCTTGGTCATAGATACACAAATAACGTAGAATCCGCACTTAAAATTTATCAAGATCTATTACGATTGAACCCTGGTAATTTTTTATTGTCAACTAATTTGGGTAATTTATATATGGCGATAGGAAAAGTTTCAAAAGCAATTGATTGTTTTGAAATAGCCTTCAAAAAAGAACCAAATCATGTTGCAAATTTAGAGGCACTAGCAATAGCATATCAAGATACTGGTCGAAATAAAGAAGCAATCGATTGTTTTAAAAAAGTATTAGAGCTGGATGAAAGTAAGGAAAGTGCAAGATACCACTTAGCTAGAATGCTGGTAAGATTCAATCATTATTCAGAGGCCATAGAACATTTTTATAAAACAAATTATGGATTAAGTAAAAGTCATCTCTTAGAATGTCTTTATTATTTAGGTGATAAAGATAAGTTTTACAAACATTACAGAGAATTAATAAATGGAAAGATTATTAACCCTCTTATGTCTTCTATAGGTAGTCACGCTTCAATTCGATTTAACATATCTAATAAAGATAATCCTTTTTGTAGCGATCCGTTCAAATATATTAAAAAACAAAATATCACTGATAAAAATGAACTAAATGATGATTTAATTTCAAGCATACTTGAGTTTCATAAAAGTGGAGAAAGTGACCCTAAAAGTCAGCCACTACTTTCAAATGGAAAACAATCTTCTGGTAATATATTTTTGAATCAAAGAGAAGATATACAATTATTAAAGAAAATATTAGAGAATAAAGTAAAAAATTATTTAAAAGAATTTAGTACAAGCAATGAAGGTTTTATTATAAATTGGCCAAAAAGATTTAATATATATGGATGGTTAGTATCAATAAGTTCTGGCGGTAAACTTTCTGCTCATATTCATAAAGAAGGTTGGTTGAGTGGTAGTTTATATTTTAAAATGCCATCCAAAAAGACTAAAAATGAGGGAAATATAGTTTTTAGCTTAGATGGAGCTAATTATCCTAATGATGGAAAAAAATTTGATAAAAAATCTGTAGATGTAAATAAGGGAGATCTAGTTTTATTCCCATCATCTTTATTCCATCATACAATTCCATTTAAAAGTAATGAAGAAAGAGTTACCTTTGCCTTTGATATTATACCTCAAAACTAGTAATTTAGATTTGGAGTATTCCTACTATTGGAATAAGCAAAAGGGACGCAATAAAAGTCCATAGGATTGATAGAGCAATTGCTTCCGTTCTAACGTTATATTTTGGAGCAAATGTAAAGGCCATTAGTCCTACAGGAGCTGCTGCTACCATGAGAGTTGTTCTAGAATCTTCTATTAAATGTCCTCCAAGGATTAATATAATAACAATTGCAAATATAGGATGAACAATTAATCTCAAAAAAGTGATGAAAACTCCAATCTTAAACTGATCCCACTTTATCTTCTTAGAAAGAATTATTCCAAGTGCGAAAAGGGCACATGGAGCTGCTGAAAGAGAAATAAATTCAAACGTTCTTTCAATACCAATAGGTAAATCATAAGGAATTAAAATAATAATAATTCCTATTATAAAACCCAATAGAGGCGGATTTACAAATTGTTTTTTTATTAATTTAACTAGTGATAAATCTTTATCTGATACTAAATCAAGAAGTATAATTGTTAGGGAAAGTAATAAAACATCCATTGCCATAATTGTTATAATCGGATTTATTTGTGAAAATGGAAATTCTAAAATAGCAATTGGATAGACATATAACACATGATTAGCAAAGGATGCTGCAGCACCTATTAAAATAGCTTCATTCATTTTGGATTTAAAAAATTTCTTTGCAGTAATAAAACCCAAAAAATATAATGTTAATTCAGTTATCAAATATTTTATATACAAGGGAAAATTTATATTCGCAAAATCTAATTTAAGAATAATATCAGCACTCATTGCTGGAACAGCTACTAATCCAACAAATTTTAAAATAATATTCGCTTCAACTACTTCGAAAAAATTTTTCTTTCCTAAAAAAAAACCAAAGAAGCAAATAAAGGATACAGGAATAACACCATTAATAAGTAAATTAAAAAATTCAAATAAATCAAACAAAATCTTTCAACCCTTATGGCAAAAATTTTTTTTAGATTGTTGTACACAAAATTTGATGTATAAATATAAAAAAATTACCATTTTATAGAATTTACCTCAAAAATATGGCTTATTATTTTGGATATGGATCAAATATGTCTCAAGAATATCTTGAGAAAGTTAGAAATGTATATCCAACAAAAAGTACCATAGCACATCTTAAAGATTATACACTTAAAATAAACTTGAAAGGTCCTAATTTTGTAGAACCAGGGTTTGCAAATATAAGTTATCAAATTGGATCTAAAGTTGAAGGCATACTCCATGAAATAAGTGACCTCGAATTAAAGAAAATAATTGCATCGGAAGGACCAGAATATGAAGTATCTGAAATAACAGTTTGTACGAATGATAAAAGTTTTTTAGCCAAAACCTTAATATGGCCTACGGATTTATTGGAAGAGTTACCAACTTCAAGAAGATATCTAAATCTTTTGTTAAAAGCTGCAAAGAAAAATGGACTAAGCAATGGTTATATAAAAGAAATTGAGAAAAAAAAAGCTGTATACTACCCCTTTTTATCAGAATATTACAGGATTTATGCATATTTTTGGGTAAAAAGTAGGGCGAAAAAAATCAATAATTAAAAACTTACAAATTTGTATCTTTTAAAAGTTTTTTTGCCTTTGCAGATAGTGCGAAATTTAATTCTTTCATAATTTCAAATCGATCAAATATATGATTGTTTTTAAAAAAGATTTCTCTTAAAACAGCCCCAAACATTTTTCTGAATTCTGTACCAATATTGAATTTACGTACGCCATAATTCTTCGACATTTTCTTTCTATCAAGAGGATTAATGCCTGATCCTCCATGAATAACTAAGGGAGTATTTGTAACATTATTGATTTTAGCAAGAAGATCATAATCTATAATTGCAGAATTTTCATTTTGCAAATGTGTATTACCTACTGAAACAGCTAACGCAGTTACTGGCAATTGATCAGTCAATAATTTAACTTCCTCAGGGGAGGTCATTTTATTTTTACTAGAGTCATTATATCCTACGTAACCTAGTTCTACTTCCAGGCAAGCATTATACTTCTGAGTCAATTCATAAATTTTAAAGGATTGTTCAAGATTTTTTTCAAATGGCAACTTTGAACCATCATACATAATCGAAGTAAAACCAATATCTAAAGCTTTTTTACATATCTCATAATTCTCTCCATGATCTAAATGAGGAACAACTTTGACATTTGTCTCTTTACCTAATTTTTCAAACATAGAATAAATCACTTCAAGTGGCATATTCTTTCTGAAGCCTGGACCGGATTGTAATATTATACCTGAATCAGTCTCTTGAGCAGCTTCAACAAATGAACAAGCATCTTCCCAACCTTGTACAACAAATCCTATTACGTAGGTATTATTTGTTCTTGCGTCATCCAGGAGGTTTTTTAATGAAGCAATACTCATTTAAATTTAGCAACCATATCCTTAATTCCAGGAATAAGGTCTACTTGATACTCATGAACTGGTTGAAAAAATTGTAATAATGGTCGCTGACTATATCCTGCTAGAATTGTAAAATAATACATTTCATAACCTGGTAAGACACATACAGGGTGATATCCATTAGAAATACAAAATGTAGAGCCATTAACTATATGAAAAGCTTTTCCATGATCTTCCTTTTCTGACTGTAGCAATTGAAGTGCCGAGCCATGATTGGGTTTAAACCTAAAATTGTATGTTTCATCATGTTTTGTTTCTAAAGGCAATCGATCAGTGTCATGCTTATGACTTGGAAAGCCCGACCATCCACCCGCACCTACTGTAAAAAGTTCTGAAACTAACAATCTTCCAACCTGATTGCTTTGTTTTTGCCCTAAAAGATGCTTTATTTTTCTATGTGTTTTTGTATCATCAGAACCATATTGTATCAAATCAATATCATTTGAACGGACTACAAAAGGTTCTAAAATTTTATCATATTTTGCACCTGCTATAAATAATTCACAGTTTTTACTAACGCATTTAATTAAAGATTTTTGATTACAAGGTATATAAACACACTCAGGTTCACCATCCCAAACATCTGTGATCCTGCTTCCAACGTTTTCAAAAGTATTATTACCAATATTTACTTCAATAGTGCCTGTTGCAGGAACAATGCATATTTCATAGTCTTTTACACAAATTGAAAATTCCTCATCCGCGGATAATTTAACTATATTAAAATAAATATTTGGAACAATATTGTTTTCGATATCAATTATTGGTTTATTGTCATTATCAAAAGGTAGTATGTGCATAGTCTTTCCTAATTATAATTCTGAATAAATTCTTCGATTTCTGTTAAGTCTGGCATTGCATTAGAACAACCTACTCTTGTCACTACTATTGCGCCAGCTGCTGCTCCATATTTAATACTTTCAGAAAGTATATTCCCTTTCATTCTTGAAGAGCAAAAGCTTGAAAGAAAAGCGTCTCCTGCACCTGTTGGTTTAATTGAATTCACTTTAAAACTTTTCAACAATTTTTTCTTTTTATTATTAAAATAGTATAGGCCCTCTGAACCCATTTTATAAATTGTAATAATGTCATATTGTTTTGACATTTTGGATGCTAGAACAAAACCCTGATCTTCGCCAGATGACATAAAATTAAATTCCAGATCATTTCCTACTACTATATTAGATAACATAGCAGCAGAATATAAGACCTTTTCAGCCTCTTGATTATCTTCCCATGATCCATGCCTATAATCTATATCTAATATAATTTCTATTTTTTTTTTCATACCCATTTCCATCAAATACAAAACTGTTTCCCTTGATGGGTTACGTGATAATGATGTACCTGTAATAATTATTAAACGATAGCAATCAAGATCCACTTTTTTCAAATAAGATTCATTTAAAAAAAGGTCTGCTGGGTTTTCTCTATACAAAACAGCTTTTGTAGCATTTCCCATAGTATCTACAATTGCAAGAGTATTTTTTGAATTAGAAACCTTAAATAAAAGTTCAGTATTTATACCAAGATATTTACAACTATTTATTACAAAATCTCCAATTGAGTCATCAGAAATCGTTGAAAATAAATCAACATCATTCCCTTGCTTAGCTAATCCAGCTGCTATATTTGCAGCAGAGCCTCCTAATTGTGAAATAAATTTGGTTGCATGTTCAATAGGAGTGTTAACAGGATCAGCGTATAAATCAAGACCTGCTCTACCGATTACTAATATTTTTTCTTTGAGTTTTTTCATAAATAAATTTTTTTAAAATAACTTCAATAAGATCGAGGTAACTTTAACACATGTTCAGCAATATAGCTTAAAATTAGATTAGTTGAAACTGGAGCAACTTGATATAATCTTGCTTCTCTATACTTTCTTTCAATATCATATTCTTTAGCAAAACCAAATCCGCCATATGTTTGAATACACATTTCCGCTGCTTCCCATGATGCTTCTGAACAAAGTAACTTTGCAAGATTAGCCTCTTCACCAGGATTTTTACCTTCATCATACAAATTTATTGCATTCCATAGCATAAGTTCTGCAGCACGCATTTTAGAATAAGCCTTAGCTATTGGAAATTGAATTCCTTGATTTTGACCAATAGGACGATTGAATACTTTCCTATCTTTGGAATAGTCCGTAGCCATTTTCAAAAACCATTTTGCATCACCAATACATTCTGCAGAAATTAAAATTCTCTCTGCATTCATTCCAGATAGGATGTATTTAAATCCCTCATTACAGTCTCCAATTAAATTATCAGGGGAAACAGCTAGGTTTTCAAAAAAAATTTCAGTTGTCGAATGGTTCATCATTGTTTTTACAGGTTTTATGATCAAGGATTTTCCAAGATGTTCTCTCATATCAATAAGAAAAACTGATAAACCTTGAGTTCTCTTTTTCACCTCCTCAAGAGGCTTAGTTCTAGCTAGCAAAAGTAATAAATCTGAGTGTTCGGCTCTCGAAGTCCAAATTTTCTGTCCATTTATAATGTAGTTTCTACCGTCAAATACTGCGCTTGTGTTCAAAGAAAGAGTATCAGAACCACTATTTGGTTCAGTAACACCAAAAGCCTGCAATCTTAATTTACCAGAAGAAATTTTGGGAAGAAAGTATGATTTTTGTTTCTCACTACCATGCCTTAAAATTGTACCCATTGTATACATTTGAGCATGACAAGCTGCAGCATTCCCACCAGAGCAGTGAATTTCTTCCAGGATAACAGCGCCTGCTGATAATGGAAGACCGGCACCTCCATATTGTTCTGGAATTAAAGATGATAAGAAACCAGAATTGGTTAATTCTTTAACAAATTCACCTGGATAAAGATCTTTTTCATCACAATTTTGCCAATATTTATTATTAAATTTATGACACATCTTGGTAACTGCATCTCTAATTTCTTGATGCATATTATTAGTACACATATAATCTTTCCTAAATAAAAATATATAAATTACTTATAGTTAGTATTTAAATAATATAATATAAAAAATAAATAGTTAATAAATCGAGGAAAAATTTACAAAAAATGGCTTTTACAGATCATGAAACAATATCAGTTAATTTTATTGACGATGAAATCATACTTTGCACCTTGAAAAGACCAGAAGTATCCAATGCATTTAATTCTATAATGGCTAAAGAAATTTATACCTTTCTTGAAGATTTTTCCATAGGAAATAAAAAAGCGAGAATAATTATTCTAACAGGGCACGGGAAAAAAGCATTTTGTGCTGGAGGTGATCTGAAAGAAAGAAATAAAATGACAACTCAAGAGTGGTTCATTCAACATAAATTATACGAGAGAATGATCAGAGCAATAAAAGATTGTCCTATTCCTATCATTGCAGCAATTAATGGCGCAGCATATGGTGGAGGTTGCGAAATAGTTTCTGCAGTGGATTTTGCTTATGCTGCTAAACATTCTTTGTTTGCACAAACTGAAACTAAATTAGGAATTATTCCAGGAGCTGGAGGGACTCAAAATCTGCCACGTGCTATTGGTGAGAAAAGAGCTTTAGAACTGATATTGACAGGAAAAACTTTTACAGCTTTAGAGGCAAAAAATTGGGGGCTAGTCAATGAAGTATTTGATGGAGATCAACTTATGATAGAAGTAACTAAAATTGCAAAAAAAATAGCAAAGAATGCACCTCTTGCAGTAAAGCAAGCCAAAAATTCAATAAAAAAAGGGTTGAATATGTCATTGTCAGATGGACTTTTTTTTGAAATTGAGTGTTATAACAGAACTATACCAACAAAAGATAGACTAGAGGGTATATTGGCATTCAACGAGAAGCGTCCCCCAAAATTTGAAGGACATTAATAGTGTCTGATGTTTTAATTAGAGAAGTTGGTCTTAGAGACGGTCTACAACTAGTTAAAAATATATTACCAACTGAAAAAAAAATTAATTGGTTAAATAAGCAGTCTCTTCTTAATTTTAAAGAAATTGAAGTTACCTCATTTGTACCTGAAAAAATTGTACCTCAATTCTTTGATGCTAAAATAATTTTAAATGAAGCAAATAAAATTTCTAATTTAACTAGTTCTGTTCTAGTTCCTAATCTATTCGGGGCTAAAAAAGCTTTAGAGCTCAACGCACAAAAAATAAATTATGTTCTATCAGTTAGTGAATCTCATAATAAAGCAAATGTAAATAAAGATGTTAATTCATCAATCAATGAATTAAATAAAATTGTAAATTATAATAAGAATTTAGAAAAAAATAGTAAAATAGGCGTTGCAATTTCTACAGCATTTGGTTGCTCAATAGAAGGAGAAATATCCAACATAAAGGTTCTTAATTTAGTTGAAAAAATACTAAAAATAGGAGTAGACGAAATTACAATTGCAGATACAGTTGGATATGCAAATCCTAAGCAAGTAAGAATGCTATTTAAAAGACTAATAAATTTGACAGATAATCTTGAAATTTTTGCTCATTTTCATGATACACGAGGTTTAGGAATTGTTAATGTTCTAACTGCATTTGATTTGGGAATAAAAAAATTTGATAGTTCTTTACTTGGATTAGGAGGGTGTCCTTTTGCGCCAGGGGCCTCTGGTAATGTTGCGACTGAAGATTTAATTTATCTATTTAATTCTATGAGGGTATCGACAGGTATTAATTTAGAGGACTTGATAATTTTGTGCAAAAATATAAGTAATTTTTTCCCCAATGAGGTAGTAAATGGAAGAATTTTATCAGCTGGTATACCAAAAAATTATTATTAATTTTTATAATAATATAAACAACTTGTAATCAAATTTTTTACTATATTACTCCATTTTTTTTGTCCTTTAAAATCTGAAATTAAATCTTGTCTGATTTCGATAATAATAGCAGGAATTGATTGTTTATCTCCAAATTTAGAAATGATATAATCACTACTATTTTTTACACCATAAGGTTCATTATCACCTACCATCAATTTGTAATTTTGTTTTAAGAACTCTATGCAATGTTTTCCAAGATTTTCTGAACAATCATAAAGAATTCCACAATGCCAAGGTCTTGGAACATTTTCCACAAAAAGTTTTGGAGTGAAACTATGTATAGAAATTATAATTTCTATTTTTTTTGTTAATATAATTTCAAACAACCTTTTATGAAAAGGATGATAAAATTGTTTAATTCTTAATATTTTGTCTTTTTCTTCTAAACTTTTGTTTCTAGGGATAATTGTTCCATCACTTAAATGTCTAATGCAATCAGGTGAATTGATACCTCTATTTAAATCAACTAATAATCTTGAATACCTAGACATAATAATATGATCTTTTGTAGTTTTTGATAAAATTCTACATATTCCTAATACGCCTATATCATAAGAAATATGTCTTCTGCGATCATCATCATTAAGTCCTAAATTACCAAATTCAAAAGGAATTAAATTTCCTGCGTGTTCAGCAATAATTAATAATTTAGATTCACTATTAGAATTTTTTTCTATATAGGTTTTTTTTAATTTTCTACTCATCTCCTAATTCCAAAATCTTTTAGGGATTGGCCTTTAAACCTGTTTCTTCAAGTATACTTCTAAAAGATTTCAAAAAAGTATATATATCATCTTTATTGATACATAATGGAGGTCTAATTTTTAAAACATTATCGAACGGACCTTCTAATCCTGTTAAAATATTTTTTTCCCTCAACCTATTACAAATGTAATCTGCTTCTAATGAAGCAGGTTCTTTAGTTGTTATATTTTTAATTATATCTACACCTAAAAATAATCCTAAACCTCTAACGTCTCCAATAATAGGGAATGTTTTTTTTAGATCATTTAATCCTTTTTTTAGAATTAAACCTGTTTTATTTGCACTCAGACATAATTTTTCATCATCTACTATATTAAGGACTTCATTTGCTATTATACATGACAGATCCGATCCACCAAATGTGGAAAAAAATTCAATGCCATTGTCAAATGATTTTGCAATTTTTTCAGTAGTTATTACAACTCCTATGGGATGGCCATTGCCTATAGGTTTACCTAAAACTACTATGTCTGGATCAACTTTTTGCTGTTCATATCCAAAGTAAAATTTCCCCAATCGACCCAAACCAGTTTGAACTTCATCAGCAATACAAAGTCCCCCAGCTTTTTTTACTTTTTTGTAAATATAGCTCATTACACCATTTTGGGGTATTATTTGACCAGCAACACTTGGAAAGATTTCAGAAATAAAACCTGCTATCCCTCTTTTTTTTGAAAACAATTTAGTTAATATCTCATCAATTTGATATCTTGGATCAACTCCTCTAAATGGATCAGGACAATCCATTACATGGACCCATGGTTTTCTACCAATTCCACTTGGTTTATTGAACTTGTATGGCGAGACTTCCAAAACACCATTCGTGTTACCAAGATATCCATGATCAAAAGTAATAAAATCTTCAGATTTTGTGTAAGTTTTTGCAAGACGAAGTGCTAGCTCATTTGCTTCAGATCCTGAATTTACAAGATATAAAGCACTAAATTTTTTTGAAAATTTAGATAATATATTTTCTGATATGACTTTTTGAATTGGATGTAAATATCGAGTATTAGAATTTACTAATTTTAATTGATTATAAACTAATTTTGCTATTCTAGGATGAGAATGACCTACGTGAGGAACATTATTATAAAAATCCAAAAAACAATTGCCATTTTCATCAAATAAATAGTTTTTAAAACCTCTCATTATTGTTATTGGTTTTTTATAGCTGATTTTTAAGTTTCCTGAATAATGGTTTTTGCGATTTTGAACTAATGTCTTTTTTTCTATACTCTCATATCTAATTTTTTTTGGATTTATACCTAAAAAAGGGGCAGGATTTGGACAATATTTTTCCCAAAATTTATATTCTTTAGCATTACATACACCAGGCCAATTCTTTCCTTGTCCCAAACCTAAGGAAAGTTGAATGTGAAGGTGCGGTTCCCACCCACCATTTACTTTAAAATTACCTATTTTCCCTAATTTCTTTCCTTTTTTTACTTTTTGTCCGATCTTTAATTCTATAGATTTGGGATCTAAATGACCGAAAAGGGAATAGAAACAGGATTTATTATTTGTAAAATGTTTTAAGACTATAAACCCACCGTAATCAAGTCTTTCTTGGCAATTATCCACCAAAACTACTTCACCATGGTAAGGACAAAAAACTTTTGTATTTTTTTTACAGAAAACATCTATGCCAAGATGTATTGTCCTTCTATTGGCATTTTTATCGGTATTCTCAAAAAAGTTTTCTGAAGTGTAAATTAATCTTGGTTCTAAGTATTTGCCTAAATAAATTTTATCGCTATTTTTTTTATAGGCAAAACCAGTTAAATTTAAAGCTTCACTGTCTTTAATATTAAAAGGATCTTGTGGGACTGCGCAATTTTGGGGATCTAAATTTACAATACTTGCAGTATTTAAATCACCTTTAATTGATGGAAAGAAACTATTGCTTCTTGAATTTAAAAATTTTTGCACATCGTCATAAGACGACGAAAGCGAAAATCCACAAATATTTCTAAATCTTGCAGTAATAAAATCTTTATTGTCTTTTATATTTAAAAGAAAATTTTCAGTATCCTTTTGAGATATTATAACGTAAGGGTCTTTGGGTTTTTTTTTGGACATAACAACAGAATTTACATAACTTACTGCAATTCTAACCATTATTAATGTATAAAGAATATCTAACTCACTCTCAGAAATGGGGTTAGTATCATGATAACCCTTCAAAAAATGAAGCTGTTTATTTATTCCAACGTCAGGTAAAACCATAAGGTATGAGGAGCAAATGGCTATATTACAAATTCTAGGACAAAAGACTAAATCTCCAAAATCCAATATACCATTTATCTCAGCAAGGTTTACTAAATCATGTTTAACTAACAAATTTTGGTCATTTAAATCGTTATGCATCCAATATGATTTTAAATTATTTAATTTACTCGCTATACCTTTAAAATCATTGATTATCCCAATTAATGAATTTTTTATTTTAAGATCTTTGATTTCTGAAAAATGATTTTCAATCCAGTAAGGTCTTGTAAGATTCCATTTGTTATCATTTATTTTTAAATTCTTTCTTAAACGTTTTGAAAAAAGATCTAGTTTGCCAACTTTTTTGCCTAAATCCATCATTAATTCATTTGTTTTAGGGCTAAAATCTGAAAAAAGTTCCCCCTCAATCTTTCTGACAATCCATACGTATCTTTCGTTTCCATTTTCATCATAGAGTATTTCAAATTCATTCCCTTTGATAGACTTATAAATTTTGGGGACTGGAAAGGAAGTGTCAGACTTATCAATGAAATTTAAAAAATCTATTTGTCCCTGTAAAAAGACCTTCTGACAGGAATTCCTCATTATTTTAATTATTAATTGGGTATTTTTGTGATCACTAACTTCAACATTTAAATCAAACTCAGAATTTAATTTTTTAAAATTACCACTTATTTTCCAAAATTTAGGAAGTATTTTTTTCCAATGTGATAAATTATCTGTTATTTTTTTTGATTCATTTTTCTTCATTCAAAAAAAAATCCTTTATTTAAATATTAAACCATATTTAAGTAAAATCTTGTTATAAAATAACTTTAATATTAAAATTTTAAATTAAGTAACTTAATTTATAAGATAAAAGGTTAAGATATTTAATCAGAAAATTAAAGTGAAGTTGGCTTTATTCTTGCAAACATATTACAATATTCTACAAATTTTATGATTTTATTTTTATTATATATTTAATTATGGTCATTTTAAAGAAAATTATTTATGTGGGCTTTATTTTTCTATTTGGATTAAAAGCTTTTTCTCAAAGCGATGATTTAGCAAAAGATTGTAATTCTAACAGTATAGATGAATTATATTCTTTAATTTATTCTCCACTTGAGCCCTTTGAACCTCCTGCATCAGCAATAGACGATGATGGAAACATAACTGCAAGTGAAGATGAATTATTTTCTCTAAGAAGACGTCATTTTTATGATCAATTAAAAGGGCAAAAAACCTTATCTATTAATTTACAAACTTACGCAACAATTAATAGACAGCTACCAGGGGTTTTGGAAGATTTTGAACCAGTAATTAAAATTTTGTTGCCTGATTGCCAACCTGTGTCATTATTTAGGGGTGTCCCTGTATCTAATACAAAAGCAGACTTTAACACTATTCTTAAAACAACAGAAATAGGCCTTAAGTCAGAAATTGAACCTATAGTTAATTATGCCAGATCTTATGTTGAGCCAAAACCTATTAAATTTGAAGACATCCTTGGTATATTAAAAAATGATTTAGCAATTACTCCCGAGATAATAAATGCAATATTACCAGAGCCAATAGCAGAAAGATATTTCCCAGACGGCAATATTCCAACAGGTAATTTATCAGAAGCAGCAATTTTGGCTTTTGTATCACTTGGAGGCACAGTAATTAATCCACCTAATCAAATCTTTTTTATAAAACCTAGGAGTTATTCAGGTGTAATTGAAGATTATAGTTCCTTAATTATTCAAGAAGATGGTTCAATAGAACCAGCAGCAGCTTTAAATACTTCTCTAGTATCCCAAATGCTTAATAGAATGGGAGTCAAAGCTCAAATCTTAATAATTACCGAAGTTGAGACTGATGTTGCAGGCAACTGTACAATTGATGATGCAGGAAGATGGCATCAAGTAATTGGTGGAAGAAAAACTAGAAATTGCCCTTTTTTTTCATTAGCTAGTCAAATGCTTCAAAATGGTACTTACAAAAAAACAAAAGATTATATAGAGCAAAACATTGTATTTAGACAACTTGAAGCAGTTTTGTCAATCGCCAAAAATAGTAATAAAGAAACAAATAGTTGATGTATTTTTTGAACATTTGTTTTATTCATTAATCAGAACTTACAATTGACTTTTTAATTTTTCAATTGTAGTGCATCCAAGAATATTGTTTAGAGATGAGGAATTCTTATGGATTTAAGTAAAATTAGTACAGGAAAAAATCCTCCTGAAGAGATAAACGTAGTTATAGAAATTACCGGGGGATCTTCTGGGGGCAGTCCAGTAAAATACGAATTTGATAAAGATAGTGGTGGTATATTTGTTGATCGAATTGTAAATACCTCCATGTTTTACCCTTGTAATTATGGCTTCATTCCAAATACTTTACATGAAGATGGTGATCCTACTGATGTATTAGTATTGTTAGATATTCCACTACCACCTGGCATAGTAATCCCTTGTAGACCGATAGGAGTTTTGAAAATGGAGGATGATGGTGGATTAGACGATAAAATTATTGCTGTTCCAACAAATAAAATAGATCCATTTCAATCAGAAATTTGTAACTTAGATGATTTAAATAAAAAAACTAAAGAAAGAATTTCTCATTTTTTTGAGCATTATAAGGATTTAGAAAAAGATAAATGGGTTAAATTAATAGGTTGGGGGAACAGAGAGGAATCTTTTGAAATTGTGGAAAAATCAATCAATAATTTTACAAAGTAAGAATTATTTTGAAAGTAATTCCTTGGCAACTGCTCCAGCTTTACCAAAGTCCATTTTTCCAGAGTAATTTTCTTTTAATAAATTCATAACTTTTCCCATATCTCTAAGTGAATTAGCATTAATTTCCAAAATTAACTTTTTCACAATTTGTTCAGTTTCTTTTAAATCAAGTTGTTTCGGTAAGAAAGTTTCAATAATTTTAATTTCTTCAAATTCTTGCTGTGCCAATTCTAATCTACCACCCTCCTCATATTGTTTTGCACTCTCATTTCTTTGTTTAATCATCTTGCTCAGTATTGAGAGAATTTCATCATCACTTACACCTTCTAAATTATCTTCAGACCTTATAGCTATATCTCGATCTTTAATTGCAGCGTTAATCAATCTAATGGTTGAAATTTTTTGAGTATCACGAGCTCTCATTGCGTCCTTTAGTGATTTTTCTAATATATCACGCATTAAAATCCTGTCATAATTTTTATTTTGTTGAAAATATAAATTCAATACATTAATGCTACTATAAATTAATTTCAACCTATAAATAATTTCAGATTTTATGTCTGAAAAATTAATTATGCTAACAAAGAAAAATGCTTGTCTAGTTTTTGATGATGGTGAAATCATAAGAGGTTATGGTTATGGAGCAACTGGTCTTTCAGTTGCCGAGTTGTGCTTTAATACATCAATGTCTGGTTATCAAGAAATTATTAGTGATCCCTCTTATTCTAATCAAATAATAGTGTTTACTTTTCCTCATATTGGAAATGTAGGAGTAAATCCCGATGATAATGAGGCCGTAAAAGCTTCTGCTAGTGGTGTAATTACAAACCTAAAACCTACCACACCATCAAATTGGCGGAAAACTGATAGTTTAAATAATTGGTTAATTCGAAAAAACATAATTGGATTATATGGTTTAGATACAAGAGAATTAACCCTTCGACTTAGAGATAAAGGGGCTATTAAAGCAGTAATATGTCACCAAGAAAATTGTGAATTTGATTATTTGAAAATGACTAATTTAGCAAAAGAATGGTCTGGACTTAATGGGTTAGATCTTGCAATAAAAGTTACTTGCGATAAAACCTATCATTGGAATCAAGGTCAATGGTTAAGTCCAGGTAAATTTAATAATCCAGAAAAAAATAAAAAAATCATCGCAATAGATTTTGGAATTAAAAAAAATATATTGCGCTCCTTATCTGACTTAGGTTGCGAAATAAAAGTTGTACCCGCAACCGCATCTTATAAAGAAATTATGGAGTATAATCCTAGTGGAATATTTTTATCTAACGGTCCCGGTGATCCTAAAGCAACTGGAAAATATATTATCCCAGTATTAAAAGAAATAATTAAATACACAAACCTTCCCATTTTTGGAATATGTCTTGGTCATCAAATTTTAGCTTTAACATTGGGTGGAAAAACCATAAAAATGAAAACTGGTCATCATGGTGCTAATCATCCAGTTCAAGACTTAAAAACTGGAAAAGTAGAAATTACTTCTATGAATCATGGATTTACTGTTGATCCAAAAACACTTCCTTTAAATGTCGTTGAAACTCATATTTCACTTTTCGATCAAAGCAATTGTGGAATAGCTTTAAAAGATAGGAAAATTTTTTCAGTGCAATATCACCCAGAAGCAAGTCCAGGCCCTACTGATAGCTTGTATCTTTTTAAGGAATTTATAAATAATTTATTATAAAATATAACAGAAATATATCATATATCTTAAATACAGAAGGATAAAATTTTGAATTGTTATAATACTGATGTAGTTGTTTGTGGTGGAGGAATTTCAGGTTTAATTATGGCAAAATCTTTAATTCATCTTGGATTAAGAGTTGCTTGCATAGAAAAAAATAAAGTACCAAAACAAGAAAATAGAATTAATGATTTGCGCTCTACTGCCTTACTATATCCAGCAGTTGATTTTTTTAAAAATATAGGAATATGGCAGAATTTTGAAAATCAAGCACAACCATTAAATTCTCTTGTGATTTGTAATCTAAATCCTCAAGTTGGCAAAATTGACTCAAGTTGTGAATTTTTTGCACACGATCTTGGAATTAATACACTAGGTTATAATTTACCTAATAAAGTTATAATTGAGAAATTGCAAAAATTGATGATGACTTCAGAACGGTTCCTCTATTTAGAAGAGGATTATGTTGAGCATATAAAACCTAGATCATTTGACGTTGTGATTAAGACAAATAAAAAAATACAGATAAACTCTAAACTAATCATAGCTGCGGATGGTAGAGACAGTAATATTAGAGAAATCTTAAAAATAAAAAAAATTAAATATGACTACAACCAGAGAGCTTTAGTTTTTAATATTAAGCATTTATGTAATCATGATTCTAAATCTTATGAAATTTACAAATCGGAAGGTCCATGTACATTAGTACCTTTAAAAACAAAACGATTTAACGGTCACTTTTCATCAGTAGTTCTTATGATAGATGATAAAAATACAAATGATGAAATTTTTTCAGATAAAAAAAAGCTATCAAATTTTATAACCCAACGGACAGGAAATATACTTGGTGATTGCCAAGTAAAAAGCGAGGTAAACAATTTTCCAATAATTTCTCAAGCAGCGTTAACTTTAACCTATGAGAGAACAATATTATTAGCTGAAACCGCTCACGTTTTACCCCCTATTGGAGCTCAGGGTCTTAATACTTCGATTCATGACATAAAAAATTTATTCCAACTTACTGAAAAAAGATTGAAAAATAATTTAGAAATTGGAGACTTTGAGTTTTTAAAAGATTATAAAAATTTAAGGAAAAAACAAATTACCTCTAGAATGTTAAGCGTTCATTTACTCAATAAATTATCAATTAGTAAAAACGAAGTAGTATCTGATATAAGAAAATTTGGATTAAACTTCTTAAGTAATAATAAAATTTCAAAAAAAATTGCTATGAAATTTGGAATGTTTCAATGATAAAATTGTTATATTTTAAATTACAATTGCCATAAGGTTAAAATTTTACTATTAAAGGCTACCTACAATAAAGTAATTGCCTATTAATAGAATTTGTAAATTTTTAAAATTAGATAATGGAGATAATATGCGTGTATATTATGATCAAGATTGTGATGTCAATATAGTGAAAGAAATAAAAATAGCTATTCTTGGCTATGGTAGTCAGGGTCATGCACATGCATTAAATTTAAGAGATAGTGGCGCAAAAAATGTTGCTGTTGCTCTAAGGAATAATTCTCCATCAGCAAAAAAGGCTGAGGCTGAAGGATTGAACGTTCTTGGGATTGAGGAAGCAGCAAAGTGGTGTGATTTAATGATGTTCACTATGCCAGATGAGTTACAAGCAGAAACTTATAAAAATTTAATTCATAACAATTTAAAAAGTGGATCGGCAATAGCCTTTGCTCATGGATTGAATGTTCATTTTGGTCTAATTGAACCAAAGCAAGATGTAGATGTAATTATGATGGCTCCAAAAGGTCCTGGTCATACAGTCAGAGGAGAATTTGTCAAAGGCGGAGGTGTTCCTTGTTTGGTAGCTGTTCATCAAAATGCTTCAGGCAAGGCATTAGACATAGGCTTGTCATACTGTTCTGCTATAGGTGGAGGAAGATCAGGAATTATTGAAACTAATTTCAAGCAAGAATGTGAGACAGACCTTTTTGGAGAGCAAGCTGTACTCTGTGGCGGACTGGTAGAGTTAATAAGAATGGGATTTGAAACTTTAGTTGAAGCTGGCTATGAACCAGAAATGGCATATTTTGAATGTCTTCATGAAGTAAAATTAATTGTTGATCTTATTTACGAAGGAGGAATTGCCAACATGAATTACTCGATATCTAACACTGCAGAATATGGGGAATATGTATCTGGACCTAGAGTGTTACCTTACAAAGAGACTAAAGAAAGAATGAGAGCGATTTTAAATGATATTCAAAATGGAAGCTTTGTGAGCAAATTTATGAAAGAAAATTTAGTTGGACAGCCATTTTTTAAAGCTACAAGAAGAATTAATGATTCTCACGAAATTGAGAAAGTTGGTAAAAAATTGAGAGATATGATGCCTTGGATTGCTAGTGGAAAGATGGTAGATAAGGATAAAAATTAATTCTTTAATTTTTTTTATTATTGTTTTATTCAGTAATAATTGGAGTTTATTTAATTGGAAAACGTATTACTAATAATTCATCTAATTATAGCACTTATTCTAATTGGGGCTGTTTTACTACAGCGGTCAGAAGGAGGAGGACTTGGTGTTGGTGGTGATAATAATTTTATGGCTAATAGGTCTGCAACAACTGCACTAAATAAATTAACTTGGATTATTGCAATTTTGTTTTTGATAACTTCTTTAACCTTAACTATAATTGCTGCAAATAAAGCTAGTAATCAGTCTATATTGGATAATAATAACATAGAAGAAATAGTAGTAGATGAACCAGCAGGAACACCTGGTTTAAACGAACTTAAAGCACTTCCAAAAAAAGAAGAACCATCCAATCCTCCAAAAGAATATTGATTTATAAAATTAATTTATTTCTATTAGCCAAAATAAAATAATTTATTTATAATAAATATCAGTGATGATGATTCAAAAAACATCTTTAATTATTCTGACCATTACAGATAAATGACCCGATTTATTTTTATAACTGGCGGAGTTGTTTCCTCTTTAGGTAAGGGTTTAACTACCGCAGCCTTAGGTGCACTTCTTCAAGCTCGAGGATATAAAGTTAGATTAAGAAAATTGGATCCATATTTAAATGTTGATCCTGGAACTATGTCTCCTTTTGAGCATGGAGAAGTCTTTGTAACAGATGATGGAGCAGAAACTGACTTAGACCTTGGACATTATGAACGTTTTACAGGAGTAGCCGCAAAAAAAACTGATTCTATTTCTTCTGGCAAAATATACTCAAATGTTTTAGATAAAGAAAGAAAAGGAGATTACTTAGGGAAAACAATTCAAGTTATTCCCCATGTAACAGATGAGATTAAAAAATTTATCGAGATAGGTGAAGAAGAAGTAGATTTCATGCTATGCGAAATTGGAGGAACAGTTGGAGATATTGAAGGTTTACCTTTTTTTGAAGCTATAAGACAATTTTCACAAGAAAAAGAGGGTAGATCTTGTATCTTTATGCATTTAACTTTAGTTCCATTTATTCAAACTTCTGGAGAACTAAAAACTAAGCCCACCCAGCATTCAGTAAAGGAACTTAGATCCATTGGTCTTTCTCCTGATATTCTCGTTTGTAGAGCAAAAGACAGAATACCAAATGAAGAAAAGAAAAAATTAGCTCTATTTTGCAATGTTAAACCAGAGGCTATTATTTCAGCATATGATCTAAATTCAATTTACGATGCTCCTTTAGCTTTTCACAGAGAGTATTTAGATATTGCTGTTTTAAAAACATTCCAAATGGACGCTTCAAAAAAACCCAATTTATCTGTTTGGAAAAATGTCTCTAAAAATATAAATTTTCCAGAAGGTGAAGTAAGAATTGCAATTGTTGGTAAGTACACAAAACTTGGTGATGCCTATAAATCTATTGCAGAAGCACTTACTCATGGTGGTTTTGCAAATAATATAAAAGTAATAGCAGAATGGATAGACTCTGAAATTTTTGAAAAAGAGAATACGGCTTCTTATTTACAGAATTTTAGCGCTATATTGGTTCCAGGTGGATTTGGGGAACGTGGTGCTGAAGGAAAAATAATGGCAGCAAAATTTGCTAGAGAAAAAAAAGTACCTTTTTTTGGTATTTGCCTAGGGATGCAGATGGCTGTTGTTGAAGCAGCTCGTAATTTAGCTAAAATTGAGAATGCTAATTCTGAAGAGTTTTATTACCCATACTCTGGGGAAAAAAAAGAAATAGTACCTATAATTTTTCATTTAGAAAAATGGTTAGATAAAGGAATAACTATAACTAGAAAAGTAACAGATTATAAAGGGGGTACTATGCGCCTTGGATCTTATGAAGCTTTACTAAAACCTAGATCAAAAGTTAGTAAAATTTATAATGCAAATACTATTTCTGAAAGACATAGACATCGATTTGAAGTAGATATCAACTATAAAGAAATTTTAGAGAAAAATGGTTTTATTTTTTCTGGTTTATCCCCTGATGGATCATTGCCTGAAATTATCGAAATCCCTGATCATCCTTGGTTTATAGGTGTACAATTTCATCCTGAATTAAAATCAAAACCATTTTCTCCACATCCCTTATTCTCAGATTTTATAAAAGCTGCTTTAAAACAATCTAGGTTAGTCTAAAGAGGTTAATTATGTGGAATAAATTAAAAGATATATTTTCTCCTAAATCATATGAAAAAGATATCACTTCAAATGATGCAATTGCTGCAATTTTAGTTAGAGCTGCAAAAACTGATCATGATTATACTGAATCTGAAAAAAAGCTGATTGATCGTTTGCTATCTAATCAATTAAACATAAACTCAGAAGATGCTATGCTTTTAAGGTTGCAAGGTGAAGAATTAGAAACCGAAATAAATGATAATGTTCAATTAACAAGAATTATTAAACAAGATATACCATATGAAGAAAGAAATCAATTAATTGAGCAACTGTGGAGTATAGTTTTAGACGACAATAGTAGAACTCCTGAAGAAAATAAATTAATGAGAGTATTAGCACATCTTTTAGGCATAAGCGACGTTAATAGTGCTAAGGCAAGATCAAAAGTTTTAACAAAAAAAAATAAATCTTAAATATTTTTAGAGTAAATATTTTGAATTTATCAAGTATAAAAATTACTGAAGATTTAATCAGAAACCATGGAATAACTGATCAAGAATATGAAACAATAGTTAATCTGATTAAAAGAGAACCAAATATTACAGAGCTGGGTATTTTTTCAGCAATGTGGAATGAGCACTGTTCTTACAAATCTACTAAAAAATGGTTAAAAACTCTTCCTATTTCAGGTCCTAAAGTAATATGTGGGCCTGGTGAAAATGCTGGAATAATTGATATTGATGATGGTGATGCTTTAGTTTTCAAAATTGAAAGCCATAACCATCCCTCATTTATAGATCCTTTCCAAGGTTCTGCTACTGGTGTTGGAGGAATATTGAGGGATATATTTACCATGGGAGCTAGACCAATAGTTACTATGAATGCATTAAGCTTTGGAACAAACAAAAATAAAGTGAAAGGCCTATTGTCTGGTGTTGTTGAAGGTATTGGAAGTTATGGAAATAGTTTTGGTGTCCCTAATCTTGGAGGTGAGTTAAGATTCGATCCATCATATGAGGGTAATTGCCTTGTTAATGTCTTTGCTGCAGGAGTTTTAAATAAAGATAGTATTTTTTATTCTGGAGCCACTGAAAGCAATCTACCATTAGTTTATTTAGGGGCTAAAACTGGAAGAGACGGTATAGGCGGAGCCACTATGGCTTCAAACGAATTCACTAGCAAAAAAGAAAATGAAAGGCCAACTGTACAAATTGGGGATCCATTCATGGAAAAGTGTTTATTGGAAGCTTGTTTAGAACTTATGAAAGCTGGTGCTGTTATATCTATACAGGATATGGGTGCAGCTGGACTTACTTGTTCTGCTGTAGAGATGGCAGGAAAAGGAAATTTGGGTGTGATGTTAGATCTTGATAATGTACCAACAAGGGAGTCTGATATGCATGCCTATGAAATGATGTTATCAGAAAGTCAGGAAAGGATGCTAATGACACTTGCTCCTGGAAAAGAAAAAGAAGCTAAAGAAATATTCCAAAAATGGGACTTGGATTTTTCAATTATTGGAAAAACTATATCAGAAGATAGATTTAAGATTTACCACAATTCAAGATTAGAAGCAGATTTACCATTACAGGCATTATCAACTAAAGCACCAGAATATGACAGAAAATGGAAAATTAAAATTAAAAAAAATATAACACCAAATTTTAATAATTTTAAAGCTACTCCTATGAAAGCACTAAAAACTTTATTGTCTAATCCAAATTATTCTTCAAAAAAAATAGTTTGGGAACAGTTCGATCACATGGTCTTGGCAAATACTATATTGCCCCCAGGTTCTAATGCAGGAATAGTTAGAATTAAAAACTCTCAAAAAGCAATTGCTTGTAGTTTAGATTGTAATCCAAAATATTGTGAGCAAGATCCAATATTAGGTGGAAGTCATGCTGTAACAGAAACATTTCGCAACCTAGTCATATCAGGTGCAAAACCATTAGCAATTACTAATAATTTAAATTTTGGTAATCCTGAAAAATCAGAAATAATGGGACAAATTGTTGGATGCATAAAAGGTATTTCTGAAGCGTCAAAAAAACTAAATATGCCTATAGTATCAGGAAATGTTAGTCTTTACAATGAAACCAATGGTAATCCTATTTTACCGACTCCAACAATTGGTGGAGTGGGTTTAATAAAAAATATTAAAGACGTTATCAAAATAAAAGCAAGAGTTAATGATTGTTTAATTTTAATTGGGGGAATTCCTAATCATCTTGGTCAATCAGCTTTCTTACGAGAAATATTGCAAATATCTGGAGAAAAAGCAGGTCCAGTTCCTAAAATTAATTTTAAACATGAAAATATGATTGCAAAGTTTATACAAAAGATTAATGACAAAAATTTAATAATTGGTGGTCATGATATATCTGATGGTGGATTATTACTTGCAGCTGCAGAAATTTGTATTTTAAATCAGATAGGTTTTGAGTTTAATTCAGAAGATCCAAAATGGCTTTTTGGAGAAAATCAAGGACTTTATTTGATAATATGTGAAAGGCAAAATGAAAAGCTTATTATAACAGAAGCCAAAGCGAGTAAGGTTCCACTACAACCGTTAGGATATTTTAATGATGGCCTTTTTAAGGTTGGTAAAGAAACCACTAAAATTGATGAATTAAAAACTATTTTTGATACTGGTCTAGATGAATTAATAATTTAACCTATATTTATTAAGTAAACTATATTATCATAATCCAATAAAGAAAATATAAAGAATTAGAAAAAAACTGGAATTTTCAATGGCAATAGATGGTTTTGAAATAGAAAAGCTTTTGAGAGAAGCATTTCCTACTGCATACATACAGGTCGATGATTTAGCAGGAGATAGGAATCATTATTCAGCAGTTGTAACTGCAGAAGAATTTGCTGGTTTGACTAGAGTTAAACAACATCAATTGGTTTATGCGGCACTAAAAGGAAAAATGGATGGCCCAAATGGAGCACTCCATGCGCTCGCACTAACTACTAAAGTACCGGAGAATTAGAATGGAAGAAGTTATTAATAATATTAAAAAAGAAATTTCTGAAAATGACGTTGTTTTATTTATGAAAGGAACATCGACTATACCTCAGTGTGGTTTTTCAAGTAGAGTTGCAGGTGTTTTAAATTATCTAGAAGTAGACTATAAGGATATAAATGTTTTAGCTGATGAAAATTTAAGAGAAGAAATTAAATCTTTTTCTAATTGGCCTACTATACCACAGCTTTACATTAAAGGAGAATTTGTAGGTGGATGCGATATCATTACGGAAATGGCAATGTCTGGAGAATTAGACGAGCTTTTTAATGAAAAAAAAATCAAGTTTAATACTGAATCCGCAACAAAAATTAGAGAAGCTAATAAAGATTAATTAGTATAAATTAAAAAAGTTCTTGTTGATCAGAATTATTTTTTGTTGTTTCTTCAAAATTTACTAGTTTCTTATCCTCATCAATTTCTTCTTTTTCTTCTTGAATGAGAGAGCTTAGCCTGTTATTTATAGAGTAAAGAATTTTTTCAAAAGTATCTTCATCCATATTTGAATTATTATGTCCTGCTTTATCATTGATTTGAGTTTCATTTTCTAAACTCTCTAATCTTCTATTTTCTTCTCTAAGTGTAGATATGTTGTGCTCAAGTTCAGAGATTTCTTTTGACATACGAGAAACATCCTCATCTATTATTTTAATACGTCCAGCTATCATTAAACCTGCCATAAGTAAAAGTTTATCATCGGAAACTTTTCCAATACTTTTAACTATATTTTTTGCTTCCTTATCTAATTCCTCAGATGCTAGCAACACATCCTTTTCTTCTCCTGGGTTACAAGATATGGTAAATTTCCTATCACCTACGTAAATTTCTACTTCAGACATTTTTCTCTCCTAAAACAGAATTCAACTTTTCAATAATATCATTAAAGCTTTCAAGATCTTTTTGATGTTCTCTCTTTAGATCATTAAGCTTTTCTTTTAAAAGGTAATTTTCTTTTTCTAATTTTTTTATTTCTTCGTTTTCTAAGTTATCTACCTTGCTTACATTCTTGCTTTTAAAATTTGTTTCGGACAAAGTCATTTCAATCCGAGAAATAGTTCCATAGATTTTTTGTTCTAATTCTTTAATCTCAGCCATCATTTTGTCCTTACAGTTTTTAATTAGTTTGATTATATTTACAGTTTTAGGAGAAAAACAACAAAAAATGTATTTTTTAATGATTGAACTTTTTAAAAAAAATTGTTCGTTTACTTATTTTTTTTATGAAGTCTGGTAAAAACTATTGTCAATAAATTTCATTAGATATATTGAATTAAACTGATATCATTGGTCACAACTTTAAATACTGGAATATATATGAATGTAGATAGTTTAAAGAAAAACTTTGAAGATCATTGGAATAAATCAACCGCCATAAGAATGTTGTCAATTGATGCTGTACAAAAAGCAAAATCAGGTCATCCTGGTATGCCTATGGGTATGGCCGATGTGTGTACTGTATTATTTGGTAATCATCTAAAATTTGATCCGAAATATCCTGATTGGCCGGATAGAGATAGGTTTATTTTATCAGCAGGTCATGGGTCAATGCTTCTCTATTCTATTCTTTATTTAACTGGTTATGACGAAATAACTATAGAGGACATAAAAAACTTTCGCCAAATAAACTCAAAAACAGCTGGGCATCCAGAGTTTGGACACATTAAAGGAATAGAAACTACAACTGGCCCACTTGGACAAGGTTTAGCTACAGGCGTAGGAATGGCTATTGCAGAATTAATATTGAGAAAAAAATGGGGCAAAAACCTTGTTAATCATAAAACTTATGTACTAGCTGGTGATGGTTGTTTGATGGAGGGTATAAGCCAAGAAGCCATATCACTTGCAGGAAAACACGAGTTATCAAATTTAATTGTTTTATGGGATAATAATAGAATTACAATTGATGGAGATATTAATAAATCTTGTGTTACAAATCAACTTGATCGATTTAAATCTTCTAATTGGTCTACTTTTGAATGTAATGGACATGATCCTAAAGAAATAGATTTTATCATTTCAGAAGCAAAAAAAAGTAACTTACCATCTTTAATAAGTTGTAAGACAGTTATTGGATTTGGTTCACCCACTAAAGCTGGTACTGCAGGTGTGCACGGTTCACCTTTAGGAGAAGATGAAATTAAACTAGTTAGAAAACTATTTGGTTGGAACCATAAGCCATTTGATATACCTCAAAACATCATAAGAGCTTGGCATAAAGTGGGAACTAGAAATTTGGAAATTAGAAAACAATGGATCAATAATTTAAATAAATTATCCAAAATAAAAAAAGAAACTTTTCTACAATCTATTTCAGGTGAGGTTCCTAGTAAACTAAAAAATAAATTTAAAATCTTCAAAAAAACAATAATTGAAGAGCAACCAATAATTGCAACAAGAAAATCATCTGAATTATCATTATCAGTAGTTAATAAAAATATTCCTTATACTGTTGGAGGATCTGCAGACCTAACTGGATCTAATAACACTCTTACTCCTGAATTAAGTATATTTTCACCTGAAAATCCAAATGGTAGATATATACATTATGGTATAAGAGAACATGCAATGGCTGCAGCAATGAATGGTATTTCACTTCATGGTGGTCTAATCCCATATGGAGGTACTTTCTTGGCATTTACAGACTATGCTCGTGGTGCAATAAGATTGTCCTCTTTAATGAAAATAAGAGTTATTTATGTTATGACACATGATAGTATAGGATTAGGAGAAGATGGCCCTACCCACCAACCAATAGAACATCTAGCTATATTACGAGCAACTCCTAATATGTTAGTATTTAGACCTGCAGATACAATTGAAACTGCTGAAACATGGGAAATTGCGCTAGAAAATAAAAGTATACCTTCTACTATTGCCCTATCTAGACAAAACTTACCCACAGTAAGAAAAAAATATTCTCCAAAAAATTTAACTAGTTATGGTGCATATATAATTAGTGACACTAAATTATTAAAAAAAGTAATTCTTGTTGCATCTGGATCTGAGGTTTCAATTGCATTAAATGCACAAAAAATTTTGGAAAAAGAGGGTATTGGTACTAGAGTAGTTTCAATGCCCTGTTGGGAATTATTTGAAAAACAAGAAATTAAATATCAAAAAAAAGTGCTTAGCTCTAATTGCCTGATAGTTGGAATAGAAGCAGCTTCACCAATGGGATGGGACAAGTGGTTGCATGCTGATTGGAGAAAAAATAAAAATAACTTTTTTATTGGTATAAATGATTTTGGAGCGTCAGCGCCTGCTCCAGAACTTTATAAATATTTTGGGATTACCACAGAAAATATTATCAAAAAAGTCAAAGAAAAATTATAATTAGTTAAATGGTCATTAAAACACTAAACGATTACAATATAGCTAATAAAAAAATATTAGTAAGGGTAGATTTAAATGTCCCAATTGAAAATGGAAAAATATCTGATACTTCAAGACTTATTAGTGTTATTCCAACAATTGAAACTATTCAAGCATTAGGTGGAAAAACTATTTTAATTTCTCATTTCGGAAGACCGAATGGATTATACAAAGAGGAACTAAGCCTTAAACAAGTTATTCCTGATCTGGAGAAGCTATTGAATTGCCCTGTGAAATTTTCTTCTGAATTAATTGGAGAAAATGTAATAAAAAAAATTGTTAATTTGGAAAGTAGTGAAGTACTGTTGCTTGAAAACACACGGTTTTTTGCTGAAGAGGAAAATAATGAAGAAAGTTTTTCAAAAGAACTTTCTAAATTAGGTGATATTTTCTGTAATGATGCATTTTCAGCTTCTCATAGAGCTCATGCTTCTACTGTAGGTGTTTCTAAATTACTACCCAATTGCGCTGGTCAACTAATGAAAAAAGAAATTGATACATTAGCAAATGTTTTAAAAAATCCACAGAAACCATTAACAGCAGTTATCGGTGGAGCAAAAATTTCAACAAAATTAGATTTACTTCTTAATTTAATAAAAAAAGTAGATTTTTTAGTTATTGGTGGTGGAATGGCTAATACTTTCTTATTTGCTAAAGGGCTACAAATTGGAAATTCTCTTTGTGAAGAAAATTTAAAGGAAACATCTTTACGAATTATTTCAGCATGTAATGATAACAATTGTGAAATCATACTACCACATGACGTAGTAGTAGCTTCAGAATTTGTTGCAAATACTAATTATAATGTTAAAAGTGTTTTAGACATAAATAATAAAGATATGATATTAGATATTGGACCTTCTACTTGTGATAAAATAAATGAAATTTTCTCAATGTCAAAAACTATAATTTGGAATGGGCCAATGGGTGCTTTTGAACTAGAACCATTCGATAAAGGAACTATCCAAACTTCTGTGTATGCATCAAAACTCACTAAGAATGGTAAATTAATATCAGTTGCAGGTGGTGGAGATACTGTATCAGCATTAAAAAAGTCTGGAGCCGAAAAAGATTTTACATATGTTTCTTTAGCTGGTGGTGCATTTTTAGAATGGATGGAGGGAAAAAAATTACCTGGTGTTGAATGTCTATTATAGTATATTTAGTTTCTTAAGAAGTACCTTTAATTTAAAAGCTGTTAAAGCATTGATTAAGTTTAATTAATTTTTTTATATGTTTAAAAATCTAAATAAATTTTTAATTAATTTCTCTATATTGATGAGTTTAATGTTTTTTCTTTTATATTTCACTTATGTAGCAATTTTTGGAAATAATGGTCTAAAAAGGTATATAGATCTCGAATTTCAAATCATTGAATTAAATAAAAATTTAAAATCATATGAAAAAGTAATGTATGACTTGGAAATGAAAACTTCCAAACTTAGTAATAATTTAGATTTAGATTTATTAGATCAGCAATCTAGAATTGTTTTAGGACTGATTAGGAATGATGAAATTATTATAATTGAGAAATAAATTTGTATTGTGTAATATATAGTTTAATGTTAAACTAAAATATGGGTATAAAAGAACCAATAAATACATACTTAGAAATTTACGAAAAAATGTTATTGATTCGTAGATTTGAAGAAAAAGCTGGACAACTATATGGAATGGGTAAGATTGGGGGATTTTGTCATTTGTATATTGGACAAGAAGCTGTAGTTGTAGGTGTAGATTCAGTTAAAAAAAAAGGTGACCAAGTAATAACATCATATAGGGATCATGGTCATATGTTATCCTGTGGAATGGATCCAAAAGGTGTTATGTCAGAATTGACTGGGAAAAAAACTGGATATTCTAAGGGAAAGGGTGGATCTATGCATATGTTCAGTAAATCTAAAGATTTCTATGGTGGTCACGGTATAGTTGGTGCACAAGTTCCAATTGGCGCTGGTTTAGCTTTTGCAAATAAATATAAAAAAAATAAATCTGTATGCTTTACTTATTTTGGGGATGGTGCAGCTAATCAAGGGCAGATTTATGAAACTTTTAATATGGCTTCTCTTTGGAAATTACCTGTAGTTTTTATAATTGAGAATAATCAGTATGCAATGGGTACTTCAATAGATAGAGCTTCATCGACACAAAAACTTTTTTCAAGAGGTCAGGCCTTTAACATTCCTGGAAAATTGGTAGATGGAATGGACGTTTTAAAAGTGAGTAAAGCCACCGAGGCAGCAGCTAAAGACTGTAGGAATGGAAATGGTCCATATATACTAGAAATGAATACCTATAGATACAAAGGGCATTCTATGTCTGATCCGGCAAAGTACAGAACAAGAGAAGAAGTTCAAAGTATTAAAAATAAAAAAGACCCAATAGAAAATTTTCAGAAATATCTCTTAAAAAAAGGAATTAAAGAAGATGAATTTAAAAAAATTGATCAAAAAATAAAAACAACTATTTCTGAAGCTGCTGACTTTGCAATTGAAAGTGAAGTGCCTGAATTGTCTGATTTATTTAATGATATATATTTGGAGCATTAGTGTTATGAGATTTTTTATAAATGAATAATATTGAAATACTTATGCCAGCTTTATCACCCACCATGGAAGAAGGTGGTATTGCTAAATGGTTAGTTAAACCTGGAGATGAGATTCGTGCAGGTGATTTAATCGCGGAAATAGAAACTGATAAGGCGATAATGGAATTTGAAGCTACGAGTGATGGCATAGTTGGTGAATTACTTGTAAAAGAAGGAACAAATCAAATTAAAGTAAATACTCCAATTGCTTTGTTTAGGGATGAAGCAAGTGCCACAAAAGAAAAAAATTTGATAATAAAAAAAACCAATGAACCTTCAACTTCAAAAGCTAATCCACTAGAATTAAAAGCTAGTAATTCTGATAATACAAAAGAAATAACAAATAGTATAAAAATTTTTACTGTTCGAGAAGCTATTAGAGATGCTTTGGCTGAAGAGATGCGAGCAGACCAAAATGTTTTTTTGATGGGAGAAGAAGTTGCTGAATATGAGGGAGCATATAAAGTTTCACAAGGTCTGTTAGATGAGTTCGGTAGTGAGCGTGTAATTGATACACCAATAACTGAACATGGTTTTACCGGTTTAGCAGCAGGAGCTGCATTCGGAGGGTTAAAACCAGTAGTCGAGTTTATGACTTTTAATTTTTCTTTACAAGCAATGGATCAGATAATTAATACATGTGCCAAAACACTTTATATGTCTGGTGGACAAATGAACTGTCCAATTGTTCTTAGAGGGCCTAATGGAGCTGCATCTCAAGTTGCAGCACAACATTCACAAGATTTTGCACCATGGTTTGCATCAGTACCTGGTTTAAAAGTTATTCAACCATTTTCAGCAGATGATGCTAAAGGTCTTTTAAAATCTGCAATAAGAGACCCTAATCCTGTAATATTTCTAGAAAATGAAATATTATATAATGATAAATCCGCTTCTTCAAAGATTAGTGACCAATTAATCCCAATTGGAAAAGCAAACGTTTTAATTGAAGGTTCGGATGTGACTTTAATAAGTTATGGAATAGGAATAAAACATTCGCTTATTGCTGTTGAACTAGCTAAAGATGTTGATATTAGCGTTGAACTTATAGATCTCAGAACAATAAGACCAATCGATTATGAGACTGTTTTTGAGTCGATAAGAAAAACAAATCGCTGTATAACTGCTGAAGAATGCTTCCCAATTTGTTCAATAGGAAATCATTTATCAGCTTCAATTATGGAAAATGTCTTTGATTATTTGGATTCACCTGTTTTGAATTGTTCTGGAAAGGATGTTCCAATGCCTTATGCAAAAAACCTTGAGGAAGCTACTCTTTTGAATCCTAAAGAAATTTTTGATACTATAAAAAAAGTTACCAATCGAGATTGAAAAAGATATGTCAACACAAATTTTAATGCCTGCCCTGTCACCTACAATGTCGGAAGGTAAATTAGCTAAGTGGTTAGTCAAAGAAGGAGACACTATAAAAGCTGGAGATTTACTTGCAGAAATTGAAACCGATAAAGCAATAATGGAATTTGAAAGTTCAGAAGACGGTATACTAAAAAAAATTCTTAAAAAAGGGGGTGAAGAAAATATTAAAGTAAATGAACCTATAGCATTGTTAGAGACAACTAATAACTCACCTATAGAAAATAATTCAAAAGAGTTTGTAAAAGAGAATAAAAATTTTTCAGAAAAAGAGCTAAAAAGTAATTATAATTTGCAAGATAATAAAGAAAAAATATCAGAAGAGAATTCGCGGTATAAAAAAGATGAAAGGTTAAAAAAACATCGAGTGAAGATTTCTCCACTTGCAAAAAGAATTGCTTTTCAAAATAATATAAATTTTCAAGACTTGGAAGGAACAGGACCAGCCGGTCGAATAGTTAAAGATGACATAGAAAAATTTATAGTTTTAAGAAAATCTACTGAACAATCTGTAGAGCAAAAATCTTTAGTTAAAGAAGATAATGAATATATTTTGCTTAATCCTATGAGGAAAACTATTGCAGAGCGCCTTAGTAAATCAAAAAGAGAAATACCTCATTTTTATCTTAGGAAAAAAGTTTATGTAGACAAATTATTATCAGCAAGAAAATTTTTAAATGAAAAATTAGAGTCCAGAAATATTAAAATCTCTATAAATGATATTATAATAAAAGCTATTGCTCATGCTCTATATATTAATCCAAAATGTAATGTAACTTGGGGAGGAGATAGAATAATTAAATCGAATTCAACAGATGTAGCCCTAGCGGTTGCAATTGAAGATGGTCTTGTAACCCCTGTTATAAAAAATATTAAAAATAAACTTCTTTCTGACATTAGTAAAGAAACCAAATCATTAATTGAAAGGTCAAAAAATAAAAGATTAAAAGCTGATGAATTAACTGGTGGGACAATTACAATTTCTAATTTAGGAATGATGGGGATTGATAGTTTTGATGCAATAATAAATCCACCACATGGATCAATACTTGCTGTTGGGAAAACAGAAGATGTTTTCGTTTTTGATGAAAAAGAAAATATCATAAAAAAAACTATAATCCACCTAACTTTGTCAGTAGATCATAGAGTTATTGATGGAGCAATTGGAGCTAAATTTTTAAGTGATATAGCTTCTTTTATAGAAGAACCAATTAATCTACTAGCTTAATTACCATTATTGTTTAACTTATGATCCATTGATTTTGATGGTAAAATCTCATTTGGAACATCCCCAACTATTTTAGCAGGTATTCCAGCTACAGTTTTCCTATCTGGTACATCAATTAAAACTACCGACCCTGAAGCAATCTTTGCACAATTTCCTATAGTTATATTACCCAAAACTTTCGCACCTGCACCTAATAAAACTCCATTCCCAATTTTCGGATGCCTATCTCCCTCTTCTTTCCCAGTTCCTCCTAAGGTAACAGAATGTAGGAGACTAACATTATTTCCTACTTTAGCAGTTTCTCCAATAACTATGCCATGTGCATGATCCATTAAAATACCTTTTCCAATTGATGCCGATGGGTGTATATCTACAGAAAATTTATTCGAAACCAGCATTTGTATAAAAAATGCTAAATCAACCTGCCCTTTTCTTGAATAAAAGTGTGCTATTCTATAACATTGTAAAGCTTGAAAGCCCTTATAATATAAGAATGGATTTACGAAATGAGTGCAGGCAGGATCTCTATCAAAATTTGCTAATACATCCTCAATACATGAAACTACTATTTCATTTTCATTATCTAGTGCGAAATCAGTAATCTTTCTTAATTCATTATAACTTAGAAAGTTACTATTTAAATTATCTGCAATCAAATGAGACAAACAATCATGAAATGAATTATGTTCATTTATTTTCTTATTTAAGAAAGAGTTTAGTAATGGCTCTTTTTTTTTTATCGTCTGAGTCTCTTCAACAATTTTACTCCAAATTTTATGAGTTTTTTTAAATGAATTTAAATTTTGTTCCATAAATTTTTACCATAGTTAATTATAGGTTGAAACATTTACAATATAACTAATTAGAATTACCTTTTTGTGACCTATATAGTTTAACATTTTTATTATGTTCTTCAAGATTCATCGAAAAAAAATGTCCACCTCTACCATTTGCAACATAATAATAATATTTAGAATTTGCTGGATTTGCAGCCGCATTCAATGCAGCCTCACCTGGATTACATATTGGGTTTGGTGGCAATCCATTAATAATATAAGTATTATAAATAGACTCTATTTTTAAGTCTGATTTGTTAAGGGTACGATTTAAATTTCCAACTCCCTTGGTAATACCGTAAATCACTGTGGGATCTACCTGTAATCTCATTTTTTTTCTTAAACGGTTATGCAAAACTGATGAAATTAAATCTAATTCGTTAAGATTTCCCGACTCTTTCTCAATTATAGATGCAAGAACAACTAATTCATGTGAAGAACTTAAGAAATTATTATTTTTATTATTCCAAATTTTACTTATTCTTTTTAATTGTACTTTTTGAATTCTATTAACTAAATCTATTCTTTTTTCTCCTTTCTCATAAAAAAAAGTGTCAGGAGCTAAATAGCCTTCTTTTGGTAGATCTGTAAATTTTAAGGTACCTGACAGTAATTCATTACTTAATAAATTTTTAAAGAAGACGGCGTTTGTCATACCTTCAGGAATTGTTATCCGATTTTGCACTACTTTTCCTGAATAAAGTTTACTGAGTATTTCTTTAATTGATAGTGAGTTTGATATATAATATTCTCCAAATTTTATGGATTTTTCAAAATTGTAAATTCTAGTAAATAATTCAAATATTAACTTATTTTTTATCAATCCACTGTCATATAATTTATTTGAAACAACTCTTAACGTATCGCCTTTATCAATATTTATTGAATAAAATTTGGAGCTTTTAGACTTTGGATTTGGACTATAATTTAGTAATAAGGCCAAAATTAACGGCAAAGTTAAAAAAAAATAGTGAATGCAAAAAAATTGGATAAAATTGTTCTCATATTGAATTAGATTTTTTTAAAAATTAAAGATGCATTAGTACCACCAAAACCAAAGGAGTTTGATAGAGCATAATTAATATTTCTGCTCACAGCTTTGTTTGGGGCAAGATCTATCTTAGTTTCTTTATCAATATTATTTAAATTAATTGTGGGTGGTGCTATTTGATCTCTAATTGATAAAATGCAAAATATTGCTTCAACAGCACCTGCAGCACCTAACAAATGACCAATTGACGATTTTGTAGATGACATTGTAACATTGGGAGCATAATCTCCAAGTAATTTCTCTACTGCACCTAGTTCAATTGTATCTGCCATAGTAGATGTACCGTGAGCATTTATGTAGTCGATGTTTCTATAATTTAAGTCTGCAGAGTTTAATGCAGCAAGCATAGATCTGTACCCTCCATCTCCATCTTCTGAAGGAGCAGTTATATGATAGGCATCTCCAGACAATCCATAACCTACAACCTCACAATAAATTTTAGCATTCCTTGCTACTGCGTGTTCATACTCTTCTAAAACTAATACACCAGCACCTTCACCCATGACAAACCCATCTCGATCCTTGTCATAAGGTCTGGATGCAGATACTGGGTCATCAGAAAATTTTGTAGATAAAGCTTTACACGCATTAAATCCTGCAATTCCTATTTGAGTAATAGGGCTTTCTGATCCACCAGCAATCATTACATCAGCATCACCGTTCATTATAAGTCTGGCAGCATCACCTATAGAATGTGCTCCTGTTGAACAAGCTGTTGAAACTGCATGGTTTGGACCTTTGAATCCATGTCTTATTGAAACTTGTCCAGAAATTAAATTAATTAGAGCACCCGGTATAAAAAAAGGTGAAACTCTCCTAGGCCCTTTTTGGTTAATGAGCAAAGCAGTTTGTGCAATCGAACCGAGGCCTCCTATACCCGAACCAATAATAACCCCAGTTCTATTCTTCTCATTTGCTGTGGAAGGTATCCAACCCGAATCTTTAATAGCTTGTTCCGCAGCTGAAACACCATAAATTATAAAATAATCTACTTTTCTTTGATCTTTAGGATCCATCCAGTCATCTGGATTAAATGTGTCATTAATACCATCACCAAATTTAACTTCACAGGCATAATCAGTTACATAACCTTCTGTATCAAAACGTGAAATTTTAGAAGCTCCAGATGAACAATTCAAAAGTTTAGTCCATGTACCATCAATAGAACTAGACAAAGGACTAACAATGCCAAGACCAGTAACAACAACACGTCTCATACTATATTCCTTAAGTATTAAGATAAAAATTGTTAAATATAAAGCATGATTAAGATTAGCTATATTATAATTAAGAAAATTTAACCTATTTTTTCATTAATAAATTTAACAGCATCTCCAAAAGTTTGGATTGTTTCAGCAGCATCATCAGGTATTTCAATATCAAATTCTTCTTCAAATGCCATTACTAACTCTACAGTATCTAAACTATCTGCACCTAAGTCATCAATAAATGAAGCATCATCAGTAACTTTGGCTTCATCAACATTCAAATGCTCTACTACAATTTTTTTTACACGATCTGTTATATCACTCATACTACCAACCTCAATTGTTTAAATATTTAATATATCTATTAATAAATACTTTGTTAAAAATTAGGATTTACCGAATGGGAGAGCTATACACTTGTGTTAAATGATAAGCAATATATTTTTAATTTTTTTTATAAAAATAAATATTTCCTCCTTAACTCATTAACATACCTCCATTAACATGAATTGTCTGACCAGTAATGTAATTAGAATATGAAGAAGCTAAATAAACTGCCGATGAGCAAATTTCTAAAGGAACACCTATACGATTCATCGGTATTCTATTAAGAATTGAATTTGTTTGGTTTTCATTTAATTTATCTGTCATGTTTGTTTTTATAAATCCAGGAGCTATACAATTTACAGTAATTCCTCTTGATGCAACTTCATAAGCTAGAGATTTAGAAAAACCAATAAGTCCTGATTTTGAAGCAACATAATTTGATTGACCAGGATTTCCAGTCAATGCAACTATAGAAGTAATATTGATGATTCTACCCCATCTCTTCTTTATCATTCCTCTGATAATACCTCTTGATAACCTCATAACAGAAGTAAGGTTTATTAACATAATATCTTCCCATTGCTCATCACTCATCCTTATTAACAAATTATCTTCTGTTTTACCTGCGTTATTTATTAAAATATCCACACCTCCAGTTTTATCCAAGTAATTTAAAAGATCGTCTATGTCATCAACATTTGAAAGATCACATTTATAAACTTCACAATCCTGTTTTAAATTATCTTTTAAAGATTTCAGTCGTTTAATGTCAGTTCCACTTAGAATTATCTTTGCACCAACATCTATAAATGCATTAGACAGTTCTCTCCCGATACCACCTGATGCACCTGTAATAAGCACTCTTTTCCCAGAAAGATCAAACATTTAGTTATTCCTTAATTTATCCATATCTTCAATTTTTGAAAAGTTTATCTGTTCAATTTCATTAACTGTTCTTTTAATTAAATTACATAAAACTCTACCTGGTCCAATTTCATAGGCCTTATTTACTCCTAATTTATGCATAAATATTATGCTTTCTCTCCACCTAACACGACCAGTGATTTGCTTAATCAAATTTTCCCTTATTTCTTCTGGGTTTTGAGTTGGGATTGCGGTTATATTTGAAACTAAAGGAACTGTTGGCTTTTCCAAACTTACTTCAGAGATTAAATTAATCATATTTTTCTGTGCTGGAACCATAAGAGAGCAGTGAAAAGGTGCAGAAACAGGTAACAGAATGGCTCTTTTGGCACCTAAAGATTTTGCCTCATCACATACTTTTTCTATTGTTAATCTATTACCGGACAATACAACTTGGTTTGGTTCATTATCATTAGCAATTTCACATATTTCATCAGCATTTAAATTTTTGAGTAATAAGTTTACTTTATCTAAATCAAGACCTAAAATTGCTGCCATTGCACCAACACCCACTGGTACAGATTCTTGCATAAATAGACCCCTCATTTTCAGCAAATTAGCAGTATCTGCAAGACTAATTGCTCCCACAGCACACAAGGCTGTATATTCACCTAAAGAATGACCCGCAACAAATGAAGAATTTTTTATGTCAAAACCCTCATTTTCCATAGTTCTAAGTATTGCAATTGAAGTGGCCATTATTGCAGGTTGTGCATTTTGTGTTAAAGTCAAATCCTCTAATCTGCCATCGAATATTAATTTTGATAAAGAAAAACCTAACTCTTCATCAACCTCCTCATAGACTTTATGTGCAACAGGAAAATTATTAGAGAAATCCTTTCCCATTCCAATATATTGAGAACCTTGACCAGGAAAAACTAATGATAGCAATTTTAAAATCCTTATTAATTTAGGAATTATCGATATAGTAACTTATTGATATAAGCAACAATATTTAAAAGTTAATTTAAAAATTTGAAATATAGAATTTTTGATTCTGTGATAATAGCATATGGGAATTAAAAGATTGAAGATATTTTTTATCATTGTTCTTGCATTCTTTGACTTCTTGTTTATAAGGTCAATATTCGGTACTTTGATTCAAGTTCAGACATAGGAGATGTGTTATGGCTCTTTACGAGCATGTATTTATAGCTAGACAAGATTTATCTATCATACAAACTGAAGATTTAATAAAGCAGTACTCAGATGTATTAAAAGATAATGGTGGAAAAGTAATAGGACATGAATATTGGGGATTAAGAACATTAGCTTACAAAATAAATAAAAATAGAAAGGGACATTACTCGCTTATTAAATCAGACAGCCCTCCATCAGCAGCACAAGAGATGGAAAGACTTATGAAATTGAATGAAGATATCATGCGAGTACTGACGATAAAAGTTAAAAAACATGAAGATGAGCCATCAATAATGATGCGTACAAAATCTAAAAATGAAGAACATTCATCAGATAAGTTAGAAGCCCAAGAGTTAATTAATTAATCTAGATTTGGAATTATAATATGTTAATGAATAAAAATTTTTTTAGAAGA